>NZ_CAJPUY010000006.1 GCF_905397275.1 Cupriavidus yeoncheonensis | reverse complement strand
CCAGCGCAGTATTGCCGCGCTCAAACGCCGGGCCACGGCCCTCGGGTTCCAGGTCAATCCGATAGAGGTGGCCACATGAACACAACCACCTTCACTTCTGTTTCTTGAGAGTGGCTCAAGGCACCGAGTATCGCCGATCAACCATTGCCTGCGGGCTCATGGCAGGCCGGCAGCCGCTACTGCCCCGACCGCTTTTCCGCGTGTGCCTTTTCATCGAACTGCCAGTCGCGCCGCATCATCACGTAGGTGAATGACGTCGACCAGCCGATCAGGATCAGGCCGACCAGCGGTTCGATACTGGCGATCAGCCGGCTCGCGCCGACCGGATAGACGTCGCCGAGGCTCTGCGTGGTGTAGGTTTCCAGCGCGAAATAGACATAGACCACCGGCGTGATCTCGCGGCTGCTGGTGAGCCCGCCCAGGCCGAGCCCGTGGTCGCACAACCAGAACCCCAGCGCGAAGACCATGGCCTCGAGGCAGTGGACCAGGATGATGCACATGATCAGCACGCCGATATTGACGCGCCCGCTCCAGCGCTTCGGGTGCAGCGCCGAGAACAGCCGCAGCGCCTCGTAATGAATGGCCACCACCGTCACCGTCAGGATGGCGGCGCACAGCAAGGCCAGGGAGTAGTGCTCGGCGGAGGATTCCATGCGCGGTCAGGACAGTCGGGACGGTCGGGACGATGCCAGCCAGTGCGGTACCTCCAACATAACACCGGAATGCCTGCCGACGCACCTTCCCGGCAGCAGCCCGGGCGACGGCACCGCGCATGGACTATGCTGGATTTCCCAACCTCATGAACGGGAGGGAACGTGCGCAAGACTCTTTCCATCCTCACGGCAATCCTGCTGGCCGGCGCCAGCACCCTTGCCCTGGCCCACAACTGCCCCAACGAGATGAAGGCGATCGACGCCAAGCTCTCGACCAAGCCGGCGCTGTCGCCGGGAGACGCCGCGCGCGTGCAGAAGCTGCGCGCCGAAGGCGAGGCCTACCACAAGGCCGGCCAGCACGACGAGGCGATGAAGTCGCTGCTCGAGGCGAAGAAGATCCTCGGCATCTGACGCTGCCGGAACAACCAGGAAAAAGCCGCCCGCGCAGGTCAGCCCGCGCGGGCGGCTTCTTTGTTGCAGGAGGATGAATTGGCCGCGATCGGCGTCAGGTTCCGGCACCTACCTGCTGGATCACGCCATTGGGCGCCACCAGATAGTAGTTCGCACCGACACCCACCCAGTGCGTGCCCTTGCGCGGCGCCGGCAGGCTGTATTGCTTCCAGTCATCGATCACATACTGCCGGTCGCGGAATTCGGTGGGCAGGCGATCGCCCTTCTTCCATTCCTGGATCTGCATGTAGGGCGACGTGGCGGCGGCAGAGGCCGGCGCGGCGGGCGCAGCCGCCTTCGACTTGCCCTTGGTCTCGGCAAAGCCGGCGGAAGCCGTCAGGACGCCAGCGATCAGCAACAGCGCGGGCAGCGCTTTTTTTGTCTTCATGGTGATCTCCTTGCGTACGGAAAACCGAACTGCCGGCGCAACCGGACAGCCACTACCAGCTTAGTCACAAATCGCCGCATACGCTTTCGGAACGCCTCGAGGTGCCTCCCGATGCACGCAACACCTGCCTGGACACCTGCGCGGCACCCGAACCGCGCTCAGCTGGCGGCAGCGGCCGACAGCCACCCTTCTTCGGTGCTCGCGGCGGTCACCTGCCTGGCGATCGAATCCGCCAGTCGCGTGGCGTCGGCAACCACACTGTCGCGCTTCACTTCGGACACGCCGTGCACACCCGTGCCCGCCGCCGCAGCCGTGGCAAGATGGCCGGCCGCCGCGCCCACGCCGGCGGTCTCGGCGACGCCGGGCATATGGCCGCTGTCGGCGGTGGCCAGGAAGCTTTGCAGCGGCACCGGCGCACCGTTGGCGGGCTGGTATGAGATCCGCACGGCGACACCGACTTCGCTCTTGCCGGCGCCCAGCCCGATCAGCAGGCGACGGCGGCTGGAGCCTTCATCGATCTTGCTGAAATCGCCGTCGACGATCAGCGCGCTGGCATTGGCGGGCGCCGGGCCATCGGCGCGCACGGCATGCAGCCCCTGGGCCTGCAAGCGGCGCACGATCTCGTCCGCCACCTGTTCGCGGGCTTGCGCGGCGGTGCCGGATTGCGCGCTGGCGGCCGAGCCGCCGGAGGCCATCGTCTTCAGCTTCTGCGCGAGGCCACCGTCAAGCTTCACCTGTTCCGCATCGGCATGGAACGCGTGCACATAGATGACGTCCGCGTGCACCGGCTGCAGCAGGCCGGTTTGCTGGATGCCGGTCACGCCGGCGCTGGCGCAGCCGGCGGCAAGCATGGCGCTTGCGGCAACGGCGGCAGCCGCCAGGCGCCTGGTGTTCAGGGCGAGGGCTTGAAAGGTGGTGCGGAAGGTGGTGCGCATATCGATTCCTTGGTCGGGGGCGGGTGCCATTCGGTGGTCGGCAACGCTGTCACCGCGAGGTGTTGCGGTGCGTCGCGTCTCGGTGACCAAAGTATGGAAAATCCCCCTGCAAAGCGCCATGCGGCAATTATTTCGCGCGATGTCACGGTACGATGGCGCAATGTGCGCCGGTGCGCTAAGCGCCTGGTATGTGCAGCGGCAGCGAAACCACCGCCTCCGTGCCGCCACCGTCGCGCGCGCGGAACTGCAGCGAACCACCGTGCAGGCGCGCGATGCGATCGACGATCGCCAGGCCCAGGCCGGTGCCGCCCGCATGGCCGCGCGCGTTGGCGCCGCGGCTGAACGGCGCCCTGAGCTGCTCCAGCTCCGCCGCCGCGATGCCGGTGCCGCGGTCGCACACGGCGATGCAGGCGTGTTCGCCGTCGTGCCAGGTGCGCACACCCAGGCCCGTCTTGCCGTAGACGACGGCGTTCTGCATCAGGTTCATCAGCAGGCGCAACAGGCTGACCGGCCGGTACGGAACCGGCGGCAGGTCGCCAAGCGACAGCTCGAACTCGTGGCCGAGCCCGGCGAAGTCCGACGCGAGCTGGCCGACCAGCGCATTGATGTCGCCGGGCTGCGGCAGCTCCTTCTCGCCACTGCCCGCATAGTCCATGAACTGCTGCAGGATGGTCTCGATGTGGTCGAGATAGCCTTCGGCCGATGCCACGAAATCATCATCGGCGCCGCGCGGGATCGACATGGCCATCGCCAGGCGCAGCTTGGTCAGGGGCGTGCGGATATCGTGCGAGACACCGGCGAGCATCAGCGCCCGCGTCTGCTCGGCCTGCTGCAGCGCCTGCGTCATCTGGTTGAAGGCGCTGCTGACCTGGGCGATCTCCGTGGGCCCGTCGGTCGGCAGCGGTGGCGGCGATTCGCCCGCGCAGATGTGGCGCGCGGCTTGTGCAAGGTCGCGCAGCGGACGGTTCAGGTGGAGCTGGATCAGGTAGCCCGTCAGCGCGGCCAGCAGCGCCAGCGCGGTCGACAACACCAGTGCAGTGGCGATGCCGCCCGCGTGGGCATCCTCGGTCATCGGCATGGCGACCCATCGCGGCAGGTCCGCCACATGCAGCCGGATCCATAGCCGCTCGTCATCGCCGGACTGCCATCGCACCGGCATGTCGGGCGGCAGGTGGCGCTGCAGGGCATTCAGGAACACGTCGCGCTGGTAGGTGCGGAACAGCTGCAGCAGCTCGGGGTCGGCCCGCGGCGCGGCCTGCTCGGGGTCCTGCAACTGCGCGCCGAGCCGTTGCGCCACCGCAGCGCCCGTGCCGGCAGGCATGGCGCCGAGTACGCCGTCGAGCATCTTCACGTAGTCGGCGAAGATGATGGCCGCGCGCTCGATGCGCGGCCGCTGCACGAAATGCAGCAGCACACTCAGCGAACAGGCCTGCGTGATCGCCACCAGCACCACCAGCAGCGCGATATTGCGCGCCAGCAGCGAGCGCGGCAGCCCGATGCGCATTACGGCTCGACGCCGGCCACCAGCATGTAGCCGACGCCCCACACGGTCTTGATGAAGCGCGGCTTGGACGGATCGTCCTCGACGATCTGGCGCAACCGCAGGATCTGCACGTCGATGCTGCGATCGAGCGCATCGTGATCGCGCCCGCGCGCGCGCGCGAGCAGGTTGTCGCGGCTCACCGCGCGGTTGGGCGAAGAGCCCAGCGCGTGCAGCAGCAGCATCTGCGCGGAATGCACCTCCACCGGCTCGCCGCGGCGCATCAGCGTCTGCTTGCCGACGTCGAAGCTGAATTCGCCGAAGCGAAGCGTCTGCGAGGTCACGGTGGGGTCGCCCGCGGCCATCTTCTGGCGCCGCAGCAGCGCGCGGATGCGCGCCACCAGTTCATCCGGTACGAAGGGCTTGGCCAGGTAGTCGTCGGCGCCGGTCTCCAGGCCCGCCACGCGGTCCATCGGATCGCCCTTGGCGGTCAGCATCAGGATCGGCAGCGTCTGGCCTTCGGCGCGCAGTCGGCGGCACACCGTGAGGCCATCCTCGGGCTCCATCATCAGGTCCAGCACGAGCAGGTCATAGGGCTCGCGGTGCAGGTGGCGGTCGAGCTGCTTGCCGTCGGCGACCGCGCGCACGCGGAACCCGTGCCCGGTCAGGAACCGTTGCAGCATATTGCGCAGCTCGGCCTCGTCGTCGAGCACGATAATCCTGTTCACCTGCTCCATGGCGGGTTCTCCGGCATAGTCCTGGCCCCACGGCTTCCTGAAGAAACAATACACAAGAGAAGGACTGCAATCATCTTCTTCATGACGTCCGCCGTCGCATGGCCGGCACGCTCGGCATGGTGTCGCGACTGAAAGCGGCGGGTTCTGCCGTTACACGATGTGCGCGGGCACCCACACGCCACCAGCCCAATGGCCCGGCACCATCACGGCCGCGCGCGGCGGACGCGCGAGATAGACCGTTCGCGGCGCGACATATACCGTACGCGGCAGCGGAGCAGTACCGACGATGACCGTCGCCGGCGCGGGCGGCGGCAGCGCGACCACCACCTTCGCGGGCGGGGGCGCGACAAAGACCGTGGCCGGTGCCGGCGGCGGGATATAGACAGCGGCGGGCGCAGGCGGCGGCGCGACGACCACCGGCGGCGTGGCCACGGCCACGACCGCACCACCTGTCGTGACCGTGCCGGTCGCCACCGTGCCCGTGGCCACGACCGTGCTGCCATGGACGACGGTGCTGCCTCCGCCTGTGGTCACGACGCCCGGCGCCACGCGGGTCGCACTGCCGGAGTGCGTCACGGTGCCCCCATCCGCCCCCGTGACCGTGCCCGAGCGCGCACAGGTCGCGCCGGCGCAGGTCGTCGAGGCCGCGTGGCTCACGGTGCTGCCGTTCGCGCCGGTCACGGTGCCGGACGATGCATACTGGCCGGCGCCTTCGCGCGTCACGGTTCCCGCGGTATTGGCGGTTTGCCCGTCGGGCCCGGTGAGGCTTCCGGTGTGCGAGCACGTGCCGCCGGCGCAACTGGTATTGCCGTCGTGCTGGACCGAGCGGCCGTTCGGGCCGGTCGCGGTGCCGCTGTTCGAGAACTGCCCGGGCGCGTTGCGGGTCACGGTGCCGGTGTTGGTGGCCAGGCCGCCCCAAGGGCCGACCACGCCACCGGCATGCGAGCAGCTGCCGCCACCGCAGGAGCCGAAGTGCGCGCCGTTGTAGGTGCCGCGCGGCGTGTAGGCCGTACCGTGGCCGGACCACCCGGCAAACGCCGGCGTGCTGGCCAGGATGATCAGCGCACCGGTGGCGGCGCCAAGCAGGCGGGGAAAGCGTGAGGTCATGTCAGGTCCTTCAGGTTTGGTTCGGGCCGCACCGTGCAGCGCGGCAACGGACCGAACTATAGGAGGACATCGCGCGCATTTCGCCGTGGAAAACATGTCGCGGTATTACACGGCGCGGCGCGTCCGCCGAGCCTGGACCTGCTGTGCCAGTTCTGGCCGCACACCACCCGGATCCCGAAGCCTGGCTGGTTCGGATACGTGTTCAACACCCCGTCGGCGCACCGCGTGCACCATGCCTCGAATGTCGATTACCTCGATGCCGGCTGCAAACAGAACGGGCAGCGCGAGCTGCCCGTTTTTGTCTTGGGACTTCGTCACGCCCCACGGCTCGCGGCACGCAAGCGCTATTGCGCTGCCTTCCTCCCTTCTGCATCCCTCGCCGAATAGTCATAAAGATGCGTGTTGTCCGGCGTCTCCCCGATCCTGGTACCCAGCGGCCGGAACAGAATGCCGCGCCGGAAATTCCTGCTGTCGGACCTGGCGTTCCGGTCGGCAAGCGCGGCGGCCTCGGCATAGGTCATCGGTTCCTTCTCTTTCTCGATCTCCAGCCGCAGTGTCTGCTCGTTGACGCGCACGCTGTACCGGCCAAGGTTGTACAGGAGGTACATGGCAAAGAGGTTGTCGAAGTCCTTGTAGGCACCCTGTTCCCTGCGGAAATCCAGGGACAGGACCGAAGGAAAGCGGTTGGGCAAGTCCTTGAAGGCCACCTTTTCCTCCTCCAGCGGGTCCACATAGGTCGAGCCGCCGTACTTCTTGTACAGCACGACGTCCATGCCGTACCCGCGCGCTCCCCACTCCCGGACCAGCTTCATCGCCATCTCGGTCGGGACGTTGGCCGTGGCGGCCGCTACCACCCGGCGTCCGGACAGGACCCTGGCGCTCGTGACCTCCAGGTCCTTGTAGCCGGCGCCGTAGCGGAATGCCGCGCCAATGGTCTTGGCACAGTTGAGGCGCAAGTAGTCATAGCGGATTTCGCCCCGGTGGTACTCGGTGTTCCTGGCCTGCCGGTGAAAATCGTCATTGATGCGCCTGAAATAGGCGGCCAGCGCGGTCTTGTCGCTCGCGGGCACGCCGTACACGCGCACGCCGATCACCGAGCGCTTGTAGATCTCGCCGAAGTCCAGGCCGAACGAGGCCGTCGGCGCCACCGAAGAAACCGTCCTGAACAGGTATTCCAGCTTCGGGATGGCCACCATCAGGTCATCGGTGTAATGGCCTGCCGCGTGCTTGCTGTCGCGGTCGGCATAGAAGTTGGCCGAGTAGACGAGGTCGTCGCCTGGCGCCTGGTCACGGATGGCCAGGGCAATGTGGCCGGCTGATCCGCCCTTGGAAGTGCCGAAGCTGATCAGCAGTTCGAGGTCGTAGGCATCGGCGCGCAGGACATCGGCAATTTCCCCGATGTTGGCGGGCTCAGGGCCGCCCTGGCTGCCGAAGTCCGTGGCGGCCGCCGCTGTCGACAGCAGCGCGGCGATCGTCACGACGCCCGCCGCCAGCCATGACTTACCGGGCAATGCCCCGGTCGACGACCGCAGCACCCGCTTGAATGCCCGCACAGGCGACATCGCACCACCCCCGAAGTTTGGCGTTGCCGCGATTATTACCAGGGGTGGCGGGACTCGTCGAGCCGGCAGGACCCAAAGCCGGATTCAGGCCGTGCCGGTCGTCATGGCTGCCAGCGAGCGAAGCCGATGGTCAGGCGTGCGGCGCATCGCCGGCCGCGACCGTCACGCCGCACTCGCTCGCGACCGCGAGCAGCCTGGCGATATCGGGCGGCCCCGGCGGGATCTCCTCGTCGATCCGGGTGAACAGACGGGAAGCCATTCCGCCCTGGCTGGTGACGGAGATCATCTCGCCACCGCCAGCCCCGAAGCGAAAGTGATGCATGGTACCTGCGGGAACATGCACGAACGTGCCGGGCGTGGCCGTGATGACCTGGTCGTCATAGCCGATGTCGATGGTGCCGCGCGTGATGTAGAACGACTCGTCCCAGTCGTGGCAGTGCGGCGGAGGGCCGCAGCCCTCTTCGCCCTGCTGCAGGAAGACCTCGTAGCCCTGCGTGGCGGTATTCGGTGCCAGGACCGTGATCTTCTCGCCGACCACGTTGAGCGCGCGCCCGTGCGCGTCGGGAGTCACTGCGAAGGGTTGCGGCTTCATGGTCGGTTGCCTCCGGCAGCGCAGGCCCCGAAGGGCCTGCCGCCGTGTACAGAAGTGACCACCGGCGTCGTCGGTTACGCGCGGGGCCCGTGCCCGCATTGCGTGTTGCATGCCGACGGCGGGACGTTGCTGATCCTCGAACCAAGATAGCAGACGCCCCGCAAGTTGCCGCGACTTAGGGTCTGTTCCCGAATAGAACGTGCGCGCGCAAGGGGGATACGCGGCGCAGTGCTAGGCGCTGGTCGCGCCGCTTGGTCATTCCAAGCAAGCGGCCAGCAACGACGCAATGCGCCGCGTATCCCCCTTGCCCTGCGGGTTGGCCCGAGCCGGGGCCATCTACTTTGTCGGGCGCCTTGCAAAGGGAATGACCCTTTGCGGCGACGCCCTTCGCGTAGCTGACCCCGGCTCGGGCCAACGCGCGTACGTTATATCCGGGAACAGGCCCTAATGTGCGGTCGCCTCGCCTGCCCCGATGCCGGTCTCCGAGCGCAGCTCCTGTGCCTCGAAGCCGGCCTTGTCCACGCGCGCGCGCGCGGACTTGTCCATCAGCGAGAAGATCCAGATGCCAAGGAAGCCGATCGTCATCGAGAACAGCGCCGGCGAGGTGTAGGGGAACGGCGCATCCTTGAAGTGGAACACGTCCACCCAGACCGCTTGCGACAGGACCGTCAGCACGACCGCCGACAGCAGGCCGAGGAAGCCGCCGATCGTCGCGCCGCGCGTGGTGCACCCCTTCCACAGCACCGACATGAACAGCACCGGGAAATTGGCAGAGGCCGCGACGGCGAAGGCCAGCGACACCATGAACGCGATGTTCTGCTTCTCGAACACGATGCCGAGCACCACCGCGACCATGCCGAGGATGATGGTCGTGATGCGCGAGACGCGCAGCTCCATCGAACTGGTCGCCTTGCCGTGCTTGAAGACCGTGGCGTACAGGTCGTGCGACACGGCCGAGGCGCCGGCGAGGGTCAGGCCAGCCACGACCGCCAGGATGGTCGCGAACGCCACGGCCGAGATAAAGCCGAGGAACACATTGCCGCCGACCGCGCTGGCCAGGTGCACCGCCGCCATGTTGACGCCGCCGAGCAGCTTGCCGCTGCCGTCCTGGAAGCTCGGGTTGGTCCCCACCAGCACGATCGCGCCGAAGCCGATGATGAACGTCAGGATGTAGAAGTAGCCGATCCACGTAGTCGCCCAGAACACCGACTTGCGCGCTTCCTTGGCGTTGGGCACGGTGAAGAAGCGCATCAGGATGTGCGGCAGGCCGGCCGTGCCGAACATCAGCGCAATGCCGAACGAGATCGCCGAGATCGGGTCCTTGATGAAGTTGCCCGGGCTCATGATCGAGTCCTTCTTGGCATGGACCTCGACCGCCTTGGCGAACAGCGCCTCGGGGCTGAAGTGATATTGGGCCAGCACCATGAAGGCCATGAACGTGGCGCCGCCAAGCAGCAGGCAGGCCTTGATGATCTGCACCCACGTGGTGGCGGTCATGCCGCCGAACAGCACGTACACCATCATCAGCGCGCCGACGATCACCACCGCGACCCAGTACTCCAGGCCGAACAGCAGCTTGATGAGCTGGCCCGCGCCGACCATCTGCGCGATCAGGTAGAACGCCACCACCACCAGCGTGCCCGAGGCCGCGAATGCGCGGATCGGGGCCTGCTTGAAGCGGTACGCGGCCACGTCGGCAAACGTGAAGCGGCCAAGGTTGCGCAGCCGTTCCGCCATCAGGAAGGTGATGACGGGCCAGCCCACCAGGAAGCCGATGGAATAGATCAGCCCGTCATAGCCATTGGCATAGACCGCCGCGGAGATGCCCAGGAACGAGGCCGCGGACATGAAGTCCCCGGCGATCGCCAGGCCGTTCTGGAAGCCGGTGATGCCGCCGCCGCCCGTGTAGAACGTGGCCGCCGACGTGGTCCGCTTGGCCGCCCACTTGGTGATGAACAGCGTGCCGATCACGAACAGCACGAACATGCCGATTGCCGTCCAGTTGGTCGGCTGCCGTACCGCCTGCCCGAGGTCACCACCCGCCGCCAGCGCGGCCGAAGACAGCAGCAGCGTGCTGCAGGCAATGAGTGTGTGGTTCGCTTTCATGCTACCTCCCGCTTGATCTGCTCGGTGAGCTGGTCGTAGGCGCGGTTGGCATGGCGCACATAGAGGCCGGTGATGACGACGGTGAAGAGGATCACGAACAGGCCGATCGGCATGCCCCATGTCATCACGCCCGTGCCCGTCTTCTGTGCAAGGAATTCCTTGTCGAAAGCGATGAGCAGCACGTACCCGTAATAGATCACGAGCATCACCGCGGTCAGCGCCCAGCCCAGCCGCGAGCGCTTGTGCACAAGCTCGCGATACGTGGGGTTCGCCTTCAGTCTTGCGACCAGTTCTTCGTTCATCTGTGTCTCCTGCCAATCGTGCTACGGGCTTGCCGTGGGCTGACAGTGCATGCGCCAGCCAGCGCATGCGTGGTGGTCTCAGCCCCGGTCCGTGACGATAAGGTAAGGCCTGCCCCTTACCTGCTACTTACACGGGGCATGCCGCAGCACCGGGGAAAACACGTAGATGACGCGCGTGAAGGGAGACGGAAGCGCCACTGGCTGCCGCACGGAGGCAGGCAAGTGCGGCAGCGGGCATTCGCGGGAGAGGTGCGGACAGGGTGCGGACAGCCAACGCTTCACCGTCAGCGTGCCGTCAGCAATCAGAACTTGTGCCGTACGCCGGCCGCAATACCGACCATCGACGTGGCGCCGTTGCCGAGGACGTAGCTGTTGCCGAGCGCCAGGCTGTTCGCGAATGCGATCGATGCCGAATCGAGCATCAGGCCCGCGTGCTTCGCATACGCCGCCGACAGATAGACGTCGGTGCGCTTCGAGAGGCTGTAGTCCGCGATCAGGTTGAGCTGCCACGGATTGGCCACGCTGGTATTGCCGAACACGTTCCGGACCTTGTCGTAGTCGTACTCGAGGGTCAGGGTAAATGCCGGCGTCACCTGGTAGATGCCGCCGATCCAGAAGAAATCGTCCCGCACGGCGGTGGCCCCGGCCGCGGTCTTGTTCTGCCCCCAGCGATAGCCGCCCATGATGCGGCCCCACGGCAAGTTGTAGCTCAGCGCGGCGGTGGCCTTGCGGAAGGTGCCGCTGCTCGTGCTGGCCGGCGTGCTGATGGTCGGGTTGAACTGGTCGTATGCCAGCGCGGCCCAGAGCGACCCGCCCGTGTATGCCAGCGATGCGCCCCACGCGCTGTCGCGCCGCGCCTGGCCCGGGACTTCGCCGGCCCCGCCGAGTGCGAACCCGGTCGGCACCGCCTGCGGCAGTGCCACGCCGGTGCCGAAGGAATAGTGCGCGACACCGGTGAACGCACCGAAGTTGCCGGTGTACTTGATGGTGTTGTCCTCGCGGAAATTGGCGCCGGTGAACAACGTGATCGGCTCGTACTCCGTGGCGAAGTACGCCGGCACGAAATTGACGATGCTGTCGAACAGCGATGTGTACTGGCGGCCGAGGCTCAGTTGGCCATACTGTGCGTTCTTGATGCCGACAAAGGCCTGGCGGCCGAACAGGCGGCCGGTCTGTTGCATCGTGCCGGTATCGGCGTTGAAACCGCTCTCCAGCACGAACACGGCCTGCGTGCCGCCGCCAAGGTCTTCGACGCCGCGAATGCCCCAGCGCGACCCCGACATGCCGCCCGACGTCAGCCGCACCACGTCGTGCGCCGGGCCGGGGTTGAAGCCGTTGGCGGCCGTCGGCACCGCGCCGACATGGCTCACGTACTCGATGCTCGCATCGACCACGCCGTAGAGCGTGACGCCCGACTGGGCCCAGGCGGAACATGAACTGGCAAGTGCCACGGCGGCGGCTGCAAATCGACTGAATCTCACTGCTATCTCCTCTGTTGTTGTGATGTGTCCGTTCGTGCTCATTCAGGCTTCACGCCGGCTTCAGCGATGACCTTCTCCCAGCGGGCTTTCTCCGCGTCGATGAAGCGCGCGCCGTCCGCGCGCGACATCGGCATCGGATACGTGCCCAGGTCCTTCAGGCGATCGATGAATGGCTGCTGGGCGAGGCTCTGGTTGACCGCCGCATTGATCCGGTCGAGCACCGGCACAGGCGTGCCTTTCGGCGCAAAGATCGTGAACCAGCCTTTGGCGACAAGGCCCGGAGCGGCCTCCTTGGCCAGCGCAATGCCTTCCAGGCCGGGCAACGGCGCGTCCGATGTCACGGCGAGTGCCCTGAGCCGCCCGGCACGCACGAGCGGCACCAGCGGCGCGATGCCGTCGACATAGACCGGGATATCGCCCTTCACGACGGCCTGGATGGCCTGCGTGGTGCCGCTGAAGCTGACCTGGCGGAATCTCGTGTTCTGCGACTGGCCCATCATCTCGGCCGTCAGGTGCGGCACCGAGCCGCGCGCCGGGCTGCCGATCACGACATCGTCAGGGCGGGCCTTGCCGTCGCGCAGCACGTCGGACAGGCTCTTGTACGTGGTGGCGGTACCGGCCACGAACATCATCGGCGTGTAGGCCACCGTGGCGGCCACCGCGGTATCGCGCTGGATGTCGAACTTCGCCTCCCTGTACATCACCGGCGTCGTCACGGCCGCGGCCGCGTGGAAGAGGACCAGCGTGTAGCCGTCGGCCGGCGCCTGCTTCAGCGCGCTCATGGCCACGATGCCGTTGCCGCCCGGCTTGTTCTCCACGATCACCTGCTGCTTCCATGCGCTGCTCAGGCGTTCCGCCACCTGCCGCGCAATGATGTCGGGCGCGCTGCCCGCAATGGAGGGGACGAGGACGCGGATCATCCGGTCCGGATACGCGTCCGCGCGCACGGGCAGCGCAAGCATGGAACCGGCCAGCAAGGCAAGGGCAAGAAGGGGGCGCTTCATGTTGTCTCCGACATCTGGTGCGCCGGTCCGATCATGATGGCTGGCGCTTTATTTGACATACACTCAAATAAACATTGTAGTTTTATTGATTGCATCTCAAATAAGTAGATACCACTAGCGTGTGGCGTGGGACGACAGTCAGTGGGAGGACGTCAGCAAGATGAAGTGCGGCCGCTTATGTGGGGCCTGTTTGCGGACAAGGAAAGAATTGCCGCCCGGTTGGCTCTCCTCTCCCGCTGCGGGAGAGGAGAGCCAACATTCGCAGCGTTTGCCGCCTGGAGGGTTTCGCCTCTATGCGGCGCGCGCGCCCTTCTTCCTTGCCGGCTTCGCGTGGCGCGGCCACGCTTCGATGCCGTCGAGCGTAATGCGCAGCCCTTCTTCGAAGGCCGTGTCGGAAGACAGTTTCGAGAACGCCTTGCTGACGAAGCGCGCGCCGGGATACTGCTGCGCCGATACCCCGTCGAGCTTGTTCTGGATGAAGGCCTGGTGATAGGCCGGCAATTGCCGCGACGCTTCGGCCATGCTGGCCGAGACGAGGTATTGCGCCAGCAGGTGATACGCAAGCGCGACCTGCTCCGCGGAAAAATCGCCCTGCATGATCGCCGACGTCATGCGGTTGAAGAACTCCAGACCGTAGTCGGTTTCGCCGGGCTGCACATCCTGGAACAGGCGATACCGGTTATGCGACGCCACGTAGTTGCTGACGCCGGGATTCTCGATCGCAACCTGGAAGCTGAGCCGCGAAATCCGTTCGACATCCGCGCGCCAGTCGCCCGTCAGCGGCTGCAGGCGCAGGGTCCGCTGGCGGTAGTAGTCATTGAGCACGCCGGTGACCAGCTGGTCGCGGCCGCCGAGGTAATAGTGGATCAGCCCCGGGGCCACGCCGAAATCCTTGGCGAGCTGCACCATGGAAATCTGGTCCAGCGGCGTGGTCTTGGTCAGCTCGATCGCGTGCTGCAGGATCGTCGTGCGGCTGAGCATCGGTTCCGCGCCGATCGGCGATTCCGTCTTGGGCGGACGTCCGCGCCGGCGCGGTACGGGGCTGGACGGCTGCGGTGCGGCGGCCTTGGCTGCGGGCGATTTGCGTGCGGCAGGCATGATGGGAGGCGAAGCGGGCCGGCTCGGAATTGGTGGTATGCCAATTCTATCCGCCTTCGCCGCTTCTGCCACTTTCTGCCGCTTCGCCGCCGCGCTCCTACGCAGAGGCGGCGGCCGCGGCAGGCTCCTGCCGGTCCGCAATGCGGTAGCGGCCCAGCGACAGCACCAGACCGGACGCCACCAGCAACATGCACGGCAATACCAGCAAGGGCACGTCGTAGCTGCCATGCCGGTCGAACCACGCACCGAGCCCGATCGGTCCGATCACCGCGCCAAGCCCGTAGCCCGAGAACGCGATGCCGAACAGCGAACCGAACGAGGTCAGCCCGAAGTACGAACGCACCAGATAGGAGATCAGGTCGCCCTCCGCGCCGATGGTCAGGCCGATCAGCATGGTCGCGACCAGCAGCGTGCCGTAGTCGTGCGAGCCGCGCAGCAGGAACACGCCGACGGCACCGCCCACGAAGAACACGCCGGCCACCAGCGGTGCGTGAATGCGGTCGATCAGCAGCCCGGTCATCAACCGTCCGATCAGCAGGCCGACGCCCATCATCGACGCGCTGCGAGCCGCCATGGCCGCGTCGAAGCCCCGGTCCGCGAACAGCGACGGCAGATGCGGCCCGAGCGACAGCGTGGCGGCCGAGCTCAGCACAAAGACCAGCCAGATCGCCCAGAGCCGATAGCTGCGCACCGCGATCGGCAGCGGCACGCCGACCGGCGCGGACGATGCCGCGCGCCTTGCCCGGCTGCCGGCGGGAAAGCGCTCGCGCAGCAAGCCGCACGCCGCCAGCGACAGCACCACCGAGCCCGCGCCGAGGACGAGATAGGCGATGCGCCAACTGAACACCGTTACCAGGTACTGCGCGGTCATCGGAAGGATCACGGTGCCCGCGCCGAGGCCGCACATCGCGATGCCCAGGGCCAGCCCGAGGCGCCGGTCGAACCACTGCGGCAACACGGCCAGGTAGCCCAGCACCGACGTGGCGGCGCCGGACACGCCGACGACGATCGATAGCCCGACCCAGGCCAGCATGCTGCCGTCCTGGAGCGCCATGGCGCACGTGGCAAGGCCGAACACGATGGCCGAGCACGCAATCACGCGGCGGATGCCGAAGCGATCCATCATGGCGCCGACGATCGGACTGACGATTGCCAGGCCGAACATCGACGCGGCATAGGACAGCGAGGCCTGCGAGCGGCCCCATCCAAACTCGGCGGCGAGCGGCCTGACGAACACGCCGGCCGTGGCGTTGAACAACGGCGCATAGCCGGCCAGCATGCCGAGTGCGGCGCCAAGAATCACGCTGGCATAGATACGGGCGGACACGCGCGGCAGCGCGTCGGGGGCGGTTTGCATGAAATGGTCTCCTGGTTGGCGGCGCCGCCATCTGCGGGCGGCTGCCGAATCGAAACTGCGCGAAACTGCGCGAAACTGCGCCGGTCAGCGCAACCCGGCCTGGCTGCCGAGGTAGGCGCCCGCGCCGGGCGCGCTGGCAGCAAGGTTGAGGCGGCGCAGCATTTGCCGCGCCGTACACGCGGCCGTGGAAGTCACAGGAATGCCGAGCGCCTGCTGAGCGGGTTCGATAGCGGCCAGCGACGGCATCTGCACGCACGCCGACAGCACCACGGTATCGACGCCCCTGACGTCGAGCCTCTTCACGTCCTCCAGCAGTTGCAGCGGATCGCGCTCGCCGACCTCCAGGTTGTCGAGGATCGAGAAGTTGATCACGTCGCTGACCTCGATGCCTTCGTGTTCGATGTATGCGACCACCGTCTTGGTCAGCGCGTCGCTGTACGGCGCCATCAGCGAGATGCGGCGTGCGCCGAAGTCCTTCAGTTCATCGACAAGGGCCCCGGCGGAGGTCATGATCTGCGGCCGGTACGGTGCTTCGGCAATCGCGTGGCCGAGATCCTCGATTACCTGGCGGTGGTACCCCATGCCCATGCACATGGTCGCCACCAGGCAGGCGGTGCTCATGACATCGACCCGCGCATCGGCCAGTTCCAGTGCGCAGCGGCCCATGTCCCGGTTCATCCTCTCGAGTTCCTCGGCCACCACGCGATGCATGCGCACACGGCTGGAATGGAAGCTGAACTGCTCCGGCAGCGCCTGCATGCGCGCGGCGAAGATGGCCGGGACCTCGCGCTCCATCGTGATGTTGGAGCTGGGCACGATCTGTCCGATTCGATACTTCATCTTTGAAAATTCCGGGAACGCTCAGGGGGCTTCAGGGGGCTTCAGGGGGCTTCAGGGCGGGGGCAAGAAAGCGCTTCAGCACTTCGCGCATCGCATCCGGGATTGGCGTGCCTTCGCGGCGGTCCAGGCGCACGCAGATCGGCGAGAACATCGCGTCGAACACCGGCGCGCCGTCGGGCCGGCGTGCCACGCAGCGGATGTCGAACGAACGCGTGCGTATGGCTTCCACCGTGCAGGTGATGTCGATCACGTCATCGGGCCACAGCGTGCCGATGAACTCGAAGCGCATCGCCTTGCATGGCGTGCCGACGCCGTGGACTTCACCAAGCCTGCCGTCGCCGCCGGCCATATGGGCGGTGTAGAGTCCCACCGCGCCGAGCAGGTAGTCCGTGAAGCGGCCGGTGTAGACCACGCCGGCGGGGTCGCAGTCACCCCAGCGCACGCGCCGCCTGACGACGAACGGGCGCTCGCTGAGCACGTATTCCGTGGCGTTGATCATGGCTGCTCCAAGGCCGCGCCACCGGTCACGCCACCAGCGGCAAGCTCCGCCATCAGCGCCGGGAACTGGGCGCGCAGGCGCCCGGCATCCACGCGCCCCGTGCGCGTCATGAAGCGGAACACGAACTCGTGCGGGGTCGGCAGTTCCATCCACTCGCGGATGTGCTCGTACCAGTTGTACGAAGCCTCGGACGCGCTGATCAGCTTGGCCTTCTCGGGCTTGCGCACGGCCTCGTACTGCCGCAGCGCGGCCGGCACGTCGGCGGGATGCGCGACGATTGCATCGGCCAGCGCCATCGCGTCTTCCATGGCGATGCGAGTGCCCGAGCCGATCGAGAAATGCGCGCTCGTCAGGGCGTCGCCGATCAGCACCTGGCGGCCGACATGCCACTTCGCGTTAAGGATGACCGGGAACTGGCGCCACGCCGAGTTGTTCGACACCAGCGCGTAGCCGTCCAACTCCGGCGCAAACACGCGCTCGAACAACGCCTGCCGCGCTTCGGCGCTCATGTCCTCCATACCGAAGTCCAGCCAAGTCTGGTGGTCGCACTCGGCGACGAAGGTGCTCATCGAGTCGGAGTAGGGGTAATAGTGCGCAACGAAGTAGCCGCCTTCATGCTTGCGGAACACCAGCGCGGGGCTCGGAAATGGCTTCTCCACGCCGAACCATGCGAAATGGTTGGTCAGCGTGCGGCGCGTGGTGCCGAAGCCGGCCTCGTTCGCCGTGCGCAACTGCGAGTTGATCCCGTCGGCACCCACGATCAGGTCCGCGTCGATAGCGTCGAAATCGGCAATGCGCTGGTTGTAGGTCACATGCACGCCGAGTTCACAGGCGCGCTGCTGCAGCACGGACAGCAGGCTGATGCGCGGGATCGCCCCGCCGCCGGCACCAGGCTTCTTCATCACGATCGGCTGCTCATGGCACACGATCGCATGCTGGTCGTTGAAGCGCATGACCGTGGCCAGACGGTCCACGACAGTCGGCGATGCCGACCGCAGGTTCGCCAGGCCCGTGTCGGCCAGCACCACGCCAAAGCCGAACGTGGCGTTCTCGGGGTTCTGCTCGAAGACGTCGATCTCGACCTGCGACAGGCGCTCCTTGAGCAGGATTGCGAGGAACAGGCCCGACGGTCCGCCGCCGATGATGGTCACTTTCATTGCGGGACTCCCGGCGCGATCACCAGCGCGTCCATGTCGAACTGGCGGATCTGGCCCGCCAGGCCGCCCGTCAGCGCGCCGTACCACACGGCCGGCTTGAAGCCCAGTTCCTTGCGGCGGAACTGCAGCGTCGGGTTGCCGTCGATGCGCACATAGCCATTGCCAAGCGTCGTGGTGCGGTAGCCCTCGGTCTTGCGTGCCACGTCGATCAGGGGGGCGAACTCCGGCACGTCGAGCACGTAGACCGACGCCTTGTCCCGGTCGACGCCGTTGCCCTCGATATTGCCGGCCTTGCGCTGCCAGACCGGCTCGATCGACGCGAAGGCCTCGCCGCCATCGCGTGCCCGCTCCAGATCGATCGCCGCGTCGATGGTGAGCGCGGCATCGCGCTGGTCGGCGTCGCTGAACGGGCGCACCTGCCAGGTGATTTCGATCGGGTAGCCGTTCGGGTCGTTGAAGTAGATCGACTCGATCACCTCGTGACGGATCTGGTAGCGCAGCGCAATGCCCACGGCTTCCACGCGCTGGCGCCATTGCAGCAGCTCGGCCTCGTCGCGCACGCGCCAGGCGGTGTGCGTGGCACGGTCCTGGTAGTGCTCGCGCACCGCCAGCCAGTCCGGCCGCTCGGTGCCGATGTAGTAGAAGAAGGCGATGGTGCTGCCGTTGCCGCTGTCGAAGAAGAAATGCAGGAAATCGGCGTGGTTGTCCGGGCCCCATCCCTTGGCCGAGATCGCGTGGACCAGCGGCAGGCCGAGCAGGTCGCGGTAGAAGTGCACGGTCTCGGCCAGCTTCCAGGTCGGCCGCGCGGTGTGGTGGACGCCGTGCAGCGCGACTGCGGGAATGGCGGCTTGCGTGGATTGGGTCATGTCTCTTCCTTGTTCACTGGCTGTACTGGCGATATCACTGGCTTTGCTCAACGGCATCCTGGTCCGTCTCCGCCTGCAGGAGCTGGACGATGCGATCGCGCAGCAGCACCTTGCTGAGTTTTCCGGAAGCCGTCAGCGGAAATTCGGAAATGATCTCCAGCCGCTCCGGCCACTTGAACTTGGCGAGCCCGGCTTCCTGGAGGAACTGCGTCAAGGCCGGCAGCGTCAGTCCGGATGCGGCGGCGTCAGGCTTCAGCAGGACGAATGCGCAGACACGCTCGCCATAGACCTTGTCGGGCATGCCGACCACGGACGTCGCCAGGACCGCGGGGTGTTCGTTGATGACGTTCTCGAGCTCCTCGGCATTGATCTTTTCACCGCCGCGGTCGACCACGTCCTTGATGCGGCCGCGGAAGAAGTAGTAGCGCTTGCCGGCCACCACGTCCGACGACATCAGGTCGCCGGAGCGGTAGAAGCCATCGGCCGTGAAGCGCGTGCCATCCTCCTTCTCGGACTTGTAGTAACCGCGGATCGTGTACGGGCCGCGGAACAGCGCCTCGCCGGCCTCGCCCTCGGGCACCTCGTCTTCGGTGCCGGGATGGACGATGCGCACTTCGTCGGCCGCCGACACCGGACAGCCGACCGATTGCTCGCGGATCTCCTGCGGGTCTTCCGGACGCGTGAACATGATCACGCCTTCGGTCATGCCGAAGATATGGTGCGCCGGCGAGCCGGTCAGTCGCGTCAGGTTGGCGGCGTTCTTGGGCACGATGAAATTGCGTCGCGCCCGCTCGGCTGGCGTGGAGCGCAGCAGCACCGGCGCGATGCGGTTCAGGATCGGCCCGGCGACACCGAACCAGGTCGGCTCGTAATCGCGCACCAGTGCCTGCAGCGTGTCTTCCGAGAGGTCGGGTGCTACCGTCACGGCCGCGCCGCTCAACAGGAACGGCCCGAAGAAGCAGCCCATGTTGAGGTTGTGCATGTACGGCGTGGGAAAGAAGAGCACGTCGTCGGCGGTGTAGCGGTTCCATTGCGCCACCGCGCGCATGTTGTACAGGTACTCGTTCTGGAAGCGCGGAATGATCTTGGGCACGCCCGTGGTGCCGCCGGACAACTGGAACACCGCGGCCTGGAACGGCTCATGCGTGACGTCGGCCAGGATTGCCTGCGCGCGCCCCAGCGGCATGTCGCGGATCAGGTCCGCCAGCAGCACGGCGCTGCCGCGGCGCGTGCCGCGCGCCTGGAGGATGAAGGCAAGGCTCGGCACTTCGGCCTGCATGGCCTCGGCAAACGCGACGTCATCGAACTTCGGATCATCGCCCTGCACGAAGTGCAGCCGCGCGTTGCAGAGTTTGCCGAGATAGCTGATCTCGAGCTTGCGGAATGCCTGCAGCGAACACAGCGGGATGATGCCGGCCTTGAGGCAGCCGAAGAAGGCCAGCAGCAGTTCGTTGCAGTTGCCGCACTGGAAGATCGCGCGGTCGAGCGGCCTGAGCCCCAGTGCCAGCAGCGCGGCGCCGAGCCGCTCAGTCTGCTCGTCGAACGCCTGGTAGGTGAACTCGCCTTCCGGTCCGACCAGCGCGAGCCGGTCCTTGTGGTCGCGGAACGACTGGCGGAACGCACCGGCCAGCGTCTCGGTGCTCAGGTAGCCGTCCGCCACGTACTGGCGCAGCCGGTCTTCGTCGGGATAGCGTACGCCGTCCAGCAGCACTGACGGTCGCACGTGGGTGGGTTGCAGCATGTCTACCTCTGTCGTCTTACAGGTTTGTCCGGCGGTGCCGGCTCAGGCCATCGTCTCGCGCAGCCACTCGACGATGTGCCGGCCCGCGATGCTCTGGCCGGACGCTTCGTCACGGCCGAGGGCCATGCCGTGGTGGTTGCCCCGCACGCGGATGTGCCGCTTGCGGGCCGCGGGAATCTGCTCGTAGATCGCGTGGATATCGGCGGGGAATGTGCACTGGTCGCCGGTGTATTCGATCAGCAATGTGGGCTGGTGCAGCGTGCCCAGCGTCTTGTCCAGCGCGGCATTCGAGGACAGCCCCGACCACGTCGACAGCCATGACTCCGGCGTGACCGTGCGGCCGAAGCCGACGCTGCCCCAGTTCGACGTGAACGGGTCCTTGCCCCACAGCGAACCCGTCTTGCGGTCCGAAGGGTCCAGCGTGATATCCCAGGAGCGCAGGTCGGCGTCGGTGCGCCAGACCTGGAAGATCGGCGCATGCGCGGCCATGCGGCGCTCGGCCTCCGTGGCGGCGCCGGCCTTGAGCGCTGCGCGCGACTCGTGTTTGGCGCGCAGCATCGCCTTGGCGCGCAGCATCGCCTTGGCGCGCGCATCGATGCGTGCCACGCGCGCGATCTGCGCTTCCCGGTAGCGCGCGACGAACTCGGGGGCATAGCGCCCCTTTCCGGCTTCGACATCAAAGCCATTGGCCTTCGAGAACGGGTCCAGCGCCGGATCTGTCTGCATCGGATCTTCTTCGTCGATGACCGAGGGATCCACGCCGCTCATGAGCAACTTGCCCTGCCCCGGATGCGGGGACACGAGGATGAAGGCGTCGGCCTCGGGCATATGCAGTTCGCCAAGGTTCGTCGGACGGCCCGCCGGTGTCCGCGCGATGCGCTGCTCGCGCGGCGTCAGCGCCTGCTGGTTGTAGAACGTATAGAGGCCGGCGCCGCCGGAATTGCCGAGCATCACGATCTTCTCGTAGCCCAGCTCGCGCAGATGCGTCATGCCGGCCGCCACATCGAACAGCGCGATCTCATGTTCGAGGCGCAGATCATTGCCGATCGAGCGCGGCCCCTGAACCCAGCAGGCACAGCCGGCATCGAGCACGAACGGCACCAGGTAATGCGTGATGGCCATCTCGCGCGGATGCATCAGCGTGACGACGGTCTTCTCCCCGCCGGTCATGGTGAACAGGAAGCCAAGTGTGCGCTGGCCGTCGGCAGTGGGCAGCGCATAGGGGACCATCTGATACGGACGGTCCATCAGTCGGGCGTCCCACGAAGCGCCTCGCATGCCTGCCGTGACTTCCGGCTTCTGTTGATCTGTCACGCTGTCTCCTTTGGTAAATGGCACCGTGTCAATAATCTAGGCTTTATTTGAGATGCTGTCAAATAAATGTGGGGCGCTTTCTTCGAGTGAGCTGGATGGCCGTTGGAGAGCTTTCGTGCCGGAAAGGCGGGGCAATTTCGCCGGCGTAGCCGGCAAGTCACTTCTCGCCGGAGCGACACGAAGGAGAAGCGTCGGCGCCAGCGACGTTGATGCGAACCGCTATGCCGACCGCCACGCGGCAGCCGAAGGCGATGATGCGATAGCGGCGGCGGCACGCACGCAAGCCACCGTGGCCATCACCAGAAACTCAACGCTGTACCAGCGTAGCGAGCTTCACCAGCTCCACGACGCGCCGGCAGTTCATCTTTCCCTTCAGATTGGTGATGTGCGTGCGCACCGTGTTCTCGGACAGCCCGTTCTGCGCCGCGAACTGGGCCGGCGTATGCCCCGCCATCAGCGCGGCCAGCACCCTTGCTTCGGCAGCCGTGATCTTGAAGGTGCAGATCAGGTCGTCAATGCTGACCTCATTGAACGCACTGCTGACGCGCAGGCGAACCAGCGCCAGCGGCTCGTCCGACAGCTTCACCTGCGCATCCGCGGGCACCATGTCGATGCCGAGGGTCTTGCCCCAGTCCAGCGCCACGGTCGCCGCCATGCGCTGGCCGGTGCGCAGCGCGTCTTGCAGCTTTCCGAGCAGGCGGGCGAGCACGGCCGGCTCCGCGTGGTAGAGCCGACCCTGACGAATGCAGAGCCCCTGCCGGTTGTCCAGCAGTTCATGCGCAAGCGCCGAGGCATGGAGTACCAGCCCGGATGCCGACAACAGGCATGTCGCCTCGCCCAGCGCGGCGAATGAGTCCTCCAGCAGTTGCACCTTGTTCGCCATGGCCCGGCGCCGCGTGGACAACACCTTGCGGAAGTGGCGAACATAGGCGCCAGCTTCGCCTTCGGTCAGCCGGTCCGTGGCATTGGCGGCCACCGTGGACCGCTGGAACGTGAGGCCGGTGCGCCGCTCGCTGTCCCGCTCAAGAATCAGGGCAAGGCTCTGGGCCTGGCCATGCTTGCGCATATAGTCCGCGTGGAATTCCGCCTGTCGCGACTTCAGGAGCGGCATGACGTCGTTGCTGTCGATCCACGCGCCGGCAGCCAGGCGCGAGGCGGCTTCCGCCATGAAGTCTACCTTGTGAAAATGCCGGACGTATTCATCGAGCGCCTGGCCCGACATGTCCACGTGCGTGATGTTCAGCAACTGACCCGCGCCGTCCATCATGATGAGCGAGCCGCTGTCCGCGCCAATCAGGTCGCGCGCCGTGGTCAGGATATCGTCCCAAGGCGGCGATGCATCGGCGATACGATCGGCCGCTTCCATCGCGCGGCGGAATTTCACTGACGGCACGTCACTCTCCCCGTGGTCGTGGACTGTCCTGTTCACCGCCCGATCGGCTCGCCGGGCTGTAGCGCACGTTCCCCGGCGGCAGCGTCAGGTGGCCGTTATGGCGGAGCCTACCAAAGATAGCGGCGCCGGCTGGCGCTTCATGCCCCTACTTCAGAAGGGTTCCGCTCTTTCGCGATCAGCCTCTCGCCTCGATGGCAGTGCCGCGCATCGGCGCGCCGCCCAATGTATTGGATGTCTATCACCAAAATTGGTGACGACCGGCATTTCGGAACTTTGTAGTATCGCCCCCGGCTTCCATCACGGATGGATGCGTATCCGGATAGAGCGTGAGTACAGCCAGTTCCTACAACGGGGAGGAAGAAAAAATATGAAGATCAAATTGCTTGTGTCCACTCTTGCCGCGGCGGCGCTGAGCGCTTGCGGCGGTGGCTCCGACAGCCAGCCGTCCGCGCCTGCCGCGACGACGCCCTCGACGCCCACGACCAAGATCGCGGGAACGGCGGCAGTAGGCGCGGCGCTTGCCAACGCGACCGTCCAGGCCAAGTGCGCCTCGGGCAGCGGCACCGCCACGACGGCGGCCGACGGTACGTTCTCGATCGACATCCCGAACGCCAGGCGTCCGTGCGTGCTGAGCGTTTCGACGCCCGACGGCACCACGCTCCACTCCGTGGTCGAAGCCGGCAGCGGCATGACCGCCACGGCCAACATCACGCCGCTGACCGAGCTGATCACCGCGTCGATCGCCGGCAAGAGCACCAATGAATTCTTCGCAAGCTTCGACGAGCAGGCCCAGGCGAAGCTGACCACGGATGGCGTATCCACCGCGCTCGACAACGTCAAGCTGATCCTGACGGGCACGGTTGACCTGGCGGGCATCGATCCGCTCAAGGACACCCTCGTCGCCGCGCACGGCAACACGCCGGGCAACGCGCTTGACCAGAAGCTCGATACCCTCGGCGAAACCCTCAAGGCTTCGCAGACGTCCATCTCGGACCTGTCGACCGCGGTAGCGTCCAATTCGGGCTCGGCCGGCGGCGTGCAGACCATCCTGCAGCCCGCTTCCACCACCTGCGCGTCGTTCCGCAGCGGCAAGTACCAGAAGATCGGCCTCACCACCAATGTCGTGCAGCGGTACACGATCGATGCCATCAAGCTGACGCAGACGAACGACTCGACCAACGCCGTCGAACAGTTCGCGGCGAACAACAGCGAAGCCTGCCGCTTCGGCAATAACGACTTCAGGCTGCTGGCCTCGAAGTCCGGCATCGCGCTCGAGCGCCGTGCCGGTGTCAATACCAACTCATCCAGCCTTGTGATCCCGGAGCAGAGCATCCCGTTGAGCGAACTCGCCGGCGACTGGGTGGCGCTGGCATTCGAACGCGACGGCAACGCCAGCAACCTCGGTACCGGGCTGGTCAAGTTCAGCATGGACAGCACTGGCAAGTTCACGAGCGGTGCGGACTGCAGCCTGTCGTCCTGCGACGCATGGGCAGCCGCCGATCTGCCCGCGGCCTCCGCCAATCCGGACGGCGGCTTCAACATCGCCGATCCGAGCGGCACGGCCCGCGCTTTCGCGTTCAAGGGCGTAGATGGCCAACTCGCCATCGCCATCGTCCACCAGAACGGCTTCATGCTCGCGGCGCGTCCGCGGACGCTCGGCCTGCCGGCTGTCGGAACGGTCAATACGTATTGGGATGCGGCGCTGAACCCGACCGGTGCAACCAATATCACGGACGGTTCGAACACGGTCGTTTCGGTGGATACCGCTGCCAACACCTATACGCGCCAGCACGCGGACGGTCATTTCGACACCTGGCAAATCAACGTTCCCTTCGTCGGCGTGCGCTATCGCGCACCGGCTCAGGGCGTCAATGAAGTGGTCTCGCTGAATCTCGCCAACTCCGGCCTCAGCGCAGTCATCAGCGTCAACCCAAGCAACGTGTTCTACAGCATCTCGATCAACCGGCCGTAAGCGAGGTATTGACAGTACCGGCAGCCCTCCGCGATCGCGGAGGGCTTTCTTGTTTCTGGCGGGACAGCACCGGAGGTTCTGGCCACTCTGGTGAAGGATCGATGAACCGGGCAAGCAGCCAGGGACAAGCGATCCGATCGGGACCTGGATTCGCTAAAGAAAGCATCCACTGGCAGATGCCTGTTATCGAAAACGTTCCAGAAGTCGTAAAAACCGCTGAGCAGAAAAGAACAAGCCCCGCTTGCTGGCGGGGCTCATTCTTTATGCGTGTTGCTTACGCAGGATCAGAACGGAATATCGTCGTCCATATCCTCGAAGCCGTTCGACGGTGCCTGCTGCTGGCGTCGCGCGCCGCCTTGCTGGCCGCCGCCAGCCTGGCCACCGCCGCCCTGAGCGCGGCCGCCGCCGTAGCCGCCGCCAGCGCCGCCCGACGCTTCACGGCCGTAGCTACCGCCGCCGCCACCACCGCCGAAGCCGCCTTCATCACCGCCGCCACCAGCGCCCTGACGTCCGCCCAGCATCTGCATCTGGTCGGCGACGATTTCGGTGCTGTACTTGTCCTGGCCGCTCTGGTCCTGCCACTTGCGGGTGCGGATGCGGCCCTCGATATAGACCGACGAGCCCTTCTTGAGGTACTGGGCGGCGATTTCGGCCAGCTTGCCGAACATCGAGATGCGGTGCCACTCGGTGGCTTCCTTCATTTCGCCGGACTGCTTGTCCTTGTAGCGGTCAGTGGTCGCCAGGCGCAGGTTGGTCACGGCGTCGCCGCTGGGCATGTAGCGGGTTTCCGGGTCCGCGCCCAGGTTGCCGACGAGAATGACTTTGTTGACCGATGCCATGTGAATGTTCTCCAAAAGCCACGCGCTGTGCTGAAAAGCGTGGCATACGCTCAGTATGTAGGTTGAATCGGATTGCTGCAGGTGAGGCTACCGCGGGGGCCACTGCCAGGATCCCGCAGTCATTGCGAGGCTTGCGACGACTGCAAAAGCGACAGCGTAAACGAACAACGCGCCCCCGGCCAGACAGTCGGGAGGCGCGGTCATGCTAGCCCATATTCGGCCAGGAAATGTTGCAAAGTGATGCGGCTGACACCGCGTCAGGCGGTCGCCGGTGCACTTGCCTGTCCCCTGGCCGGCGGCGGCTTCATGCTCCAGGCGATTATAAGCCAGGCCAGCAGGACCACCGCGCAACCGACGAACACGGCGCTGCGGCCTTCGTGCTTGAGCAGCCAGCCACCCACCACGCCGCCAAGGAACAGGCCGAGCGCCTGCGTGGTGTTGTACACGCCAAGCGCCGCACCGCGCGAGGCGGCCGCGTAGCGCGAGACCAGCGACGGCTGCATGGCCTCCAGCACGTTGAAAGCGACAAAGAACATCAGCAGGACGACGACGATCGCCCACAGGCCATGCACGGCGGCGAACAGCAGTTGCACCGCGGTCATCAGGCCCACGGCGCCCAGCAGCACGGGCCGCACGCGGCCATAGCGCTCCGCGGCCATCATCGGCCCGAGCATCAGCACGAAGGACACCAGCACCACCGGCAGGTAGACCTTCCAGTGCTGGTCGAGCGGCATGCCCGCGTCGGCCAGCATGGCGGGCACCACCATGAACATGGCGACCTGGGACGCGTGAAGCGCCAGCACGCCGACGTTCAGGCGCACGAGGTCCGGATTGAGCAGTACCTGGCGGAACGGCAGCCGTACCGGATGCGGCGGCGGCGGGCTCGGCACCACGAACAGCGTCACGATGATCGCCACCGCGCCCAGCACCGACATCAGCGCGAAGATGCCCGGCATGCCGATGGCATGCAGCAGCGGCGAGGCAATCACCAGCGATAGCGCGAAGGTCAGCCCGATGCTGCCGCCGACCATGGCCATCGCCTTGGTGCGGTGGCGTTCGCGCGTCAGGTCGGCGATGCAGGCCGTGATCGCGGCGGAAATCGCGCCAGTACCCTGCAGCGCCCGGCCCACGGTGATGCCGGACAGCGTGTGCGAAAACGCGGCCACCAGGCCGCCGGCCACGAACAGCAGCAGGCCGGCCACCATGACCGGCTTGCGGCCGATGCGGTCCGACAGCCAGCCGAGCGGGATGTGCAGGAAAGCCTGCATCAGGCCGTAGATGCCCATGGCCAGGCCGACGCGCTGGGCGTCATGGCCGTCCGGCAGGCCGCGCGCGTACTCCGCGAAGACCGGCAGGATCAGGAACAGGCCCAGCATGCGCAGCGCGAAGATGCTCGCCAGCGAGAGGCTGGCACGCAACTCGGTACGCGTCATGCGCTCGCGCTGGGGCACGGTCTTGGAATCGCCGGCAACGGCGGCATCTGGGGAAGAAGACGGGATCGGCGACATGGCGATCGTGGGAATGGGTCACGCTGGTTGCCGGCGCTGGCGGCAATGGCTGTTTCGATCGGCATCCGGGGCAGAAGTTGCCATCCCGGGCGACCAGGCAAGCGCGGCATTCGGCCCGGTTCTCAGTGGTGCGCGCCTTGCGCAGGCAACCCGGGAAACCGAAGTTCGGTATATTAACAGGTTTGCTTCTCCGCGCTTTCCGGGTCACCCGGCCGCGCCGGGTGACCGTCGGCGCATGCATTCGCCGGCAGATCGCGGCGACCGGACCACGCGCGGCACCGCCTCGGAATGGGGCATGAAGCACCTACATTGCAGTTTGGGATTTCCGTTAGACCGACCTGTCCATGCGCACGGCGCCGACTGGCGGCCTGCCCGGCGACGACTTTTGGGCCTTTTCGGCATATGGAAGAAATCAAGATCCGTGGGGCCCGCACCCACAACCTGAAGAACATCAATCTCGACCTGCCGCGCAACCGGCTGATCGTGATCACCGGCCTGTCCGGCTCGGGCAAGTCGTCGCTGGCGTTCGATACCCTGTACGCGGAAGGCCAGCGCCGGTACGTAGAATCGCTGTCCGCCTACGCGCGCCAGTTCCTCCAGCTGATGGAAAAACCGGACGTGGACCTGATCGAGGGCCTGTCGCCGGCGATCTCGATCGAGCAGAAGGCCACCAGCCACAACCCGCGCTCCACGGTCGGCACGGTGACCGAGATCCACGACTACCTGCGCCTGCTGTACGCGCGTGCCGGCACGCCCTACTGCCCCGACCACAACCTGCCGCTGCAGGCGCAGAGCGTGGCGCAGATGGTGGACGCCGCGCTGGCGCTGCCCGAAGACACCAAGCTGATGATCCTGGCGCCGGTCGTGGCCGACCGCAAGGGCGAGCACTCCGACCTGTTCGACACCATGCAGGCGCAGGGCTTCGTGCGCTTTCGCATCCGCTCGGGCGGCGGCACCACGCATGAAGCCGAGGCCAGGGTCTATGAGGTCGATGCGCTGCCCAAGCTGAAGAAGACGGAGAAGCACACCATCGAAGTCGTGGTGGACCGCGTCAAGGTGCGCCCGGACATCAAGCAGCGCCTGGCCGAATCGTTCGAGACCGCGCTGCGCCTGGCCGACGGCCGCGCCCTCGCGCTGGAACTCGACACCGGCAAGGTGCACATGTTCAGCTCGCGCTTCGCGTGCCCGATCTGCTCGTACTCGCTGCAGGAACTCGAACCGCGCCTGTTCTCGTTCAACAACCCGATGGGCGCCTGCCCGAGCTGCGACGGCCTGGGCCAGATCACGTTCTTCGACCCGAAGCGCGTGGTAGCCTTCCCGAACCTGTCGCTGGCCTCCGGCGCGATCAAGGGCTGGGACCGGCGCAACCAGTTCTACTTCCAGATGCTGCAGAGCCTGGCGGCCTACTACGACTTCGACACGGAGACCGCGTTCGAAGAGCTGCCGGCCAATGTGCAGCAGGTGGTGCTGCACGGCTCGGGCGAAGAGGAGATCCCGTTCACCTATATGAACGAACGCGGCCGCACCACGGTGCGCGCGCACGTGTTCGAAGGGATCATTCCCAACCTCGAGCGCCGCTACCGCGAGACCGATTCGGTGGCCGTGCGCGAGGAACTGGCCAAGTACCAGAACAACCAGCCCTGCCCGGTCTGCCATGGCACGCGCCTGCGCACCGAGGCGCGGCACGTCAAGGTCGGCGAAGGCGAGCAGGCGCGCGCCATCTTCGAGATCAACGGCTGGCCGCTGCGCGATACGCTGACCTACTTCCTCACGCTCGACATGCATGGCGCCAAGCGCGAGATCGGTGACAAGATCATCAAGGAAATCACCGCGCGGCTGAACTTCCTGAACAACGTGGGGCTCGACTACCTGTCGCTGGAGCGCAGCGCCGACACGCTGTCGGGCGGCGAAGCGCAGCGCATCCGCCTGGCCTCGCAGATCGGTTCGGGCCTGACCGGCGTGATGTACGTGCTCGACGAGCCGTCGATCGGCCTGCACCAGCGCGACAACGACCGCCTGATCGGCACGCTCAAGCATCTGCGCGACATCGGCAATTCGGTGCTGGTGGTCGAGCATGACGAGGACATGATCCGCGCGAGCGACTACGTCGTGGACATCGGCCCGGGTGCCGGCGTGCACGGCGGCATGATCGTGGCCGAGGGCACGCCGCGCCAGATCGAGGACTCGCCCGCGTCGCTGACGGGGCAGTACCTGTCCGGCCAGCGGCGCATCGAAGTCCCGGGCAAGCGTGCGGCGCCTGACGACGAACGCCTGCTGCGCATCGTCAACGCCAGCGGCAACAACCTGCGCAACGTCACGGCGGAGGTTCCGGTCGGGCTGCTGACCTGCATCACGGGCGTGTCGGGCTCGGGCAAGTCCACGCTGATCAACGACACGCTCTACCACGCGGTGGCGCGCCACCTGTACGGTTCCACGGCGGAACCGGCGCAGCATGACCGCATCGAGGGGCTGGAGCATTTCGACAAGGTCATCAACGTCGACCAGAGCCCGATCGGGCGCACGCCGCGTTCGAACCCGGCCACGTACACGGGCCTGTTCACGCCGATCCGCGAACTGTTCGCCGGCGTGCCGTCGGCCAAGGAACGCGGCTACGATCCGGGCCGCTTCTCGTTCAACGTCAAGGGCGGCCGCTGCGAATCCTGCCAGGGCGACGGCGTGCTCAAGGTCGAGATGCACTTCCTGCCCGACGTCTACGTGCCGTGCGACGTGTGCCACGGCAAGCGCTACAACCGCGAGACGCTGGAAGTCCAGTACAAGGGCAAGAACATCTCCGAGGTGCTGGAGCTGACGGTCGAGCAGTCGGTCGAGTTCTTCAGCGCGGTGCCGGTCGTGCGCCGCAAGCTGCAGACGCTGCTCGACGTGGGCCTCGGCTATATCCGCCTGGGCCAGTCGGCCACCACGCTGTCGGGCGGCGAAGCGCAGCGCGTGAAGCTGTCGCTGGAGCTGTCCAAGCGCGACACCGGCCGCACGCTCTATATCCTCGACGAGCCCACCACGGGCCTGCACTTCCACGATATCGAGCTGCTGCTCAAGGTCATCCACAAGCTGCGCGACCAGGGCAATACCGTGGTGATCATCGAGCACAACCTGGACGTGATCAAGACCGCGGACTGGCTGATCGACATGGGCCCCGAAGGCGGCGCCGGCGGCGGGCAGGTGATTGCGCGCGGCACGCCGGAGGACGTGGCGAAGAGCAAGGCGAGCTTTACGGGCAAGTATCTGGCGCCATTGCTCAAGCGGGCCTGAGCCGCTCCAGGCAGCGGCACCGGCTTGCATTCGGTGCCGCAAGGCCTACCATGAACGGCGGGGTCGGCCACGATGGCCGTTCCCGCCAACGCTTGGAGGCCCGCCATGGAACTCCTGTCGGTACCGGTGACCAAGCCGGAAGCGACCAACTTCATCTTCGGCCAGTCGCACTTCATCAAGACGGTGGAAGACCTGCATGAGGCGCTGGTGGGCACCGTGCCCGGCATCCGCTTCGGGCTGGCGTTCTGCGAGGCTTCGGGCAAGCGGCTGGTGCGCTGGTCGGGCAACGACGAGGCGCTGATCGACCTGGCCTGCGAGAACGCGCGCACGATCGGCGCGGGGCACTCCTTCTTTATCTTCCTGGGCGACGGGTTCTTCCCGGTCAATGTGCTTGGCGCCGTGCGTGCGGTGCCGGAGGTCTGCCGGATCTTCTGCGCGACGGCAAACCCGACCGAAATCGTCATCGCGCAGACCGATGGCGGGCGGGCCGTGCTGGGCGTGGTGGATGGCGCATCGCCGCTGGGCATCGAGACGGATTCGGATATCCGCGAGCGGCGCGAGCTGCTGCGCAAGATCGGCTACAAGCTGTAGCTTACTGCCGCGCCGCGGTGCTCAGCTGTTGCATCGGCGGCGCGCCCGGCGCATCGTCTTCCTTCATGCGGCTGCGGTTCAGCACGCCCGCCTGCTCGAGCACCGGGTAAGCCGTGGCGCAGAACAGCGAGTTCAGGCGCTTGAGTTCGCTGATCACGTCAAGGTGCAGCGAACTGGTTTCCACGCTTTCCGCCGTCTGCACGGCCACGCGCTGCAGGTGGGTGCGTGCGTATTTCTGCTCGAGTTCGCGGAAGTTGGCTTTCTCGGCCATCAGCGTCTGGGCGCTCTTGAGATCGCCGTTGAGGAACACCGACAGGCCGATCCGCAGGTTGGCCACGAGCCGCGCGTGCATCTCGGCGATTTCCTGCATGCCCGCTTCGGAGAACATCAGGTTGTGGGCGATCTTCTTTTCCTTCGCGTCGATCAGCACGCGCTCGATGATGTCGCCCGCGTGTTCCAGGTTGATCGTCAGCGAGATGATTTCCGTCCAGCGCTGCCCGTCGCGCTCGTCCAGCGCTTCCAGGCTGATGCGGGTCAGGTAGAGCTTGATGGCGGTGTAGAGATCGTCCACCTCGTTGTCGATGCGGCAGGTGGCGGCCGCCAGCTTGGCGTCGTTGGTGCGCAGCACGCGCAGCATGTTGTCGAGCATCTGCTCGATGCGGTCGCCGATGCGCAGCACCTCGCGCGCGGCATTGGCCAGCGCGAGCGTCGGCGTGGGCAATGCCGCGGGATCAAGGTGGCGCGGCGTGACCTGGCTTTCGCCGGTGTTGCGCCCGGGCAGTATCGCTTCGCACAGCCTGGCCAGTGGCGCGGTCGCGCCCAGCAGCAGGACGGCCAGCGCCACGTTGAACAACAGGTGGAAATTGACGATCAGGCGCTGCGGATCATGGTCGATCAGTGCGAGCAGGCTTTCGGCCTCGCTCAGGAACGGCAACGCCACCAGGCAGCCCAGCAGTCGCGACAGCAGATTGCCGAGCGTGACACGCTTGCCGGGCTGGTTGTTGCCCGACGTGGTCAGCAGCGCCGAAATGCCGGACCCGAGGTTGGCGCCGAGCACGAGCGCGAGCGCCACGGGGATCGACACCACGCCGGCCGAGGCCAGTGCGCCGCAGAACAGCACCACCGCCAGGCTCGAATAGCACAGGATGGTCAGGAACGCGCCGATCAGCATGTCCAGCGCCGCGTCGCCGGTCAGCGTGCCGAACAGGACCTTGACGCCCGCGGCCTGCACCATGGGGCGCGTGGCGATCGAGATCAGTTCGAGCGCCAGCGTGATCAGTCCCAGGCCGATCAGCACGCGGCCCACGTGGCCAGGCTTGCTGCCTTTCCACGACAGGTGGAGGATCACGCCGACGAAGATCAGCAGCGGCGACAGCCACGACAGGTCCAGCGAGAAGATCTGCACCATGATCGCGGTGCCCACGTTGGCGCCGAGCATGATGGCCAGCGCCGGCGCCACGGCGATCAGGCCCTGGCCCACGAAGGAACTGACGATGACGGCGGTGGCGTTGCTGCTCTGGACGAGACCGGTGACGCCCAGCCCGGCCACGAAGGCGGTGAAGCGGTTGGCGACGCTGGTCGAGAGTACGTGCCGGAGATTGGCGCCGTAGACGCGCAGGATCCCGACCTTGACGATGTTCGTGCCCCAGACAAGCAGGGCCACGCCGGAAAGAAGATGCAGAAGTACGCCCATCGTGCGCCCCTGTGTGACCGGTGTCGGCTACGGCTCGGAGGCTCCGCCCGGTCATCATGTTGTTGTCAAGGGCTCATTATGCGCGCGTCACGGGACCGGGGCAACGCCATGGGGCGTGAGGCGCACGCATCCGGCGCACGCCGGATGTATCGATAAAGCGTCGGCTCAGGGCAGCGCGACCTTGATGCCAAGGCCGACGAAGATCGCGCCGGCCGCGCGGTCAAGCCAGCGTCCCGTGGCCGGACGCTGGCGCAGCCATGCGCCGAGCCAGCCCGCGCACAGGCCGAACAGCGAGAACACCACGGCGGTCTGAAGCATGAACACCAGGCCCAGCAGCACGAACTGCAGCGCCGGGTGCGCGGCGTCCGCATGCACGAACTGCGGCAGGAACACGAGGAAAAACAGCGTGACCTTCGGGTTCATCATATTGCCCAGCACGCTCTGCCGGAACACCTTGCGAAGCGGCACCGCGGCCACGTCGGCCCCCTGCGCGAGCCCGCCCTTCGCGCGCAGCGCCTGGATGCCGATCCAGATCAGGTAGGCGGCCCCCGCATACTTGATCAGCTGGAACGCCAGCGGCGACGAACGCAGGACCGCCGCCAGCCCGACCGCGGCGACCATCGTGTGGAACAGGCAGCCAACCGCAAACCCGAGCGCGGCCACCACGCCCGCGCGCCGGCCCTGCGCCATGCCGCGCGCCAGCACCTGCAGGTTGTCCGGCCCGGGGGCGAGGGTGATGGCGATCGAGGTCACCAGGAACAGCAGCAAGTCGGGCATGGGGTCTCCGTCGGAATGGATCGGGCGGCTGGCGCGTCAGCGCGTGGTCATGTCAATGGCCGTCGAACCGGCACACCGTGAACAGCGGCAGCCCGCCGTTCTGCAGCAGGCGCGAGCCGCCCAGTTCGGGCAGGTCGACGATCGCGGCGCCCTCCACTACCGTGGCGCCCAGCCGCTCCAGCAGCTTGCGCCCGGCCATCATGGTGCCGCCGGTCGCGATCAGGTCGTCGACCAGCAGCACGCGGTCGCCCGGCTTGCAGGCATCGGCGTGGATCTCGACCGTGGCGCTGCCGTATTCGAGCTCGTATTCCTCGGCCACGGTCTGGAACGGCAGCTTGCCTTTCTTGCGGATCGGCACAAAGCCAAGGTTCAGTTCATACGCGACGATGGCACCCAGGATGAAGCCGCGCGCGTCGATGCCCGCAACCAGGTCGAGCTGCGCATCCATGTAGCGGTGCACGAAGACATCGATCAGCACGCGCAGGGTCTTGGGGTTCTGCAGCAGCGGCGTGATGTCGCGGAACTGCACGCCGGGCAATGGCCAGTCCGGCACGGTACGGATGCGGTCGCGCAGGTAGCCTGTGACGTCGCCGAGGTCGGGGGACTGGATGATGGAATCTGCCATGGAAATGGTGAAATGTAGGTTGCGCCACGGGCGCGCCGGAAACGCCGGCCCCGGCAGCCCGGCAGCGGCCGTGGTAACGGGTTACCACCCGGTCCGCGCGGGCCGCACGCAAAATGGCCCTGCCGGTGCCGTGCCGGGCCCGACAGGGCCGGCCGAACACCCGTAACCATACAGGAGACCGCGATGGCAAAAAAGATTCTGATGCTGGTGGGCGACTTTGCCGAAGACTATGAAACGATGGTCCCGTTCCAGGCGCTGCAGATGGTGGGCCACACCGTGCACGCGGCATGTCCGGACAAGAAGGCCGGCGACAGTTGCGCCACCGCCATCCACGATTTCGAAGGCGACCAGACCTACACCGAGAAGCGCGGCCACAACTTCACGCTCAATGCGACCTTTGCCGAGATCGACCCGGCCGCCTATGACGCCCTGGTCATCCCCGGCGGGCGCGCCCCGGAATACCTGCGCCTGAACGCGCGCGTGCTGGAGATCGTGCAGCACTTCGCCGGCGCCAGCAAACCCATTGCGGCGGTCTGCCACGGCGCCCAGTTGCTGGCCGCCGCCGGCGTGCTGGAAGGGCGCACCTGCTCCGCCTACCCCGCCTGCGCGCCGGAAGTGAAGCTGGCCGGCGGCAAGTATGCGGATATCCCCGTCGACCAGGCCCACACCGACGGCAATCTCGTGACGGCGCCGGCGTGGCCCGCACATCCCGCGTGGCTGGCCCAGTTCCTTGCCGTGCTGGGGACGCGGATCGTACATTAGAGGCTTCCGAACGCGGCGCAGCCGGCCCTGGCAGGCGCCGCCAGCACGGGAGTTACGATGTGTGAGATCTTCATCCGCGCCAACCCGCAGTCCTACGAGTGCCAGGCGCGATCGCTGCGGCTGCATGGCGTCGCCACCAGCATCCGGCTCGAGAACCTTTTCTGGGAAGTGCTTGACGAGCTGGCGCAGCGCGACGGCATGACCGTCAACCAGCTCATCACCCGGCTGCACGACGAACTCACCGCGCACCGCGGCGATGAAGCCGTGGCCGGCAATTTCTCGTCATTCCTGCGCGTGTGCTGCCTGCGCTACCTGATGCTGCAAGGCAAGGGACGCATTCCGGCCGATACCGGCGTCCCGATCGGCTCGCTGGACGCGCGCTCGGTGCTCGACAGCCTGCCGCCTTCATGGGTGGAGGCGCCGGTCGGAGCGGCTCATTAGACGCGCGCCGGCCTCCCCGGAACCCACTCAGTCGCTGAGGATTCGCGCCTCCGCCGCCTCAAGCGCCTCCGGCGTGCCGCGCAGCACGACAATATCGCCCGCTTCGAGAATCGTGTCGGGCTCCGGATCAAAGGCGCGGATGCCCCGGCGGCGCACGACCGTGACCTCGGCCCCGATCCGCTCCAGCCCCAGCGCGCCGATGCGCCGGCCGACCGACGTGGCGGCCGGCCCGAGCGACACCGAATGCAGGCGCACCGTGTCGCGCTCGACCATGTCTTCCTCATCGTCGCGGCCGTGGAAGTAGCCGCGCAGCAGGCTGTAGCGTGCGTCGCGCGCTTCCTGCACGCCGCGCAGCACGTGCCGCATGGGCACCCCGAGCAGCACCAGCGCATGCGAGGCGAGCATCAGGCTGCCCTCGATGATCTCCGGCACCACCTCGGTGGCGCCGGCCTTCTGCAGCGTGTCGAGTTCCGAATCGTCCACGGTGCGCACGATCACCGGCAGCGCCGGCGCCAGTTCCTGCACATGGTGCAGCACCTTGAGCGCGGACGGCGTGTTGGCGTACGTCACGACGATCGCTGCGGCGCGGTGGATGCCCGCGGCGATCAGCGCCTCGCGCCGGCCGGCATCGCCATAGACCACGGTATCGCCGGCCGCCGCGGCTTCGCGCACGCGATCCGGGTCGAGGTCGAGGGCCACGTAGGTGATGCCCTCCCTCTCGAGCATATGGGCCAGGTTCTGGCCACTGCGCCCAAAGCCGCAGATGATGGCGTGCTTTTCCGTCTGCAGGCTTTGCGCGGCGATGCGGGTCATGTTCAGCGACTGCATCAGCCATTCGTTCGCGGCAAAGCGCAGCACGATGGCGTCGCTGTACTGGATCAGGAACGGCGCGGCCAGCATCGACAGCAGCATCGACGCCAGGATCACCTGGATCAGCACCGGGTCCACGAGGTTCAGCCCGTCGATCTGGTTGAGCAGCACGAAGCCGAACTCGCCGGCCTGCGCCAGCCCCAGGCCGGTACGGATCGCCACCCCCTGGCGCGAGCCGAATAGTCTTGCCAGCACGGCGATCAGCACCAGCTTGAACAGGATCGGTACCGCCAGCAGCACCAGCACCAGCCATGCGTGCTCCAGCACCACCTGGATATTGAGCAGCATGCCGATGGTGACGAAGAACAGCCCGAGCAGCACATCGCGGAAGGGCTTGATGTCCTCTTCCACCTGGTGCCGGTAAGGCGTTTCCGAGATCAGCATGCCGGCCATGAACGCGCCCAGCGCCATCGACAGCCCCAGCCGCTCGGTCAGCGCGGCCATGCCGAGCGTGACCAGCAGCAGGTTCAGCATGAACAGTTCCTGCGAGCGCCGCGCCGCCACCACGTGGAACCAGCGGCTCATCAAGCGCTGGCCGAGGAAGAAGATCACGCCCAGTGCCACGGCGATCTTGGCCGTGGCCATGCCCAGCGCCGCCATCAGGTCGCCCGGGTCGCGCGACAGCGCCGGGATCACAATCAGCAGCGGCACCACGGCCAGGTCCTGGAACAGCAGCACGCTGATGATGTTGCGGCCGTGCTCGCTTTCCAGCTCCACGCGCTCGGACAGCATCTTCGAGACGATGGCCGTGGACGACATGGCCAGGGCCCCGCCGAGCGCCACCGACGCCTGCCACGACAAGGGAAACAGCCAGTTGAACATCCAGCTCGCCGGCACCACGGCCAGCATCGACAGCACCACCTGGGAGCCGCCCAGCCCGAACACGAGCCGTTTCATGGCGCGCAGCTTGCTGAGGCTGAACTCCAGGCCGATCGAGAACATCAGGAAAACCACGCCGAACTCGGCCAGGTACTTGGTCTGGGCCGTGTCGCTGGCGAGGCCCAGCGCATGCGGGCCGATCAGGATGCCGACCGCCAGATAACCGAGGATGGGCGGCAGCTGCAGCATGCGGAACGCGACCACGCCGAATACGGCGGCAGCCAGCAGCACCAGGGTCAGTTCCAGCGGAGAATGCATCAAGACGCTCAGGATGAACCGACAGGGCTGGCCGGCTGTGCCCCGGGCGCCCTGCCGGCGGAACACGGCAAGCGCGGCGCTCGCCGGGACGGCCCGGGCGTCGCCGCATTCGTTGGTATACTTCGTCGCCATGATAGCCAATTTCGATGCGGATCGAGCACTCAGGCTCGCCCGCAGTACCCTCCAGATTGAAGCCGACGCGGTCGCCGCGCTTTCCGGGCGCCTGACCGCCGACTTTGCGCACGCCGTGCAGCTCGTCCTCCAGTGCAGCGGACGCGTCGTGGTGTCGGGCATCGGCAAGTCGGGCCATATCGGCCGCAAGATGGCCGCCACGCTGGCCTCCACCGGCACCCCGGCCTTCTTCGTGCACCCGGCCGAGGCCAGCCACGGCGACCTCGGCATGGTCACGCGCGACGACGTGCTGATCGCCTTCTCCAATTCCGGCGAGACCGGCGAGCTGCTGTCGATCGTCCCGATCGTCAAGCGCATCGGCGCCCGCCTGATCTCGATCACCGGCAACCCGGAATCGAACCTTGCCAAGCTGGCCGACGCCCATCTGGATGCCGGCGTCGAAAAGGAAGCCTGCCCGCTGAACCTGGCGCCGACGGCCAGCACCACCGCGGCGCTGGCGCTTGGCGACGCGCTGGCGGTGGCGGTGCTCGATGCGCGCGGCTTCGGTGAAGAAGACTTTGCCCGCTCGCACCCGGGCGGCGCGCTCGGGCGCAAGCTGCTGACCCACGTGCGCGACGTCATGCGCAGCGGCAATGCCGTGCCTGAAGTCCGCGAGAACACGCCGCTGGCCCAGGCCCTGATGGAAATCACGCGCAAGGGCATGGCCATGACCGCGGTGGTCGACCCGGACGGCGTTGCCATTGGCGTGTTCACCGACGGCGACCTGCGCCGCCTGCTGGAAACGCCGCGCGACTGGAGGACCGTGCCGATCGGCGACGTGATGCACCGGAACCCGCACGTGGTCCATGAAGACCAGCTCGCCGTCGAAGCCGTGCAGGTCATGGAAGCCAACCGCATCAACCAGTTGCTGGTGGTCGACCATGACGGGCGCCTGGTGGGCGCGCTGCACATCCACGACCTGACCCGGGCCAAGGTCATCTGAACCGCGGCGCGCACGCAACGAGACCATGCAGGCTCTCCTGTCCTCCCTCACCGGGATCGTCTTGCGGCTGCTGCCGCTGCTGCTGATGGCAGTGGTGGCCGGCAGCACGTTCTGGCTGGTGCAGATCAATACGCAGCAGGAAGGCACCACGGCGCCGATCGTACGCAAGCACGAGCCCGACTACTACATGGAACGCTTCTCTGCCACCGAGCTCGCACAGGACGGCAGCACCAAGATGCGCTTCACCGGCGACAAGATGGTCCACTTCGGCGACGACCAGACCTACGAAGTGGCCCGTCCGGCCATGCGCGCCTACCAGCCCGAGCGCCCGCCGGTGACTGCGCGCGCCGATCGCGGCCGCATGAATGCCGAAGGCTCCGTCATCGACCTGTACGGCAACGGCTTCATCGAGCGGCAAAAGGGCGCCGATGCCGCCAAGGACCCGCTGATGACGGCCGCGTCGGAGTACTTCCAGGTCCTGGTCAATGACGACATCGTCAAGACCGACAAGGCCGTGAAGCTCACGCGCGGCCCGTCGGTCATGACCGCCAACGGGCTGATCTTCAACAACGTTACCCGCGAAGTACAATTGCTGGGCAACGTACGCGGCACCATCATCACCGGTGCGCCCACCCGGACTCCGGGATCCTGACAACAACAGCCGCCCGCGCGCGACGGGGCGGCACCGCGGATCTGGGCATCGCGCCCGAGCTTCCGCCTTCCTCCGACCCTTGCCAACATGATTGCTTCCCTGACGACCCTGTCCCGCCGGCGCGCCGCCCCGCTGCTGCTGGCCGTGGCCACCGCGCTCTTGGCGCTATCGGCGCTGGCGCCGCTGGGTGCCCATGCCGAACGCGCGGACAAGGACAAGCCGCTGGTCCTGGAAGCCGACAACGCCAGCTACGACGACGTCAAGCAGATCTACACGCTGACCGGCAACGTGGTCCTGACCAAGGGCACCATGGTGCTGAAGTCGGACGCGGCCGAGATCCGCACCGACCCCGAGGGCTACCAGTACGCGGTGGCGACGGCCAAGGGCGGCAAGCAGGCCTATATCCGCCAGAAGCGTGACGGCGTGGACGAATATATCGACGGCTGGGGCGACCGCATCGAATACGACGGCAAGCAGGAAATGTCCAAGCTGATCGGCCACGCCCGCATGGCGCGGCTGCAGGGTGCCAAGCTGGTCGACGAGATCCGCGGCGCGGTGCTGACCTACGACAGCCGCAACGAGTTCTACACAGCGGCCGGCGGTGGCGACAACACTTCGGCCGGTAACCCGTCGGGACGCGTGCGCGCGGTGCTTTCGCCGCGCCGGGAGGCAAGCGGTGCGGCCGCTGCCCCGCCCCTCGACCTGAAGCCGGCGCCCGCGCCGTCCAGCAAGCCTTGAATCACGCGCCCGAGCGCATCACCGCCACCATGACCGATACCGCAATGCTCGCCCCCACCACCGCTTCCGCCGCCACCGACGCCCGTGCCGACAGCAGCACGATGGTCGTGCGCCACCTGAAGAAGCGCTACGGGTCGCGCACGGTGGTCAAGGACGTGTCGCTCGAGGTGAAAAGCGGCGAGGTGGTGGGCCTGCTCGGCCCGAATGGCGCGGGCAAGACCACCTCGTTCTACATGATCGTGGGCCTGGTGGCGCTGGACGAGGGCGATATCGTGCTCGACGGCCAGCACATCAGCGGCCTGGCCATCCACGAGCGCGCGCGCATGGGCCTGTCCTACCTGCCGCAGGAAGCGTCGGTGTTCCGCAAGCTCAATGTGGAAGAGAACATCCGCGCGGTGCTGGAGTTGCAGCTCGAAAAAGGTAAGCCGCTGCCCAAGGCCGAGATCGACAGCCGCCTTGACACGCTGCTGGACGACCTGCAGATCGCCCACCTGCGCAACAACCCTGCGCTGTCGCTGTCGGGCGGCGAGCGCCGCCGCGTGGAGATCGCGCGCGCACTGGCGTCGTCGCCACGCTTCATCCTGCTCGACGAACCGTTCGCCGGCGTGGACCCGATCGCCGTCGGCGAGATCCAGCGCATCGTCAGCTTCCTGAAGGCGCGCAACATCGGCGTGCTCATCACCGACCACAACGTGCGCGAGACGCTTGGCATCTGCGACCACGCGTACATCATCAGCGAAGGCACCGTACTCGCGTCGGGCCAGCCCGAAGAGATCATCGCCAACGAGTCGGTCCGCCGCGTCTACCTGGGCGAGAACTTCCGCATGTGAGGCCGTGAGCGACAGCTGCCCTCGGTGGAAACGATCAGGCAGCAACAGCGATAGCAATTTCCGTTCCAACATCGGAAAGATGCGCATAGAATAGGTCGCATGAAACCGTCGCTACAGCTCCGTCTCTCCCAGCATCTGGCACTCACGCCGCAACTGCAGCAGTCGATCCGGCTGCTGCAACTTTCCACGCTGGAGCTGCAGCAGGAAGTCGAGCAGGCACTGACGGAAAACCCGCTGCTGGAGCGCGAGAACGACTGGATCGAAAGCCCGCTGCGCGTGGGTGCCGATGGCTCGGTCAATCTGCAGAGCGCACCGGCACCCGCACCTGCCGAGCCGCAAGGCAATGGCGAGGCGAACGCCAGCAGCGGGGGCAGCGAGGAAGAAGGCTACGGCGGCGACAGCGGTGGCGACGATTACAGCAGCGACTGGAGCCTGGACGATTTCGCGCGGCGCCCGCAGGGCGAGGACGACGAGAAGACGCCCATGCAGCTTCGCGATGCCGAGCCCACCCTGCGCGAACACCTGATGGAGCAGCTCGCGCCACTGAAGATCTCGACGCGCGACAAGGGGCTTGCGATCTTCCTGATCGAATCGCTCGACGACGATGGCTACCTGAGCGCGTCGCTCGAAGAGATCTGCACCGAGTTGCCAGAGGAACTCGAATTCGAACTCGACGAAGTGCACGCGATCCTCACGCTGCTGCAAAGCTTCGACCCGCCCGGCGTGGGCGCGCGCAATGCTGCCGAATGCCTGAGCCTGCAATTGCGCCGGCTGCAGCACCCGCAGCGCGAGCTGGCATTGTCGATCGTCAACCACCACCTGGAACTGCTTGCCGTGCGCGATTACACGCGCCTGAAAAAAGCACTGCAGGTGGACGAAGCGGCGCTAAAGGCCGCGCATGAACTGATCCGCTCGCTCGCGCCCTACCCAGGCCACGCATACAGCCGCCCTGAAGCCGACTTCGTGGTGCCGGACGTATTCGTGCGCAAGGGCGGCGGTGGCTGGCTCGCGCAGCTCAACCCCGACGTGATGCCGCGCCTGCGCATCAACGACATGTACGCGCAGATCCTCCGCGGTGCCAAGGGGGAATCCGGCGCCGCGGGCCTGCAGCAAAAGCTGCAGGAAGCGCGCTGGCTGATCAAGAATATCCAGCAAAGGTTCGACACGATCCTGCGAGTTTCGCAGGCGATTGTCGAGCGTCAGAAGAACTTCTTCACGCACGGCGAAATCGCGATGCGCCCCTTGGTTTTGCGGGAGATTGCCGATACACTGGGATTACACGAGTCAACCATATCCCGGGTGACGACCAATAAATATATGGCAACGCCGATGGGTACTTTCGAACTGAAGTACTTTTTTGGCAGCCACGTTTCCACCGAAACCGGTGGGGCGGCTTCATCAACGGCGATCCGCGCCTTGATCAAGCAACTTATAGGAGCCGAAGACCCGAGGAGCCCTCTTTCCGACAGCCGAATTGCCGAATTGCTCGGTGAACAAGGCTTCGTTGTCGCGCGCCGTACCGTCGCCAAGTATCGCGAAGCCCTGAAGATCCCTGCTGTCAATCTCCGCAAGACTTTGTAGCCGAGTTGCACCGCCTGCCTGGTGCAGCTCTTTCAGAAGGAGAAGCGCTATGAACTTCAAGATCAGTGGACACCACCTGGACATCACGCCGCCTCTGCGTGAGTACGTGGAAACGAAGCTGGAGCGTATCGTCAGGCATTTCGATCAAGTCATTGGCGTCAGCGTGCTACTCTCAGTCGACAATCATAAGGAAAAGGACAGGCGGCAGTACGCGGAAATCAATCTGCACCTCCGGGGCAAGGACATCTTTGTTGAAGCCCACCACGAAGACCTATATGCGGCAATCGACGCACTCGTCGACAAGCTGGACCGTCAGGTGCTTCGTTACAAGGATCGCGTGCAAGGCCACGACCGCGAGGCGGTCAAGTACCAGATGGCCGAATCACAACTACAGCAATGATCAAGCCTGCCGGTTGCAAGGCTGGCCGCTGAAACTGGACTGATAAAAGCAAGCCGCGCCATGTAGCGCGGCTTTTTTGCATCTGTTGCTTCCGTCTCGCGCAAGCCCTGGACGCAAGTGTTTCGCAACTGGCGCAGCACGGTGTATGCTCTCCAAGACATAGCTGGTGGTGACTCCGGTGCGCCCGCCCTACCCAGGTGTGGCGGCACGAGCACCGACCGGTGCCATACGGGGACCGGCGTTGCATTGCACAAGAACAGGAGAGACGCTGCTCTATAATGGCCGAACGCCTGTTAAACCATGGCCTGGCCGCAACCCGGCCCCACTTCGTTTCCGGGCTGGGCAGTCCGATCTGCCTGCTAACTGAAATCCTCGCATCGCCCATGAATCGTTTGGCCAAACTGCTGCCACCCGGCAATATCAACCTCGACGTCAGCGTCACCAGCAAGAAGCGTGTATTCGAGCAAGCCGGGCTCCTATTCGAGAACAACCATGGTGTGGCGCGGGCGACCGTGACCGACAACCTGTTCGCGCGCGAGTCGCTGGGTTCGACCGGTCTCGGCGCGGGCGTGGCCATTCCACATGGACGCATCAAGGGGCTGAAGCAACCACTGGCTGCCTTCATGCGGCTGGCCGAGCCGATCCCGTTCGAATCGCCGGATGGCAAGCCTGTCTCGCTGCTGATCTTTCTGCTGGTGCCGGAACAGGCCACGCAGCAGCACCTAGAAATCCTTTCTGAAATCGCCCAGCTGCTATCGGATCGCGACATGCGCGAAGGGCTGGCAACACTGGCCACGCCGGAAGCGGTTCATCAGCTCCTGACGCAGTGGCATCCCTGATCCTCCCCCCGGGCTCGCAACAGACCGGACAATCGTAAAGTCCGGCACGGTCCCCGCCCCGAAAGTCATAACGCATGGAACTCACCGGCGTCACCTCCCAGTCGATCTTCGACGACAACGCAGCCGACATCAAACTCTCGTGGGTGGCTGGCCTGGAGGGTGCGGATCGCGCCTTCGACGTGGAGTTTGCCCGCGAGGCCACGTCGGCCGCGGACCTGGTTGGCCACCTGAACCTGATCCACCCGAACCGGATCCAGGTGCTCGGCAAGCCAGAAATCACCTATTACCAGCGCCTGGACGACGAGACCCGCAAGCGCCAGATGGGCGAGCTGATCCTGCTCGAGCCGCCGTTCCTGGTGGTGGCCGACGGCATGGAGCCACCGCCGGACCTGGAACTGCGCTGCACGCGCTCTTCCACGCCGCTATTCACCACGCCGGTTTCCTCGGCGGCGGTCATCGACCACCTGCGGCTGTACCTGTCACGCATTTCGGCGCCGCGCGTGACCATGCACGGCGTGTTCCTCGACATCCTCGGCATGGGCGTGCTGGTCATGGGCGAGTCGGGCCTGGGCAAGAGCGAACTCGGCCTGGAGCTGATCTCGCGCGGCCACGGCCTGGTGGCCGACGACGCGGTGGATTTCGTGCGCCTGGGGCCCGATTTCATTGAAGGCCGCTGCCCGCCGCTGCTGCAGAACCTGCTGGAGGTGCGTGGCCTGGGCCTGCTCGACATCAAGACCATCTTCGGCGAGACCGCCGTGCGGCGGAAGATGAAGATCAAGCTGGTGGTCCAGCTGGTGCGCCGCAACGACGGCGAGTTCGAGCGCCTGCCGCTCGACTCGCAGTACCTGGACGTATTGGGCTTGCCGATCCATATGGTCAAGATCCAGGTGGCGGCCGGCCGAAACCTCGCCGTGCTGGTCGAGGCCGCCGTGCGCAACACCATCCTGCGCCTGCGCGGCATCGATACCCTGCGCGATTTCATGGATCGCCAGCGCGCCGCGATGCAGGCCGATGCGGTCTCGCGCGGACAGGGCCGCCTGCTCTGAGCGGGCATCGCGACACGTTTTCAATTGCTTACATCGGCGTTGACAATTTAGTCAACGCGGTGGGGGCACCCTCCGTTTTGTGCTGTAATGGGCATCGAGCCCAGTCCTGAGCCGCGCGTCCGCCATCGGCTGGCGAAAAAGCGGCCATGAAGTCTTCCACAGCCAGGAGAGCAAGCATGAAGAAACTGATCGCGATGTGCGTGCTGGTGACGCCGTTGCTGGCCACCGGCGCGTTTGCCCAGCCGGCCGCTCCCGCGACTTCGCCCGCACCCGCGGCCCCGGCAGCGCCCGCCGCCATGTCGAAGACCGCGCCGGCATCCGCCGCAAAGGCTCCCACCGCGCAGCAACAGAAGATGAAGGACTGCAACGCGCAGGCTGCCGACAAGAAAGGCGACGATCGCAAGGCCTTCATGAAGCAGTGCCTCTCGGCCAAGGGCGTGCAGCCGACCAAGACCCAGCAGGAAAAGATGTCGGCCTGCAGCAAGGAAGGCAAGGGCAAGAAGGGCGACGATTACAAGTCGTTCATGAAGGATTGCCTGTCGAAGTAATCAGCGGTCGACTCTGACCAGGATGGCGAACCACGCGGTTCGCCATTTTTGTCCGAGCGGCCACTGTCATGACGCGGCCACTTCCGGATGCTATGCTTGCGATGCTATGCGCATCATCCTCATCACCGGCATCTCCGGCTCCGGCAAATCCGTCGCACTGAACGTGCTTGAAGATGCAGGCTACTACTGCGTCGATAACCTGCCGGCCCAATTCATTCCCGACCTGGCCCGCTATCTTGCGGCCGAGGGCTATACGCACCTCGGCGTAGCCACCGATATCCGCAGCCGCGAATCGCTGGAGCACCTGCCCGATACGGTCCGCGAACTGGCCGAGACCCATCAGGTCGAAGTCGTGTTCCTGACGGCCAGCACCGACGCGCTGGTGCAACGCTATTCTGAAACGCGGCGCCGGCACCCGCTGTCGATCCTGACCAATGGCGCCCCCGCCTCCGAAGACGAACGGGCGGCGTTCAACGACCGCGCGCTGATGGAAGCCATCGAGATGGAGCGCGAACTGCTCAGCCCGCTGGCCGAGTCCGCGCACCGCATCGACACCAGCAACGTGCGCACCAATACGCTGCGCAGCTGGATCAAGGAGCTGATCCGCGAGGACAGCCAGCGTCTCACGCTGCTGTTCGAGTCGTTCGGCTTCAAGCATGGCGTGCCCAGCGACGCCGATCTGGTCTTCGACGTGCGCTCGCTGCCCAACCCTTACTACGACCTGGCGCTGCGCCCGCTGACCGGCCGCGACGCGCCGGTGATCGACTTCCTCCAGGCCCAGCCGATGGTGCTGGCGATGGCCGAGGACATCCGCGCCTATGTCGAAAAGTGGCTGCCGAGTTTCATTGCGGATAACCGCAGCTACCTGACCGTGGCCATCGGCTGTACCGGCGGGCAGCACCGTTCGGTCTATATTGCGGAAAGGCTCGCCAACTATTTCCGCGCGCATGGTAATGTGCTGGTGAGACACCGCGAACTCGCACCGGCGGCATAGCTGCCTGCGTGCGTTTTTGCTCTGTCGCCAGGTACGTCAAGCCTGGCAGCCATGGCGGTCGCCGCACCCGATCCGGCGGCCGGTTTCCCCGATCCAGTGGAACGCCAGCCATCGCATGTCTTCGACAGACCTTCTCCGCCACACCACTCCCGTCGACGAGACGCCGCCGACGCTGGATGACCTGCCCCTCTTTCCACTGCATACGGTGCTGTTCCCGGACGGCCGCCTGCCGCTGCGCGTATTCGAGAGGCGCTATGTGGACATGGTGCGCAATTGCCTGCGCGACGCGGTGCCGTTCGGCGTATGCCTGATCGCCAGTGGCGAGGAAGTCGCGCGCTCCGGCCAGGCAACCGTGCCCGAATCGATCGGTTGCCTGGCCGAGATCGTTGATTGCAACATGGAGCAGCTTGGCGTGCTGCTGATCGAAACGCGCGGACGCCAGCGCTTCCGCGTGATCGAGCACCGCAAGCGCGACGACGGCCTGATCGTTGCCAGCGCCGAGTTGCTGCCCGCCGACATCATCGACTGCAAGCTCGAACTGCTGGGCGAATGCCTGTCGGTGCTGCGCCGGATCGTCACGCGGCTGCATGCCGAGCAGCCCGACCGCATGCCGGTTGCCGAGCCCTACCTGTGGGACGACCCGAGCTGGGTCACCAACCGCCTGTGCGAACTGCTGCCGGTGCCGCTCAAGGCCAAGCAGATGCTGATGGCGCTGCCCGACGCGGGCATGCGCATCGAGATCGTGCACCGCTACATGCGGCAGCACCACATGGTGTAGCGGGCCCAGTTCCCTGCGCGCGAATCAGAACAGTCCGCCGCGGGCCTGCAGTTCGAGCAGCTTGCGCACCGGCGCCGGCGTGCCGAGCGCGTCGAGATCATCGAGCGAAAGCCACCTCTGGGCCGGCCCCGCATCCGGTTCGCGCAGCGACAGCGCGGCCATGTCGACCCGGATCGCGCGGATCAGCAGCCGGAAGTGCGTAAAGACGTGGACCAGTTCGCCGGCCAGCGCCGCGCGCGCGGGTTCGCCGAATGCGCGCGCATAGCCCAGGGCATCGTCCTCCGCGAGTTCCGCGTCGAACGGCACCGTTGCCACCGGCATTTCGGGCAGGCTCCACAAGCCGCCCCAGACCCCGCTGTCCGGGCGAAGCTGCAGCAGCACGTCGCGCCCATGGCGCACCATGACCATCACGGTGCTGCGCTCCGGTACCGCCGCGCGCGGCCTGGGTGTTGGCAGCGTAGCGGTCAGGCCATCGCGGCGCGCCACGCAATCCGCCGACAGGGGGCAGGCCGCGGCATCGGCCAGGCATGCCGGCTTGCCGCGTGAACAGACGGTCGCGCCCAGGTCCATCAGGCCCTGCGTGTAGGCCACCATGTCGTCCGCCTGGCGCGGCCCCGCCGAGGGCAGCGCGGCCTCCGCCAGCTCCCACATGCGTTTCTCGATGATGCGTTCCCCCGGGTGGCCGTGAATGCCGAACACGCGTGCAAAGACGCGCTTGACGTTGCCGTCCAGGATGGGGGATCGCACGCCGGCACTGAAGGCCGCGACCGCCGCGGCGGTGGAGCGGCCAATGCCCGGCAGCGTGGCCAGTACGGCGGGATCGGTGGGAAACCGGCCACCATGGTCACTGACCACCTGCATGGCGCAACGGTGCAGGTTGCGCGCGCGCGAGTAGTAGCCCAGCCCCGCCCACAGCGCCATCACCTGGTCGGCAGGCGCGGCAGCCAGTGCCTGCACCGTCGGGAGCTGCGCGACGAAGCGCTGGAAGTAGTCGATAACCGCGCTCACCTGCGTCTGCTGCAGCATGATCTCCGACAGCCAGATCCGGTACGGGTCGCGCGTGTTCTGCCACGGCAGGTCGTGCCGGCCGTGCACGCGCTGCCAGTCGACCACGCGCGCGCCGAAGTCGGCGGGAACATGGATATCGGGCGGCACGGCAACGGCACTGGCATTGGCGGGCGCGGCGGGGGCGGGGGCGGACTTGCGGGGCATCGGGAGCAATCGGGGGCATGAATTGCGCGGCAGGCAAAGCGGCCGCGCAAAAGAAAAAGCGCCGCACGGAGGCGGCGCCACATGATATACCGGCCGGCCGGGGATCAGGCCACGGCGAGCTGCGCGCCTACCGTGTCAGCCCCATCCGGACGGATGATGCGCTGGGTATGGGCTTCGATGCGCCCGCTGCGCTCGTCCAGTCCATTGAGCACCTCTTCCAGGTCGGCGATGCGGCTTTCCAGCGTGTCGGTGGCCTCGTGGATGCGTTCGATCGAATCCACGCGGCGGCGCAGCTGTTTCTGGTGCTCGCGTACCTGCGCTTCCAGCGGCGTCATCACGGACTTGAGCCAGACTTCGATATCACGGTTCAGGTCGCGGAAATTCTCCAGCACGCGGCTGGCCATGGTATCGAACGCGCCCTGCACCAGGTTCGGCCGCGAACGCGTCAGCATGCTGACCGCGCCGAAGTGCGACTGCACGAGTTGCAGGATCTCGCTGAGTTCGGCGACATAGCGCGAGGTCACGAACTGCATCGGCGCCGGCAGCGTGAAGCCATGTTCGGCGTTGAAGCGCCGGTACATGCTGTCGATGAGCTGGTGCAGCTGGCTGATCTTGTTATCCGCATCGGTGATCAGCGTGGTCAGCTGCGCGAACAGCGCGTCCATGTCCTCGCGCAGGCCGCGCGAGAAGAAGCGCTCCTTCATCTGCTCGCGCGCGTTGCGCATGGTGCGGCGCACGTCGCGCAGTTGCAGGCTCTTGATGATGTCGGCGCTGTGGCGGCCGAACACCAGGCGCAACGCCTGGAACTTGCTGATGCTCTGCTCGAACTCTTCCTTCTCGCCCTGCACGCGCATCAGCATGTGCTTGACCATCGCGTGGTTCTTGCCGCGAAGGCCGCGCAGCTCGAACAGCTGTTCGACGATGTCGCGGCGGCGGCTCTGCAGCAGCTGCTGCGCGCCGCGCGCCATGTCCTGCACGGAGCGGTGGACCTGGTCGGCGACGATCTCGCGCCGGCGCGGGATCAGCTGATCGGACAGCACGTGCTCGAAATGCGGCAGGCCGCTGCGTGCCAGCAGCGTCTGGTCATGCGTGACCTTGGCCACCAGGCCCTTCTGCGCCGACACCGGATAGACGCGCCCCTGCTCGATGCCGAGCACCTGCGCCGTCGAGGTGACCTGGCCCGAGATCTCCTTCGCGATCTCGGCCTGAGACTTCAGCGGGTCCCACAGGCCGTCGATCTTGTTGAGCACGGCCAGGCAGCCGCGGCGATGGCCGGCGCCCACGTGGCCGCGCCAGAGTTCCAGGTCGCTCTTGGTCACGCCGGCGTCCGCGGCCAGCACGAACACCACCACGTGCGCATCCGGGATCAGGCGCAGCGTCAGCTCGGGCTCGGTACCGATCGCATTCAGCCCCGGCGTATCGAGGATGACCAGCCCCTGGCGCAGCAGCGGATGCGGGAAATTGATGACCGCGTGGCGCCAGCGCGAGATCTCGACCATGCCTTCGGCATCCACCGCATAAGCGGCGTCCGGGTCTTCCTCGTGGTACAGGCCCAGCGCCTGGGCCTGGGCCGGCGGCACGCGGATGGTCTCGACCACATGCTGGAACGCCGCCAGCATGCCCTCGGGCGACGACGGGTCCAGCGGCACCGAGTGCCAGTGCGAGGCCGACGTGCCGGCCTCCAGGAAATCCGCGGTCGAGGCTTCCTGCAGCCGGGTTTCGATCGGCAGCAGGCGGATGCTGGGCGGTTCTTGCTCGTCGTAGCGCAGCTCCGTCGGGCACATGGTGGTGCGCCCGGCCGACGACGGCAGGATGCGGCGCCCGTAGTCGGCGAAGAAGATGGCGTTGATCAGTTCGCTCTTGCCGCGCGAGAACTCGGCGATGAAGGCGACCTTGAGCCGGTCGCTGCGCAGCACGCTCTGGATACGCTGCACGCGGTCTTCGGCTGTCGCATCATAGAGGTCGTGCTGCTGCAGCCACGACTGGAATTCGGCCAGCGACTGGAGTACCCCGGTTCTCCAGGCGCCGTATTGTTCAAACTGGTGAGCGAGCGTTGTCATGGCGGCGGTTAGGCTGGTTCCTCTCCGGCAATCTGGCGCAAGTGCCGACTTTGCAAGCGAGTCGTGTTTTTGTAACTTTTTATGACTGCGCACAAGATACAGGTTTCCGGGGCCCTTTTGTGGAATTCGCGCCCCTTGGCAGGAGAGTGTTGCGCCGAGCCATCGACACCGGTCCGGCATGGCCTCCCACAGCCGCTCAGGCGCCGCACTTCAGTGCTGGCAGTGCGTGCAGTAGAAGGTCGAACGCTGGCCCTGGACGATCTGCCGCACCGGCGTGCCGCAGACCCGGCAAGGCTCTCCGGCGCGGTCGTAGACAAAGCAGTCGAGCTGGAAATAGCCGCTGGCGCCGTCGCTGCCGACAAAGTCGCGCAGCGTGCTGCCACCGCGTTCGATGGCCTGCGCCAGCGTTTCGCGCACCGCCAGCGCCAGCCGCTCGCAGCGCGCCAGGCTCAGCCGGCCCGCCGGCGTGGTCGGGCGGATGCCCGCGCGGAACAGGCTTTCCGAGGCGTAGATGTTGCCCACGCCCACCACGATATTGCCGGCCAGCAGCACGGTCTTGATCGCCGCGGAGCGCCCGCGCGTATGGCGGTGCAGCCAGCCACCGTCGAAATGCGGATCGAACGGCTCAATGCCGAGCCCGCGCAGCAGCGGGTGCCCGGGCAGCATGGCCTCGTTCAGGGGGCTCCAGAGCACGGCGCCAAAACGGCGCGGATCGCGAAAGCGCAGCACGATGCGGTTGCCGCCGGCATCGTCCAGCGCCAGGTCCAGGTGGTCGTGGGCGCCGGCGGGCGGCGCATCGGGCAGCACGCGCAGCGTGCCGGTCATGCCGAGGTGGACCAGCAGCCAGCCGGCGTCGCCCGCGGCTTCGTCGACGCACTCCAGCAGCAGGTACTTGCCCCGCCGCTCGATACGCTGCACCAGGCGTCCGGCCAGGCGCGCCTCCAGGTCGTCGTCGATCGGCCAGCGCAAGCCCCGATGGCGCACGGTCACGTCGGCAATACGCCGCCCCACCACATGCGGCAGCAGGCCGCGCCGGGTCACTTCGACCTCCGGCAATTCAGGCATCGAACCTCTCCGTTGGTTACCGCTCCAAACTCCTGCCGGCAGCGCGCACGCCTTGCCGCGCCGGCAAGCAGCGCATTGTAGCGGCAGGCTACAATGCCCCTATCATTCGAACGCCTGAGCGCGCCGGAGCAATCATCACATGTCGGAACTTTTTCCGGATCCCGTTGCGAGACCCGCTGCCATGGACTTCCCCGCGAAGGCCATCACTGTGCGCCCAGGCATGTCCGCGCGGCCGGCGGCAGGTCCGGGGCGCCACATCCGGTCCCTGACCGCGGCCGCCTGCCTAGCGCTTGCCGCGATCGGCGCGGTCCAGGCCGCGCCGGCGCAGCCCGACAAGGCGCCCGCCGGCGTCACGCTGCCGAACGTATCGCTGAGCGGCGACATCATGTACAGCGTGATGGCCGCCGAGATCTCGCTGCAGCGCGGACTGGTCGGCCCGGCCTACCGCACTTATATCGAACTGGCCCGTTCCACGCGCGACCCGCGCTTCGCGCAGCGTGCGACGGAGATTGCCTTCAACGCGCGCATCCCGCAGCAGGCGCTCGACGCCGCGCGACTGTGGAGCGACATTGCCCCAGGCTCTCCGGGGGCTCGGCAAGTGCTCTCGACCCTGCTGGTGCTCAACGGCCGCTGGAGCGAAGCGCGGCCGCTGCTGGCCCAGCAGTTGTCCGGCGTGCCCGCCAACCACCGTGCCGAGAGCATCCTCCAGCTTCAGCAGCAGATGTCGCGCACGAGCGATCCCGCCGGCGCGGCAGCGATGCTGCAGGACCTGACCCGCGACGATGCGCGCCTGCCGGAGACGCAGCTTGCCATTGCCCGGGCGCAGGAGATCGCGGGCGACATGCCGGCCGCGCTCGCGGCGCTCGACGAAGCGCTGCGGCTGCGCCCCGATTTCGAGCCCGCGGCGCTGATGGCGGCCGAATTGCGCGCCGAGAGCGAGCCCGACAAGGCGGTTGCCGGCCTGCGCCGCTTCCTCGACAAGTCGCCGCGATCGGTGAGCGGCCACATCACGCTGGCGCGCCTGTACCTGATGCGCAACGACATGCCGGCTGCGCGCCAGGAATTCGAGACACTGCGCAAGGTCGCGCCAAACGACCCGCGCGTGCCGCTCGCGCTGGGGCTGACCAGCCTCCAGGCCCGGGATTTCGGCGAAGCCGAGCAGTACCTGAAGGAATACCTGCAGCTTGCCGAGAAGGTGCCGACGGCCAATCCGGACATCGCCTTCCAGTACCTGGCGCAGATTGCCGAGGAGCGCAAGGACTACCCGGGCGCCATCCAGTGGCTCGAACGCATCGAGGACAGCCGCCTGGCACCGGCCGCCGCGGCCAAGCGCGCGCAGTTGCTCGCACGCATGGGCAAGCTCGACGATGCCCAGGCCATCTTCGGCGACATGCTCAGCGATGCCGAGGACATCCCCGATCCTGCCCAGCGCTCGCAGCGCATGATGGCAATCCGCCAGGCCGAGATCGCCACGCTGATGGAAACCAAGTCCTACGACCGCGCGCGCAAGCTGCTCGACGATCGCATCACGGCCGAGCCGGAGAACGCCGACTGGATCTACGAGCTCGCCATGCTGGACGAGCGGCAGAAGCGCTACGACACGATGGAGCAGGGCCTGCGGCGCGTGATCGCGCTGCAGCCCGAGCAGAAGCAGGGGTACAACGCGCTCGGCTACTCGCTGGCCGACCGCAATGTACGCCTGCCCGAAGCGCGCAAGCTGCTCGAACGCGCCTCCGAACTCGGGCCGGACGATCCGTACATCATGGATAGCCTGGCCTGGGTGAAATTCCGCATGGGCGAACTGCAGCCGGCGGCGGAACTGCTCAAGAACGCCTACGCCAAGGCTCCCGAGGCCGAGATCGGCGCGCACCTGGGCGAGGTGCTGTGGCAGCTCGGCGAGCGCGACGAAGCCCGCAAGACATGGACCGAAGCCGCCAAGATCGAGCCAGAAAACGAAACCCTGGTCGATACCCTGCGCCGCTACAACGTCCTGCTGTCCAAGTAAGCCCAGGGCCGGTCCATGCGACCGGCCGCGCCATCTGTCGCGGGCCGTCCCACCCGAGGGCGGCCCCGCTTTCCTGAATGCCGACCATGAACCGATCCCGCCGCCTGGCCCTGTTTTGCCTTGGCGCGCCCATGCTGCTGGCGGCCTGCGCCAGCGTAGCGCCTTCGCGCGGCTTCGATACCGGCGAGACCGCTGCAAGCCGGCACTACACCGGCCGCTTTTCGGCAAACTACGTCCGCTATGGCCGCGACGAAGGCGTACAGGGCAGCTTCCGCTGGGAGGAACAAGGCCGCAACGTGCGCCTCGACCTGCTGTCGCCGCTCGGCCAGACGCTGGCCGTCGTCACCGCCACGCCTTCGGGCGCGACCCTCGACCTGCCCAACAAGCCGCCACGCAATGCGCCGGAAGTCGACAGCCTGCTCGAGGACGCGCTTGGCTTTGCGCTGCCGGTGGCCGGCATGCGCGACTGGCTGCACGGCCGCCCTTCGGCCGGCCGCCCGGCCAACGCCACGCGCGATGCCCAGGGCCGCCTCGCCACGCTGGCACAGGACGGCTGGAGCGTGCGCTACGTGGCCTGGCAGGATGCGCCCGCCAGCGCGCAGACGACCGCGGCGCGACCGCGCCGCATCGACCTGGAGCGCGACCGCGGCCCCACGCCGCTGTCGGTCAAGCTCGTGATCGACCCGGAGGAAACGCCTTGACCGGAACCATCCAACTGCCGCCGCCGCAATTGCGCAATTGCCCTGCGCCGGCCAAGCTCAACCTGTTCCTGCACGTAACGGGCAGGCGCCCGGATGGCTACCACACGCTGCAGACCGTGTTCCAGCTGGTGGACTGGTGCGACACGCTGCATTTCCGGCGCCGCGACGACGGTATCGTGACGCGCGCCACCGACATCCCGGGCGTGCCAGCGCAGACCGACCTCGTCGTGCGGGCCGCACGCGCGCTGCAGCAGGCGACGGGCACGCGCTACGGCGCCGACATCGAGATCGACAAGATCCTGCCGATGGGCGGCGGCATCGGCGGCGGTTCATCCGACGCGGCCACGACGCTGCTCGCGCTGAACCACCTGTGGGGACTTGGCCTGGCGCGCGCGGAGCTGATGCGGATCGGGCTGGCGCTGGGTGCGGACGTGCCGGTCTTCGTATTCGGGGAAAACGCCTTCGCCGAAGGCATCGGCGAAGAACTGACCCCGGTGGAGTTGCCGGATAGCTGGTTCGTGATCATCCATCCGAAACAACATGTGCCGACCGCTGAAATTTTTTCGGACGAGTGCTTGACAAGGAATACCCCACTCTCCATAATTGCGGTCTTCGCTGCTTGCACAAACAAATTCGCTTTCGGTCGCAACGATCTGGAAGCGATAGCAACAGCGAAGTTCGGCGAAGTTGCCCGAGCCCTTGAATGGCTGAAGCAGTTCAATCAGCATGCAAGGATGACCGGTTCCGGAGCCTGCGTGTTTGCACGTTTTCCCGACGAGCAGACGGCGCAGCAGATCCTGAAGCGGTTGCCTTCCGAGTGGGATGGCAGATGTGTGCGCAGTCTGGCACATCATCCGCTCGCAGCGTTCGTATAGCAAGTTATCGTTCGGCGCGGTACAGCATTCAGGTACCACGAAGAGCGGCAAGGTTGTGTAGGGGAGTCGCCAAGTTGGTCAAGGCACCGGATTTTGATTCCGGCATTCGAAGGTTCGAATCCTTCTTCCCCTGCCATTACATTCCTATGGTGTCCTCACGGACCCTCAGTATTAGTCACCGGTTCTGCCGGTGACACCAAGCTCCCCCAGCAGCAAGACAGGTGCCCCGAATGAGCAGCGAAGGCTTGATGGTATTTACCGGCAACGCCAACCCCAAACTCGCGGAGGCTGTCGTACAGCACCTCGGCATTCCGCTGGGCAAGGCGCTCGTTGGCCGTTTCTCCGACGGCGAAGTTCAGGTTGATATCCAGGAAAACGTACGCGGCAAGCACGTCATCGTGCTGCAGTCCACCTGCGCGCCGACCAACGACAACCTGATGGAACTGATGGTGATGGTCGACGCGCTCAAGCGCGCCTCGGCACGCAGCATCACCGCCGCCATGCCCTACTTCGGCTATGCCCGCCAGGATCGCCGCCCGCGTTCGGCGCGCGTGGCAATCTCGGCCAAGGTTGTGGCCAACATGCTCGAAGTCGCCGGTGTCGAGCGCGTGCTGACGATGGACCTGCACGCCGACCAGATCCAGGGCTTCTTCGATATCCCCGTCGACAACATCTACGCTTCGCCAGTACTGCTGGGCGACCTGCGCGAGAAGAACTACGGTGACCTGCTGGTCGTGTCGCCGGACGTCGGCGGCGTGGTCCGCGCGCGTGCGCTGGCCAAGGAACTGAACTGCGACCTGGCGATCATCGACAAGCGTCGTCCCAAGGCCAATGTGGCCGAGGTGATGAACATCATCGGTGAAGTCGACGGCCGCAACTGCGTGATCATGGACGACATGATCGACACCGGCGGCACGCTCTGCAAGGCGGCCCAAGTGCTGAAGGAACGCGGTGCGCAGAAGGTCTTCGCCTACTGCACGCACCCGGTGCTGTCCGGCGGCGCGGCTGCCCGCATCGCGGACTCGGCACTGGACGAAGTGGTGGTGTGCGACACCATCCCGCTGTCGGAAGAGGCTGCCAAATGCGGCAAGATCCGCCAGCTGTCGACCGCCCCGCTGCTGGCCGAAACGTTCACGCGTATCGTCAAGGGCGACTCGATCATGTCGCTGTTCGCGGGTTCCTGATAGAATTTCCGGCTTTGCTGCGCCGATTGCGGTTTTTTCGACGATCGGCGTGATGTGACCGGCGCATCAGTTTCGATTGCGCCACAACAGGGCTGTCTGGTCGCGGACAGCCTTCTTTACTTTGGAGTCATCATGAAAGTAGTCGCTTTCGAGCGTAGCGTACAGGGAACGGGTGCGAGCCGCCGCCTGCGCAATTCGGGCAAGACCCCCGGCATCATCTATGGCGGCGCCGCCGATCCGAAGATGATCGAACTGGATCACAACGCGCTGTGGCACGCCCTGAAGAAGGAAGCCTTCCACTCGTCGATCCTGGACCTGGAAGTCGCTGGCAAGTCGGAAAAGGCCCTGCTGCGCGCATTCCAGATGCACCCGTTCAAGCCGATGGTGCTGCACGTCGATTTCCAGCGCGTGTCGGCCACCGAAAAGATCCACGTCAAGGTGCCCCTGCACTTCATGAACCAGGAAACCGCTCCTGGCGTGAAGCTGGGCCACGGCCTGGTCAACCACATCGTGAACGACCTGGAAGTGTCGTGCCTGCCGGCCGACCTGCCCGAGTTCATCGAAGTGGACGTCGGCACGATGGAACTGGGCCAGACCCTGCACCTGGCTGACCTGAAGCTGCCGAAGGGCGTGACCGTCGTGACCCACGGCGACGACAACCCGGCTGTCGCCAGCATCTCGCTGCCGGCTGGTGCCGCTTCGGCTGCTGAAGGCACTGAAGGCGAAGGCGAAACGCCGGCTGCCTAAGCTGCCTGTGCTGCCAGACCGCATTGCGGCCTGGCAGCATGACGGAAAGAACCGCCGGTCATGCCGGCGGTTTTTTTTGGCGTATGCTTGGCGCCGCGGTTCGACATGAACCCTGCCGCCATCCAATCCAGTTCATCGCATGATCAAGCTCATCGTCGGCCTCGGCAATCCCGGTGCGGAGTACGAGGCTACCCGCCACAACGCCGGCTTCTGGCTGGTGGACCAGCTTGCCCGCATGGGCGGCACCACGCTGCGCGTGGAAGGCCGCTTCCACGGCCTGGCAGGACGGGTACGCCTGTGGGACCAGGACATCTGGCTGCTCAAGCCGTCCACGTTCATGAACCGGTCCGGCCTGGCAGTGGTATCGCTGGCCCGCTTCTACAAGATCCTGCCCGACGAGATCGTCGTCGCGCATGACGAGATGGACCTGCCTCCCGGCGCCGCCAAGCTCAAGCGCGGCGGCGGCGCGGGCGGACACAACGGCCTGAAGGACATTGCCGCCCACCTGACCACGCAGGAATTCTGGCGCCTGCGCCTGGGCGTGGGGCATCCGCGCAACCTGCCCGGCGGCGCCGGAGCGGGTCGCGAGGATGTCGTCAACTACGTGCTCAAGCCGCCGCGCAAGGAAGAACAGCAGGCGATCGACGAAGCCATCGACCGCTGCGTTGACCCGTTGGGCCTGCTGGCACGCGGCGAGTCCGAGCGCGCGATGATGGCGCTGCACACGACGCGCTGACCCCCAGACAACAAAAAACCCGCCGGAAGGCGGGTTTTTTGTTGCGAATTCGCCGAAGCCCCGATCAGTCAGGCCGCGTGCTTGGCCGCGGTCAGCAGCCGGTACCGGTGCATCAGGACTTCGTGGGTCTCGACGCGGTTCGGGTCCTTGGGGATGCAGGCAACCGGGCAGACCTGCTGGCACTGCGGCTCATCGAAATGCCCGACGCATTCGGTGCACTTGTTGGGGTCGATCTCATAGATCTCGGGCCCCATCGAAATGGCTTCGTTCGGGCACTCGGGTTCACAAACGTCGCAGTTGATGCAGTCGTCGGTGATCAGTAGCGCCATGGTGTTTCCTTCCAGCTGACGCGCCCGCGCCCGAACTGGCCGCGAATCGACGCGTCTCAAACCGGTATTCTATTCCGGTTTGGCGATTTTCTCTTGCAGCCAGCGCTCCACCGACGGGAACACGAACTTGCTGACATCGCCACCCAGCACGGCAATCTCGCGCACGAAGGTGCCGGAGATGAACTGGTACTGGTCGGACGGCGTCAGGAACATGGTTTCCACGTCCGGCAGCAGGTAGCGGTTCATGCCCGCCATCTGGAACTCGTACTCGAAATCCGACACGGCGCGCAGGCCGCGCACGATCACGCGCGCGTTGTTCTTGCGGACAAAATCCTTGAGCAGCCCGGCAAAGCCCTCGACACGCACATTGGGGTAGTGGCCCAGCACTTCACGAGCGATGCTGATGCGCTCTTCGAGCGAGAAAAACGGGCGCTTGTTGGGGCTGTGCGCCACGCCAACCACCAGCTCGTCGAAAATGTTCGACGCGCGGCGGACCAGATCCTCGTGCCCCCGGGTCATGGGATCAAACGTACCGGGGTAGACCGCGATGGCCATACTTCCTCCTTGATCTGCCCGCTGCCGGCCCTTTTCCGGACCGCCCTGCCTACCGGCTGCGCCGGGTGGTTGATGCGTCGCGAGCGTTATAACAGCGGCGTAGTGTAACGCTAAATCCGTGAATTGGAAGTCGTCGCCTTGTGCTTTTGCCGCATCGAACCGTGCGCCGCGGCCCGTGTCAGGCCGCGCCGTTCCCGGCGTTGCGGTGCTGCAGCAGGTGGAAATGCACCGCACCGGCACGTGCCTGGCGGACGATCTCCAGCGATGCCGGCACCGGCGCATCCGCGCCGGTCAGCGAACGGTCTGTCTCCACGTACACGGCGCCGCCGGGGCGCAGGAGCCGCGCCGCATGCTCGAGTGCAGGCCGCAGCCAATCCTCGGCAAAGGGCGGGTCCAGGAAGATCACGTCGAAACTGGCGTCCGGCATCTGCGCGGCGATGGCGAATGCGTCGCCTTGCATCACGCGCATCTGGGCGGCGTCGAGCCGGTACTGGTTGTCCCGGAGCTGCCTGGCCACACGCGGGTTGAATTCGACCAGCGTGACGGCCTGGGCACCGCGCGAGGCCGCTTCGAACCCGAGCGCCCCGGAGCCCGCGAACAGGTCCAGGCAATTCAGGCCGGCCAGGTCCTGCCCCAGCCAGTTGAACAGGGTTTCACGCACGCGGTCAGGCGTGGGCCGCAGCCCCTGCGCTTCGGGCACGGGCAGCATCGTGCGCTTCCAGCGGCCACCGATGATGCGGACCTGGGACGGCGCCTGGCGCGGCGCCGGAGAAGACGATCGCCCGCTCGCGGCGGGCGATGGAGATCGGGAACGCGAATTCATGCCGTGATTGTAGAGCCTGTCGGCGCTTCGGCCATCACTGGCCGTTGCGCGCTGCCTGCGGCGGGCCCCGGAGGACTATCGTTCACTCCGGACCACCGACAATCACCGTGGCCATGGCGTCGGGATGGACATGGCGCCCGAACGCCGCCTTCACCTGCTGGCCGGTAACCTTGCCGACCTGCGCCGTCCAGGTGTCCAGGTAGTCGAGCGGCAGCCCGTACCAGCCGATATTGGCCACATTGGTCAGCAGCTTGCGGTTGCTGTCGATGCGCAGCGGAAAGCCGTTGACCAGGTTGTCCTTGGCCGCCTTGAGTTCGGCGTCGGTCGGGCCTTCGGCGACGAAGCGGGCCAGCACCTGCCGCACCAGCGCGAGCGCCTCCTTGGTCTGCTCCTTCTTGGTCTGCAGGCTGATGCCGAACGGACCCGGCTGCTTGGACGGCGCAAAGTAGCTGTCCACGCCGTAGGTGAGTCCGCGCTTCTCTCGCACTTCATCCGTCAGGCGCGAGCTGAAGCCGCCTCCGCCCAGTACGTAGTTGCCGACCAGCAGCGCGAAGTAATCCGGGTCGCCGCGTGCGATCGACGGCTGGCCGGTCACGACCGCCGCCTGCTGCGCGGGATGCGGCACGCGCTGCTCGCTGGCCGGGATGGTCATCTGCACCTGCGGCATGGCCGGGGCCGCACTGCCCTGCGGCAAGCCACTGGTCAGCTTCTCGGCAATGGCTTCGGCCTGCTTGCGGTCGATCGCGCCGATCAGCGTGACCACCGCACGCGACGCGCCGTAGTTGTCGCGCCAGAACTTGACGATGTCATCGCGCGAAATCGACTCCACCGAGGCCGCCGTGGCCGACACGCCGTACGGGTGGCCCGGATACATCGCCTTGGCGAGCGCCTTGTCGGCAATCACGCCCGGCTTGGCGTCGGCTTCGCGGATGGCGCTGATCAGGCGCTGCTTTTCGCGGCCCACCACGGCGTCCGGATAGGTCGGTGCCTGGACCAGTTGCATGGCCAGTGCCACGGACTGGTCAAGCTCCGGCTGCGCGGTCAGCGTGCGCATGCCGATGCCGCCGCGGTCACCGCCGGCGGCGCCGCCGAAGACGGCACCGGTATCGGCAAAGGCGTCGGCAATCTGCGCCTCGTCGCGCGCCGGCTGGCCGTTGCGCGCGGCCGCGCCCTTGTCGAGCAGCGCCGCCGCGAGCGTGGCCAGGCCGGCCTTGCCGGCAGGGTCATAGCGACTGCCCGCGTCGAAGTCGACATTGACGTCCAGCATCGGGATCGACGGGCTGTGCACGTAAAACACCTGCGCCCCGGTGGAGGCGGTCCAGTGTTCGATCGGAATGGCGGCCAGCGCGCCGTGCGCGACCAGAAGCGCCAGCGCACCCAGGGCCGCGCCAGCCAGCCGGCGCAGCGCGCGCGGCGAAGGAATAGTCATCTCGCTCATCTCGCTCATCTCAGCTAACGACATGCGTGGATTCTCAGTGGCGCAGGCCTTCGGGGACCTTGGCCTTGGGCTTGTTGGGGTCAACCGGCTGCGGCAACAGCGTGGCCACGGTCAGGTTGTCGTCGTTGAAGTACTTCGCGGCCACGGCCTGCACCTGCGCCGGGGTGACTTCCTTGATCTTGTCGAGGATGCGGTCGATGTCGCGCCACGAGATGCCGGAGATCTCCGCCACGCCGATCTCCATGCCCTGGCCGAACACCGAATCGCGCTTGTAGATCTGGCTGGCCACGACCTGCGCCTTGACGCGCTTGAGCTCCTCGGGCGAGACGCCGCTCTTGGCGATGCGCTGGATCTCCTCGCGCAGCGCCGCCTCGATCTGGTCGGTGGTATGGCCGTCGGCCGGCGTGCCGTCGAGCACGAACAGGGAGTTGCCGCGGTTGATGCTGTCGTAGCCGACGTTGACGTCGTCGGCCAGGCGCTGCTCGCGCACCAGCTCGCGGGTCAGGCGCGCGTTGTCGTAGCCGTTGAGCACGGCGGCCAGGACCTCCAGCGCGTACGGGTCGACATCCTTTTCCACGTCGCGCAGGCGCGGCACCTTGTAGGCCATCACCATGTACGGGTTCTCGGCCGGCGCCTTGACCCAGATGCGCTTGATGCCGATCTGCGGCGGATCGTCCTGGTCCTTGCGCAGCGGCAGCGTGCGCGGCTTGAGCTTGCCGTAGTAGCGTTCGGCCATGGCACGGACCTCGGCCGGATTGACGTCGCCGGTGACGATCACCGTGGCATTGTTGGGCACGTACCAGCCGCGGTACCAGGCCTGGACATCTTCCAGGCGCATGTTGACCAGGTCGTCCATCCAGCCGATCACCGGGTGCCGGTAAGGCGCGGCGACATAGACGGCGGCGAGCAACTGCTCGTAGACCGTGCCGCGCGCCGAGTCGTCGGTGCGCAGGCGGCGCTCCTCCATCACGACCTTCATCTCGCGCTCGAACTCGCCCTGGTTGAAGATGAGGTTGGCCATGCGGTCGGCCTCCAGCTCCATCATCTTCGGCAGGTATTGCTTGCTGATCTGCTGGTAGTACAACGTGAAGTCGCGGTTGGTCATGGCGTTCTCGCGCCCGCCGAGCGCCGCGACCTGCTTGGAGAACTCGCCCACGCCGACCTTGGGCGTGCCCTTGAACATCATGTGCTCGAGCATGTGGGCGACGCCGGTGGTGCCGCTGACCTCGTCGACGCCGCCGACGCGGTACCAGATCTGGTGCGCCACCGTGGGCGCCCGGTGGTCTTCCTTGACGATCAGGCGCAGGCCGTTGGACAAGCGGTATTCCGTCGTGCCCTGCGCCGTGGCGCCAACCGGGGCAGTCTGCCCGGACGGCATGGGCGATGCGACCGTGCGCTGCGCCTCGGCGCCGGCCGACCACGGCAACGCGGCCAGCAGCAGGACGGGCAGTGCCTGCCTGGCCAGGCGTTGCAGGGACGCCCGGCCCCCGGCATGGGCGGCGAAGGGTTCAGGGCGGGCGCCGCCCGTTCCGGTCACGACTGTGCAATGGTCCATGCAACCCCGTCTGCTAGAATTTTGCCGATCGATTCATGTATCCATGAATCCGCTGTGTTACGAACTATACGCAATAGCAGGCACGCCCCACAACGAGAGGCTGGTGGCGTGCCGGAATATTGCGTAAGGCCTTGATGATTAACGACGCCGCCGGACGGCGGCCGATCCTGACGGGGTATTGACCCCTTTCCCCAATGTTTAGTTTCTGGAAGAAGCGCAAGGCCGAGCCGGCCCCTGCGCCGGCAGAACCGCCCGCCGCGGCTCCGGCCCCGGCCCCGGAGCCCTCCCCTGTCGCCAGCCCGGCCCAGCCCATTGCCCCAGCCCCCGCGCCGGTCGCGACGGTCGCGCCAGCCGCGCCGGTGGCTTTGGCACCGGCACCGGTCGCGCTTGAGGATCTGGAGCTGACCCCGGCGCCGGTGCAAACGGCCGAAGCCCGCCGCGGCTGGATGCAGCGCCTGCGCACCGGCCTGTCCAAGACCAGCCGCAACATCAGTACGCTGTTTGTCGGCATGAAGGTCGACGAAGCCCTGTTCGAGGAGCTGGAAACCGCCCTGCTGATGGCCGACGCGGGCGTGGAAGCGACCGAATACCTGCTCGGCGAACTGCGCAAGCGCGTACGCAGCGAGCACATCGACACCGCCGAGGGCGTCAAGGCCGCGCTGCGCGACCTGCTGATCCAGCTGCTGCGTCCGCTGGAAAAGACCATGGCGCTGGGCCGCGAGCAGCCTCTGGTGATGATGATCGCGGGCGTCAATGGCGCCGGCAAGACCACCAGCATCGGCAAGCTGTGCAAGCACTTCCAGCACTACGGCCAGTCCGTGCTGCTGGCCGCCGGCGATACCTTCCGCGCGGCCGCGCGCGAGCAGCTGACCATCTGGGGCGAGCGCAATAACGTGACCGTGGTGGCGCAGGAAAGCGGTGATCCGGCCGCCGTGATCTTCGACGCGGTCAATGCGGCGCGCGCGCGCGGCATCGACATCGTGATGGCCGACACCGCGGGACGCCTGCCCACGCAGCTGCACCTGATGGAAGAACTCAGGAAGGTCAAGCGCGTGATCAGCAAGGCGATGCCCACGGCCCCGCACGAGGTCCTGCTGGTCATCGACGCCAACACCGGCCAGAACGCGCTGGCGCAGACGCGCGCGTTCGACGACGCGCTCGGCCTGACCGGCCTGATCGTGACCAAGCTCGACGGTACCGCCAAGGGCGGCATCCTGGCAGCGATTGCGCGCCAGCGCCCGGTGCCGGTCTACTTCATCGGCGTCGGCGAAAAGGTCGAAGACCTGCAGCCGTTCAAGGCCGAGGAGTTCGCCGACGCGCTGCTCGGCTGATTGCGCCGACCCAACAAGAAAACGCCCCGGAGACCGGGGCGTTTTTTCATGGCTGAGCCGGCGCATCACTCCGCGTCGGGCTGCTCCTTGGGCTGCGCCTTCCGGAAGGCCGGCAGTTCCATGCACGCTTCCTGGATCCGCGCGATGGTCGGGTAGCGGCTCACGTCGATATTGAAGCGCTGCGCGTTGAAGACCTGCGGCACCAGGCAGATGTCGGCCAGCGTCGGCGTATCGCCGAAGCAGAAGCGGCCGGCCTTGCCCTGGCGCTCCAGGTTGGCCTCGAACGCGGCAAAGCCCAGTTCGATCCAGTGCCGGTACCACGCGTCCTTGGCCTCGTCGGCCACGCCCAGCGTGCGCTTGATGTACTTCAGCACGCGCAGGTTGTTCAGCGGATGGATCTCGCAGGCCACCTCCAGCGCCAGCCCGCGCACGTAGGCGCGGTCCAGCGCATTGCCGGGCAGCAGCTTCGGCTCGGGATGGACCTCGTCCAGATACTCGATCATGGCCACGGACTGCTGCAGCACCTGGCCGTCGTCGAGCACCAGCGCGGGCACCAGGCCGTCCGGGTTCACCGCCCGGAACTCGGGCAGCAGCTGCTGGCCGCCGTCCTTGAGCAGGTGCACCGGCACGTAGTCGTACGGCAGGCCCTTCAGCTCCAGCGCGATACGCACGCGATAGGACGCCGAGCTCCGGAAATAGCTGTAGAGCTTCATCGGCTCAGACCACCTTGATGGTCAGGTCGCCCACGCCACCGACGTGGCACTGCATCACGTCGCCCTTGACCACCGGGCCTACGCCCTCGGGCGTGCCGCTGAAGATCACGTCGCCGGGCTGCAGTTCGAACAGCTTCGACAGGTACGACACCATTTCCGGCACCGACCAGATCAGGTCGGCCAGGTCGCCGCGCTGCTTTTCCACGCCGTTGACGGACAGCGTCACCTCGCCCTTCTCGGGATGGCCGATGGCCGATACCGGCACGATCGGGCCGATCGGGGCCGAGCGGTCGAAGGCCTTGCCGGTCTCCCAGGGGCGGCCGGTCTTCTTCGATTCGTTTTGCAGGTCGCGGCGCGTCATGTCCAGGCCTACGGCGTAGCCGAACACATGGCTGGCTGCCTGCTCCACCGGGATGTCCTTGCCGCCCTTGCCGATCGCCACGACCATTTCCACTTCATAGTGGACGTTGCTGGTGCCCGGCGGGTACGGGAAAGTGCCCTCGGTGCCGTCCGCCACGTAGCTGACCGCGTCCGACGGCTTGCAGAAGAAGAACGGCGGCTCGCGGTCCGGATCCGAGCCCATTTCACGGGCGTGGGCGGCATAGTTGCGGCCGACGCAGTACACGCGGCGCACCGGGAAGCTAGCGTTGCTGCCGCGCACGGGCACGCCAACGGGTGCCGGCGGGGCAAAAACGAATTCGGTCATGCATCTCTCCAGGCTTGTTCTGATATCCCTGCGCACGAGTGAGCGGCGTCGCCAGCAGACACCCCCGGGCGCAGCAGGGCAACAGCATACACCTTGCCCGCAGGGCTGCGTACGACGGCATACAGTGAATACGGGAAAGCCCCCAATGTGCCAGCGGACGCGCCGGACCGGGTACCCGGCGCGGATCTTGCATGACGCAAGGCAACCCACGAAACCCATGACTCGCCGCCATCCGCCCCCCTCGCCAAGCCAGTCCAGCCAGCCCACTCAGGGCTCCGCAGCGGGCACGCGCATGCTGCGCATCCTGCTGGTGCGCGATCCGCATGACGCCGATCCGCTCAATGTCGAGACCATCCGCGGCGGGCTGGTCAGCACCGGCTTCACCGACATCCAGACCGTGGACGCCGACCTGCGCCTGCCCGATGTCATCGCGGCCAGCCAGCCGGACCTGATCATCATCGCGTCCGAGTCCGCCGCGCGCGATACCGTGGAACACGTGTGCGTGTCCACGCAGCACGCGCCGCGCCCGATCGTGCTGTTCACCGACAACGACGACGCGCAGCGCATCAAGACCGCGCTGTCGGCCGGCATCACCGCCTATATCGTCGATGGCCTGCGCGCCGAGCGCGTCAAGACCGTGCTGGACGTCGCCTACGCCCGCTTCCAACTGGACCAGCAACTGCGCGCCGAACTCGACGCCACGCGCCTGAAGCTGGCCGAGCGCAAGGTGGTGGAGCGCGCCAAGGGCCTGCTGATGCAGGCGCGCGGCATCAGCGAGGACGAGGCCTACAAGCGCCTGCGCAGCATGGCCATGGAACGCGGTCTGAAGATCGTGGATGCGGCCCAGCGCGTGATCGACGTGATGGGCTGAGCATCTGCGTGCGGTGCGGCTGCGGCACGCGGCTGGTGCAATGCACAAATCTGGCGCCGATGCATGATAGTGGCGCTTCCTCCGGTGCCCGGCCTGCGCGGCCGGCGGACATGACTCGCCCCGGAATCCCGTTCTTGACCCTTTCACGGGCCGCCAGGCCACCACTGAGCCTGGCACAGCCATTGCGTTATCCGTGCATCGGCCAACGAGGGCCGATCAAAATTCAGGCGGGCGCGGCCAACGCGGGCCGTGTCACGCCACGGACAACGGCGTCCTGAGCTGCACCCGTCTTCTGGCGAACACGGGCTGCGGATCGGGACGCCTTTTTCTTGGAGCCCAGCAATGCCCTCTCGCCTCAGGATTGCCAAGCCGCAACACGCCGCGGTCGATGCCGACCTCGCCACTGCCGACGCGGCGCCGGCCAGCAGCGGCCGCCGCCGCGCGCTGGCCACCATTGCCGGGGCCAGCGTGATGACGCTGGTCGATCCGCTGGTGCGCGCCGGCGCATGGGCGGCAGGCTCGGACGCACCGGAAAAGCCCGAGGTGCGCATCGGCTTTATTCCGCTGACGGACTGCGCCTCGGTGGTCATGACTGCCACGCTCGGACTGGACAAGAAGTACGGCATCAGGATCACGCCGACCAAGGAGGCTTCCTGGGCCGGCGTGCGCGACAAGCTCGTCAATGGCGAACTCGACGCCGCCCACGTGCTGTACGGACTGATCTATGGCGTTCAGCTCGGCATCGGCGGCCCGAAGAAGGACATGGCGGTCCTGATGAGTCTGAACCACAACGGGCAGGCCATCACGCTGTCGTCCAAGCTGGCCGAGAAAGGCGTGAAGGACGGCGCCAGCCTGAAGGCGCTGATGAGCAGGGAAAAGCGCGACTACACCTTCGCGCAGACCTTCCCGACCGGCACGCACGCCATGTGGCTGTACTACTGGCTGGCTGCCAACGGCATCAACCCGATGCAGGACGCCAAGGCCATCACCGTGCCGCCGCCGCAGATGGTGGCCAATATGCGCGTGGGCAATATGGACGGCTTCTGCGTGGGCGAGCCGTGGGGCGCGCGCGCGATTGCCGACAAGATCGGCTTCACGGTCGAAACCACGCAGGCGATCTGGAAGGACCACCCCGAGAAGACCCTCGGCACCACCGCCGAGTTCGTGCAGAAGTACCCGAACACGGCGCGCGCCATGGTGGCCGCCATCCTCGAAGCCTCGAAGTACATCGACGCATCGGCCTCGAACCGGCGCAAGACGGCCGAGACCATTGCCGCCAAGTCCTACGTCAACACCGACATGGACATCATCCTGGACCGCATGCTGGGCCGCTACAGCAACGGTCTCGGCAAAACCTGGGATGACCCCGACTCGATGAAGTTCTACCAGGATGGCTCTGCCAACTTCCCGTTCCTGTCGGACGGCATGTGGTTCCTGACGCAGCACAAGCGCTGGGGCCTGCTCAAGGCCCATCCCGACTATCTCGCCGTGGCCAGGCAGGTCAACCGCATCGATCTCTACAAGCAGGCCGCCACCGCGGCGCAGGTGCCGTTGCCCAAGAGCGACTTCCGCACCGCGAAGCTGATCGACGGCGTGGTGTGGGATGCCACCAAGGACCCAAAGGCCTACGCCGACGGCTTCAGCATCGACGCCTGATGCGCGGGCCATCGCCATCGTTTCGGATTGCCCCTGAACCAAGGAGCCAGACGTGAATGCCATCGCCAGACCCGCGCCGGAAGGCGCCACCGGCTTGCAGGCCGACCCCGACGTCAGCGAACGCGCGCGGCGCCGCGCGCTGGAAATCGAAGCCCAGGCACGCCGCGCCGAACGCCGCGAGGCGCTGCGCGCCGCCGTGCTCAAATGCGTGCCGCCGCTGCTGGGCTTTGCGCTGTTCGTGCTCGCCTGGCACGGCATCGCCACGCTGATCCCGGCGCTGCCGACGCCTGGCGCCACGTGGAACGCCGCCGTTCCGCTCTTTGCCGACCCGTTCTACCGCAATGGCCCCAATGACCAGGGCATCGGCTGGAACGTGCTGGCGTCGCTCGCGCGTGTCGGGGCGGGTTTCGGGCTGGCGGCGCTGGTCGGCATCCCGGCCGGCTTCGTGCTGGGGCGCTTCGCCTTCCTGAACGCGATGGCGGCGCCAGTCATGAGCCTGCTGCGGCCGGTGTCGCCGCTGGCGTGGCTGCCGATCGGGCTGCTGCTATTCAAGGCCGCCAACCCTGCCGCGATCTGGGCCATCTTCATCTGCTCGATCTGGCCGATGGTGATCAATACCGCGGTCGGCGTCACGCGCGTGCCGCAGGACTACCTGAACGTGGCACGCGTGCTGGACCTGTCCGAATGGAAGGTGTTCACGCGCGTGCTGTTCCCGGCCGTGCTGCCGTACATGCTGACCGGCGTGCGGCTGTCGATCGGCACCGCGTGGCTGGTGATCGTGGCCGCGGAGATGCTGACCGGCGGCACCGGCATCGGCTTCTGGCTGTGGGACGAGTGGAACAACCTGAAGGTCGAGCACATCGTCATCGCGATCTTCGTGATCGGCGTGATCGGCCTGCTGCTGGAACATGCGCTGCTGGCGCTGGCCCGGCGCTTCAGCTACGGCAACAACTGACTGCACCGAGCGCAAACCCAACGGAAACGGCCATGGAAAAGTTCGTCAGCATCGAAAACGTCGGGCAGACCTTCAAGACGCGCAAGGGGCCATTCGTGGCGCTGCGCGACATCAACCTGCAGATCGCGCAGGGAGAGTTCATCACGCTGATCGGCCATTCGGGCTGTGGCAAGTCCACGCTGCTCAACCTGGTCGCGGGCCTTGCCACACCGACCAGCGGCGCGCTGATCTGCGCGGGCCGGGAAATCGCCGGCCCGGGGCCCGAGCGCGCGGTGGTGTTCCAGAACCACTCGCTGCTGCCGTGGATGACCTGCTTCGACAACGTCCACCTGGGCGTGGAGCGCGTGTTCGGCAGCAGCGAAAGCAAGGCGCAGCTCAAGGCGCGTACGCACGACACGCTCGCGCTGGTGGGCCTGACGCACGCGGAAGGCAAGTTCCCGCACGAGATCTCGGGCGGCATGAAGCAGCGCGTAGGCATTGCGCGCGCGCTGGCCATGGCGCCCAAGGTCCTGCTGATGGATGAACCCTTCGGCGCGCTCGACGCGCTCACACGCGCGCACCTGCAGGATGCCTTGCTGAAGATCGTGGAGCGGACCCGCAGCACCGTGGTCATGGTCACGCACGACGTGGACGAGGCCGTGCTGCTGGCCGACCGCATCGTGATGATGACCAACGGCCCGGCGGCCACGATCGGCGAGATCCTGAGCGTCGGCCTGCCGCGTCCGCGCGAGCGCGTGGCGCTGGCCGATGACAGGGACTACCACGCCTGCCGCACGGCGGTGCTGGATTTCCTCTACCGCAAGCAGCGCAACCCGGCCCTGCAGGAAGCGGCCTGAGCGACCGCTGACGCACCTGCCGCCATGGGCGTGGCGGCGGCGCTCCGCTATCATGAAGCGAGATCTCCAATCACCCCCACGCTGCCCGCCCATGACCACATCCAACGCCACACCTGCCGCGGGCCCGTTTTCCGCGGCACGCTATATCAAGGAAATCGGCCGCGGCGTGAACGGCGCCCGCGCGCTGCCGCGCGAAGACGCACAAGCCCTGTTCGATGCCATGCTGGCCGGCCGCGTGTCGGACCTGGAGCTGGGCGCGGTGCTGATGGCCTACCGCATCAAGGGTGAAGCCCCCCACGAACTGGCCGGCATGCTCGAAGCCGCGCACGCGCATTGCCTGCCGCTGGCCGCGCCGGGCGACCGCCAGGTGGTGGTCATCCCGAGCTACAACGGCGCGCGCAAGCAGCCCAACCTGGTGCCGCTGCTGGCCCTGTTGCTGGCGCGCGAGGAGATTCCGGTGCTGGTGCATGGTTCGCGCGAATTCCAGGGCCGCGTGACCAGCCTGAGCCTGTTCGAGGCGCTCGGCGTATCGCTGTGCGCATCGACCGATGACGCCACGGCGCGCCTGCGCGATGGCGACGGCGCCCACGGGCCGCTGGCGGTGGTACCGGTCGATGTGCTGTCGCCGGGCCTGGCGCAGTTGCTCGATCGCCGCAATGTCATCGGCCTGCGCAACTCCTCCCACACCGTGGCCAAGATGCTGCAACCGGTCGGCGCGCACTCCCCTGCCGAGGCACTGCGCCTGTACAGCTATACGCACCCCGAGTACCGCGAAACGCTGACCGACTATTTCTCGCATGAGCCCGCCAATGTGCTGCTGGCGCGCGGCACCGAAGGCGAGGTGGTGGCCGACGCGCGCCGCGGCAGCCGCATCGACTGGCTGCACGACGGCCACCAGCAGACCATCGTCGACCCCACCAGCGGCTCGATTGCCGATGTGCCGGAACTGCCCCAGGGAAGCGACGTGGCCGACACGGCAGCCTGGACGCGCAGGGTGCTGGACGGCGCGGTGCCGGTACCCGCCCCGATCGCCACGCAGGTGCGCGCGATTCAGGAATGCCTGCGCCAGGGCACGCGCGTGGCCTGGGCCAGCCCGCTCTGACCGGCACCAGGCGCCTGCGCCTCAGGTCTTGCGGGGTGGCAGCGGAATCCGCTCGGTCTCGCCGGGGACATGCGGGAAGCCGTCGTCCTCCCAGCGCCGGGAAGCGGCCTCGATCGCTTCCTTGCTGCTGGCCACGAAGTTCCAGAAGATAAACCGGCGGCCGTCAGTGGGATCCCCGCCAAGCAGCATCACGCGCGACGGCACGGTGGCGGTCAGCGTCACCGTCTGGCCAGGCGCCAGCACAACCATGTGCTCCGCAGGCAGCGCCTCGCCGTCGAGCGCCACGCTGCCGTCGACCGGGTAGACGCCCCGCTCGGCATGCTCGGGCGGGATCTCGATGCTGGCGCCGGCATCCAGTTCGATCGCCACGTATAGCGTGCGGCTGAATACCTTGACGGGGGAAGTGTTGCCAAAGGCGTCTCCGGCGATCACCGTCATGCGCACGCCCGCCCGCTCGATCTTGGGCAGCGTGGCGCCGGGATGGTGGAAGAACGACGGCGCCACGGTTTCATGGTCCTTGGGGAGTGCCACCCAGGTCTGGATGCCATGCAGGCGCGCGCCGGCTTCACGCACGGCTTCGGGCGAGCGTTCCGAATGGACAATGCCGTTGCCGGCGGTCATCCAGTTGACGTCGCCGGGGCGAATGACCTGTTCGCTGCCAAGGCTGTCGCGGTGCACGATCTCCCCGTCGAACAGGTAAGTCACCGTGGCCAGGCCGATATGCGGATGCGGACGCACATCGGCGCCATGACCCGGCGGCAGCGTCACCGGACCCATATGGTCGAAGAAAATGAACGGGCCAACGGTCTGGGTCGCAGCCGCGGGCAGCAGGCGACGCACGGTGAAATCGCCCAGGTCCCGCACATGGGGCTTGAGCAGGTGTTCGATGGCAGACATAGGTACTCCGGATCGTGTGACAGGCTCTTGATGAGGCGGTGGCGGTGCTCGCGCCAGCACTGTCAGTGTAGCGGCTGGCGCAATACAGTATCCCGCCGGGCGGTGCGAACCGAGGGGCCCGACGGCCCTCTAACTCAAGGTGTCCGGACTGCCGATATGCAGCCTAAGCACCTTGATGTGGGGAATGCTATCCGAAGATAGATGACAATCATCAGGAACTATCGGCAGCTTAGGGACTCCAATTAGCACTCACCCGGCTTGAGTGCTAAGATGTGTTGCAATGCTGCGCCCTCCCATCCACCGGAGCGGCGCACCGGCAACCGAACCGCCGGATGCGAAAGGAGTAATTGAGTGAACGCAGTCTTGCCTGCCGACCAAACCGTGCTGAACAGCCGTCTGCCGACGGCGCCCAAGCTCGCCGGAAGCTTTGCCTTGACCTTCCCGGCCACCGTGGGCAACCTGGAAAGCTATATCCAGGCGATCCATCGCATTCCCCTGCTTACCGCCGAGGAAGAGCAGCGTCTCGCGCGCGAACTGCGCGACCATGATTCCGTTGATGCCGCACGCCAGATGGTGATGTCCCACCTGCGCCTGGTGGTGTCGATCGCACGCCAGTACCTTGGGTACGGCCTGCCGCACGCCGACCTGATCCAGGAAGGCAATATCGGCCTGATGAAGGCCGTGAAGCGCTTCAACCCGGACCAGGGCGTGCGCCTGGTGTCGTACGCCATGCACTGGATCAAGGCCGAGATCCACGAGTACGTGCTGAAGAACTGGCGCATGGTCAAGGTGGCGACCACCAAGGCCCAGCGCAAGCTGTTCTTCAACCTGCGCAGCCACAAGAAGGGCTCCCATGCGTTCACGCCGGAGCAGATCGAAGCCGTTGCGCGCGAACTCAACGTCAAGCCTGAAGAGGTGATGGAGATGGAAACCCGCCTGTCGGGTGGCGATCTCGCGCTGGAAGGGCAGATCGACGACGGCGAGGAAGAGTTCGCCCCGATCGCCTACCTGGCGGACAACCACAACGAGCCCACGCGCGTGCTGGAAGCCAAGCGTCAAGACCGCATGCAGGTCGAGGGGCTGGAAGAGGCACTGACGCGCCTGGACGAGCGCAGCCGCCGCATCATCGAGGCGCGCTGGCTGCACGTCGAGGACGACGGCTCGGGCGGCGCCACGCTGCATGAGCTGGCCGATGAATTCGGTGTCTCGGCCGAACGGATCCGCCAGATCGAGGCGGCGGCCATGAAGAAGATGAAGGGCGCGCTGCAGGCGTTTGCCTGATCGCGCGGCGCCCGGGCAATCCGCTGGCGCCATGCAAAAGGCCGGTCCCCTGGACCGGCCTTTTGCCATTCCTGCGCTGCGCTCAGGACAGCAGCTGCTTGATATCGTGGGCAATCGGCTCCGGCCCTTGCCCGTGGCGAATGAACAGTCGCAAGCGCCCTTCGGGGTCGAACACGTAGCTGCCGGCCGAGTGATCCATGGTGTAGTTGTTCGGCGAAGACCCCGGCACCTTCGCGTAGTACACCTTGAAATCCTTGGCGACCTTCTGCAGCGCCGCATCATCGGCCGGCCGCATGCCCAGGAAGCGCGGATCGAACGCCGGCACGTACTGCGCCAGCAGCGCCTGCGTATCGCGTTCCGGATCGACCGTGACGAACAGCACCTGGACCTTGTCGGCGTCCGGGCCGAGCTGCTCCATCACCGCCTTGAGTTCGGCCATGGTGGTCGGGCAGACATCGGGACAATGGGTATAGCCGAAGAACATCACCACGACCTTGCCCTTGAAGTCCGCGATCGTGCGGACCTTGCCGTTGTGGTCGGTCAGTGAAAAGTCCTTGCCGAAGTCCGCACCGCCACTGATGTCGACGTTGCGGAACGAGGCCTTCTGCTGGCCGCAGGCGGCAAGCGCCAGCGCCAGGAAGGCCAGCGCGGCAAGGCGGCGGAACGAGGCGAGGAGCCCGGGGGATTGGCTTGGCTTGGTCATGCGAGATTGGAAGTCGGGGGCGCCGGAAAGGCAGCGGCACCGCGATGGCGAGGGCAGCACACAGTATCGCCCATCCGTGCCCGGCGCCGCCGCGGCCGCGACAAGATGTCGCAGGCCACTTACAGGCGGGCCACAGACAGGCAGGCCACTCAGGCCTGCGGCACGAACTTGAAGTAGTGATCGACCAGCAGGACCGCGAACAGGATCGACAGGTACAGGATCGAGAAGCGGAATGTGCGCTGCGCCAGCTCGTCGGAGTAGTCGCGGTACAGCGTCCACGAGTACTTCAGGAACCATGCGCCCAACACCAGCGCGCTGGCCAGGTAGATGTAGCCGCTCATGCCGTAGACGAACGGCAGCAGCGTCGCGGCGATCATGACCAGCGTGTACAGCAGGATATTGAGCAGCGTGTACTTTTCGCCATGCGTGATCGGCAGCATCGGCAGCCCGGACTTGGCGTAGTCGGCGCGGCGATACAAGGCCAGCGCCCAGAAATGCGGCGGGGTCCAGGTGAAGATGATCAGCACCAGGAACCAGGCCTCGGCCGGCACGTCATTGGCCACGGCCGCCCAGCCGAGCGCAGGCGGCATGGCGCCCGACAGGCCGCCGATGACGATGTTCTGCGGCGTGGCCGGCTTGAGCAGGATGGTGTAGACGACCGCATAGCCCAGGAAGGTGGCGAAGGTCAGCCACATCGTCAGGTCGTTGGCGAACACATGCAACAGCCACATGCCGGCGCCGCCGAGGACGGCCGAGAAGATCAGCGTCTGGGTGGTGGTGATCTCGCCCGTGGCCGACGGGCGCCAGGCCGTGCGGCGCATCAGTGCGTCGATCTTCTGCTCGACCAGGCAATTGATCGCGAACGCGGCCCCGGCCAGCAGCCAGATGCCTGCGGCGCCGCCGATCAGCACGCGCCACGGCACCATGCCCGGCGTGGCCAGGAACATGCCGATGATGGCGCAGAACACCGCGAGCTGCGTGACGCGCGGCTTGGTCAGGGCGGCATATTGGCGAACCAGGTGGCGCACCCGGCCCACGGGATGGGGTTGTGTTGCAGTAACCACGGGAGGGAGTTTGTCTTTCATGTGGCGCGAGCGGCGGCCGGCACGCTGGAAGCGGCGCCGGCGGGTCGGGTCGCGAGCCCTATATTGTAGTTGAGTCGCACCAGCAGCAGCAGGAGCACCGCCGCCCCGCCGTTGTGGAGCACGGCGGCCACCAGCGGCCAGTCCAGCACGATGTTCGAGAGCCCCGTGGCAAGTTGCAGCGCCAGCGCGGCCAGCAGCCAGCGTGACGTGCCGCCCAGCCCTTCGAGCCTGCGCGCGCGCAGGCCGAACCATGCCAGGTAGCCCAGCACGACCACCGCGAAGCAGCGATGCACCCAGTGGATCGCCACCAGCGCCGCATGCGGAATGTAGTCGCCTGCGGCCGTCATGCCGAGCTGGCGCCATAGCGTGAAGCCGTGCGCGAAGTCCATCTCGGGCACCAGCTGGCCGTTGCACAGCGGGAAATCGGTGCAGGCCATCACCGCGTAGTTGGTGCTGACCCATCCGCCCAGGAAGATCTGGATCACCAGCAGCAACAGGGCCGCGCGCGCGGGCCAGCGCAACGCCCCGGCCTGCGGCGCCACGGGATGCGGCTGATCATTGCGCGAGCCGAGCCAGATCAGCGCCGCCAGCAGGCTCATGCCGAGCAGCAGGTGCGTCACGACGATGACAGGCTGGAGCTTCATCGTCACCGTGAAGGCGCCGAACGCGCCCTGCACGCACACCAGCAGCAGCACGCCGGTGGCAAACCACGGCGACTGCTTCAGTTCGCGGCGCTTGACCCACGCCAGCACCATCAGCGTGATGATCAGCACACCCACCGCCATGGCGAAATAGCGGTGGATCATCTCGATCCACGCCTTGGCCAGCGTCACGGGGCCGCTCGGCAGCGCGGTCTCGGCGGCGTGGATCGGCTCCATCGCCGCATGCGGGTTGGAATGGCCGTAGCAGCCCGGCCAGTCCGGGCAGCCGAGGCCGGAATCGGTCAGTCGCGTGAAGCTGCCGAACATGATCAGGTCGAGCGTCAGGAACGCGGTGATCCAGACCAGCTTGCGGTACTTGTTGCGGTCGCCGCGGACCAGGACATACGAGATCGGAAACAGCGCGATCAGGACGCCGATGATGGCGAGTTGAAGCAGCATGCCTGTCGCCCCTCAGCCGATGCGCGAGACCCGCAGCAGCTTCTTGAGGTCGCCGCTCATCTTCTTGGGATCGGGATCTTTCGGGAAGCGCATCATCAGGTTGCCGAGCGGATCGACCAGGAAGATGGTGTCCTCGATGCGGCCGCCTTCGGCCGCAGGCAGCCATTGACGTGCCACGTCAGGCGGAATGCGCAGGAAGCGCACGCCTGCGTACGGCTCGTTGTAGGCCGCGGACAGGCGTTCGTCGACGGCGCCCTGGTCCGTGATCAGCCAGACCGGCACGATCCGCTCGCGGTCCTGGCCCTGGCCCGCGCGGATCTGGCGGATGGTGAAGAGCTTCTTTGCGCAGGCCTCGTCGCAGGCCGACGGATCGGCCGTCACGAGCAGCCACTTGCCGCGGAAGCTTTCGAGCGGCACGGCTTCGGCACGCTCGTTGGCGACGCGCACGGCCGGCATCGGACGCTGCGGATCGATCAGCGCGCCGTAGTTGGTGGCGCCGCCGGCCGGTTTGAAGACGTAGAAGGTCAGGTAGGACGCGATCACCGGCGATGCGCACACCAGCAACAGCAGCAGCATCTGGAGGCGGCCGCGGCGAGTGCGGGCGTCGATGCGCGAGTCCGGCGCGGATGCCGTGCCGGCCGGGGCCGGGGCGGAGTCTTGGTGTGGCATGCGTACGTCTGTCGTTCGTTGGTCGTGGCGCCCGCCCGATGGCGCGCGCCTGTTGTTCGTGGCCAGATGGCCGTCAAGTGGGTCCTGCCCCGGCAAGCCGGCGCGCGCGGCGCCAGCCCAGCGCTACCATCAGCACCAGCGTCAGCGCGGCCAGGCCGAACCACTGGAAGGCGTAGCCGTAGTGCCGGTCGGCCCCCAGGTCGGCCGGGGCCCAGTCGCGCGCGAGGCCGTCGCCGGTATCGGTGCGCTGCTCGATCACGATCGGCTGCAACGCCACGCCGGTCTCGGCCCCGTAGGCAGCCAGGTCCACGTTCTGCCGGATCCGGTGGCCGGCTTCGGCGCTCGCGGGCTGGCCCAGGCTATAGACCCTGGGCACTGCGGCAAGTGCCGTGCCTTCGATGGTCACTTCGCCGGCTGGCGTCGGGAATGGCGCAATGCGCGTGCGGTCCTGGACATCGCGCGGCAGCCAGCCACGCAGCACCAGCACGCTGCGGGCGGCGGCGCCGTCACTCCGGATCTGCAGGGGCGTCAGTACCAGGAAGCCGGCGCGGCTGTCCGTACCGTTGCCGTGGGGGCGATTATCCAACAAGACGGTCCGGTCCGCGTCAAAACGCCCCGTGACGCGCACCGTGCGGTCCGCCACGTCGCCGGGCGCGGGCACCGCAGTCAGGGTCACCGGCGGCTGCGCGGCCAGCGCGTGCAACCGTTCGGCGCGCGCGAGCTTCTCGTGCGCGCGGTTGAGCTGCCAGTTGCCGAGCACGCAGGTCACCGCGATCACCACCGCGGCCGCGGCGGTCGGCACCGGACTCAGGGCGCGCCAGAGCTTCATCGGCTGCCTCCCGGCGCATACGGCGCGAGGCGGGCGGTGCGATAATGGCACTTTCTGCCCACGAGCCCGCGGCACGTATCGCGGCCAGCCTGCCCCGCCATGCGCTTTGTCATCATCGTCGCCTTTCTCCTGATCATCGGCAGTCTGGCCTCGGCCCTCTTCTTCATGATGCGCGACCGCGGCAGGACGCCGAACATGATGCGCTCGCTGATGCTCCGCGTGGGCTTCTCGGTGGCGCTGTTCCTGTTCATCCTGTTCTCGAACTGGATGGGCTGGATCCACAGCACCGGCATCCGCATGAATCCATAGCCGGCCTCTTTCCGAGACTCGAAACCGCAAAAAACAAGCGCCGCAGGCTGGTTCCCCTCCTGCGGCGCTTCTGTTTTGTGGTCCCGCTGCGGAAGGCGCTTCAGGCCTTCCGCGGGTACGACAAATTGCTGCTTACAGCCAGTACACCACGATGTAGAGGAAGAGCCATACCACGTCAACGAAGTGCCAGTACCAGGCGGCACCTTCGAACGCGAAGTGATGCTCGGGCGTGAAATGGCCCTTGAGCACGCGGATCAGCACCACGGTCAGCATGATCGCGCCCATGGTCACGTGGAAGCCGTGGAAGCCGGTCAGCAGGAAGAACGTGGAACCGTAGACGCCCGAGGTGAGCTTCAGGTTCAGTTCCGAGTAGGCGTGCATGTACTCGTACGCCTGGAAGCACATGAAGATCGCGCCCAGCAGGATGGTCAGCACCAGGCCCTGGATCAACTGGCTGCGCTTGCCGGCCAGCAGCGCATGGTGCGCCCAGGTCAGCGTCACGCCCGACATCAGCAGCAGTGCCGTGTTGATGGTCGGGATCGGCCACGGACCCATGGTCTGGAAGGTCTCGACCACGCCGGCCGGGCCGGTGTTGGGCCATACGGCGGCGAAGTCGGGCCACAGGATCTTGTTGTCCAGGTCGCCCAGCCACGGCATGGCGATGGTGCGGGCGTAGAACAGCGCGCCGAAGAACGCGGCGAAGAACATCACTTCGGAGAAGATGAACCAGCCCATCGACCAGCGGAAAGACAGGTCGATGTTCTTGCCGTACATGCCCCCTTCGGATTCACCGATGGCGTCGCTGAACCAGCTCTTGAGCACGAACAGGAACCACAGCAGGCCGAAGCCGCACAGGTACGGCGCCCAGTGCTGTCCGTTCACCCAGCCGGCAGCGCCGGCGCCGGTCATCAGCAGGCCGAAGCTTGCCGTGATCGGGTGGCGCGACGGTCCCGGTACGAAGTAGTACGGAGCGTTTGCGCGATTCGCACTCATTCTTTTATCTCCAGCTCAGAGTCTTGGTTCAATCGTTATCGGCACATCCGGCGGCCTTGCCTCCCAGGCCGCCGGCGGCACTGCTTTTCTGTCTACCCTACCTGCCCTGCTAGGCCGCGGCCGAACTGACCACGACCCGTACGATCACAATCAGGATCGCGATGAATACCGCCGCCGCGATCACCCCGGCAATGACCACATGCACCGGGTTCAGCCTGGCCATGTCGCTCTCGTGCTCAGCGCCCTTGCGCAGGCCGATGAACGACCACAACACCGCACGCATGGTCTGCGCGAACGACATCTTGCGCTTGACCGCGTCCTTCAGCTCGTCCACGGCATTTCCTCCTGCCTCAGCCGCCGCTGCGCGCCGCCGGCGGGCTTTCCAGCTCGCCCTGCGGTGCCTGCGCCACCGGCGTACCCACTTCAAAGAAGGTGTACGACAGCGTGATGTTCTTCACATCCTTCGGCAGCTTCGGGTCGATCACGAACACCACCGGCATCTCGCGCGCTTCCTTGGCCTTGAGCGTCTGCTGCTTGAAGCAGAAGCACTCGAGCTTCTTGAAGTATTCGGTCGCCTGCTTGGGCGCGTAGCTCGGGATCGCCTGCGCCGAGATATCGCGCGACTGCCCGTTGGCCACCTCGTAGACGATCGTCACCATCTCGCCCGGATGCACTTCCATGCTGTTCTTCACCGGACGAAAGGCGAAAGGACCGCGCGCGTTCGAATCGAACTCCACCGTGATGGTGCGGCTCGTGTCGACCTGCGTGTTCTTGAGCGAGCCGCCGTACAGCTCGCGCGTGGTCACCACGTTCAGCCCGGTGAGGTCGCAGATCTTCTTGTACAGCGGCACCAGCGCGTAGCCAAAGCCGAACATCACACCGACGATCACCACCAGCCGCAGCATCATGCCGCGGTTGAACCGCTTGTCGGCTTCCTGGCCCTGCCCCTGCTGATCGACGCTCATCCCGCTACCCCGCAGCTTCAGCCAAGGAACACCATCTTGGCGAAGAACCCCAGAAAGAAAACCACCACGATGGAAAACAGGATCAGCCCCAGGCGGCGGTTGGCGGCCTTCTGGTCTGCTTGCGATGGGTTTTTTTGTGGAGCCTGCATTGTCTTGTTACCTGCCGGCACGGAGGGCGTCTGGCGCCCTCCGTGCCTTGTTGCGCTCAGTGCCTAGCGGACTTGCGGCGGCACTTCAAAGGTGTGGAACGGCGCCGGCGACGGCACGGTCCACTCCAGGCCCTCGGCACCATCCCAGGGCTTGTCCGCGGCCTTCTCGCCGCCACGGTACGACGGCAGCACCACGAAGAAGAAGAAGTACACCTGCATCAGGCCGAAGCCCAGTGCCCCGATCGAAGCAATCGCGTTGAAGTCCGCGAACTGGGTCGGGTAGTCGGCATAGCGACGCGGCATGCCGGCCAGACCCAGGAAGTGCATCGGGAAGAAGGTGACGTTGAAGAAGATGATCGAGCCCCAGAAGTGGATCTGGCCGCGGGTTTCGTTGTACATGAAACCGCTCCACTTCGGACCCCAGTAGTAGAAGCCCGCGAACAGCGCGAACAGCGAGCCGGCCACCAGCACATAGTGGAAGTGCGCCACGATGAAATAGGTGTCCTGCAACTGGATGTCGATCGGGGCCACCGCCGGCATCAGGCCCGTGAAGCCGCCGATGGTGAACACGAAGATGAAGCCGATCGAGAACAGCATCGGGGTCTCGAAGGTCATCGAGCCCTTCCACATGGTGGCGATCCAGTTGAAGATCTTCACGGCCGTCGGCACCGCGATCAGCATGGTCGCGTACATGAAGAACAGCTGGCCCGTCACCGGCATGCCGGTGGTGAACATGTGGTGCGCCCAGACGATGAACGACAGGATGGCGATCGAAGCCGTCGCGTACACCATCGAGCTGTAGCCGAACAGGCGCTTGCGGGCGAAGGCCGGCACCACGTGCGAGATGATCCCGAATGCCGGCAGGATCATGATGTACACCTCGGGGTGGCCGAAGAACCAGAAGATATGCTGGTACATCACCGGGTCGCCACCGCCGGCGGCCGAGAAGAAGCTCGTGCCGAAGTGCCGGTCGGTCAGCACCATGGTGATGGCGCCGGCCAGCACGGGCATCACCGCGATCAGCAGGTAGGCGGTGATCAGCCACGTCCAGCAGAACATCGGCATCTTCATCAGCGTCATGCCCGGGGCGCGCATGTTGAGGATGGTCACGATGATGTTGATCGAGCCCATGATCGATGAAGCGCCCATTATGTGCATGGCGAAGATGGCCATGTCCATGCCCGGACCCATCTGCACCGACAGCGGCGCGTACAGCGTCCAGCCGGCGGCGGTGGCGCCGCCCGGGGCGAAGAACGAGCCGGCCAGCAGCAGCGCTGCGGGCGGCATCAGCCAGAAGCTGAAGTTGTTCATGCGCGCGAACGCCATGTCGGATGCGCCGATCTGCAGCGGGATCATCCAGTTGGCGAAGCCCACGAAGGCCGGCATGATCGCGCCGAACACCATCACCAGGCCGTGCAGCGTGGTGAACTGGTTGAACAGCTCGGGGCGGAAGAACTGCAGGCCCGGCTCGAACAGCTCCAGGCGGATCAGCAGCGCCAGCACGCCGCCGCTCAGCAGCATGATGAAGGCGAACAGCAGGTACAGCGTGCCGATGTCCTTGTGGTTGGTGGCGAACAACCAGCGGCGCCAGCCATGCGGGTGATCATGCGCGTGGTCGTCGTGCGCGTGATCGTGCGGATGACCGATTGCGTCGGGGGTAGCAGTACTCATCGCAAATGCTCCTCTAATCCTGTCCTGTCTTCAGCCGGTCAGCCCGCGGTGCGGTTGCCCGCGATGCTGGCCTGCTTGCTGCCCTGGTCCTTGGCGGGCTTCGCGTCCGCCTTCGGTGCGTCGCCGCCTGCAGCGCCGCCGCCCTCGGGGAACTTGCCGGCGCGGGCATTCACGAAGTCGCTGGGCTGGATCACTTCGCCGGTGTGGTTGCTCCAGCTGTTGCGCACATAGGTCATCGCCGCAGCCAGTTCGGTGTCGGACAGCTGCTTCCACGACGGCATGGCGTTCTTGCCTTCCAGCATGATGTGCATCTGGCCGGCCTTCGGGCCGTTCACGATCTTGGAACCGTCCAGCGCCGGGAACGCGCCGCCGCCCTTGCCGTTGGGCTGGTGGCAGACCGCGCAGTTGGCGGTGTAGACCTTCTCGCCGCGGACCTTCATTTCGTCCAGCGTCCAGGTCTTGTTCGGATCATCGGCCTTGGCGGCCATTTCCTTCTTCTTGCCGTCGACCCACTTGGTGTAGTCGGCGTCGGACACGACGCGCACGACGATCGGCATGAAGGCATGTTCCTTGCCGCAGAGCTCGGCGCACTGGCCGCGGTACACGCCGATCTTCTCGGCCTTGAACCAGGTGTCGCGCACGAAGCCGGGGATCGCATCCTGCTTGACGCCGAAGGCCGGGATCATCCAGGCGTGGATCACGTCATTGGCCGTGGTGACGATGCGCACCTTCTTGTTGACGGGCACCACCAGCTCGTTGTCCACCTCCATCAGGTAGGTGTTGGACTTCGGCGCTTCGTTGTTGATCTGCTCGCGCGGGGTGGTCAGGGTCGACACGAAGGAAATGCCTTCGCCCTCGCCCTTCAGGTAGTCGTAGCCCCACTTCCACTGGTAGCCGGTGGCCTTGATGGTGACGTCGGAATTGGTGGTGTCCTTCATGGCCACGACGGTCTTCGTCGCCGGCAGGGCCATGGCGATCACGATCAGGAACGGGACGATGGTCCAGACCACTTCGACCGTGATGCTTTCGTGGAAGGAGGCGGGCTTGGCACCCTTGGACTTGCGGTGCGTGAACACGGAATAGAACATCACGCCGAACACCGCGACGAAGATCACCGTGCAGATGATCAGCATCATCCAGTTCAGCCAGTGAATCTGCTCGGCGATCTTGGTGACCGGCTCGGTCAGGTTCAGCTGACGCACGGCGGGACCGCCGGGCATGTCACTGACCGCCAGGGCCGCCTGGCTGGCAAGCAGGGATGCGCTCGCCAGACAAACTGCGGATGCCTTCTTCCACATTTTCATTTGTTATCTACCCAATTTACAGATTCAAATCTGTCCCCGCCTCCGCCCCCGCCACCTCTCAGAGGCGGCGCAGGGCCGCTGCGAGCTCCTGGGCGAACTTGCGCCGCTTGTGCAGGTCCAGATAGCACCCCACCCGCACAACGCGCCCGCCCGAACGCAGCGTCACCAGCGCGCGGGACGATTCCCCCAGTTCGACCCGCACCCAGTGCGGGTTGAATTCCTCGCGCGTCAACCGCTGCGCGCTGGCTGTCTCCACGACCAGCACGCCATCGTTGATGCTGACACGCTCATAGTCCGTCGCATGACGCGCATACACAAGCAGAGCAATCCCCAGTCCGAGCAGGTCCAGGCCGGCAAATGGCAGCACGAGCCAGGACCCTTGCACCGCGAAAAACAACGCGATGGCAAGCGAGACAGTGAAGATCGAGAGGTAAAACCAGCCGACCTGGCGTGGGGAAAGCGAACAATTCCGCTTCATCAGCCAGTCGTGGGGCGCGGGAGGAGGTCCGTCGAGATTTCCGCCGGAGTCACCACTTGCCGTCTGGAATGCGATACCCAAGTCTTGCATCGCCAACCACTCTGCATTTGGATGCACACCCGGGACGATTGCGCCCAGACTGCACCATGCGAGTGCAACTCCAGGACGTTCTTGTGCCAGGGGACCACTGCGACAAACTGGCGCATTATAGGGCGCTTCGCATACACGGACAAGGCCGCACATTGACCATGGTGCTTGCGCACCGTAAGGATTTATGCTTAGACGCCATCAATGACATCACCCGAAAAGCCAATGCCAGCGCGGCTTTGCGGGTGATCGGCACGTCCTGCCGCTACACGAAAGTCAATACAGTCCTAACCGCTTTCCTGACCATTTGAAGCCGCGCTCAGCGGCGCGGTCTTGCCCTGCCGATCTTGTCCAGCGGCACGACGGCATGGCCCTGGTCATCCAGTTGCTGCGCACCGCGCGGGGCCAGTTTCCATGCGTGGCCGTAGACGATCTCGAAGCTCAGCGGGATCACGCCGTCGGCGTTGCGCCGGCGCGCCAGTGCCGCGCACACCGCCTCGTGCCAGCGCCGGCCATGCAGGCCGGCATGGCGCGCGTCCGGGTGCGCACGCAAGCCACCGAAGGCCTGCACCTCGCGCAGCAGCGTCTCGGGCGATTCGTAGGTCACGGTCAGCGTTTCCATGTCCATCACCGGCGTCGACCAGCCGCTGTGGACCAGCATGTCGCCAATGTCGTGCATGTCGACAAAGCGCAACGTATGGGGTGCGGAATCGACTTCGGCGAAGGCCGCGCGCAGTTCGCGCAGCGTATCGGGCCCGAACAGCGAGAACATCACCAGGCCGTCGTTCTGTGTCACACGATGCCATTCGGGGAACACGCGGTGCGGCTCGGGATGCCAGTGCAGCGCCAGGTTGGACCACAGCAGGTCGAAGCTGCCGGGCGCAAAGGGCAATGTGGCAAGATCGCCCTGGACCAGATCGAACAGCGGGCGCTTGCCGAGCAGGCGCCCGACCCATCCGGGCCGCCGCTGCGGATCGCGTTGCCCCGCCTCGGCGAGCATCGCGCCGGAGATGTCGAGGCCGGCGATCTGCGCATCGGGAAAGCGCGCGCGCAGGCCCGCCAGGCCCTGCCCATGCCCGCAGCCAAGATCCAGCGCGCGCTGCGGCGACAGGCGCACGACTTCCATGCGTTCCTGCATGCGGCGGCCGATTTCGCCGAGCAGGAAGTCGAGCTGGCCGAACGCGGCGCTGCGCCGGTCGAAGGCCAGCCGGGTCAGCCGCGTGGGCGGCAGGAAGGCATCAGGAGAGTCGGCGGCATGCAGGGACACGGGAAAACCAGGCAACAGGAAGACGGGAAAGCCGCGGCAACACACACCGCGCATGGCAGCCGCGCGCCTTGGCGGGCGGCCGGACGGCAAGTATACGCGCGCGCCGCGAAAGCCGCCGGGCACGTGCGCAGGCTGGCGCGTGCACTGTTGCCGTGCGCCTGCGCGCTCTGCGGCGTCGTGCAGGACGAAGTGGTCTGCGGTGACTGCGTCGCCGACCTGCTCTACCCGGTGTCGCGCTGCCCGGTCTGCGCAATGGGCCGCGCGCCCGGCCAGCCGTGTCCGGCCTGCGCCCGGCACCGCCCCGGCTTCGACCAGGCGGTCACGCTGGGCGACTACGCTTTTCCTCAAGACTCGCTGGTGCTGGCCCTCAAGTACGGCAAGGTGCTGCCGCTGGCCAGCTGGCTCGCGACCGCGCTGGCGGACCGGATGCAGGGTGGGTTGCGCAGCGGCGCGCCGCTGCCGGACCTGCTCGCGCCGATTCCGCTGTCGCCGCAACGGCTGGCCGATCGCGGCTTCAACCAGGCCTGGGAGATCGCCCGGCCGCTCGCGCGCCGCCTGGGCGTGCCCGGCGACCCCGTACTGCTTGAGCGGTCGCGCGATATCGCTACCCAGCACCTGCTGGACCTGGCGCATCGGCAAATGAACGTGCGCGGCGCGTTCCGTGTGGCCGGCCAGCAGCCGCTCGCGGGCAGGCACATCGGCCTGGTCGATGATGTGATGACCACGGGCGCGACGCTGGACGAAGCGGCCCGCACGCTGAAAGCGCACGGCGCGGCGCGGGTCAGCGTGATCGTCGCGCTGCGCACGCCGTGAGCGGACACTGAGCGGACACTGAGCGGATGACAGCGCCGCAGTCGCGCGGTAAGCTGCGCACCGTTTTCGATGCCGGGGACTTGCTGCCCCGCCCTGCCAAGGAAATCCCCCCATGTTCCATGTCGTCCTGGTCGAACCGGAGATCCCGCCCAACACCGGCAATGTGATCCGCCTGTGCGCCAACACCGGTGCGCAATTGCACCTGGTGAAGCCTCTGGGGTTTCCACTGGAAGATGCCCGCATGCGGCGCGCGGGACTCGACTACCACGAGTACGCCAGCATGCGCGTGCACGAGAACTGGGACGCGCTGATGGCCAGCGAACAGCCCGACCCGACGCGCATGTTCGCGCTCACCACGCATGGCTCCACGCCGTTCGGGCAGGTCAGCTTCCGGGCCGGCGACTGGTTCGTGTTCGGCTCCGAGACCCGCGGGCTCGCGCCGGAACGGCGCGAATGGTTTCCGGCATCGCAGCGCATCCGCCTGCCGATGCGGCCCAACAACCGCAGCCTGAACCTGTCGAACACGGTGGCAGTGGTCGTCTTCGAAGCCTGGCGCCAGAACGGCTTTGCCGGCGGCGCCTGAGCGCGACCGTCAGCGCGCCCTTATTCGGGCTGCACGCCCGCGGCGCGGATCACCTTGTCCCACCGCACCTTCTCGCTCGCCATGGTCTGGCGCAGCGATGCCGGCGCCGTACCCGCCGGCACGAAATATTGCGCGCGCATCTTCTCGCGCACGTCGGCGCTGCCGATGATAGCGACCAGCTCGCGATAAAGCCGGTCGATGATCGCGGGCGGCGTGCCCGCGGGCGCCAGCACCGCCTGCCACGAAATCGCTTCGAAACCGGGATAGCCCGATTCAGCGACGGTCGGCACGGAGGGCAGCACCGCCGTGCGGCCGGTAGTGGTGACTGCCAGGATGCGCAGCTTGCCCGCATTGACGAGCGGCATCGCAATCGCAGGCACCATGAAACCCGCCTGGATCTGCCCGCCCACCATGGCGGTGGTGACCTGCGGGAAGCCCGGATACGGCACGTGCTGCAGGTCGATACCGGCCATGGCCTTGAGCTGCTCCATGGCCAGGTGCGCGGCGCTGCCGTTGCCGACCGAGCCATAGTTCAGCGCGCCGGCTCTTGATTTCGCCAGCGCCACGAATTCGCGCACGTCATGCACGGGCAGCCTTGCATCGACCACCAGCACATTGGGCGACGTCGCCACCAGCGTGACCGGGGCAAGCTGGCGGAACGGGTCATAGCTGAGGTTGCGCGACAACGATGGCGCCGTGACCAGCGGCCCGTTGATCGTGAACAGCAGCGTGTAGCCATCGGGCGCCGCCTTCGCCACCATGCCGGTGCCGATATTGCCGCCGGCGCCGGGGCGGTTTTCCACCACCACCGGCTGGCCCAGCGTCGCCGCCAGTTTTTCCGTGAGGATGCGCGCGATCAGGTCCGGCGATGATCCTGCCGGGAACGGCACTACCATGCGCAGCGGCCGCGACGGCCAGGTGTCGGCCCAGGCCGGGGAAACAGCGCCGGCGGCGCAGGCGCAGGCAAGCGCGATCAGCGCGTGGCGACGGGAAGTCATGCGAAAACCGGTTCGGGGACAGGAATGAGGCTATTCGTCGCGCGCATCGCGCTGCAGCAGCTGCGCGACGGCATCGGCGGCGCCCAGGCCTTCGAACAGCACCGCGCACACGGCGCGCGTAATCGGCATCTCGACCTTGTGGGCTGCGGCCAGCGCGGCCACGGCCTGCGCGCAACGCACGCCTTCGGCGACGTGGCCGAGGCCCGCCAGGACCTGCTCCAGGCTTTGCCCGGCCGCGAGTTGCTGGCCGACCTTGCGGTTGCGCGACAGGTCGCCGGTGGCGGTCAGGATCAGATCGCCCACGCCGGCCAGGCCCATGAACGTTTCCACGCGGCCGCCCAGCGCCAGGCCGAGCCGCGTCATTTCGGCCAGGCCGCGCGTGACCAGCGCGGCGCGCGCGTTCAGGCCCAGGCCCAGGCCATCGCTGGCGCCGGTGGCGATCGCCAGCACGTTCTTCACGGCACCGCCGACCTCGACGCCGGTCAGGTCGTCGCTGCCGTAGATGCGCATGGCGTGGTGGTGGAAGGCCGCCTGCGCACAGTCGGCCAGCGCGGGCACGCTGGCGGCCACCGTCAGCGCACAAGGCAAACCCAGTGCCACTTCGCGGGCAAAGCTCGGGCCGGTCAGCACGCCGTAGTCGAATCCGCTGGTGCGGCCGGCGGCATCGAGCTCCTCGCGCACCATCTGGTGCGGCAGCGCGTGCGTGCCGGCCTCGAAGCCCTTGCACAGCCACAGCATGCGGACATGGCCTTCGCCTCGCGTGGCAAGCCTGCGGGTCATCTCGCGCAGGCCCGACACCGGCGTGGCCACCACCACGAGGCCCTCAGGATCGTCGGCGGCATGAGCGACCGCTTTCTCGAAATCGGCGTCCACACGCAGCCGCTCCGACAACCGTACGCCCGGCAGATAGGCCTCGTTGCTGCCGCTTGCCCCGATCACGGCAAGCTGGGCGGGATCGCGCCCCCACAGGATCACGTCATGGTTGGCGGCAGCATGGCTGGCGAGTGCGGTGCCCCAGGCACCCGCACCGAGGAAGGTCAGTTTCATGGCGGCTCGAACGGTGGATCGGCGCAATCGATGGTAATCCGGTGCGCGTGCCCCGGAAAGGCAAAACGGGGCCGCAGCCCCGTTTCGTCAGGCAGTGCGGGACTGCCGGATCAGTGGCGAGCCTGGCTGCCGTCGGGCATCACGATGCCGCTGTTGCCGCCGCCGGCGGCCTGGGCTTCTTCCATGGCGGCCTGCAGGCGCTGCTCGTACAGGGCCTGGAAGTTGATTTCCGACAGGTGGATGGCCTGGAAGCCGGCGCGCGTGATCACGTCGGCGATATTGCCGCGCAGGTACGGATACAGGATGGTCGGACAGGCAATGCCCAGCAGCGGATCAAGCTGCTCGACCGGCACGTTGCGGATGTCGAAGATGCCCGCCTGGTGCGCTTCCACGAGGAAGGCGACCTTTTCCTGGACCTTGGTCGTCACGGTGCCCGTCACCACCACTTCGAAGATGCCTTCCTGCAGCTGCGAAGCGGCCACGTTGACCTGCACTTCGACCGACGGCGCCTCCGATTCCAGGAAGATGCCCGGCGAATTGGGCTGCTCGAGCGACATGTCCTTGAGGTACACGCGCTGGATGTTGAAGAAGGGTTGGTCTTCCTGCTGGGTGTTTTGCTGGTCGCTCATGAAAGGCTTCCGGGATGGGCGTTGGGCGTGGCGGCCGGTGGCGGCACGAGCCTGCGCCCGGTTGGGAGGGTAGGAGTATACCATTGCTGGCAACACTCCCCCCTAAGAACCGTACGTGCGAGTTTCCCCGCATACGGCTCAAGCCCTTACAAAGCGATTGAACTTATTCAAACACCGGTTTCACCGCAATTTTGCCGTAGTGATGAACTTGGACATGACAATCGGGGTGCAGTAATACGCGATTTCCTAGAGCATCTGATCCCCCGAGAATGCGGGGTTCGATGTGATGGTCATCCCATCCAGTCTCATCGGTAAGCGCGCCTTGACACACCGCGCACAAGCCTCGCTGAGAAACGTACAGCTTTGCCCATTGCTTTCGGTACGACATGCGTTCAGCCATGCGTTCCTGACGCAATTGTTCGCCATACATTTCTTGCGCCGGGTCGAAGGGATGGTATTCCGCTCGCACCTTCTTGTGCCTCTGAATCAGCGTACCCGGTATCGAGTACAACTCCATCCAGTAGCGTTCGTCGGCCTTATTCACTGCTGTGGTTCCGAATACCCAGTTCCGATCCCCGACTGAGGCGAAGTACTTCTGTCGCACCCATTCGGAATTCTTTCCTCGATGTCGCCGTTTTGCCCACCTCCACAGAGCCCTGAAAATCAGGTTCCCCATTCGGGTGAACGCCGCCTTCGCTGCCACCGGGCAGTGATACTGCGCCCAGCCTCTTAGCATCGGGTTTAACAGTCGAATCAACTTCTCCTGCTTGGCCCCTTTGTTAGCACCAATAACCTCCTTGACCTTGCGATAGAACGCTTGCGCGTTCTTCTTGCTTGGCTTGATGAGCAGCTTCCCCGAGTACTTCCGGAAATTCCACCCTAGAAAGTCGAAGCCTTGGGCCATGTTCACGATCCGCGTCTTTTCCGTCGATAGCGTCAGCCCCCTTATGGCGAGGAACTGCTCCACCCACGGTTTCACTTCGTTTTCTAACACCTCCGGTGTGTTTCCGGTGATCACGAAGTCGTCCGCATAGCGCACCACATTGACCTTCAACTTCCGGGTTCGATTGACACCCAACTTCGCTTTGAGAAACTCCGTCAGTTGCGTCTCTAATCCGTTCAGCGCCACATTTGCCAGAGTCGGGGAAATGATGCCCCCCTGTGGTGTTCCGGCGTCGGTTGCCTGAAACTGGCCCTGGAATACCACGCCAGCTTTCAACCACTTCCGAAGGATTACTTTGTCCATTGGGACATTGCGCTCCAGCCAGTCGTGACTGATATGGTCAAAGCACCCTTTGATATCCGCCTCCAATACCCAAGACGCCGAAATACGTCGGGACAGGGAGACGAATAGCTGTGACATGGCGTCATGAGTTGAGCGATTGATCCGGAACCCGTAAGAGTTTGGATCGCTCGTCCCTTCGGACACCGGTTCCAGCGCCAGCAGATACAGCGCCTGCATGGCTCGGTCGTGCAGGGTCGGAATGCCCAGTGGGCGCTTCTTCCCATTCGCCTTGGGGATGTAGACCCTCCGTAATGGCAGTGGCCTGTACCCCCGGCGCCTCAACCGCCCGATGGCTTCCCACCGAGCTTCAGGCGTTTCCCACTTCACGCGGTCGACTCCCGCCGTCCGCGCACCTTGGTTCATCGCCACTCGCCGCACCGCCGATGCCTTGGCGGACCACGAGCGGGTCAGGGACCTCTGCAAGGCTTTCACCCTGCGCCAATCCCCTTCCTGTGTTGCCTTCGCAATTCGAATCTGCATTACTCGAACGTTCCGATCGACGCGGCGCCAGTTAATGTCGCCCCATCTTTCCGGCACGCCGGAAGGCGCAGATTCACCCTTGCGGATCAATGCTTCCATGCTGCCCTCCTATCCTGAGGATCTTCCCCAACATCGAGAGACAACATGCCCCTTGCGGGACGTGTTGTCCCACAAGGGAAGAAAAATTAAACAAGCGAGTTCAGTCAGCCGTCTTGCGACGAGAAGACCAGTTGGAAGTCTGCCCGCTTTCGCGTGGGATGATGTTTCAACCCCTATCCGAACCATTACAGCCCGGCATTCGCTTTCTCCAACCTCCCATACCCGCACAGCCAACAGCGTTCCTTACGGTCCGCCTGCCTGAGCCGAACTGCACCCTGGCGGCCATACGGGCTTACCACGTTCCCTGCGCATTACACGACTGGGTTAGGGCCTGCCTCTTCGCCGGCGGTCAATTGACGACGTATCCCGAGTTTCCAGCGGGATAACCGACCACATACCATTTTGGTTAGTGCCACTTAGTAGCTTAAGCACCGTCATATTCACGACGTTTATCAGCAGTTCACATATGTTGCCCATGCCAGCCAGCCTAGCTCCTCGACCGATGCTACTTCGGTCTGCTGCCCACGGACCTCACGGTCCTTGAGCACCCTTGCGGGGGCTACGTTGTCAGGAGAGCTTCACACCCCACCGTTACCAGTGACGCATGTCTCCCTAGGCTACTGCTAGTCGCATAGCAGGTTCTCTGTCGAAGCGCCTTCACAGACGTGTTCGATCGAACCATAACGCGCAGAGCTTACGCTCCGGGTCTCATTTACTTACTCATGTGCCCCTATGCAAGCGGGCGCTTGACGGTGGCGAACCCTTGCGAGTCCAAACCCCCGCCCCAGCGCGTAGCGCCGGCCCATCCGGACCGGTTTGAATGCCATATAGCTTCTGCACAACAAATCTACCGCTGCACATCCACCCGCCCACTCCGAAGAGGGGGCGTTTACAGAGAAACTCGCCCAAAGGCGAGCGTCCCCGCCCTTGGGCAATGGCTGGACATTCATCCAGCGAAAGCAAGCTGCAAGTCAGCCAATACGCCGGCCTTCTCACAACACATCGGACTCCCCATGGCTTTACCGGCCAGGCTCGTCTAAGCAAGTAATTGGTTGGGATTGGACGGTTCAGGCCGAGGCCTTCCCCTTGTCCCAACAAGGTCGATGCTCCTTACGTTGGAGCTACCCGGACACGAGAGTGCGTGTCGCACGAAAACGCATATGGTACATGACCCGGGTGCCAATATCACCCGGGCGGCGGCCTTCGGGCCAGCCGGCTCAGGCGGCCAGGAGCGGCGTCAGGCCGCCCTGGCGATCGAGCGCGGAGAGGTCGTCGAAACCGCCAACATGGGTGTCGTCGATATAGATCTGGGGCACGGTGCGGCGGCCGGTGCGCGACATCATTTCCTCGCGTTTGCCGGGTTCGCGGTCGATCAGGATCTTCTCGATCGCCCCCACGCCCTTGGCCTTGAGCAAGCGCTCGGCCATCACGCAATAAGGGCACACCACCGTGCTGTACATGACGACGCGGGCCATGCTGAATCTCCTTCGATACTCGATTGCGGCCGGCCCCGCGGCAAGCGGGATCCGGCGCGATGTGACGGAAAGGCCGGCCAGGCTGGCGCGGCTTACTTGACGACCGGAAGCCCGGCCTGCTGCCAGGCAGCGAGGCCGCCCTCCAGGGCGTAGGTCTCACTGTACCCGGCTTCCTTGAGGGCTGCCTGAGCCTTGCCCAAGCCCTGGCCGGTCTGCGATACCACGATGATGGGGACAGCCTTGTCCTTTGCAAGGCCGGCCGCGCGCGAGGCCAGGTCGGCCAGCGGCGCGCTCTTGGCCTGCGGCAGGTGACCCTTGGCGTACTCGGCGGCATCACGGATGTCGACCACCACGGCGCCGCGCTTGTTGATCAGCTGGGTGGCGGCCACCGTATTGACGGCTTTTCCGCCGGTGCCGCGGGCGATCGTGGGCCACGCGAGAAGTCCGCCGGAGACCACCGCAAGGGCGATCAGGGCAAGGTTGTTATAGTCGGCGAAGAAATTCACGTTGGCATTCCGTTGGGTTGGGTCGGCGGCATTATAAAATACGCGGTTTGGTGTCCGGGCCTCAGCCGCCCAGGCCACAGCGGCCATTGTCGCCTCATTGCCGCGTCATTGTCGCCTTGCTGGCACATGGCGGGACCGAAGCGGCGGCACCGGCGCACGCAGGTTACCTACTCTCTGGAAGCAGCAGCATGTACAAGCTAGTCCTCATCCGCCACGGCGAATCGACGTGGAACCTCGAAAACCGCTTCACCGGCTGGGTCGACGTCGACCTGACCGACACGGGCGCAGCGCAGGCCCGCCTGGCCGGCAAGCTGCTGAGGGAAGCCGGCTTCGCCTTCGACGTGGCCTACACCTCGGTGCTCAAGCGCGCGATCCGCACGCTGTGGCACGTGCAGGACGAAATGGACCAGATGTGGATCCCGGTGCGCAACGAGTGGCGCCTGAACGAACGCCACTACGGCGCGCTGGCCGGCCTGAACAAATCGGAAACCGCCGCCAAGTTCGGCGACGAGCAGGTGCTGGTGTGGCGCCGCAGCTACGACACCCCGCCGCCCGCGCTGGAACCGACCGATCCGCGTGCCTCTTACGACGATCCGCGCTACGCCAGCGTGCCGCGCGAACAGATCCCGCTTACCGAGTGCCTGAAGGACACGGTGGCCCGCGTGCTGCCGCTGTGGAACGAATCCATTGCTCCCGACATCCAATCGGGCAAGCGAGTGGTCATTGCCGCCCACGGCAACAGCATCCGCGCCCTCGTGAAATACCTGGATCAGATCTCGGATGACGATATCGTCGGCCTCAATATCCCCAACGGCACCCCGCTCGTCTATGAGCTGGACGCCAACCTGCGCCCCCTGCGCCACTATTACCTGGGCGACCAGGAAGCCATCGCCGCCTCGCTGGCAGCCGTGGCCAGCCAGGGCAAGGCCCGCTGAAGGCCGTCCGGGCGGCAGCCACCTGCCAAGGTGCGGCCGCCCACCCTCCGCCGGTACGTGACAGGCCTTTTTCTCCACCCCCACTTATACTGTCGGACAACTCGCCCCGCGACCAGCGCGTGGCGGCTGCAGCCGGCATAATCCCTCTACGTACACGTTCAGGCAGCCCTCATGCGTAAGACGCTCAAGAACATCAGCCTCGTTTCGGTCGGACTTGTCGCCGGCGTGCTGGCCACGCTGCAGATTTCGGCAACCGCGCAAAATTCTTCCGGCCCGTTGCCGCTGGACCAGTTGCGGCTGATGGCCGACATCTTCGGGCAGATCAAGCGCGAGTATGTGGAACCGGTCGATGACAAGAAGCTGCTGACCGAAGCCATCAAGGGCATGGTCGCCAGCCTCGACCCGCACTCGGCCTACCTGGACGAAAAGGACTTCAAGGAACTGCAGGAAGGCACGCGCGGCCGCTTTGCCGGCCTGGGTATCGAGATCTCCCAGGAAGAAGGCCTGGTCAAGGTCATCAACCCGATCGAGGACACGCCAGCGTTCCGCGCCGGCATCCAGCCCGGCGACCTGATCACCCGTATCGACGACAAGCCCGTACGCGGCCTGCCGCTGGAACAGGCAGTCAAGCGCATGCGCGGCGAGCCGGGCACCAAGGTCACGCTGACCATCTATCGCAAGAGCGAGGAGCGGACCTTCCCGATTTCCATCACCCGTGCCGAGATCCGCGTCCAGTCGGTCAAGACCAAGATGCTGGACAACAACACCATCGGCTGGGTGCGCCTGACCAGCTTCCAGGAACGCACGGTGTCGGACCTGGGCCGCAGGCTGAACGAAATGTCCCAGAAGTACCCGGGCCTGAAGGGCATCGTCCTGGACCTGCGCAACAACGGCGGCGGCGTGCTGCAAGGCGCGGTCGGCGTCGCGGCGGCGTTCCTGCCGGAAGACTCGACCGTGGTCTCCACCAACGGCCAGGTGCCCGACGCCAAGCGCGTGTACAAGGCGACGTTCAACAACTACCGCCTGTCGTCGATCGAGGACGATCCGCTCAAGGACCTGCCGGCGCTGTACAAGAAGATCCCGATGATCGTGCTGACCAACGCCTACTCGGCGTCGGCGTCCGAGATCGTGGCCGGCGCGCTGCAGGATCACCACCGCGCGCTGATCATGGGCAAGACCACGTTCGGCAAGGGTTCGGTGCAGACGGTGCGGCCGCTGACCAATGACACCGGCATCAAGCTGACCATCGCGTACTACTACACGCCGACGGGCAAGTCGATCCAGGCCAAGGGCATCCGCCCGGACATCCCGGTCGACCAGAACCCGGAAGGCGATCCGGACGACGCGCTGATCACCCGCGAGATCGACACCGAGCGCCACCTGCACAACAAGCAGGAATCGGAAGAGCCGGAAATGAACGAGCGCGAACAGCGCCGCGTGGAAGAGCTGCGCCGCCTGGAAGAGGAAAACGCGAAGAAGACGCCGGAAGAGCGCGAGAAGGAACGCCGCAAGAAGCCGATCGAATTCGGCTCGGCCGACGACTTCATGCTGCAGCAGGCCATCGCCCAGCTCGACGGCCAGCCGGTCAAGCGTTCCAAGTCGAAGCTCGAAACCAACCCGCCCGCCGACAAGCCGGCCAAAGCCGCGCCGGCGAAGAAGAGCCCCAGCGCCCCGGCCGCCAAGCCCGCCGCACCGGCCCCCGGCAAGCAGCCGCCGGCCAGCGCGCCGATCGGCGAGCCACTGGGCACGCCGACGGGCAAGGCGCCCTGAGCGGCACCCTGACCAGAAGCGGCCCTGCGGGGCCGCTTTTTACATTGCACGCCCTGTCCTGAGCCCTGACGCCATGAACGACGATCAACTGCTGCGCTACTCGCGCCATATCCTGCTCGATGAACTCGGCATTGAAGGCCAGGAACGCCTGCTGGGCGCCCACGCGCTGGTGATCGGCGCCGGCGGCCTGGGCGCCGCGGCCCTGCCATACCTGGCCTCGGCCGGCGTCGGGCGGATCAGTGTTGTCGACAACGACCAGGTGGACCTGACCAATCTGCAGCGCCAGATCATCCACACCACGGAAAACGTCGGCCGCCTGAAGGTGGAATCGGCACGCGAAGGCATGCTGCGCATCAACCCGGGCGTGCAGGTGGAAGTCATCGCCGCCCGCGTCGGCGATGCGGAGCTGGACCAGCTCGTGGCGCAGGTCGACGTGGTGCTCGACTGCTGCGACAACTTCGCCACGCGCCAGGCCGTCAATCGTGCCTGCGTACGGCACCGCGTGCCGCTGGTATCCGGCGCGGCACTGCGCTTCGATGGCCAGATCAGCGTCTTCGACCGGCGCCAGGACGACGCACCGTGCTACGCGTGCCTGTTTCCGCCGTCCGAGCCGGCCCCCGAAGTGGCCTGCGCCACCATGGGCGTGTTCGCGCCGCTGGTCGGCATGGTCGGCACCGTGCAGGCGGCCGAAGCGCTCAAGCTGCTCAGCGGCGTGGGCCAGAGCCTGGCCGGCCGGCTGCTGATGGTCAATGCGATGACGATGGAGTGGACCACGATGCAGCTTGCGCGCACGCCGGACTGCCCGGTCTGCTCGGGACACTAGCGCGACATCCGGGCGGGCGACATCAACGCGCGGAGCGCTCGCGCAGCCACTCGGTCACCGCCGCACGGTCGCCCCGGAACACGATGCGCGACACGCGGCTCTGCTGCTGGTAGGCGTACATCGGGTCGTAGTAGTCGCGCAGCAGCACTTCGATCCAGCCGCGATGCAGGCCGGTTTCGCCTTGTTCCGACTGGCGCGCCAGGGCCTGTTCGAGCAGCGTAGACAGCCGCGCGTAGCGCTCGCCGCCCAGGCGCGGCGAGATTGCCGCCATGGCGTCGCGCAAGCGCGCCGCATACGCGTCAAACCCGGCGACCGGACCAAGCTGGTCGATGTGCTCGGCAGCCAGGCCCAGCACATAGTCGCGCAAGACGCGTTCGACGCGCTCCTCGAATGACGCCTCCAGCCACACCAGCGGGCTCGCCTGCATGCGCTGCCACAGCATCTTGGGCAGGTCGCGCGCCCCGATGAAGCGGCCCTCGTCCTCGACCACCAGTGCGCGGTAGCCGGCGTCGGCCCGCCGCAGCAGGTCAATGGCCAGCGCATTCTCGAAATCGACCTGCTGCGGTTGCGCCTGCGCCCGGCGCCCGAACGCGGAGCCCCGGTGGCGGGCCAGCCCTTCCAGGTCCACGGCCGCCGGCACCGCGACAATCACGTCGGTCTTGCCGGTGCCGGTCAGGCCGCCCAGCACGCAGACCTCGCGCGTGGCCGCGGCATCCTCCGTCACGTCGATCAGGAAGCTGCGCATGGCCTTGTAGCCGCCAGTCACGCGCGGATACGCGATACCCGCCTCGTCGCGCAGCCACTGCTGCACGATCTGGGAGCGCAGCCCGCCGCGGAAGCAGTACAGGTAGCCGTCCGGATGCGCGCGGGCAAATGCGGCCCATTGCGCGATCCGCGCGGCCTTGACCTCGCCCGACACCAACCGGTGACCCAGCTCGATCGCCGCCTGCTGCCCCGCCTGTGCATAGCACAGGCCGACCTGGTGCCGCTCCTCGTCATCCATCAGCGGCAGGCTGACGGTGCCGGGGAAGGCACCGCGCGCGAATTCCTGCGGCGCGCGCACATCCATCATCGGTGCGCCGCTCAGGAACAGCCGCCGGAAGTCGTCGGTGTCTTCACGCATCAGGCAACCTCAACCGCGAACTCCCCGCGCGCGACGAGTTCGCCGATCGGGGCGAGTGCCAGGCCCAGCCGGCTGCAAGCCTCAAGGAACGCCGCTTCGCCCGACGGCTCCACGGCCACCAGCAGGCCCCCGCTGGTCTGCGGATCGCACAGCAGCGCACGCTGCCCGGCGCTCAGCGCGCCGATGCGGTGCCCGTAGCTTTCGAAATTGCGCTGGGTGCCTCCTGGCACGCAGCCGGCGTCGATATAGCGCAGGATCTCCGGCAACACCGGCACCGCCGCAAAGTCGAGCCGGGCGCTCAGGCCGCTGCCGTCGGCCATTTCGACCAGATGGCCAAGCAGGCCGAAGCCGGTCACGTCCGTCATCGCGCGCACGCCGGGCAACCGCCCGAAGGTGCTGCCCGGCCGGTTCAGGACGCACATCCAGTCGCGCGCCACGTGGGCGTGCTCGGGCCGCAGCAATCCCTTCTTCTCCGCGGTGGTCAGCACGCCGATGCCGATGGGCTTGGTCAGGTAGAGACGGCAGCCCGCCGTGGCGGTGTCGTTGCGCTTCATGTGTACGCGATCGACCATGCCGGTCACCGCCAGCCCGAAGATCGGCTCGGGCGCATCGATCGAATGTCCGCCCGCCAGCGGAATGCCCGCGTCATCGCACGCCTTGCGGCCGCCCGCAACGACTTCGCGCGCGACCTCGGGCGGCAGCACGTTGACCGGCCAGCCCAGGATCGCAATGGCCATCAGCGGGTCGCCACCCATGGCGTAGATATCGCTGATGGCATTGGTGGCGGCGATACGGCCGAAGTCGAACGGGTCGTCGACGATCGGCATGAAGAAATCCGTGGTGGACACCACGCCGCGCCCGCTGTCGTCGCCGTCGATGGCATAGACGGCGGCGTCGTCGCGCGAGGCATTGCCGACCCACAGGCGCGGGTCGAGGTTCTGCGCGCCGCTGCCGGCGAGGATCACGTCGAGCACCTTGGGGGAAATCTTGCAGCCGCAGCCAGCCCCGTGGCTGTATTGCGTCAGACGGATGGATTCGGCCATGGTCATGGCTCCTGTACGGCGATCTGGATGGAGAAAGGAATTGGAATGAGAAGGGTTACTGCAGGCGGGCAAGCGAATCGGCGGCGCCCGGATGCGCCACGCGGGGTGCCGGCCACCCACAAGAGGCAGCCCGGCAGGAAGCGGCGGCTTACTGCTCGCCCGGCTCCATCTGCGACTGCAGGTAATTCTGCAGGCCGACCTTGTCGATCAGGTCCAGCTGCGTCTCCAGGTATTCGATGTGCTCCTCGGTATCGGTGAGGATATCGACGAGGATCTCGCGGCTGACGTAGTCGCCGACGGATTCGCAGTAGGCAATGCCTTCCTTGACGGTGGCGTGCGCGCCCTGCTCCAGCTTCAGGTCGCACTTGAGCATTTCCGGCGTATCTTCGCCGAGCAGCAGCTTGTGCAGGTCCTGCAGGTTGGGCAGGCCGTCGAGCATCAGGATGCGGTCGATCAGCCGGTCGGCGTGCTTCATTTCGCCGATCGATTCCTTGTACTCCACGTCGCCGAGCTTCTTCAGGCCCCAGTGGCGATACATGCGTGCGTGCAGGAAATACTGGTTGATCGCGGTCAGCTCGTTCTTGAGCTGGGCATTCAGATGCTGGATGACCTTCTTGTCACCTTTCATGGTGGCTCCTGTGGCATCGGGCCCGCGCAAAAACACGAACGGCGCCAGAGGCGCCGTTTGCAGTCGAATCAAGATGCGAATGCGCGAACACGCGCCGTGAACCGCGTTTCAGTTCATGGGCGCGTTCAAGCCACCAGCGCCTGACGCTGGTCGTTCGCGACTGCCGGGTCCCGAGTGTCCATTATGGTACATGCGGTGGACACGGAACAGGTAGAAATCTCCACAACCTGGATGCCCGCGATCGTGGCCGCGGCCACATTGCGCGCGGCTGCCACGCCTTCCTGCAACACCTGGTGGGCGCACTCGCGGCACCGGCCGCAACAGGTCCCGACGCCAAGCGTCTCGGCCAGTTCGTCGAGGGTCTCGACGCCAAGCTGAACGGCGCCATGGATTTCACGATCGGTGATCTGGTTGCAGATGCAGACGTACACAACTCCCTCCTTGGAGCTGGCGGCACCGGCATGCCGCTCGAATGAACGTCAGAATACCAAAGATCGAAAATGATAACAATTCCCATTAAGCCACATGTGCAAAGGTGGGATTTGCGTCACCTCTCGCTTCGCTGCAAGCAGATTTTGACGCACATTTCTCGTCTGAAAGTGACGATTGCGTGTCGGATTTGCTGAAAAACCCTTCAACTTTTAGGGCTTAGCGAGTTGCCGCAGCGCGGCTTCCTGCTCGTCGGGATCGTAGGCGCTGAGTACCTGGTCGACGAGTGGCTCTAGACGGGTGCAATCGGCGTGCAGGACTTCCTGCTTGACCCGTAGCAGCTGCGCCGGATGCATCGAGAATTCGCGCAGGCCCATGCCCAGAAGCAGGCGCGTCGCGCCCGGGTCGCCGGCCATCTCGCCGCAGACCGCCACCGGCACGCCGGCCCGGTTGGCTTCGCGGATGGTCCGGGCAATCAGCTGCAGCACGGCCGGGTGCATCGGATCGAACAGGTGCGCCACGGCATTGTCGGCCCGGTCGATGGCCAGCGTGTACTGCGTCAGGTCGTTGGTGCCGATCGACAGGAAATCCATGCGCTTCAGGAACATCGGCAACAGCAGCACCGCAGCCGGGATCTCGATCATGGCACCGACCTTCAGGCCGGGATCGTAGGGCACACCGCGCTCGTCGAGCTGGCGCTTGGCCTGCGCGAGCAGTTCCAGGGTCTGGTCGATCTCGCGCGCATGCGACAGCATCGGTACCAACAGCCGCACCGGCCCGAAGGCCGAGGCGCGCAGCAGGGCGCGCAGCTGCGTCAGGAACATGGCCGGTTCGGACAGCGACCAGCGAATCGCACGCAGCCCGAGCGCCGGATTCAGCGCAGTCTCGAATTCATCGCCGCGCCCATCCAGCGGCTTGTCGGCACCGACGTCGATGGTGCGGATGGTCACCGGCAGGCCATGCATGGCCTCTACGGCCCCGCGGTAGGCGGCGAACTGCTCGTCTTCGTCGGGCAGCTCGCCACGGCGGTTCATGAACAGGAATTCCGAGCGGAACAGGCCAACGCCCACGGCGCCAGCCGCCAGCGCGGAGCCGGCGTCCTCGGCCATCTCGATATTGGCCAGCAGGTCGATCTCCTGGCCATCCAGCGTGACCGCCGGCGTGTGCCGCAAGCGCTGCAGGCGCTTCTTTTCCAGCACTCGCTCGCTCTGGCGGTGGCGGTATTCCTCGAGAATGATGGCCGACGGATCGACGATCACCAGCCCGGCGTCACCGTCGATGATGATCCAGTCGTCCTGCCGGATCAGCTCGCTGGCGCTCTGCACGCCAACCGCAGCCGGGATATCCAGGCTGCGCGCGACGATGGCGGTGTGCGACGTACGGCCGCCGAGGTCGGTCACGAAGCCGTGGAAGACGGTGTGGCGGAACTGCAGCATATCGGCCGGCGCGATATCGTGGGCCACCACAATCACGCCCGGCGCCGGCTCGCCGTCGGCAGCCAGGGCCGGGACGGGCGCGGGCGCCAGCACCGGAGCGCCGGCCAGCACCTTGAGGATCCGCTCCACGACCTGATGGATGTCGGCCTTGCGCTCGCGCAGGTATTCGTCCTCGATCTCGTCGAACTGGCGCATCAGCTCTTCGAGCCGCGTGGTCAGCGCCCATTCCGCGTTGTAGCGGCGCCCGCGGATCAGTGCTTCCGGCTCGCGCGACAGGGCCTCGTCATCGAGGATCATCGTGTGCACGTCCAGGAACGCCCCCAACTCCTCGGGTGCTTCGCGCGGCAGGTCGCGCTTGAGCGCGGCCAGCTCGGCGCGTACCGCGGCGCGCGCCGAACGCAGGCGCTCGACCTCGCCGTCGAGCCGGTCCTCATCAACCAGGTAGTGTGAAACGTCCAGCGCCGCGGGCGCCAGCAAGTGGGCGCGGCCAATGGCGACGCCGCGGGAGACCGGGATGCCGTGCAGGGCAAATGACATGTGCCGCTCCGTCAGGAACGTTCAGGGAAGCGTCGTGGCGCGGCGGATCTCACTCACCCTCGCCAAAGCGGTTGGCGATCAGCGCCAGCAGCGCGTCCATCGCCTCCTGCTCGTCCGGCCCGTCGGTCTCGAGGGTCACGGTGGACCCGATTCCCGCCGCGAGCATCATCACGCCCATGATGCTCTTGGCATCGACCTGGCGCCCGTTGCGGGACATCTTGACCTGACTGGCAAAGCTGCCGGCCAGTTGCGTCAGCTTTGCCGATGCGCGGGCATGCAGCCCGAGCTTATTGATTATGGTGGTGTCCCTCTGCAGCATATCGGTCGGGATGGTTGGCTGTTTGGTTTTGTACGGTTGTTGTGCCGACCTGCAGCACGCCCTGCGATCCGCCGGCAAGCGCCTTGGCCACCAGCTGGTCGAGCTTTTCCCCGCGATAGCAGATGGCGCGCACCAGCATCGGCAGGTTGACGCCGGCCAGGACCCGGACACGGCCCGGTTCTGCCAGCCGCGCCGCGATATTGGCCGGCGTGGCCCCGAAGATGTCGGTCAGCACCAGCGCGCCGTTTTCTTCGCAGACGGCATCGAGCCGTTCCCTGGCTTCGGCAAGGACGACAGCGGGATCCGCGTCCGGCAGGACGTCGATGGCCTCCAGCCGCTGCGGCTTGCCGCAGTAGACGTGGGTGGCGCAATCGCGCAAGGCCGAAGCCAGGGGGGTGTGCGCGATGATCAGAATGCCTGCCATGGTGGTGAATGCGTTGGAATGGCCCGATTGTAGCAGGCGCCCCCCCCGGTTCTTCCGCGCTCCCTCCCGCCTTCTGCAGGCTTTCGGACCATTCTTGCCCAATACGTCGCGGCGGCTTTCCGCCGCTCAGGCGCCCGTTGCTTCCACGGCGTGTTCGAGCGCGTCGATAAACATCGCCGCCACCTGGAAGCCGGTCTGCTGGGTGATCTCCTGAAAACACGTCGGGCTCGTCACATTGACTTCCGTGAGGTAATCGCCGATCACATCGAGGCCCACCAGCAGCAGGCCCTGCTGCCATAACCCCGGCGCCAGCGCCTCGGCTATCTCACGGTCGCGCACGCTCAGTTCCTGGGCGCGGCCGGTACCGCCCGCGGCCAGGTTGCCGCGCACTTCGCCGGCCATCGGCACCCGCGCCAGCGAGTACGGCACGGGCACCCCGCCGATCAGCAGGATGCGTTTGTCGCCGTCCTTGATCGCCGGGATATAGCGCTGGATCATCAGCGTGCGGCGGCCGTCCTCGCCCAGCGTTTCGACGATCGCACCCAGGTTCATGCCGTCCGCGCCGACGCGGAACACGCCCATGCCGCCCATGCCATCCAGCGGCTTGACGATGATGTCGCGGTGCTCGGCATGGAAGTCGCGGATGCGCGCGATGTCGCGTGTCACCAGCGTTGGCGTGATGAATTCCGGAAACTGCGCGATGGCGAGCTTCTCGGAATGGTCGCGGATGGCGCTCGGCTTGTTGAACACGCGCGCGCCCTGGGACTCGGCCAGTTCCAGCAGCCAGGTGCTGGTGACGTACTCCATGTCGAATGGCGGATCCTTGCGCATCAGCACGGCGTCGAAGTCCTTCAGGGACGTGAGTGCCGGCGTGCCCTCGCGAAACCAGTCATGGCTGTCGCCCGTGAGCTGCAGCGGCGTCGCCACCGTCTCGACCTGGTCGCCGAACAGCGACAGCTGCGACTGCAGGCACCAGAACAGCTGGTGGCCGCGCGCGGCGGCCTCGGTCATCATGGCGTAGGTGGAGTCCTTGTAGGTCTTGAAGGTCTCCAGCGGGTCGGTGATGAAGAGGATGCGCATGGTGGCTCGTCAGAGAATCGGGTTCGGGTCGGTCTTTTCGAGTTCGAGCGAGGCCGCCAGCAGTGCCAGCCGCGCCACCACGCCGTACATGTAGAAGCGGTTCGGTACCGCCGCGCCCGGCTTGGCGTGGCTGTCCGGAATGCCATTGGGCGCGAACGCCAGCGGCACGAAATGCATGCCCGGGGCGTTCAGGTTCTCGTCGTTGCCACGGCCGGTGTGCACGCGGTAGAAGCCGCCGACCACGTAGCGGTCGATCATGTAGACCACCGGCTCGGCGACCGCCTCGTTGACCTTCTCGAAGGTATGCACGCCTTCCTGGATGATGACGTCGCTGACCTCAAGGCCTTCCTTCACGACGCTCATCTTGTTGCGTTCCTTGCGGTTCAGGCCCTTGACCTCGGACGGGTCGCGCACGGTCATGATGCCCATGCCGTAGGTGCCCGCATCGGCCTTGACCACCACGTATGGCGTTTCCTTGATGCCGTATTCGCGATACTTCTTGGCCACCTTCTTGAGCACGGCCTCCACCGAGTCAGCCAGCTCTTCCTCGCCGATGCGCTCGTGGAAGTTCACGCCCGAACAGCGCGCGAAGTACGGGTTGACCATCCACGGGTCGATATCGATCAGCTTGGCGAACTTCTTCGCCACCTCGTCATAGGCGGCGAAGTGGCTGGTCTTGCGGCGCGTCGACCAGCCCGCATGCAGCGGCGGCAGCAGGTACTGTTCGTTGATGTTCTCGAGGATCGGCGGAATGCCCGCCGAGAGGTCGTTGTTCAGCAGGATCGAGCAGGGATCGAAATCCTTCAGCCCGAGCCGGCGGTCCTTGGTGCCCAGCCGCGCCAGCGGCTCGACCACCAGGGTCTGCCCGTCGGGCAGCTCGATCGGCGTCGGCTCGGTGATTTCTTCGGACAACGACCCAAGGCGCACATTCAGCCCCGCCTGGCGCATGATCAGCGACAACCGCGCCACATTCTGCAGGTAGAACATGTTGCGGGTATGACGCTCGGGAATCAGCAGCAGGTTCTTGGCATCCGGGCAGATCTTCTCGATCGCGGCCATGGCTGCCTGGACCGCCAGCGGCAGCATTTCGGGTGCCAGGTTGTTGAAGCCGCCCGGGAACAGGTTGGTGTCGACCGGCGCCAGCTTGAAACCGGCATTGCGCAGGTCCACCGAGCAATAGAACGGAGGCGTATGTTCCTGCCATTCCAGCCTGAACCAGCGCTCGATGGACGGCGTGGCGTCCAGGATTTTCTTCTCCAGTTCGAGCAGCGGACCGTTCAGCGCGGTGATGAGATGCGGGACCATATCCATCCTGTTGATCTATTGGTCGTCTTAATCGTTCGCCCAGATTGTAGAGGAACGGCCAATTGGCTGCTGGCACGCCCTTTATAAGGATATGCCCGGCGCAGCATAAGGGATGTGGATATGGGGACGTCCCCGCCGATGTAAACCCCGGCGGCAGCACAAAAAAAGAAGCGCGGCATTGCCGCGCCTTCAAATGGCCTGACAGATACGGGGAGCGTTCTGCAGGTGGAGGAAACTGCCTCAATGGCAATGTAAGGGCGCTCCCCCCTAAACACAATTGAAGCTTTTTAAGATCGGATTTAAGCACTCGGCGAACAGCAGCCGCTTGCCGCACCAGGCCTGGGCTGGCGGCGCAACAGAAAAAAGGAGCTAAAGTCGAAACTGGTGTACGGACGGGGAATTTGAGGCGCGGAGTAGAGGGCGGTGGAGCTTTCCGCTGAGAATCTGATTGTCGAGATCGGAAACCAGCACAAGAAAGGTCCACCATGAGCAAGGATAAAGGGAAAGAAGCAGTCGGTCTATCGGAAATCGGGCTTGGGCTTGAGGAGCTGATCAGGCGCGGGGCCCGGCGGGTCATCCAGGAGGCGATTGAAGTGGAGCTGGCAGAGCTGCTTGAGCAGTTCAGTAACGTCAAGACGTTGAGCGGGCAGCGCGCCGTGGTTCGCAATGGCTACCTCCCGGAGCGCGAGGTGCTGACGGGCGCTGGACCGATTGCCGTGAAGGTGCCCAAGGTGCGCGACCGGTCCGGTTCCGGCGTGAAGTTCAACTCGGCGATCGTGCCGCCGTATGTGAGGAAGTCGCCGCGGGTGAGTGCGGCGCTGCCCTGGCTGTACCTGAAGGGAGTCTCGACAGGCGACATGAGCGAGGCGCTGTCGGTGCTGCTGGGCGAGGATGCCAAAGGGCTATCGGCCAACGTGGTGAGCCGATTGAAGGCGCAGTGGGCAGACGAGCACGCGAGCTGGAATCAGCGCGATCTGTCGGCGGCGCGCTATGTGTATTGGTGGGTGGACGGCATCCACACGGGTCTGCGCAGCGAGGGCTCGGACGGGCAATGCCTGCTGGTGATCATCGGTGTCACGCCCGACGGCAGGAAGGAGCGCGTGGCGATCGGTGACGGCTATCGGGAATCGAAGGCATCGTGGGCAGAAGTACTACTGGACCTGAAATCCCGCGGTCTGCAGGCTGGCCCGCTGGCGGCGGTCGGCGATGGCGCCATGGGATTCTGGGCTGCCCTGGAGGAGGTGTTCCCGGCCACGCGTACCCAGCGTTGCTGGTTCCACAAAATGGGCAATGTCCTGAACGCCTTGCCAAAATCCCAGCATGGCCGCGCCAAGGCAGATCTGCAGGCGATTTGGATGGCAGCCACCAGGGCAGATGCCTATGCCGCCTTCGATCGCTTTGTGACGATCTACGGCGCCAAGTACCCCAAGGCCACCGGCGTACTCACCAAAGATCGAGACAGCCTGCTGACGTTCTACGACTTCCCGGCCGAGCACTGGCAGCACATCCGCACGACGAACGCGATTGAGTCGACCTTCGCGACCGTGCGTCACCGCACGACGCGCACGCGCAATTGTGTGTCACGAGCAACCTTCCTTGGCCTGGCCTTCAAGCTGATCGAGGAAGCCGAGAAAACATGGCGCCGCATCAATGGCGCCGAACACATCGAACTGCTCTTGAAGGGTGTTCCCTTCAAGGACGGAACTCCGGCGCATGACAATCTGCCGGTTCAGCAGAAACTCGCCGCCTGACGACCGGCCACGATCACCCCCCGTACACCACAATTGACTTTATCTCAGAAAAAAGCCCGGCACGCGGCCGGGCAAAACTCCTGAGAGTCGATTCCCAAATCAGCTCTCCAGCACAACACCTTTACGATCAGACCTCATAAGCGGTTTCACCGTGCGAGGTAATATCCAGGCCCTCGCGCTCTTCTTCTTCCGGCACCCGCAGGCCGATCAGCATGTCCACCAGCTTGTAGGCCACGAAGGCCACCACGCCGGACCACACGATGGTGGTCAGCACACCCTGGAACTGAATCCAGACCTGGCCGGCGATCGAGTAGTCGTCCGCCACCTTGTTCGCTACGTAGTCGTAGATGCCGGTGCCGCCGAGGCTCGGCGCGGCGAATACGCCGGTCAGCAGCGCACCCAGGATGCCGCCAACGCCGTGCACGCCGAACACGTCGAGCGAGTCGTCCATGCCCAGCATGCGCTTCAGGCCGGTCACGCCCCACAGGCACAGCAGGCCGGCCAGCAGGCCGATCGCGATCGAGCCCATCGGGCCGACGAAGCCGGCAGCCGGGGTGATGGCCACCAGGCCCGCCACCGCACCCGAGGCACCGCCCAGCATCGACGGCTTGCCCTTGCCGATCCATTCGCCGAAGGTCCATGCCAGCACGGCGGCGCAGGTGGCCAGCAGCGTGTTGACGAAGGCCAGCGCGGCCGAGCCGTTGGCTTCCAGCGCGGAACCGGCGTTGAAGCCGAACCAGCCGAACCACAGCAGCGAAGCACCAACCATGGTGAAGGTCAGGCTGTGCGGACGGATCGCCTCGCGGCCGAAGCCGATGCGCTTGCCGAACAAGAAGGCACCCACCAGGCCGGCCATGGCGGCGTTGATGTGCACCACGGTACCGCCGGCGAAGTCGAGCGCGCCTTTCTGGAACAGCCAGCCGGACTTCGCCGTTGCGGCCGTACCCGCGGCGGCATCGGCGTAGGCATCCGGACCCGGCCAGAACCAGACCATGTGAGCCATCGGGATGTAGGCGAAGGTGAACCACAGCACCACGAACACCAGCACGGCCGAGAACTTGGCGCGCTCGGCAAAGGCGCCGATGATCAGGCTGCAGGTGATGCAGGCAAAGGCGCACTGGAAGGCGAAGTAGCCCAGTTCCGGCACGACCACGCCCTTGCTGAAGGTGGCCGCCACGGCGTCAACCGTGAGCCCCTTCATGAACAGACGGTCGGTGCCGCCGAAGAACGCGTTGCCCTCGGTAAAGGCGAAGCTGTAGCCATAGACGGCCCACAGCAGCGCAACCACCGAGAAGATCACCAGGCATTGCATGAGCACCGACAGCATGTTCTTGGAGCGCACCAGGCCGCCATAGAACAGTGCCAGACCCGGCAGCGTCATCAGGATCACAAAGGCCGTGCTGACCAGCAGCCAGGCGGTGTCGCCCTTGTTGGGCACGGGCGCAGCCGGCGCGGCAGCCGCTTCGGCCGGCGCAGCGGCAGCAGCGGCGGCTGGGGCGGCTGCAGGTGCCGCCGCGGGAGCAGCGGATGCGGCCGGCGCGGACGCCTCGGCCGCCGGCTTGTCCTGCGCGACAGCATGGGTGGACAGGCCTGCACCGGCCGTGCCGATGGCCAGCGCCATCGCGCCCGCCGTCAGGATTCGTTTGAACCAGGTTTTCATTTGCTTAACCTCTAGTCGTTGTGCTGTCACAGGGCATCGCTGCCGGTCTCGCCGGTGCGGATGCGGATGACCTGCTCGATCGGCGCGACGAAAATCTTGCCGTCGCCGATCTTCCCGGTGCGGGCCGATTTTTCGATGGCCTCGATGGCGCGTTCCACCACATCGTCGGGCACGGCTACCTCGATCTTCACCTTGGGCAGGAAGTCGACGATGTACTCGGCGCCGCGGTACAGCTCGGTGTGGCCCTTCTGGCGGCCGAAGCCTTTGACTTCGGTCACGGTAATGCCCGACACGCCGACGTCCGACAGTGCTTCGCGCACCTCGTCCAGCTTGAAGGGCTTGATGACTGCGATGATCAGTTTCATCGATTTCTCCTGTGGGCACGCCGTCTGCGGCCTGCCCTGACTGACGCTCGATTAGAAAGTCTTGGAAAGGGACACCCACCCCGTGTTGTTGCCGACGTTGTGGTTATAGCTGTTGGTGTAGAACGAGTCCTTCGCGTTGGTGCCGATATAGGCCACCGCCACGGCGAAGCCCTTGCCCAGGTCCTTGGTCAGGCCGAGCTTCCAGTCCAGGTAGGAAGCCGCGCTGATGTGCTGGACGTTCTGGTAGCCGACATGCGCATTCAGCGTCAGGTCCCACACATTCAGCGGGTAATTGAAGCTCAGGTCGATGTAGCTGCTGTACTGGCTGTTGGCGATGCCGAACAGGTTGGTGAGCGCCTGGGAGTACTTCAGGAATACCGGACCGTAGCCGATGCCGGCGTAGAGCTCGGTGGTGTAAGGACGCGGCTGGCTGTAGCCGCCCGGATAGAAGTACTGCAGCACGCCGACGTCATAGTTGAACTCCAGGTCGCTGGCCTTGAAGGTGTTCTTGAAGCCGCCGTAGAAGTCCATCTCGATCGGTGCCGACACCGACTTGTCGGCGTCCGAGATCCAGCTGATGCTGGAGTTCCAGTTGCCGATGTAGAAGCCGCTCTCGTGCGCGTAGTCGAAGCCGCCCTGGATGGCCGGACGGCGGTTGGTCTGGCTGAGGCCGCGATAGCGGTAGTCCGACACCAGCGCGACGTTCGCCGTGAACGTATGCGGCGACGCGGGCTCGGCGGCAGCGGCAGCCGGGGCTGGCGCTGCCGCATCCGCGGCGCTCTGGGCGAATGCGGTGGCAGCGGAACTACAGAGAACGACCGCGCTGACTGCAAGGGCCAACTTCTTCATGGATTCCTTCTCCTTTTCCTTTTTGGCTCGGGTTTCGGTTTTTTCGGTTTCGGTGATGCAGGCGAACTCACTACTGCAACTGCCGTGCCAGCTATCCGGGAATCGGACATCCGGGAATGCCCGCAGGACGAAGGGTGATCAAAACCCGGCTTGAATCTGCCTTGCAGCAAAGCCAGATCGCGTCAAAAGGTGTGAACGGCCGCGCGCCAGTCCTTTCACCCACGTGCCTGAAGGGCGATAATCGAAGCCTGAAGATGACCGGCCGACACGCCAGCGGACGGGCCGCCCGCAATAAGGGCGCCCAATTCCTGTGCGAAAGCGAGGCATACGGCAGGTCATTCCCAGCATTGGCACCACCAAGGTGCACGAAGGAGAAACCATGAAACCGACCGATCTCTTCAACGACCTGCAGAACAAGGTCAGCGAGGCACTGCGCAACTCGCCGGCAAGGGATATCGAAAAAAACGTGCGCAGCATGATGACCCAGGGCTTCGCCCGGCTGGATCTGGTCACGCGCGAGGAATTCGATGTGCAGTCGCAGGTGCTGGCACGCACGCGCGCGCGCCTGGAAGAACTGGAAGAACGCGTGGCCGAGCTGGAGCGCCGCGCCGGCATTCCGCCCGGCCCCGGCGCAGTGGACACCACCGGGGGCGCATGACGCCCAGGCCGCTGGCCCGACCCTTTGCCGAAAGGCCGCCGTTCCACGGCGGCCTTTTTCGTTAACGTTTCCACAACCGGCTTCCATCACAACCGCGTCACAGCGACTTTCGAGACATGAGCCTTGCCGTCCTGCACAGCCGTGCGCTCACCGGCATCGAAGCGCCGCCCGTGCGCGTCGAAACCCACCTGGCCAATGGCCTGCCCGTCTTCACCATCGTCGGACTGGCCGACACCGGCGTGCGCGAAAGCCGCGAGCGCGTGCGCGCCGCCATCCTCAACAGCGGCTTCGAATTCCCCAACCGCCGGATCACGGTCAACCTGGCGCCGGCGGACCTTCCGAAAGAGTCGGGCCGCTTCGACCTGGCGATCGCACTGGGCATCCTGGCGGCAAGCGGGCAGATTCCTTCGGCAGAGCTGGATCAGTATGAGTTCGCCGCCGAGCTGTCGCTGTCGGGCGACCTGCGGCCGGTTCGCGGCGCGCTGGCCATGGCCATGCGCCTGGCACGCGAGAACGCCGTGCACCGGGCCTGCGGCGGCACGCCGCGCGCATTCCTGGTGGCGGCCGGCAACGGCGCCGAGGCGGCACTGATCGAAGACCTGACCGTCCACGGCGCCGCCACGCTGCGCGAGGTTTGCAGCCACTTCGCGCCGCCGCTCGACCAGCGCATTGCCCGCGCCGTCCCGGCCACGCTCGCGCTAGTGCCGGAACCCGGCCCGGACCTGTGCGACGTACGCGGCCAGGCGCAGGCGCGGCGGGCGCTGGAAGTGGCTGCCGCGGGCCAGCATTCGGCCCTGCTCGTGGGGCCGCCCGGCACCGGCAAGTCCATGCTGGCCCAGCGCCTGCCCGGACTGCTGCCGCCCATGTCGCTCGACGAGGCGCTGGAATCGGCCGCCGTGCTCAGCCTGACACCCGGCGGCTTCAAGCCGTCGCGATGGGGCGTGCGGCCATGCCGGTCGCCTCACCACACCGCCTCGCCGCCGGCCATGGTCGGCGGCGGCGGGAACCCGCGCCCTGGCGAGATCTCGCTGGCACACCACGGCGTATTGTTCCTGGACGAGTTGCCCGAGTTCGACCGCAAGGTATTGGAAGTGCTGCGCGAACCACTGGAATCGGGCCGCATCACCATCGCCCGCGCCGCGAGCCATGCCGACTTCCCGGCCAGCTTCCAGTTCGTGGCCGCCATGAACCCCTGCCCCTGCGGCTACCTTGGCCATCCGGAGCGCGCGTGCCGCTGCACGCCGGACCAGATCCGGCGCTACCAGTCGAAGATTTCGGGGCCGCTGCTCGACCGGATCGACCTCCAGATCGAGGTACCGGCCCAGGACCAGGGCGAGATGCTGGACGGCCCCGCGGGAGAACCCAGCGAAATGGTGCGCGCACGCGTGCTGGCTGCGCGCGAACGCCAGCTGGCGCGGCAGGGCAAACCCAACAGCGACCTGGCCGGACGCGAGATCGACCACCACTGCCCGCTGGAGCCGACCGCCCAGGCCTTGCTGCGCGGGGCCATGGCCCGGCTGGCATGGTCGGCGCGCTCCTACTTCCGGGTGCTCAAGGTGGCCCGCACGATCGCCGACCTGGAAGGCGCCGAGGTCCTCACCACCGCGCACGTGGGCGAGGCGATCCAGTACCGGCGTGCCCTGCGCACTCCCGGCTGATGTCCCCGGGATGCGTTCAGCGCCGCGGCGGCACGCCGACAGGCGGATCCACGGGTGGCGGCACCGGATCCTCTTCCGGCGGCAGGGGCAGATCGGGGGGAATACCCGGCGGCAGCGGGTCGTCGACAGGCGGCACGGTATGCGCGGGGCGCGCAGACGTACCGGCATGCACAAGCGGGAAAGTCGGCATCAGGGGGATCTCCGCGGCGAGGGTTTCCTCCTCATTGAAGCAAACCGGGCCGCTTGCCGCCAGCACGCGCCCGGCAAGCCGGCTTCAGGCGTGCTGGCGCCGCACGAAGAACAGCGCCGCGCCGACCGCCATCAGCACGCTGCCGAAGAAACGGTTCTGCCAGCGCACGGCGCGCGCATTGCGGAACAGGCCCTGCATGCGCGAAGCCAGCAGCGCATAGCCGTGCATGACGACCAGATCCACGCCACACATCGTCGCGGCGAGGATGGCCAGCTGCGGCGCGAGCGGATGCGTGGGATCGATGAACTGCGGCAGCACCGCGACCATGAAGATGATGCCCTTCGGGTTGGTCACGTTGGTCAGCAGGCCGGTGGCGAAGCGCCGGCGCGGGCTCATGAGCGTCACGCGCACGGCTTCGTTGCCGTTCGTTGCACTCCCCTCCTCGACCCGCGCGCGCCATTGCTGCAGGCCCAGGTAGATCAGGTACATGGCCCCCACGGTCTTGACCGCCGCGAACGCATGCTCCGACGCCAGCAGCAGCGCCCCCAGCCCGCCACCGGCGACAAGCAGGATGATGACCAGCCCGGCCTGCAGGCCGAAGATCGTGGTCGACGTCCTGCGCACGCCGTACGACAGGCCATGGCTCATCGACAGGACCGCGCCCGAACCGGGCGACACGGCAATGACCCAGCACGCGGCGAAATAGGCCAGCCAGACTTCCCAACGCATCACTTCTCTCCTTCAGACAAAACCATCGGGGGCGGATCAATATGGATGGAACCCGCCCAGGAACTGCTCCACCTGCTCCGCGTGGCGCTGGTCGCGCGCACCATCGCCCGACTCCAGCACCACGGCCTGGTAGGCGCGCGTGCCGACGGCCACGAGCCGCGCGGTCAGGCGGCGCGGCAACTGATCCTGCGGCGACACCCCGCTCGCCTCGACCTCGATGCCATCGAGCGGCCGCGCCGGCTGGTCGGCGGACTGGATCGTCACCGCGCGCGTGCGCGCGGGCTCGCCGGCATGCACGCCAAGGTTGGCCAGCAGGCCGGACTGCATGGCGGCCAGCGCCTCGCGGCGCAGCGCGGCATCGTCGGCCGGCAATGTGACCACGCCGACCGCGAACAACATGTCGTCGACGCGCGCCGCCTCCATGGTCATCGGCAGCTTGTGCCCGGCAATCGCGACGTCGCGCGCGGCGCTCGTGGGCTTGCCCGGGTAGAGCGCGGCATAGCCGCCCTCGCCCGACTGGATCGTGCGCCAGTCATAGCGCGGCGAACACGCGCCGAGCCAGGCCACGGCGAGCATGGCCGGCAGCACCACGCTGAGCCGGGAGAACCACTGACAGACCTGAGCAAGGGGCATCGGGGACGTGGCCGTACGGTGCGGCGCTTATTGTCTGGGCCGGGGACGACGGCGGGCAGGCGCCTCGCCGCCGGGCGGAAACCGGTATTATCCGGGAAGCCGCCGGCCCGTGCTTGCTGCGCTTCACACCATGCCCCCGCTCATCCCGACCCGTCGCCCCTCCGTTCGTCTTGCGGCAGCCGCACTGCTGGCATTGGCCACGCTCGCCGGCCGCGCCGGCGCGGGTACGCCACACCTGCCGCACCTGCCGCGTGCAACCGACCTGGCCGCCCACGCCGCCGACGCGGCGCGCCGCGGAGAGCCGCTCGTGGTGCTGGTTTCGCTGCCCGATTGCGGCTACTGCGACACCGTGCGCAAGAGCTATCTCGGCCCGCAGGCAGCGGCCGGCGAGATAGCGGTGCGCGAAGTCGACATGACCGCCGACACGCCGCTGCGCGACACCGACGGCACCATGACCACCGCGCGCGCGTGGGCGCGGGCCCACCAGGTACGCGTGGCCCCGACCGTGCTGTTCCTCGATCGCGACGGGCGGCAGGCCGCCGGCCCGTTGCGCGGCCTCCAGCCCGATTTCTACGGCGCCTATCTTGAACAGGCGCTGGGCCAGGCACGTGCTGCCGTCGCCACTGCACGCTGAGCACGCCGGCTGCGGCGGATTGACGCAGGCGAAGCATTACGGCATCGCGCCGCGCCCGGGTTTAGAATGCGCTGTTGCCAGTTGAACGGGCCCGGCCCATGCCGGACCGCATTGCCATGACAAACGCCGCCTCCGCCACCTCCAAACCCCGCAAGCTGTGGCCCATCGCCGTGGTCGTCGTCGTACTCGCCGCGCTGGGCTGGTTCGGCTACCGCGCGCTGTCGCCTTCGAGCCAGGTACCCGCCGCCACCTTCACGCTGCTCTCGGGCGAGAAGGTCAGTACGGGCGACCTCAAGGGCAAGGTCTACCTGATCAACTTCTGGGCCACGAGCTGCGCCACCTGCGTCAAGGAAATGCCGGACATGGTCCGCACCTACGAGCAGTTCAAGGGCAAGGGCCTGGAATTTGTGGCCGTGGCCATGAACTACGATCCGCCGATGTACGTGATGAACTACGCCAAGACACGCGGGCTGCCGTTCAAGGTCGCGATGGACTCGGACGGTGCCGCCGCCAAGGCCTTCGGCAATGTGCAGCTGACGCCGACCACCTTCGTCGTCGACAAGGACGGCCGCATCCTGAAGCGCTATGTCGGCGAGCCCGAATGGGACGCCCTGCACAAGCTGCTCGACGGCGCGCTGGGCCAGGCGGCCTGACGAATTCCCGGCAACGGCTGCGAAAAGGTGCTCATCGAGCACCTTTTTTGTTGGACCGGTGCCGCGCGCGCTTCGACCGGCTTGCGCCCATGGCCTGTATGGATATACAGTTTGCGCCAGTCTTCCTGCCCGCCATCGACGGCGGCCACACACCCGAACCGCCCGCCCGTGTCACTGGATCTTGCCCCCCTTGCGGAATCGCCTTCCGCCCTTGCCGAACCAGCCTCGCCGGACGATGACGTCCCCGCCTACCTGGCACGGCTCAATCCGGAGCAGCGCACGGCGGTCGAGCATCACAGCGACGGACCGCTGCTGATCATCGCGGGCGCGGGCTCCGGCAAGACCAATACGCTCGCGCATCGTGTCGCGCACCTGGTGCTCAATGGCACCGATCCGCGCCGCATCCTGCTGTTGACCTTTTCACGCCGCGCGGCGGCGGAGATGGGGCGGCGCGTGGAGCGCATCGTCGACCAGGCGCTCGGCACCAGTACCGGCGCCGGCCGGGCCGCGCTGCAGTGGTCCGGCACCTTCCACGCGATCGGCGCGCGCCTGCTGCGCGAATATGCGGAAACGCTGGGACTGTCACCGGCCTTCACCATCTGCGACCGCGGCGACGCGGCCGACCTGATGCACGTGGTGCGGCACGACCTGGGGTTGTCCGAGCAGGCCAGCCGCTTCCCGAAGAAGGAAACCTGCCTGTCGATCTATTCGCGCGTGGTCAACACGCAGGCGCCGCTCGAAGACGTGCTCAAGCTCTGGTTCCCGCGCTACACCATGTGGGTCGATGCGCTGCGCGCGCTGTTCGCGGGCTATGTGGAGGCCAAGCAGAAACAGCAGGTGCTCGACTACGACGACCTGCTGCTGTACTGGGCGCAGGCCTTGACCGAACCCGCCATCGCGCAGGACATGGGCGCGCGCTTCGACCATGTGCTGGTCGACGAATACCAGGATACCAACGCGCTGCAGGCGTCGATCCTGCTGGCGCTGCGGCCCGACGGTTGCGGCCTCACGGTGGTTGGCGACGACGCGCAGTCGATCTATGCGTTCCGCGGCGCCACCGTGCGCAATATCCTCGATTTCCCCGCGCAGTTCACGCCGCCCGCGCAGCAGGTCACGCTGTCGCAGAACTACCGTTCGACGCAGCCGATCCTGCAGGCCGCCAACGCGGTGATCGGGCTCGCCGCCGAGCGCTACACGAAGGATCTGTGGTCCGAGCGCGCGTCGGCCGAGAAGCCGGGCGTGGTCGTCGTCAACGATGAGGCCGACCAGGCCCGCTACGTGGTCGAGCGCGTGCTCGAGCGGCGCGAGGCGGGCCTGGCGCTGATGGCGCAGGCGGTGCTGTTCCGCGCTGCCGACCACAGCGCCCAGCTCGAGATCGAACTGGCCCGGCGCAATATCCCGTTCGTGAAGTTCGGCGGCCTCAAGTTCCTCGAATCCACGCACGTGAAGGACGCGATGGCCGTGGTGCGCTGGCTCCAGAATCCGCTCGACCGCATCGCGGGTTTCCGCACGCTGCAGCTGCTGCCCGGCATCGGGCCCAAGACCGCCGCGCGCGTGCTCGACGCGCTCGCGGTCGCCACCGAGCCGCTGTTCGCGCTGGAATCATTCGAGGCGCCGCCAGCCGCCGCACCGGCCTGGGCCGACCTGCTGGCGCTGGCCCGCACGCTGCTCGGGCCGGCGTCGCCGTGGCCGTCGGAGTTCGAGCAGGTCATCGCCTGGTACCAGCCGCACCTGGAGCGCATCCACGACGATGCCGCCGCGCGCATGGCCGACCTGCAGCAGCTCGAACGCATTGCCGCGACCTATGCCTCGCGCGAGCGCTTCCTGACGGAACTGACGCTGGACCCGCCCAGTGCGTCAAGCGATGAATCGGGCGTGCCGCTGCGCGATGAGGATTTCCTGATCCTGTCGACGATCCACTCGGCCAAGGGCCAGGAATGGAAGGCGGTGTACGTGCTCAATGCCGTGGACGGCTGCATGCCGTCCGACCTGGCGACGGGCACCACGGAAGAGATCGAAGAGGAAAGGCGGCTGCTGTATGTGGCCATGACGCGCGCCAGGGACCATCTGGACGTCGTAGTGCCGCAGCGCTTCTATGTGCACCAGCAGCCGGGGTTCGGCGATCGCCACGTGTATGCGTCGCGCACGCGTTTCCTGCCGAACCGGGTGATGCCGAATTTCTACAGCCGGTCCTGGCCGCCTCCGCCGATGCCGGGAGCGTCGCCTTCGAAGGCGACGCTGGCGCCGGTGGATCTGGCCAGCCGCATGCGCAATATGTGGCGCTGAACGCGGCCGGCCCGGCCGTCTTCAGGCCACCTTCTCCAGCAGCAAGCCCTTCAGATACTCCCCTTCCGGGAACGCCGACAGCATCGGATGGTCCGTACCCGCCGACAGCCGGCGCAGGATGCGCGCATCGGCGCGCGCGTCCGTCACCGCGCCGGCCACGATCTTCTGGAACAGCTCCATGCTGATCGCGCCCGAGCACGAGTACGTGAACAGCAGCCCGCCCGGACGCAGCAGTTGCGTGCCGACGAGGTTGATTTCCTTGTAGGCGCGCGCGGCGCGGTCGATGTGTTGGGCCGACGGCGCGAACTTGGGCGGGTCGAGCACGATCAGGTCGAACTGGCGCCCTTCCGCGCGGAACTCGCGCAGCGTCTTGAACACGTCGGCGTCGAGCCAGGTCGCACGGTTCTCGTCGAAGCCATTGAGCGCGACATTGCCCGCGGCGATCTTCAGCGCCTCGCCCGAGGAATCGATCGACGTCACCGAGGTGGCACCGCCACGCAGCGCCGCCAGCGAAAAACCACCGGTGTAGCAGAAGCAGTTCAGCACCTCGCGCCCGGCGGCAAGGTCGCCGACCAGCTTGCGGTTGTCGCGCTGGTCGACATAGAAGCCGGTCTTGTGGCCGTTGCGCACGTCCACGTAGTAGCGCACGCCATGCTCGGTCACCGACAGCGCCGGATCGGGCTCGGCGCCGGCCAGCACGCCGGTCACCAGCTCCAGCCCCTCGCGCTGGCGCACGGCGGCGTCGGAGCGTTCGTACACGTTCGGGCAGCCGGTTTCCCTGACCAGCGCCTGCACGATGGCGGTCTTCCAGTGCTCCACGCCGGCGGAATTGAACTGGCACACCAGCTGGCCATCGGCGCCGTTGCCGTAGTAGTCGACGATCAGGCCCGGCAGGCGGTCCGATTCGCCGAAGATCAGGCGTACCGCATCGCTGTCCTTCACCCATTGCCGGCGATAGGCGATCGCCGCTGCCACGCGGCGCTTGAACAGCGCGTGGTCGACCGGCTCGTTCTCGTCGAAGGTCCACGCGCGCGCGCGGATCTGCGATTCCGGGCTGTAGGCGGCCTTGGCCAGGAAACGGCCGTCGGCGGCGCGCACGATGACGGTCGCGCCCGGCTCGCAGCGGCCTTCAGTGGTGGCGATCCCGGTGGCGTAGATCCACGGGTGGCGGCGCAGCAGGGACTTTTCCTTGCCAGGCTTGAGGGTGATGGTGTTCATGTCGGTATGGGGAAAACTTGCCGAAGCCGCGGCGTTCGTACGCTGCGGCGCGGCTCCCTTCTCCCGTTGGCAGGAGAGGGGTTGGGGTGAGGGCCGGAGTGTCAACGAAGTGACAGGCGTCTGTATGTCCCCGCCTGCCCTCTCCCCCGGCCTCTCTCCCGCCAGCGGGAGAGAGGAGAAAACAAATCGACTTCGGAAGCGCGATGCCTTACAGCACCACCTTCACCATCGGATGCGCCGTCAGCGCGCGGTAGAGATCGTCGAGCTGCTCGCGGCTGGTGACCCGCACCGTGACGGTCAGGCCAAGGTAGTTGCCCTTGCTCGACGGACGCATCTCCATCTTGCCGGCGTGGAAGCCAGGGTCGAACTCCTGCACCAGCGTCACGATGGCTTCGGCAAAGCCGTCCTGCATCGCGCCCATCACCTTGATGGGGAAATCACTGGGGTACTCGATCAGCGACTGCTCGGGCGGGATGTCGCCCGGCTTGCCGCCGCCATGGTTGTCGGCTGTCATTTCGGTTTCTCCGGCAGCCCGGCGCACGCATGGCGTGCCGGGCCGCTCCATCACATCACTTGCGCTTGAACCACAGGCGGATGGTGTCCCACAGGCGGCCGAAGAAGCCGGCCTCGGGCACTTCTTCCAGCGCCACGACCGGGAACTCCGCCACCTTGCTGGTGCCGTCCATCAGCTTCACCGTGCCCACCTGCTGGCCCGCAGCGATCGGGGCGATCAGCAGTTCCTGGCGCTCGAGCACAGGCTTCAGGCGACCGCCCGTGCCCTTGGGCACGGTGACGAAGGTCTCGTTCTGCACGCCGATCTTGACCGTGCTGTTCTTGCCCTTGTAGATATCGGGCGTGGCCAGCACCTGGCCCTTGTCATACAGGCGCAGCGTGTCGAAGAACTGGAAGCCGTAGTTGAGGATCTTCAGGCTTTCCTGCGTGCGCACCTGCTCGGTGGTGGTGCCGATCACGATCGACACCAGGCGGCGCGAGCCGTTCGGCACATTGGCCAGCGGACGCTTGGCCGACGAGATCAGGCAATAGCCGGCCGACTTGGTGTGGCCGGTCTTGACACCGTCCACGGTCGGGTCGATGTAGAGCAGGCGGTTGCGGTTGGGCTGCTTGATCTTGTTATAGGTGAACTCCTTCTGCGAGTACATGCCGTAGTACTCGGGGAAGTCCTGGATCAGGCGCGTGGTCAGCGTCGCCAGATCCACTGCCGTGGTGTAGTGGTTCGGGTCGGGAATGCCGTCGGTGTTGGTGAAGTGGCTGTTCTTCATGCCCATGCGCTGGGCTTCGCGGTTCATCATCGCGACGAAGCCCTCTTCCGAGCCGCCCACGGCTTCGGCCAGCGCCAGCGCGGCGTCGTTGCCCGACTGCACGATCAGGCCCAGCAGCAGGTCCTGCACGGTGACCGGCTTGTTGGGCTCGATGAACATGCGTGATTCATCGCTTTTGACCTTCAGCACCAGCGTGGTCGGCACCACGGCCTGGTCCAGCGTCAGGCGCTTTTCCTTGAGCGCCTCGAACGCCAGGTAGGCGGTCATCAGCTTGGTCAGCGACGCCGGCTCGATACGCAGGTCCGCGTTCTGCGACGCCAGGGCCTGGCCGCTGGTCACGTCGTACAGCATCCAGGATTTGGCCGCCACCTGCGGCATCGGCACGCCCTGGGCCAGGACGGCAGCGGGCGCGGCCGCGAGCGTGGCTGCCGCGACGATGGCGGCGGGGGCAAAGACGGACGCAAGGCGCGGCGTGGCTCTGTTCAGCATGTTTCAGTTTCCGACAAGATAAGTTTCGCGAAGAACGGTTGCGGGTGCCGGCATGGCACCCCGGACGGCGTGCCGTCCGGCCTCACCGGTCCCACGCATTGACGACGAGCTGCTTGATCAGGTGCAGCTTGCGATGAAAGAAATGATCGGCGCCGGGGATGACAATGACCGGCAGCTCCTGCGGGCGGGCCCAGTCGAACACGCTCTGCAGCGGCACGGTTTCGTCCTGCTCGCCATGGATGACGATGGTATCGGCCGGCACGTCGGCCACCTGCCAGCGGCTCGCGGCGGTCCCGACCAGCGCCAGGCGCTGTGCGGGCGTGCCGGCATCGGCCAGGCGCTTTGCGACGTGCGTGGTCACGAAGCTGCCGAACGAGAAGCCGCCCAAGGCCAGCGGCAGCGTGGCGGCATCGGGCGACCACGCGGTCTGTTCGCGCATCCACGCGATTACGGCCAGCAGGTCGTCCTGCTCGCCCACGCCGTTGTCATGCACGCCGGCGCTGTCGCCCACGCCACGGAAGTTCGGGCGCACCGTGGCGTAGCCAAGCTGCACGAAGCAGCGCGCCAGGGTCTGCGCCACCTTGTTGTCCTTGGTGCCGCCGAACAGCGGGTGCGGGTGCGCCACCAGCGCCAGGCCGCGCGGCGCCGCTTGCGGCAGGTCGACCGAGAGGTCGATCGCGCCGGCCGGGCCGGCAATGGTCAGTACCTGGGTATGCGCGTTCATGATGGCAATGGACGATGCAACTGGGGGCAATGGAAACGCTGCCGCTGCGCTCGGGCTGAAGCGGCACTGCTACGGGAAATACCGGAAAACCTCGGGGACATCCTTGATGCCGGAGCTGCCGCCCACTGCGGCCGCACTGGCAGGTGCCACCGTCAGTGGTCCACCATCAGCCGCGCCACCGGCTTGCCGTGCAGCAGATGGCTGTCGATGATCTCGTCGATATCGTGCTCGTCGACGTAGGTGTACCAGACGGCCTCGGGGTAGACCACCAGCACCGGACCGAGTTCACACCGGTTCAGGCAGCCGGCCTTGTTGATGCGCACGCGGCCTTCCCCGCCGGCGATGCCCAGCTCCTTGCAACGCTTCTTGGCGTATTCCTGCATGGCCCTGGCGTTGTGCTGGGCGCAGCAGTTCTCGCCGTCCTCGCGCTGGTTGAGGCAGAAAAAAACGTGGTGCTGGTAGTAGCTGCTCATGCGTGCTGGGGAAAAGGCGTGCCGCACCGGCCCGGGGTTGCGACGCGTCCGGCGGCATTGGTGGAAGCTCGGAATTATACGGTGTGTCGGGGGCAGGACTAAGGCAATCCGGACCCCGACCGGCATCGCCGGCACGCACCGCGCCCAAACCGGCCCACCGATGTGCCATATCGGGCACCCCAGGCGGCTCCGCCGTTCCGAATCCCCGGAGCCGGCGATTCCGGAATTCCGGAAATCCGGAGTGCCGGACCCTGCCCGCGCTAGCCTGCCCCCTTTCAAATCAATGGGTTAACGAAAGTCCACACGCTGGCACATCGATTGCAATCCCTTGGTCCCAGACGCGCCGCATCCGCGACGGCGTGCGCCCGCCGCGCCGGTGGGTATGGCCAAGAAACCGAGGACGACATCATGAAGAAACCCTTCTACAAGATCCTGTACGTGCAGGTGCTGTTCGCCATCTTTGTCGGCATCCTGCTGGGCCATTTCTGGCCCGAGACGGGCGTGGCCATGAAGCCCCTGGGCGATGGCTTCATCAAGCTGATCAAGATGATCATCGGGCCGATCATCTTCTGTACCGTGGTGACCGGCATTGCCGGCATGAGCGACATGAAGAAGGTCGGCCGCGTCGGCGGCAAGGCGCTGCTGTACTTCGAGATCGTCTCCACCTTCGCGCTGCTGATCGGGCTGGGTGCCGCGCACCTGCTCAAGCCGGGCGTGGGCTTCAACATCGACCCGGCCACGCTCGATGCCAAGGCGATCGAGCAGTACGTGTCCAAGGCGCACGGCCAGAGCACGGTCGAGTTCCTGATGCACATCATCCCGGACACGATCATCAGCGCCTTCGCCAACGGCGACATCCTGCAGATCCTGCTGGTTTCGATGTTCTTCGGCGCGGCCCTGGCGGCCATCGGCGAGCGCGCGCGCATCGTCGTGCAGCTGATCGAACAGGTGTCGAAGGTGTTCTTCCACATCGTGCATGTCATCACCAAGGTGGCACCGCTGGGCGCGTTCGGCGCGATGGCCTTCACCATCGGCAAGTACGGCCTGGGCTCGCTGGTGCCGCTGCTCAAGCTGATCGGCACGTTCTACTTCACGGCCATCATCTTCGTGGTGTTCGTGCTCGGCACGATCGCGCGCCTGACCGGCTTCAACATCCTGCGCTTTATCGCGTACATCAAGGAAGAGCTGCTGATCGTGCTGGGCACGAGCTCCTCCGAGGCCGCGCTGCCGCACCTGATGGAAAAGCTGGAGAAGCTGGGCTGCTCCAAGTCCGTGGTGGGCCTGGTCGTTCCGACCGGGTACTCGTTCAACCTGGACGGCACCAACATCTACATGACCATGGCGGTGATCTTCATCGCGCAGGCCACCGGCATCGAGCTGACGCTGATGCAGCAGCTCACCATCCTGGCGGTGGCCATGCTCACGTCCAAGGGCGCCAGCGGCGTGACCGGCGCGGGCTTCATCACGCTGGCCGCCACGCTGGCGGTGGTGCCGACCATCCCGGTGGCCGGCATGGTGCTGATCCTCGGCATCGACCGCTTCATGAGCGAGTGCCGCGCGCTGACCAACATCATCGGCAACGGCGTGGCCACCGTGGTGGTCTCGGCCTGGGAACGCGAACTCGACCGGGTCAAGCTCCGCCAGGCGCTGCAGCAGAGCACTGACGATGACGAAAAGCTCGCCGACGCCGGACAGAACGTCTGACGCCGCGCGCGGGGCTGGCCGGCGCGGTGGGCCGGCCGCCCCGCAGCGAGTATCATCGGCGCGACAGCCTCCGCGCGCGCCGATGCCCCATTCCGACGACTTCCTCGCCGTACATGACCCCGCCGCCGTCCAGGCGGCGCACGAGCCCGGCAGCGAGAACCGCCGCTGGTGGGGCTTTGCCGTAGCGCTGGCGGCCGGGCTGGTGCTGCTGTGCGCGCTGACCTGGCTGGTATCGGTGCAGCGTGGCCTGGCGGCCCTGCAGGAATCCACCGCCACGCGCGCCGACCGCTACGCCGCCACGCTCGAAAGCACGCTCGACCGCTACGAATTCCTGCCCGCGCTGGTATCGCTGCACCCGTTCGTGCGCGGCCTGCTGCAGGCCCCTGGCGACCCGGCCCGCGTGGCCGCGGCCAACCACTACCTGGCCGAGGTCAACCGGCGCTCGCACGCGTCGGCCACCTACGTGATCGCCACCAATGGCATCGCGCTTGCCGCCAGCAACGCCGGCGAGCCCGGCAGCTTCGTCGGCACCGACTACCGCTTCCGCCCCTATTTCCAGATTGCCGCACGCGGCGAGATGGGGCGCTTCTACGCCATCGGCATCACCAGCGACGAACCCGGGTACTACATCGCCCAGCCCGTCGAGTCGGGCGGCAAGGTGATCGGCGTGACGGTGGTCAAGCTCAACCTGGAGTGGTTCCAGCGCGCCGGCGGCGGCAGCGCCGAGCCGCTCATGGTCAGCGACGACCACGGGGTGATCTTCCTGTCTTCCGTGCCGGGCTGGCAGTACCGCACGCTGGGCCCGCTGCCGCCCGAACTGCACGACGAACTCGGCAAGACCCGCCAGTACCACGACCGCGACGTGACACCGCTGCCGCTGGAGCCGCTGACCTCGCCGGTGACCGAGTGGCTGGCCGCCACCGCGCTGGACCCCGGCGCGCGCCTGGTGCGCGTGCGCGCCAACGGCACCAACCGCGACGGCAGCGAGCGTGCCGACCGCTACCTCGAACTCGGCCGCAAGGTGGGCCCGGCGGACTGGACCATGCAGGTGATGGCGCCGCTCGACCCCGTGCTGGCCAACGCGCGCAACGCCACCGTGGCCGCGGCGCTGGCCTATGCCTGCATCTGCCTGCTGCTGGTCAACTGGCGCCAGCGCCGCCAGCGCGCGCGCGACATGCTGTACAGCCGCCGCCTGCTGGAGGCCGCCTATGACGAGCTGGAGCGGCGCGTGGAAGCGCGCACGGCCGACCTGATGGCCATCAACGAAAAGCTGGAGGAAGAAGTCGCCGAGCGCACCCGCGCCGAGAGCGAGCTGCGCGCGGCCCAGGACGAACTCGTGCAGGCCAGCAAGCTGGCCGCGCTCGGACAGATGGCCGCCGGCATCACGCATGAGCTGAACCAGCCGCTGGCGGCGCTGCGCACGTTCTCGGACAACACGCGCGTGCTGCTCGAGCGCGGCCAGCTCGGCGCGGCCGAAGGCAACCTGTCGGCCATTGCCGACCTGACCGAACGCATGGGCAAGATCACCGGCCAGCTCAAGCTGTTTGCCGGCAAGGCGCGGCCGCCGCGCCGCTCGGTGCAGGTCCGCGCCGCGATCGAACACGTGCTCGCATTGCTGGCCCCGCGGCTGTCCGGCGTGGCATTGCATGTGGATGGCCTGGACGCGCTGCCCGGCATCGCCGTGCGCGCCGACGAACTCAAGCTCGAGCAGGTGCTGGTCAACCTGGTCGGCAACGCGCTCGACGCCATCGCCAGCGCCGCGCCCGCGCAGGGCCGCATCGACCTGTCCGTGCGCGCCGAGGCAGGCACCGTGACGATCCAGGTGCGTGACAATGGCACCGGCATCCCGCCGGAAGACCTGCCGCGCCTGTTCGAGCCCTTCTTCACGACCAAGGAAACCGGACAGGGACTGGGCCTCGGCCTGGCCATCACGTCGTCGATCGTGCGCGAGTTCGGCGGACAACTGAGCGCCGCCAATGCCGATGGCGGCGGCGCGGTATTCACCATCGTGCTGGCGCGCGCCCCGGCGGAAGCCGGTGCGCCGGCCAGCCAGACACATTGAGGCATCCGATGCAAGACGGTTTGCGCGTCCTTTTCGTCGAAGACGAACCGCTGGTGCGCCAGGCCACCGCGCAAAGCCTGGAGCTGGCCGGCTTCTCCGTGCTGGCGCTGCCCTCGGCCGAAGCCGCCCTGCCCCACCTGGGCGCCGGTTTCCCCGGCGTGCTGGTCACCGACGTGCGTCTGCCCGGCGCCAGCGGGCTGGACCTGCTCCAGCATTGCCGCAACGCCGCGCCCGGCGTGCCGGTGATCCTGGTGACCGGCCACGGCGATATCACCATGGCCGTGCAGGCCATGCGCGAAGGCGCCTATGACTTCATCGAGAAGCCCTTCGGCGCCGACCGCCTGACCGACACCGTGCGGCGCGCCATCGAACGGCGCGGCCTCGAACTGGAGAACCAGGCGCTGCGGCGCGAACTGGCGGGCCCGGCGGCGGGCACACGCATCATCGGCCGCTCGCATGCGATCGATCAGGTGCGTGCGCTGGTGGCCAACGTCGCGGCGACCGACGTGCCGGTCATGATCAACGGCGAGACCGGCACCGGCAAGGAACTGGTGGCGCGCAGCCTGCATGCGCTGTCGAACCGCGCCGACGGGCCGTTCATCGCACTCAATTGCGGCGCGGTGCCGGAGTCGATCTTCGAAAGCGAAATGTTCGGCCACGAGGCCGGCGCCTTCACCGGCGCCGGCAAGCGGCGCATCGGCAAGCTCGAGCACGCCTCGGGCGGCACGCTGTTCCTCGACGAGATTGAAAGCATGCCGCTTGCCTTGCAGGTCAAGCTGCTGCGCGTACTGCAGGAAGGGACGCTGGAACGGCTCGGGTCCAATGCATCGGTGAAGATCGACGTGCGCATCGTGGCGGCCGCCAAGGGCGACATGGACGCGCTGGTCGCACAGGGCGTCTTCCGGCAGGATCTCTACTACCGCCTCAACGTCGTCACCATTGCGCTGCCGCCGCTGCGCGAGCGGCGCGAGGACATCGTGCCGCTGTTCGAGCATTTCATGCTGATCGCCGCGGTGCGGTACCAGCGGCCTGCCCCCATCCTGTCCGAGTCGCAACGCCAGGCGCTGGCGCAGCGGCCATGGCCCGGCAACGTGCGCGAACTGCGCAATGCCGCGGACCGGCTGGTACTGGGCGTGCCCGAAGGCGGCCAGGCCGGCGCGGCCGCTGCGGCACCCGACGAGACCGCACCGCTGCGCGAGCGCATGGAGCATTTCGAACGCGCCGTCATCGCCGATGCGCTGGCCCGCACCGGCGGCGCCGTCAGCCAGGCGGCGGACCTGCTGCAGGTGGGGAAGGCAACCTTGTACGACAAGATCAAGCGCTACGGGCTATAGGTTATGGGGCGATCGTCCATAGGCAACCCGCTGCATAGCGTACCTCAGGGTTTTCACCAGGCTGCCATGGCAACGTCACAATCGGCGACTATATTTTGTGTGCGGTTGCGGCATTGGCAGGTGCCCTGACTGCTTGCTTCTTTTATCAGTCTTCGTGGTAATTGATGCCCCGCCTGTGCGGGGCATTTTTTTGGGCTGTTGCTGGCGATGACCGGCTGGTCGTGCCTTGCGGGCGCTGAAGTCAATCCGCCCGGATCCCGTTGTCCTCGATCACCTTCCCCCACTTCCGATACTCGTCCCGCATGCGCGCGGCAAACTGCTCGGGCGGCATGTAGGCCGCCAGCGTCCCGGCGCCTTGCAGCTTCTCCTGCACGGCCGGGTCGGCCAGCACGCGCTTCAGCTCACCACTGAGCTTCGCGACGATATCCGGCGGCGTGCCGGCCGGCGCCACGATGCCCGCCCACGACGTCGCGTCGAACCCCGGGAAGCCCTGTTCCGCGATGGTCTTCACGTCCGGCGCAAAGCTCACGCGCCGCGCCGAGCCCATCGCGACCGGCTGCAGTTTGCCGGCCCTGATATGCGGCAGCGCCGCGATCATGTCCGAGAACATCATCGGCACCTGCCCCGCCAGCACATCCGCCATGGCCGGTGCGCTGCCCTTGTATGGCACGTGCTGCGCATCGAAATGGCCCAGGCTCTTGAGCAGCTCCGTCGAGATATGGCCGAAGCTGCCGTTGCTGGCGCTGGTGTAGTTGTTGGCGCCCGGGTGCGCCCTGGCGTAGGCGATGTACTGGGGCAGCGTGGTCACATCCGGCAAGGCCTTCGGATTGACCACCATGACAATGGGCAGGTCATAGGCCGACGCCACCGGCGCGAAGTCCCTGAACAGGTCATAGCTCTTGCGATGCGTGAGGTGCGGCGCCAGCAGCGTCGGGTTGGTCATGACCAGCAGCGTGTAGCCGTCCGGCGCGCTGCGCGCCACCGCTTCGGCACCGATGGTGCCGGATGCCCCGGGCCGATTGTCGATCACCACCGGCTGGCCCAGCGCCTCGCTCAGCTTCTGGCCGATGATGCGGGACGCGGTATCGGTCGGGCCGCCCGGCGGGTACGGCACCACCAGCCGCACCGGCCGCGCCGGATAGCTCCCGGCGGACTGCGCGCCGGCCAGGCACGGCAGCATCCCGGCAAGGCAGACGGCAACCAATCGGACGGCAAAGGTACGGCGGCTAGCTGCGGGCATGACTGTCTCCATGAGGTTGTCGGGCCGCCGTGCAAAGCGGCAGCCGCTTGCGTGCCTGACGCGATTCTTGCGGCCGGCTCATCCGGCAGGCCTCGTCGGAACCGACGATTCCCCGAAATGGCGTAGATTGAGGGTTCTAGCCTGCGCAATCCGAAAATCCCTATAATCGAACGACCGTTCATTTCAGGGTGCCACCGGCGCCCGCACGTGGTTCAGGAGACTCCATGCCCGCCGCCCGACAGCTGCCCCAGGTGCTGCAAAACCTGGCTCTTCCCGTCATTGCCTCGCCGATGTTCATCGTCAGCTATCCGGAACTGGTACTGGCGCAGTGCAAGGCCGGCATCGTCGGTTCGTTCCCGGCGCTGAACGCGCGTCCGGCGGAGCTGCTCGACGAATGGCTCACGCAGATACAGGCGGAACTGGCCAGCTTCCAGGCGGCCAATCCCGGCAAGCCGGTCGGCCCGATCGCGGTGAACCAGATCGTGCATGCGTCGAACGCTCGGCTCGAACATGACATCAAGGTCTGCGTGGACCACAAGGTGCCGGTCTTCATCACCTCGCTGCGCGCGCCGATGAAGGAAATGATCGATGCCGTGCACAGCTACGGCGGCATCGTGCTGCACGACGTCATCAACCTGCGCCATGCCGAAAAGGCGCTGGAAGCCGGCGTGGACGGCCTGATCCTGGTGGCCGCCGGCGCCGGCGGCCATGCCGGCATGCTGTCGCCGTTCGCGCTGGTCGGCGAGGTCCGCAAGATCTTCGACGGTCCCATCGCGCTGTCGGGCTCGATCGCGACTGGCGATGCCGTGCTGGCCGCGCAGGCCATGGGCGCCGACTTCGCCTACGTGGGCACGCGCTTCATCGCCTCGCAGGAAGCGCATGCGAACGAGTCGTACAAGCAGTCGATCACAGACTCGGCCGCCGCCGACATCATCTACACCAACCTGTTTACCGGCGTGCACGGCAACTACATCCGCGAGAGCATCGTGGGTGCCGGTCTCGACCCCGAGAACCTGCCCGTGGCGGACAAGAGCAAGATGGACTTCTCCAGCGGCAGCTCCAAGGCCAAGGCCTGGAAGGACATCTGGGGCGCCGGCCAGGGCGTGGGCCAGATCCACGATATCCCGCCGGCCGGCGAGATCGTCGCGCGCATGAAGGCCGAGTACGACGCGGCCAAGGCGCGGCTCGGGATCGTGCGCTAAGCGCGCTAAGCCCGCTTGCCGCCATTGACATCCCTGCAGCGCGACACTTCCGAACCTGCCGCCACGGTCGAACTCAGCCGCCGGCAGCGGCTGCTGCGCGCGCTGTGGGTGACACTGGGGGCGACCAGTCTTCTGCTCGGCATCATCGGCATCTTCCTGCCGGTGCTGCCGACCACGCCGTTCGTGCTGCTCGCGGCGGGCTGCTTCGCGCGCGGCTCGGAACGCTTCCACGGCTGGCTGCTCGAGCATCCGCGCTTCGGCCCGCTGGTCAGCGACTGGCAGCGCCATCACAGCATCCCGCTGCGCGCGAAGTGCCTGGCACTCGTGATGATGTGGACGTCGATGGGGGCCACGGCCTGGTTCATGCGCGGCCGGCCGCTGGCGTCTGCCGCGCTGATTGCGTGCGCGGCGGCGGTGAGCATCTGGATGCTGCGCCTGCCCACCCGGGCACCGGGCGGGCACGGCAATTGATCCGCTAGTCGTAGCGGCGCGCGTCCTCGATCACCTTGCCGTCCTGCGGCAGCGACCCCGACGCCACGAAGGCCACCTCGCCGCGCAGGCGCATCACTTCGCGCAGCGACTCCGCCACGGCCTGGCGCAAGCCATCATCGTCGCGCGCGGCATCGCAATGCAGCGTCATCACGTCGGCGCCCATGGTGCCGCTCACGACCAGCCGCGCGGCACGGATCTCCGGATGGCGGCGCAGTACGTCGGCCACCTGGCCCGGATGCACGAACATGCCCTTGACCTTGGTAGTCTGGTCCGCGCGCCCCAGCCAGCCCTTGAGGCGGATATTGGTGCGCCCGCACGGGCTGGCGCGGTGCGAGGAATCCGCGACGATGGCCGACAGGTCGCCGGTGCCGAAGCGGATCAGCGGATAGTCCCCGTTGCCGAGCACCGTGACCACCACCTCGCCGGTCTCGCCTTCCGACATCGGCCGCGTGCCGCCCGGCTCGACGATCTCGACCAGCACGCCTTCGTCCACCACCCAGCCGTCGCCGCCTTCGGTTTCATAGGCGATCAGGCCGACATCGGCCGTGCCGTACATCTGCTGCACGCGGATGCCGCGCTCCTGGAACCAGCCGCGCAGCGAAGGCGGCAGCGCCTCGCCCGAGACCAGCGCCTTGGACAGGCTGCGGCAGGGCGTGCCCATTTCCGCGCCGCGTTCCAGCAGCAGCTTCAGGAAGGACGGCGTGCCCGCGTAGGCGGATGGCTGCAGGCTGGCCAGCGCCTGTACCTGCGACTCGGTCTGTCCGACGCCTGCCGGGAACACGCAGCAGCCCAGCTTGTGCGCGCCGGTTTCCATCATCATGCCGGCCGGCGTGAAGTGGTAGGAGAAGGTGTTGTAGACCAGCTCGCCCGAGCGGAAGCCGGCCGCGAACATGGCGCGCGCGATGCGCCACCAGTCGGCATCGTGGCCGTCCGGTTCGTGGATCGGGCCCGGCGACTGGAAGATATGGCGCAGGCCGCCGATCGGCGTGGCATTGAGTCCGCCCAGCGGCGGCATGGCCTTCTGCCGCGCGCTCAGGTCCGACTTGCGCGTCACCGGCAATGCGGCCAGCGCGTCGCGCGACGTCAGCGCGGCCGGGTCCACGTCGCGCAGCGCCTCGGCAAAGTATGGCGCGTGCGTCCTGGCATGGGCGACCTGGCGCGAGAGCGCGGCGAGCAGCGCCTGCTCGCGGATTTCCGGCGCACGGGTTTCGAGCGAATCGAAGTATTCGGGCATGGTCAGGGTTGCCGTGAGTGGCAAGTGTCTGTTTTCATGGTCAGGCGCATCCGAGAAGGATGCAGAGACCGTCGCGAGCGGGCCGTAGCGGGTCCGAGAAGCGCAGCCGTACATCGGTACGGCGAGCATCGCAGGGCCCGATACGGTTCGCGCAGCAGGTCTATGCGCCCTTCTCAGGCGAGCCAGCGTTTACGCCTGCGGTAGCTCTTCACGTCCCGGAACGACTTGCGCGCCGCGCCGTCGGCGTCGTTGGCGGCCACGCCAAGGTAGAACTCCTTGACGTCCTCGTTGGTGCGCAGCGACTCGGCGTCGCCATCCATCACCACGCGGCCGTTCTCCAGGATGTAGCCGTAGTCGGCATAGCGCAGCGCCACCATGGTGTTCTGCTCGGCCAGCAGGAAGCTCACCTTCTCGCGCGTGTTCAGGTCGCGCACGATCTCGAAGATCTCCTCGACGATCTGCGGCGCCAGGCCCATCGACGGTTCGTCCAGCAGGATCATGGCGGGCTTGGCCATCATGGCCCGGCCGATCGCGCACATCTGCTGCTCGCCGCCCGAGGTGTAGCCCGCCTGCGACTTGCGGCGCGTCTTCAGGCGCGGGAAGTAGTCGTAGATCTTTTCCAGCTCGTCCCGCGTCTCGCCACGCGACAGGCCGCGCGTATAGGCGCCTGTCAGCAGGTTTTCCTCGATGGTGAGGTGGGCAAAGCAGTGCCGGCCCTCCATCACCTGGATCACGCCGCGCCTGACGAGGTCGTTCGGTGTGAGCTGGTCGACGCGGTCGCCGCGGTATTCGACCGAGCCCTTGGTGACATCGCCGCGCTCCGCGTGCAGCAGGTTGGAGATGGCCTTGAGCGTGGTGGTCTTGCCCGCGCCGTTGGCCCCCAGCAGGGCCACGATCTTGCCCTCCGGCACTTCGAGCGACACGCCCTTGAGCACCAGGATCACGTGATCGTAGATGACTTCGATGTTGTTGACGCAGAGGAGGGTCATGGTACGGCTCGTATTGGCGTTGCGATAACTCGGGACTTCGCGTTCCATCTGGTTGCCTCCCCTCCCTCGGGGGAGAGGAGGCAACCGTCAGGATGCGTTCAGCATCACGACTTCATGCACCCCGGCGTGATCCCCTTCTCCTTCGCGTACTGCGCCGCGGTCGCCTTGAACAGCGGGTGGATCAGGTTCTTGTTGCCTTCGATCCAGTCGGACACGACCACCCACTTGGTGCCGTCCCACTGCTGGATCTTCACCTTGCCCGAACCTTCATGGTTCTCGCAGCTGGTCTTGATCTCCGGCAGCAAGCCGGTCGCTCCAAGCTGCTGCAGGCGCGCGTTGGTCAGGTTCAGGTTCTCGAAGGCCCAGCGCATCTGGTCGCCGCTCATCGGCTTGCCCTTGCCGAACTTCTCCTGCGCCACGCGGACGGCTTCAACCGTCACCACGGCCGCGGAAACGCCGCGGTTGTAGAGCACCGAGCCGACCTTGTTCTTGTCCTGCATATTGCCCTTGCCCGGGCCGTACACCACCTTGTCGATATCGGCGATCAGCGGCACGCCGCGGCCCGCCACGTTCCAGGTGGCGCTCATATAGCCCTTGGCGGCTTCGCCGGCCGGCACGGTGTCCTCTTCCGAGCCTGCCCACCACGAGCCGATCATCTTGTCACGCGGGAAGCCCACCTTCTGCGCCGCCTTCAGCGCGGTCTGGTTCATCACGCCCCAGCCCCAGAAGATCACGTAGTCAGGGTTCTCCTGGCGGATCTTCAGCCACTGCGCGCCTTGCTCGTTGCCCGGGTGCGCCACCGGGATCTCCACCAGGTTGAACTTGCCGAGCCTGGCTTCAGCCTGCAGCGCGACGATCGGCTCCTTGCCATAGGCCGAGTCGTGGTACAGGTAGACGATCTTCTTGCCGGCGAGCGAGCCGCCATTCTTGGTCGCCAGGTACTTCACGATGGCCGACACCTGCATCTGGTAGGTCGTCACCAGCGGGAAGGCATAGGGGAACACCGAGCCATCCACCGCATCGGTGCGGCCGTAGCCCATCATCACCAGCGGCACCTTGTCGGCGGCGGTCTTGTCGACCAGCGCGTACGAGATGCCCGTCGACATCGAGTGATAGGCGGTTCCCTTGGTGGTGGCGTTCTTCGCCTTCAGGCGCTCATAGCACTCCACACCCTTGGCGTTGTTGTATTCCGTCTCGCACTCTTCCCAGCTCAGCTTGACGCCATTGACGCCACCGTCCTTCAGGTTGACGTAGTTCAGGTAGTCGACGAAGCCGCCATACCAGGACTGCCCGTTGGCGCCATACGGGCCGACGCGGTAGCTCGGCAGTGCCACGAACTGTTCGTTGGTCTGCGCCAGCGCCGTTGCGGCCGGCGCCATCAGCGCGGCCGCGGCGCTCGCGGCCAGCACGGCACGCTGCACATTGCGAATCAGGGTTGTCATGACAGTCTCCTTCACCTTGGCAGGTGCGTTTGTTATGGGGTACCCGTTTGATGGAACGCTACGTCGGAAAGCAGGGAATGCAGCAGGGAATACGGTCAGTGCGGGAACGGCCACAGCCTCAGCTTCTCCTTGGCGATCTGCCACAGCCGCGCCAGCCCGTGCGGCTCCACGATCAGGAAGAAGATGATCAGCCCGCCGAACACCATGAGCTGGATATGCGACACCGTGGCATTCGTGAACGGCAGGTGCAGCAGCGATGCCAGCGGCGGCAGCACGTTGTCCAGGAAGATCGGCAGCAGCAGGATGAACGCCGCGCCCAGGAACGAGCCCAGGATGCTGCCCACGCCGCCGATGATGATCATGAACAGCACGCGGAACGACAGGTCCAGCGAGAAGCCGTCGGGCTCCACCGAGCCCAGGTAGCAGAACGCGTACAGCGCGCCGGCCACGCCGCAGTAGAACGAGCTGACAGCAAAGGCCAGCAGCTTGGTGCGCATCAGCGGAATGCCGATCACCTCGGCCGCCACGTCCATGTCGCGCACCGACATCCACGCACGGCCGGTGGCCGAGCGCACCAGGTTCTTGGCGATGAACGCCAGCACCGTGACGAGCGCCAGCACGAACAGGTACTTCTTCACCGGCGTGTCGATGGCGATGCCGAACAGGTCCAGCCGCTGCGCCGTGATCACGCCCGACGAACTGTTGTTGGAGAACCAGGGGAACTTGGTCAGCGCCCACACCACGAAGAACTGCGCGGCGAGCGTGGCCACCGCCAGGTAGAAGCCCTTGATTCGCAGCGACGGCAGGCCGAACGCCACGCCCACCATCGCGGCGGACAGGCCCGCAAGGATGAACGTCAGCAGCACCGGCATGCCTTCCACGCGCAGCTGGAAGTTGTAGGCCGCGTAGGCGCCCACCGCCATGAAGGCCGCCGTGCCCAGTGAAAGCTGCCCGGCGTAGCCGGTCAGGATGTTCAGGCCCAGCGCCGCAAGCGCGAAGATCAGGAACGGGATCAGGATGGCCGAGAACCAGTATTCCGAGCCAACGAACGGAATCACCAGGAAGGCGACCGCCATCAGCACCGCAAAGCCGATGCGGTCCTGGCGGATGGGGAAGATCTGGCTGTCGGCGACGTAGCTCGTCTTGAACTGGCCGGCTTCACGATAGAACATGGAAAGTCTCCTGGAGCGAAGTCGGTTCAGACGCGGTCGATATGCTTCTCGCCGAACAGGCCTTCGGGCCTGACCAGCAGGAACAGCAGCGCGAACACATACGGGAACCAGCCTTCGATACCGCCGAAGTTGCCGCCGAACGCCGACTGGAACACCGGGGGGATGTAGATCTCGGCGAGCTTCTCCGAGGCACCGATGATCAGCCCGCCGACGATGGCGCCCGGCACCGAAGTGAAGCCGCCAAGGATCAGCACCGGCAGCGCCTTCAGCGCGGTCAGCGTCAGCGCGAACTGCACGCCATTGCGCGAGCCCCACAGCATGCCGGCCACCAGCGCGACGAAGCCCGCCACGCCCCACACGATCGCCCAGATGTGCTGCAGCGGAATGCCCAGCGACAGCGCGGCCTGGTGGTCGTCGGCCACCGCGCGCAGGGCGCGGCCCACCTTGGTGTACTGGAAGAACAGCGCGAGCGAACCGACCAGCACGCCGGCAATCGCCGCCGCCGCGATGTCGAACTTGGAGAGGACGATATTGAAGTTGGTGAGGATCGACTCGATCGGCTCGTCGACGATGCCGAGGTTGATCGGACGCACTTCATTGCCGAACAGCAGCGGCCCCAGGCCCTCCAGGAAGAACGACAGGCCGATGGTGGCCATGAACAGCGTGATGGGCGGCTGGTTGACCAGCTTGCGCAGCACGAAGCGCTCGGTGCTCATGCCGACCAGGATCATCACGACGAAGGCGCCGATCACGGCGGCCCACATCGGCAGGCCCTTGTCCATCAGGCCCACCACGGCCAGCGCGGCGAAGTAGACCATCGCGCCCTGCGCAAAGTTGAACACGCCCGAGGCCTTGTAGATCAGCACGAAGCCCAGCGCCACCAGCGAGTACATCAGGCCCGACAGCAGGCCGCCGAGCAGGATTTCAATAAAGAACGTCATGGCTGCGTTCCGGTGGATTCGGTTGAATGGAGAGCCGTACGCGGGCTCAGTGCGACGTGCCCAGGTAGGCCTTGATCACGTCCGGATTGGCCTTGACCTCTTCCGGCGTGCCGTCGCCGATCTTCTTGCCGTAGTCCAGCACCACCACGCGGTCCGAGATATCCATCACCACGCCCATGTCGTGCTCGATCAGCACGATAGTGGTGCCGAACTGCCGGTTCACGTCCAGGATGAAGCGGCACATGTCCTGCTTCTCTTCCACGTTCATGCCGGCCATCGGTTCGTCCAGCAGCAGCATCGACGGCTCGGCCGCGAGCGCGCGCGCCAGCTCCACGCGCTTCTGCAGGCCGTACGGCAGGCGCCCGACCGGCGTCTTGCGGATCGACTGGATCTCGAGGAAATCGATCACCTCCTCGACCTTCTGCCGGTGCCGCATCTCTTCATTGCGCGCCGGGCCCCACCACAGCGCGTGGGCGAGGATGCCGGTGCGGAACTGCGTGTTGCGGCCGGTCATGATGTTGTCGAGCACGGTCATGCCCTTGAACAGCGCGATGTTCTGGAACGTGCGCGCAATGCCCTGGCGCGCGGCGGCGGTCGGGTGCATCTGGCGGCGCTCTTCGCCGCGGAACACGATGCGTCCCTGCTGCGGGTGGTACACGCCGTTGATGACGTTCAGCATCGAACTCTTGCCCGCGCCGTTGGGGCCGATGATGGCGCGGATCTCGTGCTCGCACACATCGAACGAAATATCGGTCAGCGCCTTCACGCCGCCGAACGACAGCGAGATGTGCTGCAGGTCCAGAATCACCTCGCCGCCGGTGCGCGCCTGCTCATGCGTCTGCTGCGACTGCCGCGTGCCGGTCTGCAGGCCGGCATCGGCCAGCGGCACGCCGGGCGCCATCGGGCCGGCCGGCGCAATGGCGCCGCCGCCCGGAATGGCTCCCGACGCATCCGTGCGCGCCATGCCGTTCCATTCGGGTTGTCCGCCGCGCTGCCCTGCGGGCGCGCGGTCCGATCCTTGCCAGGCCACTTGCGTCATGCTCTTGCTCCCCTGCTCACGCCGCACGTGCCGACGGCGGCAGGCGTTTGGCATCCACCAGCTTCAGCGTGGCCGACACGCTGCCCTCGCGTCCGTCTTCGAACTTGACGCGCGTCTCGATGAACTGCTCGGTCTTGCCCGCATACAGCGCATCGACCAGCACGCCGTACTTTTCCGCGATGAAGCCGCGCCGCACCTTGCGCGTGCGCGTCAGCTCGTCGTCGTCCGGGTCCAGCTCCTTGTGCAGGATCAGGAAGCGCGACACTTGCGAGCCGGCCAGCATGGCATCGTTGGCGAGATCGGCGTTCACCTGGTCCACGCATTCGCCGATCATCGCGATCACGTCGGGCTGGGCTGCCAGGTCGACGTAGCCGGCGTACGGCAGGTGGCGGCGCTCGGCCCAGTTGCCCACCGCATCGAAGTCGATATTGATGAAGGCGCAGACCTGGTCGCGACCGGTGCCGAAGGCCACGGCTTCCTTGATGTACGGGAAGAACTTGAGCTTGTTCTCGATGTACTTGGGCGCGAACATCGATCCATCGGCCAGCTTGCCCACATCCTTGGCGCGGTCGATGATCTTGAGATGCCCGTCGGCATCGATCACGCCGGCGTCGCCGGTCATGAAGTAGCCCTCGTCGTTGATGGCCTCGCGCGTGGCGTCGTCGCGCTTGTAGTAGGACTTGAGCAGGCCCACGCCGCGCACCAGCACCTCGCCGTTCTCGGCGATGCGGATTTCCATGCCGGGCGCCGCCGGGCCCACGGAGTCGAACTTGACCTGCCCGTCCGGCTGCAGGCAGACATAGGCGCAGGTTTCGGTCTGGCCATAGAACTGCTTGAGGTTCACGCCGATCGAGCGGTAGAAGCGGAACAGGTCCGGGCCGATCGCCTCGCCGGCGGTATAGCCCACGCGGATGCGGCTCATGCCGAGCACGTTGCGCAGCGGGCCGTAGACCAGCAACTCGCCGGCGGCATAGCGCAGGCGGTCGGCGAGGCCCACGGGCTTGCCGTCGAGAATGTCGGCGCCGCAGCGGCGCGCCACGTCCATGGCCCAGTGGAACAGCTTGCGCTTGACCCAGCCCGCGTCTTCCATGCGGATCATCACCTGCGTCAGCAGGCCTTCGTAGATGCGCGGCGGTGCGAAGTAGTAGGTCGGACCGATCTCGCGCAGGTCCGTCATGACGGTCTCGCGCGATTCCGGGCAGTTCACGGTGAAGCCCGCCACCAGGGCCTGCGCGTAAGAGAACAGGTTGTCGCCGACCCATGCCATCGGCAGGTAGGACAGTACATCGTCCTGCGCCGTCAGGCCGTCGAAGCCGCACCCGTTCTGCGCCGAGCCGATCAGGCCGCGGTGCGCGTGGCACACGCCCTTGGGCTTGCCGGTGGTGCCCGACGTATAGAGGATGATGGCGGTGTCTTCGGGCTCGCCCGCGGCAATCGCCTCATCGTAAAAGCCGGGATGCGCCTGGTCATATTCGCGGCCGATCTCCTGCAGGCGCGCGTACGACATCAGTGAAGGATGGTCATAGTCGCGCAGGCCGCGCGGATCCTCGTAGATGACGTGGCGCACGCTGCGGCCCGATTCGGCGAGCTGCGCTTCGACTTCGAGCAGCTTGTCCACCTGCTCCTGGTCTTCGACGATGGCGAAGTCGATCTCCGCATCGTTGAGCACGTAGACCATTTCATTGGCAATGGCGTCCTGGTACAGCGGCACCGGCACGCCGCCAAGCGCCTGGGCCGCGGTCATGGCCCAGTACAGGCGTGGACGGTTGTCGCCCACCACCGCCAGGTTCATGCCGCGCGTGAATCCCAGTGCTGCGAGGCCGCATGCCAGCGCCCTGACCTCCTGCGCTGCCTGTGCCCAGCTGTATGTCTGCCAGATGCCGAGATCCTTTTCGCGATACGCCGGATGCGCCGGCCGTTGCCGGGCGTGCTCCAGCAGCAATCGCGGAAAGGTCGTCGCCGACGATTCCTGCATGGCTGTCTCCTGTCCCTCCGCCGTGGGGATCCACGCGCGGTGTCAAGCGCCGGTCCGGGTCGTTATACTTGGCCTGTTTTGCCTGGCGGCTGTCATGCCGCAGCGCATCAAGCCCGTCGTGCCTTGTGTTGTGGCACTTGCCGGCTCCGTAGTGATCGTAAGATAGCCGATGCCCTCCCCCCGGGTTGTCACGCCGGTGACAATTCCGGGTTAATCCCTACAGGATCCTTTCCAGGCCATGCTGAACGATTTCGTCGACCGCTGCGTATGGGCCGCGGACCTCAGTCCGGAGCAGCGTGAACGCGTGCGCCGCGCGATGTTCGTGCGCGAGTACACGCAGGGCGACTACGTCTGTCACAAGGGTGACATGGCCGAGCACTGGCTGGGCGTGCTCGAAGGCATCGTCAAGATCACTACCGTGTCGCCGTCGGGCAAGTCCGTCACCTTCACCGGCGTGCCGACCGGCGGCTGGTTCGGCGAAGGCGCGGTGCTCAAGTCGGAGATCCGCAAGTACGACGTGATGGCGCTGCGCCGCTCGACCATCGCCTTCCTGCCGCGCGAGACTTTTCAGTGGTTGCTGGATACCAGCCTGCCGTTCACGCGCTTCCTGCTCACGCAGTTCAACGAGCGGCTTGGCCAGTTCATCGCCGCGGTGGAGTACGAGCGCCTGCTCGACATCGACTCGCGCGTGGCACGTGCGGTGTCGTCGCTGTTCAATGAGCATCTCTATCCGGGCATCGGCAACACGCTCGAGATCTCGCAGGAAGAGATCGGCCTGCTCGCCGGCATTTCGCGCCAGCGCGCCAACCAGGCGCTCAAGGTGCTCGAACAGCAGGGCCTGGTGCGCGTGGACTACGGCGTGATCCAGGTGCTGGACCTTGACGGGCTGCGCCAGTACGGCGAGTGACACCATGCCGGCGCGCACCGCGATCGACGACGCCACGCTGCGGGCCTATCGCGAGACCGAATACTGCGTCCATGGCGACGCGCCGCTGATACTGAAGATCGACCAGTCCAGCGCACCGCTGGCCGCCTTGCATGCACGCCTGCGTGTGGCATCGAGCGCGTTCATCACGGCGGCGAATCCGTTCAGCCAGCCCTGCGATGCCGCGCGCAACGATGCGCGGCAACAGGCGCTGGCCGATGAGCTCGCGCGGCTCGGCTTTGCGGCCATCCCGGGTACAGGCCAGCATCCGGACAACGGCTGGCCCGGCGAGCCGAGCTTCCTGGTTCCCGGTATATCGCTCGACGCCGCCAGCGCGCTCGGCACCAAGCACGGCCAGAACGCCATCGTCTGGAGCGGTGCCGATGCCGTGCCGCGGCTGATCCTGTTGCGCTGAACGTGCGCCGCGCCGTCCTTTCCGCTGTCCCTTCCGCCGTCCCTTCAGCCGTCCCTTCAGCCAGCCGGACCCTGACCTGCACCCTGGCGATGGTGGCAGCCGCATGCGCCCCGCTGCCGCCGGCGCCGTCCGGCATGCCCGCCGTCCCGGTTGCGGCCAGCATCGACGTCGTGGCACGCGACTGGCACACCGATGTCTGCCTGCGCAGCGAGGATGCGGACGCGGAGGTCCGCCGCCTGGCCAGCGGGTTCGACGACGTGCGCTATCTCTGTTTCGGCTTCGGCGACCGCTCCTACGTGGTACGGCGCAAGCATGACGTGGTCACCATGCTGCTGGCGCTGGTGCCGGGGCGCGGCGTGGTACTGCTGAGCGCCCTGCGCGCGCCACCGGCCGCGGCGTTCGGCGCCGGCAATGTGGTCAGCCTGGCGGTCAGCCAGGCCGGACTGGAAGGATTGCGTGCGTACCTGCGCAACGCTGTGCAGCGGGATGGGGAGAATGGCCCCGTGCACCTTGGCGATGGCCCCTATGAAGGCGGCGCCTACCTGCCGGCGACAGCCGCCTACAGCCTGCTCTACACGTGCAATACCTGGACCGCCGACGCGTTGCGCCACGCCGGGCTGCCACTGGCTCCGGTCGCGGTCTTCGCGGACGACATCATGATGCAGGTCAGGCGGATCGCCGCAGAGCAGGCGGGCGCGGGGCTGACGCCCCGAAGACTACCGGATGGTCAGTAGCAGCCGCCCTGCGGACAGGTGACCGTAGTACCGGACGACGGTCTCGCCCCGGCATTGTTGGCCGGAGGATTGGGATCGCTGCTACTGACCGAGACACAGCCAGTGAGCGACAGGGTCAGAAGCAGGACAGCCAGACAGGATCTTTGCATTGCCGTCTCCGGTGGTGGATCCGCATTTCAGAGTCACTTCAGAGTTATAGCTGAAACGGCACCAAAAGCTGTCCCTGCGATCACACCGGCATCAATCGTCGTCATGACCGTGGTGGCGATGGCCGTGGCCATCACCGTGACCATGACCATGACCGCGGCCGTACCACTCGTTGCGACCGTACCAGCGCCGGCCATCCCAATAGCGGTCACCATGCCAGCCGATCACGACGGCCGGTGCCACCACCACCGGCGCCGGGCCATAGACCACGGGCGGCGGCCCGTAAACAACAGGCGGCGGCGCCACATAGACCGGCGGAGGCGGAGGAGGCGCCACATAGACCGGGGCCGGAGCCACATACACGGGCGCGGGCACCCCGATACTCACGCCGACATCAACACGTGCCATGGCTGGACTGACCACTGCCAGCGACAATGCGCCGAGCGCCAGGGCAGAAAGAACGGGGCGGATCATGAGGTTCCTCTTGTTTCTTCGATGCATGATTCACTCTAACGCTAGAGCCGCGTAAACGGCGACAGGGAATTGTTTCGGCAGTTAAAGCCATGTAAGCGGCTTTCACGGCGCAAAGCCGGACCACCGCCAAAAAAGAAACCGGCCGCCTCGCTGGCGGCCGGCGATTGCTGCACACCGCGCTGCCGCGCGGAGAGCATTGGCGTCTTACTTGCTGTAGACGTACACGCCACGGCCGGTCTTGCGGCCCAGGTAGCCCGCGGCCACCATCTCGCGCATCAGCATGGCCGGGCGGTACTTCGGATCGGCAAATTCGGTGTACAGCACTTCCATGACGGCCAGCATGGTGTCCAGGCCGATCATGTCGGCCAGCGCCAGCGGCCCGATCGGGTGGTTGCAGCCGAGCTTCATGCCTTCGTCGATTTCTTCCGGCGAGGCCAGGCCTTCGCCCAGCACGCAGAAGGCCTCGTTGATCATCGGGCACAGGATGCGGTTGACTACGAAGCCCGGGCTGTTCTTCACCGTGATCGGGTACTTGCCCAGTTCCCTGGCCAGCGCCTCGACGTCGGCGTGGGCGGCGTCGCTGGTCTGCAGGCCGCGGATCAGTTCCACCAGCGCCATCACCGGCACCGGGTTGAAGAAGTGCATGCCGATGAAGCGGTCGGGACGGCTGGTCACGGCGGCCAGCTTGGTGATCGAGATCGACGAGGTGTTCGAGGCGATGATCACGTTCTCGCCGACGATGCCGTCGATCTGCTTGAGGATCTTGACCTTCAGGTCATAGTTCTCGGTGGCGGCCTCGATCACGATGTCGGCCTTCTTCAGGTCTTCATACGCGGTGGAGCCGTGGATGCGCGCGAGCGCGGCGGCCTTGTCGGCCTCGCTGATCTTGTCCTTCTTGATCAGGCGGTCCAGGCTGCCGGCAACGGCGGCAACGCCCTTCTGCACCGCTGCGTCACTGATGTCCACCATCACCACGTCCAGGCCCACCACCGCGCAGGCCTGCGCGATGCCGTTGCCCATGGTGCCGGCACCCACGATGCCCACTGTCCTGATTGCCATCTCTTCTTCCTCGTTGCTGGTTATATATTCGTTCTTCGCGGACGCTCAGGCTGCCTGTTCGCGCAGCGCGGCGATGACGCGCTCCGCGTGGGCCTTGAGCAGATCCGGATTCTGCATGTCGCGCGCGTGGCCGCGCAGCGTCTGGTCCGAATAGCGCGGCACGATATGGAAATGCACGTGCGGAACGGTCTGGCCGGCCGCGGCGCCATTGAACTGGCCGATGGACAACCCGTCCGGATTGAACGCCTGGCGCACCGCGCGCGCGACGCGCTGCGTGGTGCGGATCGCGGCCTCGGCGCCGGCTTCGGACAGGTCGAACAGGTTGACCGCGGCTTCCTTCGGCACTACCAGGGTATGGCCGTCGGATTGCGGCATGATGTCCATGAAGGCGATGGTTTCGGCATCTTCATAGACCTTGTTGCACGGAATTTCCCCGCGCAGGATCTTCGCAAAAACGTTGTTCGTGTCGTACTGGCTGTTCATGGTCGGGTGCAGCGGTCGTTCCGGAATCCGGCGGAGCCTTCGAGTTTAACGCACGGGGGCGGCCGTGGCCGTGACAGCCCCCCGCCGCCCCCGGATTCAGGGCTGTTTTCCTGCCTTTTGTTTCACATATTGCGGCGGTACTGGCCTCCGACCTCGAACAGCGCGTGCGAAATCTGCCCCAGAGAGCACACGCGCACCGCATCCATCAGCACCGCAAACACATTCTGGTTGTCGATCACGGCCTGGCGCAGCCGCTGCAGCATGGCGGGCGCCGCGTCGGCATGCGCCTGCTGGAACGCGGCCAGGCGGTCGAGCTGGCTCTGCTTCTCGGCTTCGCTGGAGCGCGCCAGTTCCAGCTTCTGCGGAAGCGGGTCGCCGTCCGGATTGCGGAATGTGTTCACGCCGATGATGGGCAGCGTGCCGTCGTGCTTGAGCTGCTCGTAGTACAGCGACTCCTCCTGGATCTTGCCGCGCTGGTAGCCGGTCTCCATCGCGCCGAGCACGCCGCCGCGCTCGGCAATGCGCTCGAACTCCTGCAGCACGGCCTCTTCCACGAGGTCGGTCAGCTCCTCGACCAGAAAGCTGCCCTGGTTGGGGTTCTCGCATTTGGCCACGCCCCATTCGCGGTTGATGATCAGCTGGATCGCCAGCGCGCGGCGCACCGATTCGCCGGTGGGCGTGGTGATGGCCTCGTCGTACGCGTTGGTGTGGAGCGAGTTGCAGTTGTCGTAGATCGCTATCAGTGCCTGCAGCGTGGTGCGGATGTCGTTGAAGTCGATCTCCTGCGCGTGCAGCGAGCGGCCCGAGGTCTGGATGTGGTACTTGAGCTTCTGGCTGCGCTCGTTGGCGCCGTACTTGTCGCGCATCGTCACCGCCCAGATGCGGCGTGCCACGCGGCCGAGCACGCTGTATTCCGGGTCCATGCCGTTCGAAAAGAAGAACGACAGGTTGGGCGCGAAGTCGTCGATATGCATGCCGCGCGCCAGGTACGCCTCGACATAGGTGAAGCCGTTGGCCAGCGTGAAGGCGAGCTGCGAGATCGGGTTCGCGCCGGCCTCGGCGATGTGGTAGCCCGAGATCGACACCGAGTAGAAGTTGCGCACCTGGTGGTGCACGAAGTACTCGGCGATGTCGCCCATCACCTTGAGCGAGAACTCGGTCGAGAAGATGCAGGTGTTCTGGCCCTGGTCTTCCTTGAGGATGTCGGCCTGCACCGTGCCGCGCACGTTCTGCAGCACCCACGCGCGGATCTTGGCCTCTTCGTCGGCGCTCGGCTCGCGGCCGTTGTCCGCGCGGAACTTGTCGAGGTTTTGGTCGATGGCGGTGTTCATGAACATCGCCAGGATGGTCGGCGCCGGGCCGTTGATCGTCATCGACACCGAGGTGCCCGGGCTGGTCAGGTCGAAGCCGTCATACAGCACCTTCATGTCGTCGAGCGTGGCGATCGACACGCCGGAATTGCCGACCTTGCCGTAGATGTCCGGGCGCACGTGCGGATCTTCGCCATACAGCGTGACCGAGTCGAATGCGGTCGAGAGCCGCTTGGCTTCCATGCCTTCCGACACCAGCTTGAAGCGCCGGTTGGTGCGGAAGGCATCGCCTTCGCCGGCAAACATGCGCGTGGGGTCTTCGTTCTCGCGCTTGAACGCGAACACGCCGGCGGTGTATGGGAAGCTGCCGGGCACGTTCTCGCGCATCAGCCACTTCAACACCTCGCCATCATCCTCGAAGCGCGGCAGCACCACCTTGCGCACCTTGGTGCCCGACAGCGTAGTGGTCACGAGCCGCGTGCGCAGTTCCCTGTCGCGGATCTTCACTACGTAGTCGTCGCCGCTGTACGCCTGCTGCATCTGCGGCCACATGGCCAGCAGCTTGCGCTCCAGCGCGCCGAGCGCCGCGTCGCGCTCGGCGGCGAGATTGTCCAGCGCAGCGACGCCTTCGCCCTGCGCTTGCGCAAGCATGCGGCTCGACGCGCGCAGTTGCTGGCGCTCGCGCGCAATGCGGCTCTGTTCCGCCACGCGCCGATGATAGCCGCGCAGCGTGTCGGCCAGTTCCGCCAGATAGCGGCTGCGCTGCGGCGGCACGATGACGTTCTGCCCCGTGGAAATGCGGCCGGTCAGCGCCGGCAGCGTGCCCGCCTGCAACTTCAGTCCCTTTGCGGCCAGCGCCTCGCGCAGCCCCTGGTACAGCATGGTCACGCCGTCGTCGTTGAAGCGCGATGCCTGCGTGCCGTACACGGGCATGTCCTCGGGCTTGCCATGCCATTGCTCGCGGTTGCGCTGCACCTGCTTGGCCACGTCGCGCCACGCATCCTGCGCGCCCTTGCGGTCGAACTTGTTGATGGCGACGAAGTCGGCGAAGTCGAGCATGTCGATCTTCTCGAGCTGGCTCGCGGCGCCGAACTCCGGCGTCATCACGTAGAGCGACAGGTCCGCGTGCGGCACGATGGCCGCATCACCCTGGCCGATGCCCGAAGTCTCGACCACGACAAGATCGAACCCGGCCACCTTGCAGGCGGCGATGACATCGGGGAGCGCCTGCGAGATCTCGCTGCCCGCTTCGCGCGTGGCCAGCGAGCGCATGAAGATGTTCGGGTGGTTGATCGCGTTCATGCGGATGCGGTCGCCGAGCAGCGCGCCGCCGGATTTGCGCCGCGACGGGTCGATCGAGATCACCGCGATGCGCAGCGTATCCCGCTGGTCCAGCCGGATGCGGCGGATCAGCTCGTCGGTCAGCGACGACTTGCCTGCGCCGCCGGTGCCGGTAATGCCGAGCACGGGCACCGTGGCCTTGTCCGCCTGCACGTGCAGGTCCGCCACCAGCGCCGGATCCGCTTTGCCGTTCTCCAGCGCGGTGATGAGCTGCGCCAGCGCGCGGCGGTCGCCGGAAGCCACCGGGTCCAGCGTCGTCGGTGCGTAGCGGCTCAGGTCGATGTCGCAGCGCTGCACCATGTCGGCAATCATGCCGGCCAGGCCCATGCGCTGGCCGTCCTCGGGGCTGTAGATGCGTGCCACGCCGTAGGCCTGCAGCTCGCGGATCTCGTCCGGCACGATCACGCCGCCACCGCCGCCGAATACCTGCACCTGCGCGCCGCCCTTCTCGCGCAGCAGGTCCACCATGTACTTGAAGTACTCGACGTGGCCGCCCTGGTAGCTGGAAATGGCAATGCCCTGCGCGTCCTCTTGCAGGGCCGCGGTCACCACTTCATCGACCGAGCGGTTGTGGCCGAGGTGGATGACCTCGCAGCCGTGGGATTGCAGGATGCGCCGCATGATGTTGATCGACGCGTCGTGGCCGTCGAACAGCGCAGCCGCCGTGACGAAACGCACCTTGTTGACGGGGCCACGCCCCTGGGCCTGGGGCGCGTCGCGACGGACATCGCGCACATCGGAAAGGTCGGTCATGGTCTCCACCGCTGGCTGTGATTGGCTGGCGGCCGCTTGCCAGCCTGATGCGCCGATCTGATGCCGGCTTGGCCGTGCGTGCGGACTGCCCCCGTTGCGGCGGAGGCCTGTCGATTATATGACGTTAACGTTAACGTAAGGCAAGTCAGCTACCGTACGAGGCAAGCCAATCACTTCATTGCCTCTATTAACGTCTTGCGTTAATAACGCGATACGTTATCATACACATGATCACGTCGTTCAATTGCCGTGACACTGCCCTGCTTTTCGCGGGCACCCGGGTCGCACGGTTCGCGAACATCGAGCGGGCCGCCATCCGGAAACTGCAGCAAATCCATGCGGCCGATAGTCCGAGCTTCCTCCGCGTCCCGCCGAACAACCGGCTGGAGGCGCTCAGGGGCGACCGGGCAGGCCAGTTCAGCATACGGATCAACGACCAATGGCGCATCTGCTTCCGGTTCGCCGACGGCAACGCAAGCGACGTCGAGATTGTCGACTATCACTAAGCATTGAAAGGAGCAGGCAATGGCTCGCGAAGTTCCTCTGGCCACCCCGGGCGAGATCCTCCAGGCGGATTGGCTCGAACCGCTCGGCCTATCCCAGTACGCCCTGGCAAAGGCCATCGATGTGCCGCCGCGTCGCATCAACGAGATCGTCAAGGGCGAACGCGCGATCACCGCAGACACCGCGGTGCGCCTCGCGGCCTTCTTCGGCACTGATGCGCAAAGCTGGATGAACCTGCAGACCTACTACGACACCGAAATGGCGAAAGAAAAGATCGGTGCCGCCAAGCTGGCGGAAATCAAGCGGCACTCGGTCGCAGCCTGAGCTGCAGAATGGAAAAGGCCGCCCAAGGGCGGCCTTCGCTCCGCGGAAGGCGCCATCACCGCACGCCCAGGCGCGGGCATTCCCCGAACGCATCGGTCTTCCACTCGCCCCAGCGGTGCGCCAGCACGCGCAGCCAGGCGGCCAGCCGCCGCCATGACAGCGGTGCCGACACCGCGGACAGGGCAAAGCGCGCCGGGCCGCCCTCGCCCGACAGCCAGAAGCGCTCGCCCTCGGCCAGCGCAAAGACCTCGCCCGGCTGCAGCCAGAAGTCGGCCACGCAGCCTTCCACCGTGACCCATACCCGGCCCTCGATCACCTTCACGCTTTGCCCGTAGCCCGCGCGCAGGCTCACCGGCTGCTCCGGCTCATCCAGTTCAAACACCCGCAGTTCACGCATGTCGCCACTCCTCGTCAGCCCGGCGGCACCTATCTCCGCCATGCTTCCATTATTCGCATCAGCGACTAGAATCCCATGTACAGTTGCGAACAGTTTTTGATGAACTGTTCAGTAGTTTTTCCTGACAGTTCGACACCACCATGAAGCTGATCATTGACCACTCCACGGGCATTCCCCTGACCGAGCAGATCATCCAGGGCGTGAAGGCATGGATCAGTTCCAGCGAGGCTCGCCCCGGCGCACGGCTGCCATCGATCCGGCAACTGGCGACCAACCACGGCATCAGCCGCTTCCCGGTGATCGAAGCCTATGACCGGCTGGTGTCGCAGGGGCTGCTGGATTCGCGCCAGGGCTCCGGCTTTTACGTGGCGGAGAGCCCGCTCGCCAGCCGGGCAACGCGTGGCTGGTCCGACCCCAGCCTGGCCGAGGACCTGTCCGGCCACATCCTGGAGCAGTTCAACCACCCCAGCAGCACGCTCAAGCTGGCCGGCGGCTTCGTGCCCGAGACCTGGCGCGACGTGGAAGGGCTGACGCAGGCCGTCCGCGCCGTCTCGCGCAACGAGATCGACAGCGTGATCCACTACGCCACGCCGCTGGGCCACCCCGAGCTGCGCAGGCAGGTGCTTCACCGCGTACGGCAGCTCGGCATCGCGGCGGAGCTGCCGCAGGTATTGATCACCACCGGTGCCAGCCAGGCGCTGGACCTGGTCGTGCGGCACCTGCTCAAGCCTGGCGATACCGTGTTCGTGGAAGACCCGGGCTACTACAACCTGTTCGGCCTGCTGCGCCTGCATGGCGTGCAGCTGGTGGGGGTGCCGCATACACCTTCCGGCCCGGATCCGGATGCCACGGAAGCGCTGCTGCGCGAGCACAAGCCGAAGCTCTTCTTCACCAACAGCGTGCTGCAGAACCCGACTGGCTCCACGCTGGCGCCGCCGGTCGCCTTCCGTTTGCTGGAACTGGCCCGCAGGCACGGCTTCCGCTTTGTCGAGGACGACATCTTCTCGGACTTCCAGACGCATTTCACCGACCGGCTCGCGACACTGGACCAGCTGGAACATGTGATCTACATCAGCGGGTTTTCCAAGACGGTGTCGGCGTCGCTGCGCGTCGGCTACCTGGTCGCGGACAAGGCGCTGGTGAAAGACCTGGTGGATGTGAAGGTACTGACCAGCATAGCCGGCTCGCACTTTGCCGAGGCGGTCATCGCCACGCTGCTGGAGCGCGGCGGCTATCGCAAGTATGTGGAGCGGCTGCGCCTGCGCGTGCGCGAGTCATCGGCCAATGCCGTGCGGCAGCTGACGGCATGTGGATGGGAGGTGTTCTGCGAACCGGCGGGCGGCAATTTCCTGTGGGCGCGCCCGCCGGGGGTAGAGGATTCGCGCGAGCTGGTCACGCTGGGCGAACAGTTCGGCGTGACGCTGGCGCCGGGCAACTACTTCCGGCCGGGCGGCGAAACCTCGGCATGGATTCGCGTCAACACCGCCTATGTCAACGAGCCCCGCGCCGTGGCCTTCCTGCGTGAGGCCGCCTCGCGCGGGTAAGCGGGGATTGAGCGGGGACGGCCGGCGCCTGCGCTTCAGCCGCCGTGGTTGTGCAGCACGGCGTTGCGCCTTGCATAGAGGAAATAGATCGCGAGGCCGATCGCCAGCCACACCAGGAATGCCATCCACGTCAGTGCCTGCAGGTGTGCCATCAGGAACAGGCAGAAGCCCGCGGACAGCAGCGGCACCACGGGCACGCCAGGGCAACGGAACGCGCGCGGCAGGTCCGGGCGCGTGCGGCGCAGCACCAGCACGGCGATCGAGATCAGCGTGAAGGCCGCGAGCGTGCCGATATTGATCAGCTCGGCCAGCACATTGAGTGGCACGAAGCCGGCAATCACGGCGAACACGATGCCCACGGTCCACGTGGCGAAGTACGGCGTGGCATGCACGGGGTGCACCGACGAGAGCCGCTCGGGCAGCAGCCCGTCACGCGACATCGCGAAGATGATGCGGGTCTGGCCGTAGGTCATCACCAGGATCACCGTGGTCATGCCGAGGATGGCACCCAGGTCGACAAAGCCCGCGACCCAGTTCTGCCCGGCGAATTGCAGCGCCAGCGACACCGGATGGTCCACGCCCGCGAACTTGGCGAAGGGCACGATGCCCGTCATGATCGCGGCCACCACCACGTACAGCACCGTGCAGACCGCCAGCGAGCCAATGATGCCGACGGGCAGGTCGCGGCTCGGGTTGCGCACTTCCTCGGCCGCCGAGGTCACGGCGTCGAAACCGATGAACGCAAAGAACACCAGCGCGGCCGCATTGAACACGCCGCTCATGCCGAACGGCGCGAACGGCTGCCAGTTCACCGGCTTCACGTGCCACACGCCCACGGCAATGAACAGCAGCACCACGCTGATCTTGATCGCCACCATCACGTTGTTCAGCCGCGTCGATTCCTTCACGCCGTACGAGACCACCCACGTGATCGCCAGCATGATCAGCATGGCCGGCAGGTTCACCATGGTCCCGACGCCAGGCACCGCGCCCGGCGCCGCCGTGAGCGCCGCCGGCAGTTTCAGCCCGAAGCCGGCCACGAGCGACTGGAAGTAGCCCGACCAGCCCACCGACACCGCCGACGTGGCCAGCCCGTATTCGAGCAGCAGGTCCCAGCCGATCATCCACGCGATGATCTCGCCAAGCGTGGCATAGCTGTAGGTATAGATCGATCCCGATACGGGAATGGCGGACGCGAACTCGGCATAGCACAGCGCGGCAAACCCGCACGCCATGGCGGCGATCACGAACGACACCGTCAGCGCGGGCCCGGCGGTCAGCGCGCCGGTGCCGGTCAGCACGAAGATGCCGGTGCCGATGATGGCGCCGATGCCCATCATGACAAGATCGATCGGGCCGAGCACCTTCTTCAGGCCGTCGTCATGCGCCACGGCGAGCATGGCGTCGATATTCTTGGTGCGGAACAGACTCATCAGAACAACTCCCGCGAATGCCGTCTTGTGGATGGCTTCGCCTTTCCTGGAAAGGACCGGAGTTTACTCTTGTGGTGGTGCCGGATTCATCACTATCGGGGTACGCCCGGCGATGCCGCCTGACCGATGTCAACTGCGCCCTCCCAGCCGCCACCGAGCGCCCTGACCAGACCCACGCTCGCGGCAAGCTGGCGCCGATGGACGTTTTCAAGCGCGCGGTCGCTGGACAGCGATGCCGCCTGCAGGATGTTGACGTCCAGGTAGGCCACCGCGCCCTTGCGGTAGCGGTCCAGCCCGATGGCCAGCGCCCTGGCCGAAGCCTGCGACGCAATCTGCTGGCTCGATGCTTCGTCGTGCAGCGCCTGGGTGGCGGCGTAGCCATCCTCCACCTCCTGCACCGCGCGCAGCACCGCAGCGCGGTAGTCCGCGGCGCTCGCGTCGAACTGCGCACGGGCGCTGTCTTCGCCGGCCTGGCGGCGCCCGCCATCCAGCAGCGTGCCGGCCAGTGCCGGACCGATTGCCCAGAAGCGGCTGGGCGCGGTCAGCCAGCTGGCCAGGCTGGAGCTTTCCAGCCCGCCGCCCAGCGTCAGCATCAGGCTGGGGAAGAAGGCGGCCCGCGCCACGCCGATCTGCGCGTTGGCGGCAGCCACCCTGCGCTCGGCGGCGGCGATGTCCGGCCGGCGCTCGAGCAGTTGCGAGGGCAGCGCGGCCGGCACGGCTGGCAACAGTTCCTGGCTGCCTGCCCCGGCGGCGCGAGCAAGCGTGAAGCGGCTGGCGGGTTCTCCCACCAGCGTTGCCATGGCGTGCTCAAGCTGGGTCCGGTTCAGGCGCAGATCGGACAGCTGCGCCCGGGTGCTTTCCAGCTGGGCGCGCGCCTGGGCCACATCGCCTTCCGTGGCAATGCCGCCGCGGTAGCGGTTCGTCACCAGATCGAGCACGGAGGTGTAGGCGTCGATGGTCTGCTGCAGCAATGCGGCCTCGCGGTCCAGCGAGCGCACGCCGAAGTAGTCGACGGCCAGTTCTGCCTGCAGCCCGAGCCGTACCGCCGCCACGTCTTCCGCGCTGGCCTGGGCGCGGGCCTCGGCGGCATCGACGGTGCCGCCGATCCGTCCGAACAGGTCCGGCTCCCATGACGCGCCCAGGCCGAGCAGGTAGTCATTGGTGGTCTTGCCCGCCAGGGATCGCCCGACTACGTTTTCCGATACGCGGCTCCTGCTGAATGCCGTGCCGGCCGTCACCGTCGGAAAGTAGGCGGAACGGGCGGCTCGCGCCTGGGCCCGCGCATCCTGCAGCAGTGCAACGGCCTTGCGCAGGGCCTGGCTCGACACCTCGATACGGCCTTCCAGGCTGTCGAGCGTGTCGTCGCCATAGCCGCGCCACCAGTCCGGTGCAATCGCGTCCGGCCCACCCGGGTGGGCCGGGCTGGCACCCGCTTCCTTGTAGGCGGCAGGCAGGTCGATGGCCGGCGGCCGGTATGGCGGCGCGGCCGCGCATCCGGCAATCAGGGCGAGCAACCCCGCCGCCAGCATCCGCACTGCCGCGCGCGCGGGCTGCCCTTGCCAGCCGGCTCGCTTCTCGTGGCTTTCCTTCATTGGCGTCATAAGCATGATGTCTGGCGCGGCCATCAGGAGCTCCTGTCGGTACCGGGCCTGGCGGCGACCACCCGCACCCGGGCACCGGCCGTCAGGCCATCGCCCGGATTGACGACCACCTGCTCCGCACCCTGCAGCCCATCCAGTACTTGCACGTGCGAACCGAAATCGCGGCCGAGCACGACCTTGCGGATGGCCACCTGCCCGTCCTGGCCGACCACGGCCACGCACGGGCCCTCGGGGCGGAACGCGAGCGTGCTGGCGGGCAAGTCGAATCCCGCCGCGCCGGCGGCCGAACTCAGGTGCACCTCGGCGTAGGCGCCCGGCAGGATGCGGCCGCCCTGGCTGTCCACATCCAGCTCGACGCGCAGGCTGCGCGTGACGGGATCGATGGCGCCGGCATTGCGCGCCACCCTTGCCGGGAAGCGCTGGCCCGGCGCCTGCGGCAAGGTCAGCCACGCCTGCAGGTCCGGCCCGACCATCGCGCTGGCGTCCTGCGGCACCTGTACATAGACGCGCAGCGTATGGCCGGCGGAGAGATGGAACAGTTCGCGCCCCTGGCCCGGGCTGCTGCCCGCATCGATGAGGGCCCCGGTGTCGACGTTCCTGGCCGTGACGACCCCGTCGAACGGGGCACGTATCTGCGTGTAGGACGCCATCTGCGCCAGCCGCGACGTATTGGAGCGCGCCGACGCGAGCGCGGCGGCCTTTGCCTGCATGTCGGCGATCTTCTGGTCCGTCTCCTGCTGCGCGACGGAGTTGGACGCCTGCAGGTCCTTCCACCGGTCCGCGGTGGTCTTGGCCAGCGCATAGTTGGCGGCGGCGGTGGCCTCTTCCGCGCGCGCCTGGCGCAACTGGTCGGCCACTTCCGGCGCGTCGATCTCCGCCAGCAGCTGGCCCTGCCTGACGGGCGTGCCGATATCCGCGACCCAGCGCCGCAGGTACCCGTTGACGCGCGCATAGACCGCGGCATCCTGGTAGGCCCGCACATCGCCGGGCAGGACGATCTCGCGTGCGGCCGACGCACGCGCCGGCCGCACCACGCTGACGGCCGGCACCATCGCCTGCGCGGTGCGCTGCGAGAGCGCGGCATTCGCGTTCAGCCTCGGGACGATGCCGGCCGCAAGCGCACAAGCCAGTATCCCGGCACCGGCCAGTACCGGGCGCGCCCGCCCCCGGACGCGGCGCGCCGGGCGGGCCGTTTCAGGCAACGTGTCATCGGCGGAATCGGGCAGCGTAGGCAATGTCATACCAGACCTTTTTCATCGGGAACAGGAGTCAGAAGCAAGGGCTTCGCGCCGCGGCGCTTGTCGAGCCAGGCGCGGAACATCGCGAAGAAGACCGGGACAAGCAGCAGCGTGGCCACCGTGCCGCAAGCCAGTCCGCCAATCACGGCACGGCCCAGCGGCGCGTTCTGGGCCCCGGCCCCGCCGGCGCCGAGCGCCATCGGCACCATGCCGAACAGCATGGCCAGCGCGGTCATCAGCACCGGGCGGAAACGCCCCTCGCCGGCGTCGAGCGCGGCACGGAACGGGGATTTCCCTTCGCCCACCAGCTCGCGGGCACGGCTGACCACCAGAATGCTGTTCGCCGTGGCAATGCCGACGCACATGATCGCGCCGGTCAGCGCGGGCACGCTGACCGTAGTCCCCGTGACAAACAGCATCCACGCCATGCCGGCCAGCGCGCCGGGCAGTCCGCAGAGGATCGCCAGCGGATCGATCCAGGACTGGAAATTGACGACCATCAGCAGATAGACCAGCACGATCGCCGCGGCCAGCCCGGCCAGCAGTCCGGAGAAGGATGCCCGCATGGTCCGCACCTGCCCGCGCACCACAAGGTCGGATCCGGCCGGCAGATCCTTGCGCGCAGCCGTGACGATGCGGTCGATGTCCGCCGCCACCGCGCCCAGGTCGCGGCCGCGTACCGAGCCGAAGATGTCCAGCACCGGCTGCACGTTGTAGTGCGACACTACGCCCTGCTGGCTGGTACGGCTGACGCTGCTGAACTGGCCGAGGCCACCGGCGCCGCCCAGGCTCGCCGTGGCAGCCCCGATCCCGAGCGGAATGTTCGCCAGCGTCTGCAGCGAATCCATCGCGTATTGCGGCACCGACACCATCAGCGGATAGCTGACCCCGTTCTTCGGGTTGAGCCAGAAGTTGGGAGAGGTCTGGCCGCTGCCGGACAGCGAGATCAGCAGGTCCTGCGCCACCTCGCGCTGCGACAGCCCGGCCTGCAGTGCACGCGTGCGGTCCACCTTGACCGTCAGCGCCGGCTGGTCGTCGGGCTGCTGGAGATGCAGGTCCGCCAGCCCCGGCACGGCGGCCAGCTGCCCGAGCAGCCGCTGCGCCACGGCGCGGTTGCCTTGCAGGTCGTTGCCGACGATCTGCACGTCGATCGGCGCGGGCAGGCCGAAGTTCAGGATCTGGCTGACCATGTCCGCCGGCAGGAACGAAAAGCCGACACCGGGGAATGCCGCAGGCAGCAGCGTACCCAGCTTGTCGATCATCGGTGCCGTGCCGCCGCTTCCGGACTTGAGCGACACCAGGATCTCGGCATCGGCTGTGCCGATCGGCAGCGCGGAATCGTAGGTCAAGTTGATGCCGCTGACCGGCAGGCCGATGTTGTCCACGATGCCGGCGACGCGATCCGCGCCGATCTCGTTGCGGATCGCCGTTTCCACCTGGTCGGCAATGCGGGCGGTCTCCTCGATGCGGGTTCCCGTTCTTGCGCGCATGTGCAGGCGGATTTCCCCGCTGTCCACGCTCGGGAAGAAGTCCTGGCCAAGGAAAGGCACCAGCGCCATCGAGCCTGTGCAGGCCAGCAGGAACACCACCACCGTACGCCTGGGAGCGGCGAGGGCGGCGCCAAGAAGACGGCCGTAGCGCGCACGCAAGCCTTCGAATGCCCGCTCGAAGGCGCTGTGCAGGTGCGCGAACCATCGGCCGGCACGCCCCTTCGGCCTGGCATCGGCGGTTGCCTCGCCGCGCAGCAGGTAGTGGGCAAGCGTCGGGATCAGCGTGCGCGACAGGAAATAGGACGCCATCATCGCGAACACGACGGCCTCGGCCATCGGCACGAACAGGTAGCGCGCCACGCCGCTCAGCAGGAACATCGGCAGGAAGACGATGCAGATGCACAGCGTGGACACCAGCGTGGGCAGTGCAATCTGCGCCGATCCGTCGAGGATGGCCTGTTCCAGCGGCTTGCCCAGCTCGCGGTGGTGCGTCACATTCTCGATCGCCACGGTGGCGTCGTCCACCAGCACGCCGACCGCCAGCGCCAGCCCGCCGAGCGTCATGATGTTCAGGGTCTGGCCGAGCGCGGACAGGGCGATCAGCGCCGCCAGCACCGACAGCGGAATGGTGACCGCGATGATCAGCGTGGAGCGCCAGCTGCCGAGGAACAGCAGGATCATCAGCGCGGTCAGGCAGGCGGCAATCAGCGCTTCGTGCAACACGCCATCGATGGCCGACTGGACGAACACCGACTGGTCGGACACTGCCTGCACCTGCAGCGCCTTCGGCAGCCCGGCGGTGACCTTCGGCAGCAGCGCCCGGATCTGGCTGATGATCGACAGCGTGGAAGTGCTGCCGCTCTTCTCGATCTCCAGCAGCGCCGCGCGCTTGCCGTCGCGGCGCACGACGTTGGTCTGCGGCGCGTAGCCGTCCCTTACCTGCGCCACGTCCCGCACGTAGACCGTGCCGTCGGGGCCGCTGCGGATCGGCAGGTCGTTCAGGGCCGCGACGGTCTGTGTGCTGCCATTGAGGTCGACGCGGTACTCCAGCGCGCCGATCTTGGCCGTGCCGCCCGGCAGGATCAGGTTCTGCGCATTGATGGCGTTGACCACGTCCAGCGGCGACAGGCCGCGCGCCTGCAACGCGTGCGTATCGAGGTCGACCATCACCTGGCGTACCTTGCCGCCGTAAGGCAGCGGGATCGACGCGCCCTGCACCGTGGCCAGCTGCGTGCGGATGAAGCTGTTGCCGAGATCGTAGAGCTCCTGTTCCGGCAGCGTGTCGCTGCCCAGCGCAAGGCGCAGGATGGGCACCGTGGACGCGCTGTAGCTCAGGATCAAAGGCGGCGTGGTGCCGGGCGGCATGCTCCGGAGCATCGACTGCGCGCCCGACGAGGTCTGGGCAATGGCGCGGTTGATGTCGGCGCCCGGGTGGAAGAACACCTTGATGACCGCGACGCCCGCCAGCGTCTGCGACTCGATGTGCTCGATGTCGTCCACGCTGTTGGTCAGCGACCGCTCATACCCGGTGACAATGCGCTGCGCCATGTCTTCGGCGGACAGGCCGTTGTAGGTCCACACCACGCTGACCACCGGGATATCGATCGCCGGAAAAATGTCGGTAGGCGTGCGCAGGATCACCAGCGGGCCGGCCAGCAGCAGGCAGATGGCGAGCACCACAAAGGTATAGGGCCGCTGCAAGGCGAGCCTGACAATCCACATTTGCTTCCCCCGGAAACCGTTGCGGCCGGGGCGCACTTGCGCTGCCCGGCAGGTCAAGCGGATTCTAGGGAGACGACAGCAATCCCGACGGGGACAGAACCATTACGGTCTTGTCATCCATGGCGCACAACGCCGCCGCTATCATCGGGTGGCAAGTTGCGAAATTGGGCGAAAGCGAGCGAGAGCAGGCGAAGGCGGGCAAATGCGCCCGGGGTGGAACGACCATGAAAATCCTGGTGGTGGAAGACGAGCCCAAGACGGGCGAATACCTGCGCAAAGGGCTGAGCGAGTCATCCTTTGTCGTCGACCTCGCCGTGACGGGCGCCGATGGCCTGCATCAGGCGATCGAGCACGAGTACAACCTGATCATTCTCGACGTCATGCTGCCCGGCATGGACGGCTGGCAGGTGCTCAGGCAACTGCGCGAGCACAAGGACACGCCGGTGCTGTTCCTGACCGCCAGGGACGAAGTGGAAGACCGCGTACGCGGCCTGGAACTGGGTGGCGATGACTACCTTGCCAAGCCCTTTGCCTTCGTCGAGCTGCTGGCCCGGGTGCGCACGCTGCTGCGGCGCGGACCCGTGCGCGAGGCCGAGCGCATCGAGATCGGCGACCTGGAGATCGACCTGATCCGCCACCGCGTCGCGCGCGCGGGCCAGCGCATCGACCTCACCCCGCGCGAGTTCGCACTGCTGCATTTCCTGGCGCGGCGCAACGGCGAGGTGCTCAGCCGCACACAGATCGCCTCCCATGTGTGGGACATGAACTTCGACAGCGATACCAACGTGGTCGACGTGGCGATCCGCCGCCTGCGCGCCAAGATGGACGATCACTTCGCACCGAAGCTGATCCACAGCGTGCGCGGCATCGGCTACGTGCTCGAGATCCGGCGGCCGTGAATCCCGCACGCTCGCTGACCACGCGCCTTGCGCTGGCCTTCGCGCTGATCGCGGGCTGCGCGTTCGCGGGCGTGGGGCTGTATCTCTACAGCGCGCTGGCCATGCAGATCACCGATCGCGATGACGCCGAGATCCTGCACAAGGCCGTGCGCGCCCGCACCGAGCTGGCAGACGACGACTCCAGCGCGCCGGAACGCTGGCGGGAAATGGCCCGCGTGGTGTCGGGCAACGAAGAGTTCGGCATCCGGGTAATGGACCCCGACGGCACGCTGCTGCTGTCGGCGGGCGCCACGGCCATGCCGATGCCTCAGGGCAGGGTAGTGGCCGCGGATGACGCGGTTGGCGCCGACGCCATCCGCACCTGGCACACCCGGGACGGCACGAAGGTTCGGGGCGTATCGATGCTGGCACGCCTGGAGCACGGCCCCGCGCAAGTGAAGGTGGAGCTGTTCCAGGTCGGGGCTTCGCGCGTGGCGCTGCTGCGCGCCTACCGATGGAAAATCTTCTTTGCCGTTTTCCTTGGCGCAGTCGGCGCGGGGGTGCTCGGATTCGTGGCATTGCATGCCGGCATGGCGCCCCTCAGGCGCATCGCGGCCAGCACCAAGAAGGTCACCTTCTCCCGCGAGCCGCTGCCCATCGATCCGTCGGCGCTGCCGGCGGAACTGAAAGAACTGGCGCAGGCGCTGCAGCAGATGGTCGACCGGCTGCGCGAGCGCTACGAGCGCCTGTCGCAGTTCTCCGCCGACCTGGCGCATGACTTCCGCACGCCGATCGGCAACCTGCTGGGGCAAACGCAGGTGGCGCTGTCCAGCGAGCGCTCAGTGGAGGAATACCAGGCGCTGCTGGCCTCGAACGTGGAGGAGTACGAGCGCCTGGCGCGCATGATCGAGAACATGCTGTTCCTGGCGCGCGCCGACAACGCGCGTGTCGGGCTGAACTACGCGGAACTGGATTTGGCCGAGGAACTGGCGCGCCAGGCGGATTACTTCGAGTTGCTGGCAGACGCGCGCCAGATCACCATCCGCGTCGACGCAAGCGGCAAGGTGAAAGCGGATGCCATCCTGCTGCGGCGAGCGATGGGCAACCTGATCGCGAACGCGGTGCGTTATTCCCCGCCCGGTGCGCAGATCCGGCTGTCGGGACGCGAACTGGATGGCGAGGCCCGCATCGAAGTCAGCAATCCCGGACCAGGGATAGCCGCCGAGGACCTGCCCAGGCTGTTTGACCGCTTCTTTCGCGGTGATCCCGCACGGGCCAACTCGGGGGAATCTTCCGGCATCGGGCTGGCCATCGTGAAGACCATCATGGACCTTCATCGCGGAAGCGTCGAGGCCGAATCGACCCCGGGCGGGAAGACCAGCTTCCGGCTGGTCTTCCCGGCACGCCCGGCGTCTCGGTGAAACACTACATCAGGCTTTCGATGGCAGATGCGCGCCGTCCAGGTAGGGATCGCGTGCACCGTTGTTGGCGCCGTCGGTGAACGGATCACGCTGGCGGTGGACCTGGTCGGCATTGCCCGCGTCATAGGCGGTTGCAGAAGGATCGGCGACCGCCGACGCCAGTTGTGCGGCCGAACCCAGCGCTGTCGCCAGCACGGTGGCTGCGATGAACCGATGCGCATGCTTCATGGTGTTCTCCTGACAGTTTCCCGGCGAGGGATAGTCCCGCCGTGAAAGGCAGTCTAGGAGTCCAACGCCAACGAAAAGCCGCCAGTTCGATGACAAAACTGTCATCAAAAATGGCGGCTTGGTTGGCGTTGGCTGGCGTTGGCTGGCGTTGGCTGCGCTGCGTGGCTGTGCCTGGCTTTTCGTGCCTGTCCGGCAGTTTACTTCGCCACCGGCATCGTGAACTCAGCGCCCTTGGCGATCGAATCCGGCCAGCGCTGCATCACGCTCTTGTAGCGCGTGTAGAAGCGCACGCCCTCTTCGCCGTAGGCATGGTGGTCCCCGAACAGCGAGCGCTTCCAGCCGCCGAACGAATGCCACGCCATCGGCACCGGGATCGGCACGTTGATGCCCACCATGCCCACCTGGATCTGGCGCGCGAACGCGCGCGCAATGCCGCCGTCGCTGGTGTAGCAGGACACCCCGTTGCCATACTCGTGCGCGTTGATCAGCGCCACCGCTTCGGCAAAGTCATGCACGCGCACCACCGACAGCACCGGGCCGAAGATCTCCTCCTTGTAGATCGTCATGTCCGGCGTGACGTGATCGAACAGCGTGCCGCCTACGTAGAAGCCTTTCTCATGGCCGTCGACCTTGTGGCCGCGGCCATCGGTCACGAGCGTTGCGCCTTCCTGCACGCCCTTCTCAATATAGCCTTCGACCTTCGCCTTGTGCGCACCGGTCACCAGCGGCCCCATCTCGGCGTCGGCCTCCATGCCGTTGCGGATCTTCAGCGTGGCGGCGCGATCGGCCAGCCGGGGCACGAGCTTGTCGGCCACGTCGCCCACGGCCACCGCGACCGAGATCGCCATGCAGCGCTCGCCGGCCGATCCGTAGGCCGCGCCTACCAGTGCATCCACGGCCTGGTCGAGGTCCGCATCGGGCATCACCACCAGGTGGTTCTTCGCGCCGCCCAGCGCCTGCACGCGCTTGCCGTGCTTCGTTCCTTCCGTGTAGATGTATTCGGCGATCGGGGTCGAACCGACGAACGACAACGCCTGCACGTCCGGGTGCGCGAGCAGCGCATCGACCGCCGCCTTGTCGCCCTGCACGACGTTGAACACGCCGTCAGGCAAGCCGGCCTGCTTGAGCAGGTCGGCAATCAGCAGGCTCGGCGACGGATCGCGCTCGGACGGCTTGAGCACGAAGGTATTGCCGCACGCGAGCGCCACCGGGAACATCCACATCGGCACCATCACCGGGAAATTGAACGGCGTGATGCCGGCCACCACGCCCAGCGGCTGGCGCAGGTTCCAGTTGTCGATGCCACCGCCGACGTTGTCGGTGAAATCGGTCTTGAGCAGGTTTGGAATGCCGCACGCGAACTCCACCACCTCGATGCCGCGCGTGACTTCGCCCTTGGCGTCGCTGAACACCTTGCCGTGCTCGCGCGTAATCAGCGCGGCCAGGTCGTCGTGGTGCTTGTCGAGCAGCTCCTTGAACTTGAACAGGATGCGCGCGCGGCGCAGCGGCGGCGTGTCGGCCCAGGCCGGGAACGCGGCCTTGGCAGCCGCGACGGCATCGGACACGTCCTGCGCCGTGCCAAGCGCCACGCGTGCGGCCACGTCACCGGTGGCCGGGTTGAAGACGTCGGCAAAGCGCGCGGACGCGCCTTGCCGGACCGTGCCACCGATGTAATGGTGGATTTCGGCAATCTGCCGGTTCTCTGCGATGTTCACTTCGATGTCCCTCGTTACTGCACTTCCCGCAGGGCCTGCTTGACGGTATCGAACAGCTCGGCGATCTGCGCCTCGCTGATGATCAGCGGCGGCGAGAACGCCAGGATGTCGCCGGTGTAGCGCACCAGCACGCCACGCTCCAGGCACTTGAGGAAGACCTCGTACGCGCGCGCGCCGGGCTGGCCCGGGCGCGGCTCCAGTTCGATGCCGGCCACCATGCCGAGATTGCGGATGTCCTTCACGTGCGGCGCTTCGCGTACGCTGTGGACCGCGGCTTCGAACACCGGCGACAGCTCTGCGGCGCGGCCGAACAGATTCTCGCGCTGGTACAGGTCCAGCGTGGCGATCGTGGCGGCGGCGGCCAGCGGGTGGCCCGAATAGGTGTAGCCATGCGCAAGCTCGATCGCGCCCGGCGCGGCCGAGTTGACCACCGTGTCGTGCACTTCGCGGCGCACGGCCACTGCGCCCATCGGCACGGCGGCATTGTTGATGGCCTTGGCCATGGTGATCAGGTCCGGCGTGACCTTGAAGCGCTCCGCCGCGGTAGCGGTGCCCAGGCGGCCGAACGCGGTGATCACCTCGTCGAAGATCAGCAGGATGCCGTGCTTGCTGGTGATCGCGCGCAGCTTGTCCAGGTAGCCGACCGGCGGCACCAGCACGCCGGCCGAGCCGGCCAGCGGCTCGACGATGACCGCGGCGATGGTCGACGGGTCGTGCAGCGCGACGATGCGCTCCAGTTCGTCGGCCAGGTGCGCGCCCCATTGCGGCTGGCCCTTGGAAAACGCTGCTTCGGCGATGTTCAGCGTGGCCGGCAGGTGGTCGGTGCCGGGCATCAGGTTGGCCGAGAAGGCCTTGCGGTTCGGCCCGATGCCGCCCACCGCCATGCCGCCGAAGCCCACGCCGTGGTACCCGCGCTCACGCCCGATGAAGCGGGTGCGCTGGCCCTCGCCACGCGCGCGGTGGTAGGCCAGTGCAATCTTGAGCGCGGTGTCGACCGACTCCGAGCCGGAGTTCGTGAAGAAAATGCGGTCCAGCCCCTGCGGCATGATGGCAGCCACTTTGGTGGCGGCTTCAAACGACAACGGATGACCCATCTGGAACGGCGGCGCGTAGTCCAGCGTAGCGGCCTGGCGCGCCACGGCCTCGGCAATTTCCTTGCGGCAGTGGCCGGCGGCCACGCACCAGAGGCCCGCGCAACCGTCCAGGATCTGGCGTCCGTCGTGGGTGGTGTAGTACATCCCGCTGGCGGAGGCCAGCAGGCGCGGCGCCGCCTTGTACTGGCGGTTCGCGGTAAAGGGCATCCACAGGGCATCGAGATCGGGAATCACGGTCTTGGCGGCGTCCATACGTCCTCCTCTGGGCAATCGGGTTGGCGCGCGCTGACACGGCGGATTGCGTGCAGCGGCAGGGATGTCGGCCACTCTACCGGCGGCGCAAGGGCGACAAAATATACAGTCCGGACAACGTCGCCTTACCGTACAGTTTAGGCAAGCCAAACCGTACAGGATTGTGCCTGTGCAGCAGCCCCACCAGGACAGGCTGACCGGTCTTGCCATCTGGTGCCGTGCGGCGCCCCACATTGCATTGCGTCATTTCCGGGCCGGGGCGCCAGCACCGCGGCCTGGTGCATGCGCGCAGCCGTTAAACTGTACAGGTTGCTTCCTTCCGAAGTGCCGCATGCTGACCCTTGACCTCACCCGCAGCCGCCGCGGCGGCGAAACCCTGACCGAACAGATCGTGGCCGGCATCGCCGCGCTGGTGGACCGCCGCGCGCTGCGCGCCGGCTCCGCGCTGCCGTCGGTACGCCGCTTTGCGCAACAGCACGGCATCAGCACCTTCACCGTGGCCGAGGCCTACGGCCGGCTCACCGCGCTGGGCTACCTGGCCGCGCGCGCCGGTTCCGGCTACACCGTGGCCCACCGCCATGCGCCGGCAGGCGGCATGCGCGCGCCCCAGTGGGAAGCGCCCGGGCTCAACGCGGCGTGGCTGCTGTCGGATGTGTTCGCCGACCATTCGGTGCCGATCAAGGCCGGCGCCGGCTGGCTGCCGGGCGACTGGCTCAACGAGGAAGGCCTGCACCAGGCCATGCGCGCCGCTGCGCGCGTGCCGGCCGCGCAGGTCTCGGGCTACGGCCAGCCTTATGGCTATGCGCCGCTGCGCGAGCATATTGCCGCCGGGCTTGGCCAGTACGGGATTCCGATGCAGGCGCAGCAGGTGGTGCTGACCCAGGGCGCCACGCAGGCGCTGGACCTCGTGGTGCGCACGCTGCTGCGCACCGGGGACACCGTGCTGGTCGAAGCGCCCTGCTACTGCAACCTGCTGCAGATCCTGCGCATCGCCGGGCTGCGCGTGGTGGGCGTGCCGCGCACCGCGGCCGGGCTCGATACCGATGCGCTGGAAGATGCCATCCGCACCCACGCGCCGCGTGCGCTGTTCGTCAACACCGTGCTGCAGAACCCGACCGGCGCCAGCCTCACCAGCATGAACGCGTTCCGCGTGCTGCAGCTCGCCGAGCAGCACCGGCTGCTGGTGGTGGAAGACGACATCTACCGCGAACTCGCGCCGGCTGGTTCGCCCATGCTGGCAGCGATGGACGGGCTGTCGCAGGTGGTCTACGTCAACGGCTTTTCCAAGACCATCACGCCGTCACTGCGTGTCGGCTATCTCGCCGCCAGTGCGGACCTGGCCAAGGCCTTCACGCGGACCAAGATGGCGGTCGGGCTGACGTCTTCGGAAGTGACGGAGCGGCTGGTGTACTCGGTGCTCACCAGCGGCCACTATGGCCGCCACGTGGCGGCGCTGGCCGAACGGCTGCGCGCCCAGCAGGACCGCGTGACGGAAAAGATGGAAGCGCATGGCCTGGAAGTGCTGCTGCGCCCGGAAGGCGGGATGTTCGCGTGGGCCCGTGTGCGCGACGCGCTGCCCGATGGGTTGCCGATGACCGGCAACCGGCTCGCCACGCTGGCGCTCGAACATGGCATCTGGCTGGCGCCGGGATCCTATTTCGAGCCGGAGGAAACGGATTCGCCGTGGATCCGCTTCAATGTGGCGACCGGCGACGCGCCGCAGTTGTGGGAATTCTTTGACAATCTTGCCGGACGGCAACGCGCAGTGCGCGCCGCCTGAACCGGCGCGCTGGCGGGGATCAGCTCCAGAGGCGCTCGACCACCCAGCCGGCAGTGGCGCAGAATCCGATCCAGACCGCCATGCAGGTAGCGATGAAACGGTAGCTCATATCGAAATCGACAACAAAAGTGGGGCGGGAATGTGAATATTTCTCGGAATTATACATGCATTCGTGAATGTATGTATGAAAACGAAAGCATCACATGAAGCATGGGGCCTCCGATTGGCGCAGACCCGGCTGCCGCGGCGAGCCGCTGTCCGGGCTCCGCAGTCTGCTACCCTTTCCCTCACGCTTCCTGCCTTGCCCGACAGCTTTCAAGCACCATGCATACAGAAGATCTTTCCTCGTGGACCCATAGCCACGTATTCGACACCGGCAACCATGCGGCGGAGCGCGGCACCCGACTGGTGATGCTGATCACGGCCGTCACCATGGTCGTGGAAATTGCCGCCGGCTGGTGGTTCAACTCCATGGCATTGCTGGCCGATGGCTGGCATATGAGTTCGCACGCATTCGCGATCGGCATGACGGCATTTGCCTACGCGGCCGCGCGCCGCTATGCGTCGGATGCGCGCTTTGCCTTCGGTACATGGAAGATCGAAGTGCTCGCCGGCTTCGCCAGCGCCGTGTTCCTGCTGGGCGTGGCTGCGCTGATGGCGATCGGCTCGGTGGACCGGTTGTTCAGCCCGCAGGCCATCCACTATCGCGAAGCCATGGCCATTACGGCGCTCGGGCTGCTGGTGAACCTGGGTTGCGCGCTGATCCTCGGCGGCGCGCATCACGACCATGACCACCATGGGCACGGGCATCAGCATGGCCACTCTGACCACCATGGCCACCACGACGGTCATGCCCACGCGCACAGTCATGGCCACCATCATGACATCAACCTGCGCTCCGCCTACCTGCATGTGGTGGCGGATGCCGCCACGTCGGTGCTGGCTATTGTCGCGCTGGCCGGCGGCTGGTGGCTCGGCTGGAGCTGGCTGGATCCGGTGATGGGCCTGGTCGGCGCGGTACTGGTTGGCCGCTGGGCACTCGGGCTGCTGCGCCAGAGCAGCACCGTGCTGCTGGATCGGGAGATGGACCACCCGGTGGTCGACGAAGTGCGCGAGGTACTGGCCGAATTCGAGCACGCCGACGATGACCGCGATGCCACGCGCGTGACCGATCTCCATGTCTGGCGCGTCGGCAAGCAGCAGTTCGCCTGCATCGTCTGCCTGGTCACGCATGACACCACGCTGACACCGCAGCGCGTGCGCGACGCGCTGTCCGTGCATGCAGAGCTCGTGCATGTGACGGTGGAGATCAGTGTCTGCCGCGATGCGGAAACCGGCCATCAAGGCGTGCCCGCCGCGCGGCGCGCCTGATCCCTGCCTGCTGCCCCGTTCAGGGCAACAACACAATCGCTCCTGTCGTCGCCCTCGCCTCCGCAGCGATGTGTGCCTGCGCGACATCCGCGAGCGCGAAGCGCGCACCGATCTCCACCTTCACATGGCCGGCGGTCACCGCATCGAACAGGTCTTTCGCGTTGGCGCGGAAGGTATCCGGGTCGGCGTTGTGCGGAAAGACCGAGGGACGGGTCAGGAACAGGCAGCCCTTCTTGTTCAGCAACTCCGGCTCGATCGCCGGAGCCGGACCGGAGGCCGCGCCATACAGCACGACCAGGCCGAATTGCTGCGCGCTGTCGAGCGAGCCCAGGAAAGTGTCCTTGCCCACGGCGTCGTACACCACGCGCACACCGCGTCCGCCGGTGGCGTCGCGCACTGCCTTGACCCAGTCGCCGTTGCGATAGTCGATCGCCACGTCGCAGCCGATGCGGCGCGCCAGCTCACACTTCTCCGGCGAACCCGCGGTGCCGATCACATAGGCGCCGAGTGCCTTGGCCCAGCTGCACAGGATCTGGCCAACGCCGCCCGCGGCGGCATGCACCAGCACGGTATCGCCCGGCTTCACCGCATGGGTATGGCGCACCAGGTATTGCGCGGTCATGCCCTTGAAGATGACAGCGGCAGCCTGCTCGTCGCTGATGCTGTCGGGCACGCGCACCAGCTTTGCGGCCGGCACGTTGCGGTAGTCGGCATAAGCGCCAAGGCCCGCATTCATGTAGGCCACCCGGTCGCCCGGCGCGAAGCCGTTCACACCGGCACCGACCGCCTCGATCACGCCGGCGGCTTCGTGGCCAAGGCCGGTGCCGGACGGCAGCGGATAGGTGCCACGGCGCTGGTAGATGTCGATGAAATTGAAGCCCATCGCGGTCTGGCGCAGCAGGACCTCGCCTTCGGCGGGCGGTGCCAGCTCGACACGATCGAGCTGCATCGCTTCGGGTGGGCCAAATGCGTGGACGCGAATGACGCGGGCGGTCGGCATACCGGGACTCCTCGGATTGGGAAGACCCGATTATTTCCGGTTTCGGGAAAGCGTGCCGGCGCTCACGCGCACGGCTTCACGTCAGCTCGCAGCACATGCACAGCGGCGGCGTGTCGGTATGGCGGTGGAATTCCCTGGAGGACAGCACCTCGGCCGGCAGGCTCGAGGCAGAGATCAGCGAGAAGCCGTAGCGTGCGAAATAGCTCGGACAGGTCGGTGTCAGCAGCACCGCGCGCTTGGCCCCGTTGGCACGCGCCCGCATCAGCACCGCGTGTACCACGTGGGTGGCAATGCCCTGGTCGCGGTATTCCGGCAGCACCGCGACCGAGCGGATCACCACGGTCTCGCCAAAGCGCTCGCCGGCGCCGCAGCCCACAACCTGCGATTCATGCACGGCAACGTGGAAGTGCTCCAGCATGCGGAGCACATCATCGGTTGGCAGGCTGCAGCGTTCCAGCACCGCGCCGACCGCTGGCGCATCCGAAGGCAGCGCCGCCCGGATTCGCAGATCTTTGATCATCTGGAGCCTCTTCTTCTTGCGTCACTTGAGTACGGCAACACCACGGAAGCCCTGCATGGCTGCTACGTAGCCGCTGCGCAAAGTGCACCTTGTGCGTCGACGCGCAGCCGCGCCATCACAGTACCTCAAACCGGGGCGTTGTTCCAGACGGGAACAACGCGTAAACCGCGCACAGGCATGTGAGGTATCGGGGCCGCTCCCGAACGGGTGATACACGAAGGGCGAAAACGGCGGGGCGGGTGCCGCTTGAGGGCGCCGCGGACATCCGGCGCCAGGCGCGCGGAAGGAAGCTGGAGGCGGGGATACGGAATCGAACCGTCGTAAACGGCTTTGCAGGCCGTCGCATCACCACTCTGCCACCCCGCCGTGGACGAAAGGTCCGGGGACAAATCGTGTTGCGGGGCGCAGTGTAGCGGGAAATCGAAAAGTCTGCAGGAACGGTGCTCGCGACGCGGCTACTCCACCCCGCCCATGCCGGACTGGATGTAGTTCTGGATGCCGATCTTGCCGATCAGCTCGATCTGCGACTCGATCCAGTCGATATGTTCTTCGGTCGCTTCCAGGATATCGACGACGACTTCGCGCGATACGTAGTCACCCACCGATTCGAAATACTTGATCGCTTCCTTGCAGCTGGCCTGGGAAACCTGCTCCAGTTTTAGGTCGCAGGCCAGCATTTCTCCGGTGTTTTCGCCGAGCAGCAATTTATCGAGGTCCTGCAGGTTCGGCAGGCCGTCGAGCAACAGGATGCGCTCGATCAGCTTGTCGGCATGCTTCATTTCCTCGATCGATTCCTCGTATTCATGCTTGCCGAGCGCATTGATGCCCCAGTGCCGGTACATGCGCGCATGCAGGAAATACTGGTTGATCGCGGTCAGTTCATGCTTGAGCTGGGCATTGAGAAGCTGGATGACCTTCTTGTCCGATTTCATGGCATATCCTCTTCCCCCGGGGCCGAAAATCCTGCTTCTCCTTTTTCCATCATGTCCGGCTTTTGCGCCGGTCTATTTTCATGGTAGGCGTGATTGGCGCGACATCAAGCGGCACGATAAAATGCGCGGGTAATCGCCACTTGCGGCATGGTTTATCGAGAATGGGTATGGTTTTGATTTTCACCGCGATTATCAATACCACATGGAATTACGTGAAGCACCGTAACGGCCAAGCAGCCGACTGATGCTGACGAAATGGCCAGCCGCAACGTCCGTTCTTTTCAGGCGAAACGATCCGCCAGTGGAAACTGGTCCGACGAGAAGAAGGCGAAGTCGTGCAGCCGGCAAGGAGCCATCAGGGACCCAACAGGGCACTTCAGGCTTCACATCAGTCGAGCTTCGCCCCCGAGTCCGCCACCAGCATCTTCAGCACGGGCCAGTCGCGCGCGAAGATCGCCTGTGCCTCGGCCGGCGTGCTGCCCAGCGGGCGCAGGCCCAGCGACACCATGCGCGACTGCATGTCCGCTGTCTGCAGGATCGCGCGCACTTCTTCCTCCAGCTTCGCGGTGATCGCCGCCGGCACGCCGACGGGTGCGGCCATGCCGATCCAGCCCACCGTCTTGAACGCACTGTCGCTCATGCCCAGTTCCGCGAAGGTGGGCAGGTCGGGCAGTACGCTGCTGCGTTGCGCGCCCGTCACCGCGAGCGCCTTGAGCTTGCCGCTCTGGATATAGGGCTTGGCCGTGAGGATGCTCGCGAAGCCGAACTGGACCTGGCCGCCCAGCAGGTCCTGCAGCATCGGCGCCTCGCCCTTGTAGGGCACGTGCGTGGACTCGGCATGCGAAAGCTTGCTGAAGTATGCGCCGCTCAGATGCGAATAGGACCCCACGCCCCACGACGCATAGTTCACCTTGCCCGGCCGCGTGCGCGCATAGTCGCCCAGCTCGCGCGGCGTGCGCGCCGGCAAGGACGGATTCGTCACCAGGACGAGCTGCGCATCCGCCAGCACGCTGACCATCGACAGGTCCTTGCGCGGGTCGTAGGGCAGCTTCGCAAACAGGAACTGGTTGGTCAGGACGGTCTGGGTGATGGTCACCAGCAGCGTGTAGCCGTCCGGCGCGGCCTTGGCCACGGCATCCGTGCCGATAATGCCCGAGGCGCCGGCCTTGTTGTCCACCACCACCGGCTGGCCGAGCCGCTTGGCGAGCTTCTCGGCGAGCGCGCGCGCCACCGTATCGGTGCCTCCGCCGGCGACATAGGGCACCACGATGCGAATCGGCTTGACGGGGTAGGTCTGCGCCTGCGCCGGGGCGGCGCAAACAGTGATGCCACTCAGGGCGAGCGCCAGCAGCGCACGTCGGTTCATGCCTTGTCTCCGGTCTGGATGTATCTGGTTTTCTTGGTCTGGAGACAAGCTACCCGGCTTGAGAAAATACGTCCAATGCAATATTTTTCATATTTCCATGCATAAAGACTGAATTCATGAGCCTGCGCCAGCTCCATCATTTCGTCACGCTGATCGAGCAAGGCAGCTTCGCGCGCGCGGCCGATGCACTGCACCTGTCGCAGCCGGCGCTGACGCGCAGCATCCAGACGCTCGAAGGCGACCTGGGCCCGCTGGTCGATCGCGGCTACGGCAAGGCCCGGCCGACAGCGGCGGGCACGATCGTGCTCGAACGCGCGCGGCGCATGCTGCGTGAGGGCCGCGAACTCAGGCGCGACCTGCAGATGCTGCAGGACGTCGAGATCGGCGAGATCCGCATCGGCTTCGGGCCGTTCGCGGCCTCGTTCCTGCTGGAGCCGGTGCTCGCGGCGCTGGTCGCGCGCCACCCTGCGCTGCGCATCGACCTGGAAACCGCCGACACGCTCACCATGCTGAAGTCGCTGGAAGCGGAGCGGCTTGATGTCTTCGTCGGCGAGAGCCAGAGCCTGGCGCAACTGCCTCACCTCAAGATCGAGCGCTTGCCCCCGCTGCAGACGGCATTCTTCGTGCGCGGCACGCACCCGCTTGCGCGCCGCCGCGCCGTCAGCCTGGCCGCGCTGACCGAATACCCGGTGGCGGGGCCGCGCCTGCCCGCCAGCGTCAGCGAGTTCTTCAACCGCAGGCTCGCCGAAGACCAGGGCAATACGCATGGCGCGCCCTGCAGCGTGCTGACCGTCACGTGCGATGACATGCATGCGCTGCGCACGCTGATGCTGTCCACCGACGCCGTGGTGCTGGTGCCGCGTGCGATGATGGCAGGCCTGCAGGCGGACCGGCAGGCGGTGGCACTGCCGCTGCGGCCGGCCACGGACCTGCGCGCCCCCTATGGCGTGGTGTCGCTTGCCGGCCACTCGTTGTCGCCGGCCGCACGGGCCTTCGTGACGCTCGTGCATGAAGTGCTGGACGGACACCCCGCGTTGCGCCGCGGCGCGCGCTAGCCACAAGTCGCGACCGCCGCCTTTCAGGCAATCCGCCACCCGCGCGGCGATGCCCATGTATGCTTTGGGATCGGATTCCTGCTGAAGGAGGATTGCCAATGTCCAGACTCAAAGTGAATGGCTTCGCGCTGTCGCTTGATGGCTATGGTGCGGGCCCGGACCAGAGCCTCGCCAGTCCGCTCGGCGTCGGCGGCGAGGCACTGCACGAATGGTCCTTCGCCACGCGCCGCTTCCAGTCCATGTTCGGCGGCGAGGGCGGCAGCACCGGTATCGACAACGATTTTGTCGAGCGCGGTTTCGACAATGTGGGCGCCTGGATCCTCGGCCGCAACATGTTCGGCCCGGTGCGCGGACCGTGGCCCGACGAGAACTGGAAAGGCTGGTGGGGCGACAACCCGCCCTATCACGTGCCGGTGTTCGTGCTGACGCACTACGCGCGGCCCTCCATCGAGATGGACGGCGGCACGACTTTCCACTTCGTCACGGATGGCATCCACGCGGCACTCGCGCGCGCGCGCGAAGCCGCGCAGGGACGCGATGTGCGGCTGGGCGGCGGCGTGGCGACGATCCGTCAGTACCTGCAGGCCGGCCTGGTCGACGAAATGCACCTCGCCATCGTGCCAAAGCTGCTCGGCGGCGGCGAGGCGCTGCTTGCGGGCCTGGACCTGCCCGCGCTGGGCTATGCATGCCGCGAGCACGTGAGCACGCCCGCCGTGCTGCATGTCGTGCTGGCGAAGCGGGTGTAGCGCGGGGTCAGGCAGCCACGGGGAATTCCTCGCCTTCGTATTGCAGTCCCGGCCGCACGGTACCGTCGATCAGCTTGCTGCCCCACGCCTCGACCTGCGCGCGCGCGGCGTGCCCGACGTCTCGCGCCAGTGCAAGCCTGACCACGTCGCGCTCGGCCAATCCGAAGGTCACCGCGCCGCCGAACGGCACGGCATCGCGGCGGAAGTCCGCGATCGCGCGCTCGACGCAGCGGCCGCTGTCGGCAATGGCGGAGGCGAGGAACACGTCCGGCGCGCGCACCGTCCAGTCGAGCACATTGCCGATTTGCCGGATGCCCAGTTCACGGCATGCCGCAATGGCGCCGTCGCGCCCGCCGTCGATCATGGCAAAGATGACATCGGCGCCGGCACGTTGCTGGGCGGCGAAGGTGTCGAACGCGCGGCGTGGATCATGCTGGCTGCCGCAGAACGTGGTCAGTGCGCGCACGCCGGTCTCGGCAGACCGTACGCCATCGAGGAAGGCCGCACGTCCCTTCAGCCCCGGTGGCACCTTTTCGCCGGACATGTGGCCCACCACGCCGGTTTGCGACACGTGCGCGGCCAGCACGCCGGCGAGGAACGCTGACTGTTCCTGCAGCGCGTCGTACGTCGCCACGTTCTGCGCGCGCACACTGCCCTGCGTGACGACGAAGCGCTGGCGAGCGAAGCGTTGCGCCGCGATCGAGACCGGGTAGTCGCCCTGCCCGCCATGCGCGACGATCAGGTCGGCGCCGCGCTCGCACAGCGCCAGCAGTGCGATTGCGCGTGCCTCCGGAGCGGGATCGGCGATCCACGTCACTGTCACGCCGTGACCCGCATCGCGCGCGCGCCCGGCGCCGGCATTGCCGGCCTCGTTGAAGCTGCCGCGGCCTTCCGGCCCGAACAATACGACTTCGATGCGTGCGCTCACGACAGACTCGCTCCGGTGGCACGCACCACGGGCTCCCAGGCGCGGGCCTGGCCGCGCACGTAGTCCGCGAATTGCGCCGGCGTGCGTTCCGCGAGCACGAAGCCCTGTGCCTCGAGACGGGTGCGGATGTCGCGCGTACGCAGGATCTCCTGCAGATGATGGTGCAGCGTATTCATGATCGGTTCAGGAAGATGGGCCGGTGCCGAGACACCGACGAAGTTTTCGGCCAGCAGGCCGGGAAAGCGCAGTTCGGCCACCGTCGGCAGGTCGGCCGCCTGCGGCACGCGACGCGCCGAGGTCACGGCGAGCAGCCGCACGCTGCCGGCCTGCTGCAGCGGCAGCATGGCCGGCAGCGCGTCGACGGCAAACGGCAGGCGCCCGCCGAGCAGGTCGGCACGCATCGGGCCGGCGCCCTTGTACGGGATATGGGTCAGGCGCAGCGCAGCCTGCTGCCCGAACAGCTCGCCGACGATATGGGCGACCGATGCGGCGCCGGCACTGCCGAACGCCACCGGTTCAGGCTGTGCACGGACCCAGGCGGCCAGCCCCGCCAGCGATTGCACGGGGTTCGACGGATGCACGGCGAACACCACCGGCACCGCGCCGATGTAGTGCACATGCGTGAAGCCCTCCATGGGGTCATAGCTGCGCGGCTGCAGCAGGAATGGTGAGATGCTGAGCGCCGCGGAATTCGACATCAGCAGCGTATAGCCGTCGTTGCGCGCGCCCGCGACGGCCGCGGCGCCGATGGTCGAGCCGGCGCCGGGCCGGTTGTCGGTCACCACGGGCTGGCCAAGGCGCTCCTGCAGCAACGGCGCCAGCAGCCGGGCCACGATATCGCTGGAGCCGCCGGGCGGAAACGTGACCACCAGCCGGATGGGCCGCTGCGGCCAGGCGGGCGTAGCCGTGGACGCGCGTACGTTGGCCGGCAGCAAGGCGCTGGCCGGAGCCGCCATGGCCGCGCCAAGGAGCTGTCTGCGGGAGATCATTCGGAATGCTCCCTCGCTCAGAACCGGTGGCGCAGGCCCACGCCGCCGCCGAACTTGCTGCCGCGCACGCCCATGAAAGCGGGCAGCGCATAGGCGCCGCTCACGCGGTTGAAATCGGTCTCGGCATAGACACCGGTGCGCCGCGACAGGGCGTATTCCGCCACCGCCGCGACCATCAGGCGATGCCCGGAGGCGGAAGTCTGCCGGTCATAGTGCGATGCCAGCGAGACCGTCAGCGCGCGCGCAGCCTGCACGCTGATGCCGCCCGTGAAGACGTGGTTGTGCGTCGGGCTCAGATGGAAGCGGTTGTCGAGATAGCCGGCCGCCAGCTTCACGCGGCCGGCCTGGTAGCTGCCGCCTGCGCCCCAGATGGTGCGGGCCTCGTCGGTGGTCAGCGCATTGGTGCGCTGGAGAAAGGTGCCGACGTCGATGCGCTGATCCGCATAGGCCAGTGCAACCCCGCGGCTGCTGCTGGCCGACGGGTTACCTGGCACCTCGCCGAAGCTGTAGTGCGCGGCTGCCGAAACACCGCCCCAGTTGCCCGTGTACTTGGCCATATTGTCCTGGCGCGGCCCGGTGTAGCCGTTGAGGATGGCGACCGCCTCAAGGTTCGGATGGCCATATGGCTGGAAGCGGAAAGTGGCGTCATAGGCGGTAGTGAATTGCCGCCCGAATGTCAGCGTGCCTGTGGTGTTGTGCTGCAAGCCCACGTAGGCCTGGCGGCCGAACAGGCGCCCGGCGCCACCCGTACCGGTCTGGGCATAGTTCGCGGTGGCGGTGCCTTGCGCCGATACGCCCGTGGCCAGGTCGTAACCGCTTTCGAGATTGAACAGCGCATTCCATCCGCCGCCAAGCGCCTCGTTGCCGCGCATGCCCCAGCGCGAGCCGCTGAAATACCCTTCGCCAAGCTCCGCCAGTCCTTTGTCGCCGCGGTTGTTGCTGGAGTACCGCACCATGGTGTCGACCAGGCCATACAGCGCGACGGATTGCGCCCATGCCGGTGTCGTTGCTGCCGAGGCTGCCGTACCAATCAGGCCGGCAACCGTCCATGAGGTGCTGCGGCGCCTGCCACCCTGGACGTCCTTGTGTCGTTGTTTGCGTTCGAGCATTTTTTTGCATACAAAATGTGAGCGCAAAATTTAACGCGAGAGTGCTTGGCAGCATACGAATCTGTCAGCATGACGTCATGCGGATTTTGGGGATGTGCGGGTTTCGCCCGTGCACATCGGTCAGCCTGTTCGAAGTGATCGAAGAAGACCGCCAGCCGCTGGCCGCGCGCGACCAGCAGGCGCGCGTGAGCACTGACAACGCACATGCCGCGGTGCCGGCATTCCGCGCGCTCGGCGGCGGCGGTAAGCGTCAGGAGAGCGGCGGCTCGCCGCGTCAGTCGGTCTCGGCCGGCTCGGCGACGGGCAGCGACGACAAGTATGCGGCTGCATCCGCCAGGCGCGTGCGCACGCCTTCGCCGGCTGCCGGCCCGGGGGCGATCGCAAAGCGCGCCAGGTCCACCGGCGCGCCGCTGGCGGCATCGACCAGCACCGGCTCGATCGGCTGCCCGGTGGCCTTGTCGACAAGCTGCACGCTCGCGCCTTCGGGCGCGAAGTGCTTGTTGCCCCAGGCGAGCATCGACAGCATCACGGGCAGGAAATCGCGCCCGACGTCGGTCAGCACGTATTCGTAGCGCGGCGGTCGCTCCGAATACTGGCGCCGTTCGAGCAAGCCCTCTTCCACGAGCCCGTTCAGGCGGCGCGTGAGCATGTTCGGCGCGATGTCGAGGTTCTTCTGGAACGCGTCGAAGCGCGTCGAGCCGTAGAACGCCTCGCGCAGGATCAGGATGCTCCACCACTCCCCGACCCGCTCAAGGCTGCGCGCGATCGGGCATTGCATGTCCCGGAAGGTCTTTCTTTGCATGATGCTGAGGTCGCTGAAGGGCAGGCAGCTGCCCTGGTGCATCCCATCCTACTGCCGCTACTTTAATCATGCAAGCGACTACCCCATGCAGGGCCTGCCCAGGATGCGATTCAGTCTGTTCAGCTACACTATATATTTTTATATAATATAAGAACAATAACTGTAGCCGCCCTATGAACCCGCCCCATCCCGACATCGACCTCGGCATCATGCAGGCCGCCGCGACCGAGGCCTGTGCCTTGCTCAAGGTGCTGGCCAATCCGGATCGCCTGCTGTTGATGTGCCGCTTGTCGCAGGGCGAATTGCCCGTCGGCGAACTGGAGGAGCAGCTCGGCATCCGGCAGCCGACGCTGTCCCAGCAACTTGGCGTGCTGCGCGAGAACGGGCTGGTGGCCACTCGCCGCGACGGCAAGAACATCTACTACGCCGTGGCGAGCGCCCGGGCACTTGCCGTCATGTCCGTCCTCTATGAACAGTTCTGTGCCAATCCCGACCAGGAGCCGACATGCTGATTGACCTTGCCAGCTTCACGCCCGGCCTGTCGCTGGCCGGCGGACTCATCATCGGTGCGGCGGCAACCGTGCTGGTGCTCTTCAATGGCCGCATCGCGGGCATCAGCGGCATCCTTGGTGGCCTGCTCAGCCTGCCTCGCCACGACATGGCATGGCGCCTGGCCTTCGTGGCCGGCCTGGTCGCCGCCCCGGTACTGGCGAGCCTGCTGGGCAAGCCGGCCGTTGCGGACATTCAGGCGGGCTGGGGCGAGATCATGGTCGCCGGCTTCCTCGTCGGCCTCGGCACCCGCTATGCCAGCGGCTGTACCAGCGGCCACGGCGTGTGCGGCCTCTCGCGCGGCTCCATCCGCTCGCTGGTGGCGACGGTGACCTTCATGGCGGCAGGATTCCTGACCGTCTTCGTGCAACGGCACCTGATCGGAGGCTGACATGACCGCCATTACCGCATGGCTTGCAGGCCTGCTCTTCGGCGTTGGCCTGATGGTTTCCGGCATGGCCAATCCGGCCAAGGTGCTCGGCTTTCTGGACCTGGCGGGAAGCTGGGACCCGTCCCTGGCCTTTGTGATGGCGGGTGCAATCGCCATCGGCTCGATCGCCTTCCTGATCGCCCGTCGCCGCAAGCGCTCCTTGCTCGGGCTGCCCATGCAGTTGCCGGCCGGCGCGGCCGTGACACTGCGCCTGGTGCTTGGCAGCGCGGCTTTTGGCACAGGCTGGGGACTGGCCGGCTTTTGTCCGGGCCCGGCGCTGGTGGCGCTTGGGGCGGGCTATCCGAAGGCCGTTGGCTTTGTGGCCGCCATGGTGGCGGGGATGGCGGTGTTCGAGATCGTCGAGAGGACAACATCCAGCATGCGGCGGGCCTGAGCGCGCCCTGACCTTGCCTGGCGATTGCGCCAGATCAAGAGCCGATGGCCGGCAAGGGACGATAGTGGTTCAGCAACCTCCGCCTCACGCTGCAATCGCGCGAGGCGGTGGAAACGTCCCGCATCCCCCCCACCTCCGATCTCACATTGGCCAGGAGCCTGCCATGCAAGCAAATGTTGGAACCGTCGATCGAGTTCTCCGGATTGTCATTGGCCTGGCCTTGATTGTCCTGGCCGCAACCGGGACCATAGGTGCCTGGGGATGGATTGGCATCCTGCCGCTCGTGACGGGCATCGCGCGCGTCTGCCCCGCCTACAGCCTTCTGGGCGTGAAGACATGTCCTGCATCCCGGCCCGACTCCAGGTAGGTTCGCGTCGGCTGGCCTTCGGGAAATCTCGAAAGTCCCGTATACAAAACGACAGGGGCCCCACGCAAGCGGGGCCCCTCATCATTTCCCGCAACTTCCTGCTGTGCTGGAAGCACGCTGTCCCGGCTTACTCCACGGTCACCGACTTCGCCAGGTTGCGCGGCTTGTCCACGTCCGTGCCGCGCGCGCATGCCGTGTGATACGCCAGCAGCTGCAACGGCACCACGTGCAGGATCGGCGACAGATCGCCATAGTGCTCGGGCAGGCGAATCACCTGGATGCCATCCGTCGACTGGATATGCGTGTCGCTGTCGGCGAACACATACAGGCGCCCGCCGCGCGCGCGGACTTCCTGGATGTTGGACTTGAGCTTTTCCAGCAGCGCGTCGTTCGGGGCGACGGTCACCACCGGCATGGCCTCGGTCACAAGCGCGAGCGGACCGTGCTTGAGTTCGCCGGCGGGATAGGCCTCTGCGTGGATGTACGAGATTTCCTTGAGCTTGAGCGCACCTTCGAGCGCGATCGGGTAGTGCTTGCCGCGCCCCAGGAACAGCGCGTTCTCGCGGCGTGCGAACTCTTCCGACCAGGCGATGATCTGCGGCTCGAGCGCCAGCACGCCATGCAGCGCGGCGGGCAGGTGGCGCAGGTTGGCCATGTCCTTCGCCTCGGCTTCTTCCGACAGGAAGCCGCGCACCTTGGCCAGCGCCAGCGTCAGCATGTACAGCGCGGCGAGTTGCGTGGTGAAGGCCTTGGTCGACGCCACGCCGATCTCGGTCCCGGCGCGCGTGAGGAAGCGCATCTCGGTCTCGCGCACCATGGCGCTGGTGGCCACGTTGCAGATCGACAGCGTGTGGGTATGGCCCAGCGCGCGCGCGTGGCGCAGCGCGGCCATGGTATCGGCGGTCTCGCCGGACTGCGAGATCACCACCACCAGCGCGCGCGGATTCGGCACGGTCTCGCGGTAGCGGTATTCGCTGGCCACTTCGACCTGCGTCGGGATCTTGGCAACGCTTTCGAGCCAGTACTTGGCCGTGCAGCCCGAGTAGTAGCTGGTGCCGCAGGCCAGGATCAGCACGCTGTCGACCTCGGGGAAGACCTCGGCCGCCCGATCGCCGAACAGTGCCGGCGAAATGCCCTCGATGCCCTCGAGCGTGTCGCCCAGCGCACGCGGCTGCTCGAAGATTTCCTTCTGCATGAAGTGGCGGTACGGGCCCAGATCCACCGTGGCGGCGTGCGCCTCGACCACGCGTACCTCGCGCTCGACCGGATGATCCTGGCCGTCGCGAATGGTCGCGCCTTCACGCGTGACTTCCACCACATCGCCCTCTTCCAGGTAGATGATGCGGTTGGCGGTGCCGGCCACGGCCAGCGCGTCGGAGGCCAGGAAAGCCTCGTTGTCGCCGAGCGCCACCACCAGCGGCGAGCCGGCGCGCGCGCCGACCACGCGCTCGGGCTGGTCCTTGGCGAACACCGCGATTGCGTAGGCGCCGTGCAGGCGCTTGGTCACGGCCCGCACCGACGCAAACAGGTCACCGCGCGTAGCACTGCTCGGATAGCTGTAGGCCTGGTGGATCAGGTGGGCCACGACCTCGGTGTCGGTCTGCGACTCGAAGCCATAGCCAACCGCGCGCAGTTCCTCGCGCAGCGGCTCGTAGTTCTCGATGATGCCGTTGTGCACCAGCGCGATGGTCTCGCCGGACAGGTGCGGGTGGGCGTTGACGGTGTCGGGCTTGCCATGCGTGGCCCAGCGCGTGTGCGCCACGCCGGTGGTGCCGGCCAGGCCCGAAGCCTGTGTCTGGGCATCCAGGTCCGCCACACGCGACACCGTGCGCGCGCGCTCGACAGAAGCATCGCGCACCACGGCAACGCCGCAGGAGTCATAGCCGCGGTACTCAAGGCGGCGCAGGCCTTCGATCAGGACCGGAACGATATTGCGCGTGGAAACCGCGCCGACGATGCCACACATGCTGTACCCCCGTGGTGGGCGCCAACACCGGCGCCCTATTGCAATGACGGCGACGGCCGTTGCGCCGCGCCGGTACGGCCGCAACCGCTGCGGCCGCCGTATTGTGTTGCCCGATGGCCACCGCGCGCGGCGGCCGCACTGCTTACTGCTTCGGCTGCTTGACCGGACGCTGCCAGGCGGCGACGGTCATCTGCTTGGCGCGCGACAGCGTCAGCTTGTCGGCCGGCGCTTCCTTGGTCAGCGTGGTGCCCGCACCGATGGTCGCGCCGCGGCGCACCGTCACCGGCGCCACCAGCTGCGTATCGGAGCCGATAAAGACATCATCCTCGATCACCGTGCGGAACTTGTTCGCACCGTCATAGTTGCAGGTGATGGTGCCAGCGCCAATATTCACGCGCGAGCCGACCGTGGCGTCGCCCACATAGGCCAGGTGGTTGGCCTTGCTGTGCGCCGCGACCTGCGAGTTCTTCACTTCGACGAAGTTGCCGATATGCACATCCTCGCCCAGCTCGGTGCCCGGGCGCAGCCGCGCGTAAGGGCCGATGCGGCCATCCGCGCCGATCTTCGCGCTGTCGATATGGCAGAACGGCTGCACCTGCGCGCCGGCATCGATGGTGGCATTGCGGATCACGCAATTGGCGCCGATCTGCACGCCGTCGCCCAGATGCACGCGGCCCTCGAATACGCAGCCGACATCGATGCTGACATCGCGCCCGCAGGTCAGCTCGCCGCGCACGTCGATGCGTGCCGGGTCAGCCAGCGTCACGCCGGCTTCGAGCAGGCGCTGGGCCTGGTTGCGCTGGTGGATGCGCTCCACTTCGGCAAGCTGGACCTTGCTGTTGACGCCAAGCGTTTCCCACAGCGCCGCGGGCTGGGCAGAGACGATCTCGACGCCTTCGGCCGCAGCGCGCTCGACGGTGTCGGTCAGGTAGTACTCGCCCTGGGCGTTGTCGTTGCGCAGCGTGGACAGCCATCGGCGCAGGTGGCCGGTCGGACACACGATGATGCCGGTATTGATCTCGCGAATCGCGCGGACGGCCTCGCTGGCATCCTTCTGCTCGACGATCCGGACGATACTGCCCGCGGCATCGCGCACGATACGGCCGTAGCCGGTCGGGTCCGGCATCTCGACTGTCAGCACGCCGAACCGGCTATTGCCGGCTTCTTCGACCAGTGACTTCAGCGTCGCCGCCGTGGTCAGCGGCACGTCGCCGTAGAGAACCAATGTGGGCTGGCTGTCGTCCAACTGGGGAAGTGCCTGCATCACCGCATGTCCGGTGCCCAGCTGCTGGGCCTGTTCGGCGAAGGTGACGTCATCGGCGGCCACGGCTGTGCGCACATGCCCGGCACCATGGCCGACCACGACCACCAGCCGCGAAGGTGATAGCGTACGTGCCGTATCGATGACATGCGCGAGCATGGGACGCCCGGCGACGGGATGCAGGACCTTGGGCAAATCGGAATGCATCCGCTTGCCCATGCCCGCGGCGAGAATGACGATATTCACAAGGAGACCCCTTGGCGCGTGTATCGGAAAATATATTCTTTAAAGCACCAGCCGGTCGTTCGACAACCGGCATTCGTGAGCCCGGCGGTGGTGGCTTTCGCCTTTCCTGGAGCCGCCAGAACCGTTGCCAGGACTGGGCTTGCGGGCGATCAGGCAACCCTGGCAAGATGCGCGGCGATTTTAACATGACGGTTTCTGCCCAATACGCCCCTGTTTCCGATTTTCACAATCGCTGGCTGCGTCGCATCCTGGCGATTTTCGCCGCGGCCGTCCTCTGCGGCTGTAGCGCGATGAAGACCGGCTACCAGCAGGGCGACCGCCTGGCCTATTGGTGGATCGACCACTATGTCGACGTCAGCGACGCGCAGGAGCCGCCCACGCGCGATGCCATCGCCCGCTTCTTCGCGTGGCACCGGCAGTCCCAGCTCCCCGAGATTTCGACGCTGCTGACCCAGGCCCGCGAACAGGTCCGGCAGCCGGTCAGCCCCTCGGCCATCGCGCAGTTCCAGGAATCGAGCCAGCGGCTGGCGCGCCAGTCGTTCAACCAGGCCATGCCGGACGTAGCGGATTTGCTGCTCACGCTGACCCCGGCGCAGATCGACCGCATCGAAAAGAAGTTTGATGAGAGCAACACCAAATACCGCAAGAAATACCTGAGCGGCAGTGCCGCGGACCGCGAATCGGCGCGCTTCGACAAGGTGATGGACTATGCGAAGCTGGTCTACGGAGGCTTCTCCAATGAGCAGGAAAAGGCCATCCATGCCGCCATGGGCCCGCTGATGCAGGGCGCCCAGGCGCGCTACGCGGAGCGGCTGCGCCGCCAGGAGGACTGGCTGGCGCTGGCGCGGCAGGTCCAGCAGACGCGTCCGCCCAAGGCGCAGGTCATCGAGCTGCTGCGCCGCTACGCCGACCACTGGCAGCACCCGCCCGGCGAGACTCGCGCCGCCAGCCACGACGCCAACAACCAGGCCGGCGTGGCGCTGGCCACGACCATTGCCAACCTCACCACGCCGAAACAGAAGGCGCATGCCGCGGAACGCTTCCAGAAATGGATCGACGACACGCACAGCCTGATGCACGAACGCCAGGGCCAGACTGCACAGGCGGCCAACCAGTAGCGACCGGCCGATGCCCCAGGCAAAACGCCCGCGTGACAACGCGGGCGTTTTTCACTGCGGCCGGCAGGATTACTCGGCGCTGGCCTGCTGCGCGGCCGCGGGCGCGGGCGCTTGCCCGGGGCGCTCGAAGCGCACGAACTCCATCCGGTTCTCGTCGCTGCTGCCCGCAAACACCAGTGGCTGCTGCGTGAAGGTGGTCTCGCCGAACAGCGAAGCCTCATCCACCTTGGCCAGGCCCGCGGCCAGCCCGGTGAACGGGAACAGCTCGGTATCGGCCAGGTGCGACGGCACCACGTTGCGCAGGGAGGCGAAGATGTTGTCGATACGGCCCGGGTTCTCGCGCTCCCAGCCTTGCAGCATTTCGCTGACCTTCTTGCGCTGCAGGTTTTCCTGCGAGCCGCACAGGTTGCACGGAATGATCGGGAATTCCATCGCGCGCGCATACGCGGCGATGTCCTTCTCCGAGCAGTACGCCAGCGGACGGATCACGACGTGCGCGCCGTCGTCCGTGGCCAGCTTCGGTGGCATGGCCTTCATCTTGCCGCCGAAGAACATGTTCAGGAAGAAGGTGTTGACGATGTCGTCGCGGTGGTGGCCCAGCGCAATCTTGTTGGCGCCAAGCTCCTTGGCCGTGCGGTAGATCACGCCGCGGCGCAGGCGCGAGCACAGCGAGCAGGTGGTCTTGCCCTCGGGCACCTTCTCCTTGACGATCGAGTAAGTGTCGGCCTCGACGATCACGTATTCCACGCCCAGCTTCTTCAGGTACTCCGGCAGCACGTGCTCGGGAAAGCCGGGCTGCTTCTGGTCCAGGTTCATCGCGATCAGCTTGAACTTGATGGGCGCGCGCTTTTGCAGCGCCATCAGGACCGACAGCATGGTGTACGAGTCCTTGCCGCCACTCATGCAGACCAGCACGGTGTCGCCGTCCTCGATCATGCCGAAGTCGCCGATGGCTTTGCCGGTTTGCGATTGCAGCCTCGTCTCGAGGCGGTAGAAGTTATTGGAGTGGCTCATGAGACATACCTGATCGTTGCGGCCGCCTGGATGAAATGGCCGGACGGCTCGGAAGGGCCAAGATTTTAACCGGGACGGATCAGTCCTGCTTGATGTGGAAGACTTCCACGCCCACCGAATCGCAGTCCGGGTAGACGTCCGGCTTTTCGGTGGAAACGCGCACGGCGCGCACCTTCGGGTGCTTGAGCATGGCGCGGGCCACGTCGTCGCACAGCGTTTCCTGCAGGTGCACGTGGCCCAGCGCCATGCGCTCGGCCACGGTGTTGCGCATGAAATCGTAGTCGACCACCTCTTCCAGCTTGTCGGCCTGCGGCGTGCTGGCGGCCAGCGGCACGAACAGGTCGATATTGATCAGCACGCGCTGCTCGCCCTTCTTCTCGAATTCGTGCACGCCGATATTGATCTGGACTTCGTAGTTGCGCAGGAACATGCGGCGGCAGTCTTGCAGGCTGGGGTGGGTAAGGGCGGCGAGCATGGTCATGGCAAGCGGGGAAAGGTAAATCGGGAAGGGGTAGGGCCTGCCGCGCCGGGGAAATGGCGCGTCAGGCTGGTCACGTCATTCGGTCAGGAACATCACGTCGCGCGACAGCGGCATCAGGTGCTGGCCACCGTCTACGTACAGCGTAGTCCCGGTCACGGCGTTCGCGCGCGCCAGGTAGGCCACGGCCTGGGCAATGTCCTCCGGGGTGGACGACTTGCCCAGCGGCGTCACACGGTGCGCACGGCGGAAGCTCTGCTCGGACTGCTCGCCCGACACCAGCGTGATGCCGGGCGCCACGCCCACCACGCGCAGGCGCGGCGCAAAGGCCTGCGCCAGCTGCACGGTGGCAGTCTGCAGCGCGGCCTTGGACAGCGTGTACGACAGGAAATCGGGGTTCAGGTTATCCAGCTTCTGGTCGAGCAGGTTGATCACCACGCCACGCGGCTCAGCCGCGCCGGCATCGGCGCTCAGTGCCTTGTACATCTCACGCGCCAGCAGCAGCGGCGCCGCCACGTTGGTGCGCATGTGCGTGTCCAGCGACGTGTACGAGAAGCTGGTCGCAACGTCGTACTGGAACAGCGAAGCATTGTTGACGAGGCAGGTCGGCACGCCAAGCTCGGCCGTGCAGGCGGCAATCAGCTGCGCGGTGGCGGCCTCGTCGGCCAGGTCGGCCTGCAGCACCGCGGCGCGGCGGCCGATGGCGCGGATCCGCTCGGCCAGCGCCTCGGCCTCGTCGCGCGAGCGGTGGCAGTGCACGGCCACGTCCCAGCCCTGTTCGGCCAGTTCCAGCGCCATGGCGCGGCCAAGCCGGCGCGCGCCGCCGGTGACGATGGCCACGCCGCGCGCCGCGGCTGCTTGCGTCTGGGCCGGCGCGCCGGCAGGTTGATTCGATTCGGGCATTGCTACAATCGAGGCATGCAGAAAGCCGTTAGTTTACCCCTTCCCCCCGCCGATGCGCTGGCCGCCTCCGACTCGCTGGCCACCCTGATCGGCGAAACCATCGATGCGGCAGGTGGCTGGATCGGCTTCGACCGCTACATGTCGCTGGCGCTCTACGCACCCGGGCTGGGCTACTACAGCGGCGGCGCCGCCAAGTTCGGGCGCGATGTGCGCGACGGCAGCGATTTCGTCACCGCGCCGGAGCTGAGCCCGTTCTTCGCCCGCACGCTGGCGCGCCAGTTCGTGCCGCTGCTGGCACAAGGCCTGCCGCGCATGCTCGAATTCGGCGCCGGCACCGGCCGCCTGGCGGCCGACCTGCTGCTGGCGCTGGAACAGGAAGGGCAACTTCCCGAGTCCTACTGCATCGTCGAACTGTCGGGCGAACTGCGCGCTCGCCAGCAGGACACGCTGACGCAGCGCGCGCCGCACCTGGCGACGCGCGTGCAATGGCTGGACACGCTGCCCGAGCGCTTCGAGGGCATCATCGTCGGCAACGAAGTGCTGGACGCGATGCCGGTGCGCCTGTTCGCGCGCACGGGCGGCCGCTGGCATGAACGTGGCGTGGCCCGCTCCGTCACGGGCGACGACAGCACTGCCGCGCATGCCTTCTCGTTCGAAGACCGCCTGATTCCCGCGCATAGCGTGCCCGATGCGCTGCGCGCCATGCCGGGCGACCATGACATCGTCACCGAAACCCATGCCGAGTCCGACGGCTTTGCGCGCGCGGTGGGCGCCATGCTGGCGCGCGGGGCCGCGTTCTTCATCGACTACGGCTTCCCGTCCGGCGAGTATTACCACCCGCAACGCGCCGGCGGCACGCTGATGTGCCACTACCGCCATCACGCGCATCCGGATCCGTTCCTGTACCCGGGCTTGCAGGACATCACGGCCCACGTCAATTTCAGTGGCATTGCCCATGCCGCCGTCGATGCCGGCCTGGCCGTGTCGGGCTACACCTCGCAGGCGCGCTTCCTGATGAATGCCGGCATCACCGACCTGCTGATGACGCTGGACCCGTCCGACACGCGCGCCTTCCTGCCCGCCGCCAATGCGGTGCAGAAGCTGCTGTCCGAAGCCGAGATGGGCGAGCTGTTCAAGGTGATCGCGCTGACCCGCGGCCTGGACGAGAGCGAACCGCTCGCCGGCTTTGCGCGCGGCGACCGCTGCCACACGCTCTGAGCCATTGCCGCCATGCTGCGCTGGACACTCACCATCTTCCTGTGCGTGATCGTGCTGTCGGCGGCCCTGCCCTGGCTGCAGAAGCTCGGCATCGGCCGGCTGCCCGGCGACGTGCGCTTCCGCCTGTTCGGGCGCGAATACATGCTGCCGTTCGCGTCGACGATCCTGCTGTCGCTGCTCGCGCTAGTGATCGGAAAACTGATCTAGGCGAGCCTGGACGGCCTGCACGCGAGCCGCGTGCACGCGTTCCCTGATCTGGCTGACGTCATCGGCCGACGCCCTGGCGATGGCACCGGCGTCGACGCCGGCGGCCGCCTCCAGCGCGGCCAGCAGCCACGCGCGCTGCGGGTAGGTATCCGACTCGAAGCCCTTGCGGCCGCGCTTGTCCGCCTCGCAGGCAAGCAATGTATCGGCAAAGCGGCCTGGCTTGCGCAACGCATCGCAGCGTTCGAGCAGTCGCGTAATCGCGGCAGCGCCGAATGCCATGGAGCGGTGGATATTGCCGTGCTCGCGCGCCACCACCACCGCCAGGTCGCGGCAGTCGTTGGGCACGCGCAGGCGCTTGCAGACCTCTTCGAGCAGCTCGACGCTGCGGCCTTCGTGGCCCAGATGGCGCGGCAGCACGTCTTCGGGCGTGGTCCCCTTGCCCAGGTCATGAACCAGCGCGGCGAAGCGCACGGCAAGCGGCATATGCATGGCGGCGGCGCAGTCGATCACCATCATCACGTGTACGCCGGTATCCACTTCCGGATGGTAGTCGGCACGTTGCGGTACGCCCCACAGCCGGTCCAGTTCGGGCAGCAGGCGCGCGAGCGCGCCGCACTGGCGCAGCACCTCGAACATGCGCGACGGCCGGGCCTCCATCAACCCGCGCGCGAGTTCCTGCCAGACGCGCTCGGCCACCAGCGCGTCGACCTCGCCGGCGTCCACCATCCTGCGCATCAGCGCCACCGTCTCGGGCGCAACGATGAACTCGTGGAAGCGCGCGGCAAAGCGCGCCACGCGCAGGATGCGCACCGGGTCTTCGGCAAACGCATCGGAGACATGGCGGAACTGCCGCGCGGCCAGGTCGCGCTGGCCACCGTGCGGATCGATGACGGGACCAACCAGGTTGCCGTCGGCATCCACCGCGCGAGCCATCGCGTTGATGGTCAGGTCGCGCCGGACCAGATCGTCATCGAGCGTGACATCGGGCTCGCAATAGAACGCAAAGCCCTTGTAGCCCATGGCGGTCTTGCGCTCGGTGCGCGCAAGCGCGTATTCCTCTTTCGTGCGCGGATGCAGGAAGACCGGGAAGTCCTTGCCGACCGGCTTGTAGCCGGCGGCTTCCATCTCGGCCGGGGTGGCGCCCACCACGACATAGTCCCGGTCCTGGCTGGGCTTGCCCAGCAGTTCGTCGCGGATGGCACCGCCGACGGCATACACCTGCATTGTCTTGCCTCGCTATGGCGCGCCGCCGATGCAGCGCTCAGTGGCCGATGATAATCGCATCGGTGCGGTCGGGCGCCAGGCGATACGGCTCGTCATCGGCCAGGAAATCACGTTCTTCATGTGCCCCGGCGATCCATTCCTGCATGGCCGGCAGCTCCAGCATGAAGTCCGCATAGGCCTTGGCCGCATCCGGCAGATGGATGCCGTACGTCGCGAACCGGCTCACCACCGGGGCGAAATACGCGTCGGCGATCGTAAAGGCCCCGAACAGGAACGGACCCGCATCGCCATGGCGCGCCCGCAGCTCGGTCCAGATCTGCGCGATCCGGTCCACGTCGCGCTGCACCGCCACGTTCCAGCCGCGGCCAGGCAGCACCGCGGTCACGTTCATCGGCAGCAGGTTGCGCAGGTTGGTGAAGCCGGCATGCATCTCGGCGCAGACCGAGCGCGCATAGGCACGCTCGGCGGGGCCTGCGGGCCAGAGCGCCTTCCCGGGGAAGCGCTCGGCCAGGTATTCGGCGATCGACAGCGTGTCCCACACCGAGATGTCGCCGTCCACCAGCACCGGCACCTTGCCGGCCGGCGAATACTGCGCGATCTCGGCGGCGAAGCTGCCGACGAACAGCCGCACCTGCACTTCTTCGAAATCAATGCCGGCATGGCGCATCAGCAGCCACGGGCGCAGCGACCAGGACGAGTAATTCTTGTTGCCGATGACGAGCTTCATCGCGGGATCCTTGAGGCGGGATAGGGAAAGGTCGCCGGACAGCATGAAGCGGCTTGCCCGGAAACCGGCGCGCCCGCATGCAGCGGGCATGCGCGCCGAACCAGTCATTCTGCCAGCGCCATGACCGGCCTCAAAGCGAAAAGCGCTCGCAACCGCTGTGAATCGCGGTCACAAGCGCCGGTTACAAGCGCCGGTCACAGCGCCAGCACACTCACCGATGCACGCTTGCCCGCATGACCGTGAGCTGCGCGTCGCGGTTGCGGCCGGACAGCACGTCGGTCATCACGGCTTCCAGTCCTACCGGATGCAGGCCAAGCTCGCCGGCCATGGGTTCGTGCAAGACGTTGTCGAGCTGCATCGAATCGAGGTTGTCGCGCGAGAGCAGCGTGTCGCCGGGCATGTGCTCCATGACCGTGGCCTGCACGCGCGCCAGCGCGTCGGGCAGCGCGATCACCGGGCGCGGGTGGCCGGACGCACGCCCGGCAAAGCGCACCAGCTCTTCCAGCGTGTACACCTGCGGCCCGCCCAGGTCATAGCCGCGGCCGATGGTCGCCGGCGTGACCATGGCGTTGACAATGGCCTGCACCACGTCCTGCACGTAGATGGGCTGGAAGCGCGCGTGCGCGCAGGCCAGCGGCACTACGGGGGCCATTTCCTGCAAGTGGGCGAACAGGTTGAGGAAGTGATCGTCCGGGCCGAACACTACGGAGGGCCGCAGGATAGTCCAGTCCAGGCCACTGCTGCGCACGATGCGTTCGCCGTCGCCCTTGCTGCGCAGGTACATCGACGGGCCATTGCTGTCGGCCCCGAGCGCGCTCATATGCAGCAGGCGCCGGACGCCCGTACTCAGGCACGAGGCGGCCACCTGCCTCACCATCTCCACATGGGCCGCGGCGAATTCGGGACCATAGGGGTCGCCGCGTTCGCCGTGCAGCACGCCGACCAGGTTGACGACGATGCCGTCCGTGCCGAGCGGCCCGATCGCATCGTCGAGCGCCGCGTTGTCGGCCAGCCCCAGTTCCGCCACCTCGACACGCGGCAGCAGCAGCAGGTGCTGCGCATGCTCCACGTTGCGGGTGCCGACCACGATGCGCTCGGGCGCGATGGGGGAATCAGGATTGGAGCCGGGCTCCAGCGGCGCGCCCGACGCCGAGGCAGCGCCGGCCAGCCGGGAAGCGAGATGGCTGCCGATAAAGCCGGCGCCGCCGACGATGAGGACATTGCTGGTCTGCATGGATGCCTCCGTGCGAAGGAAACGGCACGCGGCGGCAGGCCAGTCATGGCACGCGCCCCGCAGAGGCGGGGCGCGCACCCGGTCAGGGCAGGCTGGTGGTAGTCACCGCCGACGGTGCAACCTGGCCCAGGCGCGACTTCAGCGACTGGGGCCGGCCACTCATCAATGCAGCATAGTACGTGGCGTTGGAAAGCACATTCTTCACGTACGTGCGCGTTTCGTTGAACGGAATGGTCTCGGCGAAGATGGCGCCTTCGACCGGACGCGACAGCGTGCTGCGCCAGGCCTTGGGCCGTCCCGGGCCGGCGTTGTAGGCGGCCGAGGCCAGCGTCCAGGAGCTGTCCAGGTCGGTCAGCACCATGCTCAGGTAGTTGGTGCCGAGCAGGATGTTGATGTTGGGGTCACCCATCATCGACGGCGAGAAGTCCGCCATGCCGATCTTGCGCGCGACATACTTGGCCGTGGCCGGCATCACCTGCATCAGGCCATGCGCTCCGGCCGAGGAACGCGCGCTCATGATGAAGCGCGATTCCTGGCGGATCAGGCCGTAGGCCCACGCCATGTCGAGGCCGACGTCGTCGGTGGCGCGCTGCATGATGTCGCGGTAGGGCATCGGGAAGCGCAGCGAGAAATCATGCTCGGCGCGCGTGCGGTCCGCGGTATTGACGGTGCGGTCCAGCAGCTCGATCCGGCGCGCGTACTCGGCCGCGGCCAGCAGCTCGCGGTCGCTCATGCCGCGCAGTTCCCAGTTCCATTCACGGGTGCCCTCGAAGCGCAGGTTCAGTTCGTAGAGCTTCTGCGCGCGCTGGAAGCCCGCGCGGCTGCGCATGGCCATGGCCTCGGCGTCGCTCACGGTGGTGCGCGCCGGCAGCGTGATGCGGTTGCCGAGTTCTTCGCTGGCGAGCTGGCCGTAGAAATTGAACTGGCCGGCGATCTGCTGGTACTGCTGCTGGGCCTCGGCGTCGCGGCCGTCAGCCTTCAGCGAGCGGCCGTACCAGTAGGTCCAGGCCGGATCCTTGGCGCGCAGTTCGGGGCGCATTATCTCGATGGCCTGCCGCACCTGCTTCCAGTCGCCCTGGCGCAGCGCCGCGCGCACGCGCCATTCCTGCGATTCGTCGGACAGCCACTGGTTGCCGCCCAGGTCCATCTGGCGGCGGTAGTAGCCGGCGGCGTCCGGCAAAAGCTTCTTGGCGGCATACTGCCCCACCACGCCCCACGCCGCGCCCTGCTCGTCGCGCGACAGGCTGCCGGCGCTGGCGCCCAGGTAGGCCGCGGCCTGGGACGGATCATTGCGCGCCATCTTGACCACGGTGGCCAGCGTGTCGCTGTCCACGCGCGCATCGGGCACCGTGGCCGCGATCCGGCCGGCCAGCGAAACCAGGTTCTGTTCCAGCGCCTGGCGCGCCTGGAAGGCGACATCGCTGCGCTGGATCTGCTGGCTCTGCGCCAGGTAGCCGATCAGGTCGACGCAGCCTTCGCCGTAGTAGCGCACATCGCTCAGCACGTTGCGCGTGTCGGCTGCCACGTTCTGGCCCTTGAGCGCGCGCGACAGCAGCGCGTAGCACTCGACCTGCGTGTCGTCCTTGAGCACGAACTGCGGGTACTCCGCGTCGAAGTTGGCCCAGTCGCGCTTCTTGCCGAGCACCAGCAGCCAGTCGTTGCGCATGCGGTCGGCGATGGCCTCGCCCTTGTAGCGCTGCAGGAAGGCGCGCACCTGGTCGTCGGGCGCATCGATGCGCGCCAGGCCGCTGCCGTCGAACATCTGCGGCTTGATGCGGAAGTACTCGACGTACGACGGGATCGGGTAGTCCACCAGCGTCGCCGAGATCGCATAGGCGCGGTCCGCATCGTTCTTGCGGGCCGCTTCGCGCAGCGCGGTGAAGGCGTCATCCGGGTCGGACGGAATGACCGGCGGCTGGGGCGCGCGCACAGCCGGTTGCTGCGGGCGCTTTTGCGCCAGCACGGGGGTGGCAAGCAAGGCACACGCCACGGCGACCCATGCGGCCCGGCCGGCACGCCGCAGATATACTCCCTTCAGCATTCTTTGCTTCCTTGTTATTGACGCCAAGCCGCGCCGCGCATGCCGGGGACATCGCCCCGCCTGCGCGCAGCCGCCGTCAGTGTTGGTTTGTTCGCAGACATTATCCCACGCCATGTCAGCCGCCCATCCGCCTTCGCCGCCACCCGGCACCGGCGCCGACGAAGATCGCCGCGCCCTGCGCACGCGCCTGCTCGCGCAGCGCGCGGCCGTGCCCGACCGCGCCGGCGCCGAAGCCCGCATCGCCGCCAGCCTGCTGCCGCTGCTCGAACGGCTGGCGATCCGCTGCCTCGGTTTCTACTGGCCCATCCAGCAGGAATTCGATGCCCGAGCCGTCGTGACGCGGTGGCTGGCCGCCGACGCCGGCCGCCATGCCGCGCTGCCGGCAGTCAGCCGCCCCGGCGTGCCGCTCGACTTCCATCTCTGGACCCCGCAGACCCCGATGACCAGCGGGCACTACGGCATTCCGGTACCGGACGGCACCGACGCGGCACAGCCCGATGCCCTGCTCATTCCCTGTGTCGGTTTCAGCCCCGACAAGTTCCGTCTCGGTTACGGCGGCGGCTTCTACGACCGCACGCTGGCGGCAATGCCGACGCCGCCAGTCGCCATCGGCATTGGCTTCGAGGCCTGCCGCATCGCGCTGCAGGCGCGCGAGCATGACTTGCCGATGGACTGGATCGTCAGCGAAGCCGGCGTGTTCTGACGCCAGCACTAACGGTGAAATCGCGCGAGGCTTGAGGACGGCCTCAGCCGGCGCCGACCAGTTCGTCCACGAGCGTGCGCATGCAGCGCCAGTGCGAACCTTCCCAGAACACGCGCCGGCACTGCTCGCAGGTGACAAAGCGCTCATGGCGCTCCAGCACCGCGGGCGGCACGCGCCCCGTCACGGCCTCCCGCGCCACGTGCTGCAGCGGTGCGTTGCAGTCCAGGCAAAGCGAGAACGGCCGCGCACTGCGGGCCAGGTCGAGCCGGCTGAAGATCTCGCGCACTTGCGGCGTGGACTTGATCGCGCGCACGTAGCAGCCGTGGGTGATGCCGCGGCGCTTGAGCAGTTCGCGGTCGCGCGTCAGCACGATGCGGCCTTCCTGCGCGGCGATACGCTCGATCTCGCTGTCTTCGAAGTGGTTGTCGTAGAGGGTGTCGAAGCCCATCATGCGCAGCAGGTGCGCCAGGCCGCCCAGGTGCGCGTCGGCCACGAAGTGCATGATCCGCAGCGGGTGTGCGCGTACCCGCAGCAGCGTGGAGACATCGAGGCATTCGAACTTGGGATAGACCGAAACGCGGTCGCCATCGCTCAGCATGCGGTCGAAACCTGACGATTCGCCGTTGACCAGGATGAGTTCGACCTCGGTATGCGGCACGCCGAGCGCCTCGATCATGTGCTTGACCGTGGCGGCGCGCGCGCAGGGGCACGACAGGTCACGCCCGCGCTGGTCCGGCGCGAGGAAGTCGTTCAGCTCCTCGTAGAAGCGGAAAGTGGCGGTGACCATGGCGCCGAGTATGACACCGTTGGCGCTGTGTCGGAACTCAGCCCTTCTGGTTCGCCAGCCGCAGCGCCGCTTCCACCGCCATCTGCGCCCACGGCGTCATCGCCGCCGGCGATTCCAGGCATTCCGGCGGCAGCGCCAGGTAGTGGCGCAAGGTCACATCACCTCTCAACGACTGGTAACTGAACGCATGGCTGCCCTGGGCTTCGAAGCGCGCCAGGGTCTTGTCGTCGGCCTTGAGATAGCACTGCCCGTCGCTGACCAGCGCGAACATCAGCCCGTCGTAGAACAGGCCGTGCCCGCCGAACATGCGGCGCGCGGAAATCGGGCCGATGCGCGCCGCCAGCGGCCCCATCAGTTCGAGCAGGTGCTCGATGAATGGATCGGGTCGGCGCGCGGCCACGCTCAGAGCTTCAGGCGCTGCCAGATCGCCTTGGTGGCGCCGGCCGCGTTGAGCGTATAGAAATGCAGGCCCGGCACGCCCCCGGCCAGCAGGCGCTCGCACAGCGCCGTGACCACGTCCAGGCCGAACGCGCGGATCGACTCGCGGTCGTCGCCGAAGCCCTCGAGCCGCTTGGCCACCCAGCGCGGCACTTCGGCGCCGCACATCTCGGAGAAGCGCATCAGCTGCGAGTAGTTCGTGATCGGCATGATGCCCGGCACGATCGGCACGTCCACGCCCATGGCGCGCGCATCATCGAGGAAGCGGAAGTACGCGTCGGCGTTGAAGAAATACTGCGTGATGGCGGAGTTCGCGCCGGCCTTCACCTTGCGCACGAAGTTCTCCAGGTCGTGGCGCGGCGACCTGGCCTGCGGATGATATTCCGGATAGGCCGCCACTTCGATCTGGAACCAGTCGCCGGTCTCGGCGCGGATGAACTCGACCAGCTCGTTGGCGTAGCGGAATTCACCGATCTCGCCCATGCCCGAGGGCATGTCGCCGCGCAGCGCGACGATATGGCGGATGCCGCCGTCGCGATACTGCTGCAGGATCGCGCGGATGCTCTCGCGCGAGGAGCCGACGCACGACAGGTGCGGCGCGGCCTCGATGCCTTCGCGCTGGATTTCCAGCACGGCGTCGAGCGTACCCTGCTGCGTGGTGCCGCCGGCACCGAACGTCACCGAGATGTACTTCGGGTTGAGCGGAGCGAGCTGCGCGCGCGTGTTGCGCAGCTTCTCGGCGCCCTCCGCCGTCTTGGGCGGGAAGAATTCAAAGCTGTAGTAGCGGTCTTGCATGATAGTGGCGCGCCGCGTTGGCGCGGCGCGCAAGGTAGGACCCGCGGCAGTGCGTGGCCGTCAGGCCGCGCGTTCGCCCAGCAGCAGGCTGGACAGCAGCCACGAGATCACGCTGTACAGGATGGAGCCCAGCAGGGCCGCCCCGAAGCCGCCGACCGAAAAGCCCGACAGCAGGTTGCCGACGAACAGGAACAGCAGCGCGTTGATCACGAAAATGAAGAGCCCGAGCGTCAGCACCGTCACCGGCAGCGTCAGGATCACCAGGATCGGCCGGATCAGCGTATTGACCAGGCCCAGCACCAGCGCGGCCAGCATCGCCGAGCCGAAGCTCTGGAGATGGATCGACGGCAGGATGTACGGCAGCATGAACAGCGACACGGCATTGATGATCCAGACGATCAGCAGTCTCATGACGGCTCCTTGAAAGCGGTTTTTCCCCCTCTCCCGTTCATGGGAGAGGGGAGCTTCTTCCGATCAATAGCGGTAGTGATCGGCCTTGTACGGGCCTTCCTTCTTCACGCCGATGTAGGCGGCTTGCTGCTCGGTCAGCTCGGTCAGCTGCGCGTTCAGCTTCCTGAGCTGCAGGCGGGCGACCTTCTCGTCCAGGTGCTTGGGCAGCGTGTAGACGCCCACCGGGTACTTGCCGCTGTCGCGTTCCTGCCAGAGTTCGATCTGCGCGATGGTCTGGTTGGCGAACGAGCTGCTCATCACGTACGACGGGTGGCCCGTGGCGCAGCCCAGGTTCACCAGGCGGCCCTTGGCCAGGATGATCAGTTTCTTCCCGTCCGGGAACTTGACGTGGTCGACCTGCGGCTTGATCTCGTCCCACTCGTACTTCTCGATCGAGGCGATGTCGATCTCGTTGTCGAAGTGGCCGATATTGCAGACGATGGCCTGGTCCTTCATTTTGGCCATGTGGTCATGCGTGATGACGTGGTAGTTGCCGGTGCAGGTGACGAAGATATCGCCGTGCTCGGCGGCGTAGTCCATGGTCACGACGCGGTAGCCTTCCATGGCGGCCTGCAGCGCGCAGATCGGGTCGATCTCGGTGACCCACACCTGTGCGGACAGTGCGCGCAGTGCCTGCGCGCTGCCCTTGCCGACGTCGCCGTAGCCGGCCACCACGGCGACCTTGCCCGCGATCATCACGTCGGTGGCGCGCTTGATGCCGTCCACCAGCGATTCGCGGCAGCCGTACAGGTTGTCGAACTTGCTCTTGGTGACCGAGTCGTTGACGTTGATGGCCGGGAACTTCAGGTCGCCCTTCTGCGCCATCTGGTACAGACGGTGCACGCCAGTGGTGGTTTCCTCGGTCACGCCGCGGATGGCGGCCAGGTTGCGGCTGTACCAGCCCGGGTCCCTGGCCAGCTTTTCCTTGATCGCGGCGAACAGGAAGGTCTCTTCCTCGCTGCCCGGATTGGCGATCAGCGAAGCGTCCTTCTCGGCCTTGGCGCCCAGGTGCAGCAGCAGCGTGGCATCGCCGCCGTCGTCCAGGATCATGTTCGGGGTGCCGCCGTCGGCCCAGTCGAAGATGCGGTGCGTGAAGTCCCAGTATTCCTTCAGCGACTCGCCCTTGAATGCGAACACGGGGGTGCCGCCCGCGGCGATCGCGGCAGCGGCGTGGTCCTGCGTCGAGAAGATGTTGCACGAGGCCCAGCGCACGTCGGCGCCCAGCGCCGCGAGCGTCTCGATCAGCACGGCGGTCTGGATGGTCATGTGCAGCGAGCCGGCGATGCGCGCGCCCTTGAGCGGCTGCGCGGCGGCGAATTCGTCACGGATCGCCATCAAGCCCGGCATTTCGGTCTCGGCGATGGCGATTTCCTTGCGGCCCCAGCCGGCCAGGCCGATGTCGGCCACGAGGTAGTCTTGCTTCAGGTCGGTCACAGCGTTCATGTTTCACTCCCGGTGAAGAGTGGACGACGGTGACGGGCGGGAAATCAGGCCGCGCTCCACATCGGCATGAAACGATATGCGTAGCATATGCGTAACATGCGCGCAACATGGGTGAAGCGGGCGGATAGGTCGACTCGCCACCGTGCAGACCACGGATCAGCGAGCGCCGTTGAAGACAGTCCGAGCCTGGCGGAGGGCATGTTACGCCACGATCCGTTGCAACGCTCCTCGGAGTGGCGGTATTGTAGCCTGCCCGGCGTCCACCCGTACCAACGCCGCCTGGCTTTTTTTCGGCTCACTTATTGACATGACCCCGACACCACCCCGCACCCTTTCCATCGCAGGTTCCGACTCGGGCGGCGGCGCCGGCATCCAGGCCGACCTCAAGACGTTCTCGGCGCTGGGCTGCTTCGGCATGAGCGCCATCACTGCCATCACCGCCCAGAACACGCTGGGCGTCACCGGCGTGCATGCGATTCCCGCCGACATGGTGGCTGCGCAGATCGACGCGGTGGCCGGCGATATCGGCGTCGATGCGGCCAAGACCGGCATGCTGGGCACCGCGGCCATCGTCGAAGCCGTGGCCGCCGCGGCGGACCGCCACGGCATCCGCAAGCTGGTGGTCGACCCGGTGATGATCTCCACCTCGGGCGCGACGCTGTCGGATGACGCCACCAGCCAGGCCATGGTGCGCCTGCTGTTCCCGCGCGCCGTGCTGGTGACGCCCAACCTGCCCGAAGCCTCCTACCTGCTGGGCCGGCCGATCACGCGCCGCGCCGAAATGGAGCAGGCCGCCGCCGACCTGATCGCGATGGGCTGTGCCGCAGTGCTGCTCAAGGGCGGCCACCTCGACGACGATGGTCCGGCGAGTGCGAACGGCGCGCTGGACGACCTGCTGATGCTTGCCGACGGCACCGTGCGCGTGTTCACGCATCCGCGCATCGACACGAACAACCTGCATGGCACCGGCTGTACGCTGGCTGCCGCCATCACGTCGCAACTGGCGCGCGGCGACACGCTGGAAGACGCGGTCAGCAAGGGACTGGACTTTGTGGCGCAGGCGATTGCCGCCGGCGCCAGCCTGAGACTTGGTGCGGGCAACGGCCCGCTCAACCACGCCTTCGCACCGCGCGTGCTGGGCTGAACGGAGCCGATATGCAGCAACTGACCGACATCGACCTGCGCGAGGACCCCGCTGCCGCGCGCTACGTCAAGGAAGAGCAGGTACAGGTGATGTTTGCCGCCAATGCCGGCGAACTGGAGAGCCGCGAAGGCCCCAACCGCTACCGCGTCGGGGACGCCATCGTCACGGGCGCGACCGGCGACCGCTGGGTCGTCTCGCGCGAGCGCTTCGACCCGAAGTACGTGGCATTGGCGCCGTCCGCGCACGGCGAGGACGGACCCTACCGCAACAAGCCGGTACCCGTGCTGGCGCGGCGCATGGAAGAGGCCTTCAGCATCGCGCGTTCGGATGGCGGCGATATGCTGCACGGCAAGCCCGGCGACTGGCTGATGCAATACGCGCCCGGCGACTACGGCATCACCGAGCAGGCGCGTTTTGCGGCGGTGTACCGCCGCCTGCCAGACTAAGAACCCATTTCAGAATGAGGAAGGGGACGCGTTCCATCCAGGCGTGGCGCAGGCTAGGCGTGGGCCGCCGGCCTTGGTCATTCCAAGGTCAAGGCCCGCAACGACGCATGCGCCACGCCAGGATGGAACCCGAAGGGAAGGCTGTTGCCGGGCCGCAAGGCGTCGTTGTGGCCTCCTTGCGTGGAATGCCACGCGGCGTCGGCCACGCCTAGCCCTGCGGCCCGGCAACAGCCTTCGCGCCCCTTCCTCATGCTGAAATGGGTTCTAAATCAGTTGCCGCCGCTGGACAGCGGCACCAGCTTGAACGCCGCGCGCGCGACGCACACCACCGTGCCCGAGGCGTCCTTCACCTCGCCTTCGCAGAAGGCGATGCGGGCGCCACGGCGCAGGCAGCGGGCCTCGAGCGTCAGCTCGCCACGCGCCGCGGCCAGGAAATGCGTGGACATGTCGATCGTGATCACGCCGGTTTCCGTGGGCGCGTGCGAGCGCGCCGCGCCGCTCAGCGTGAAGTCCAGCGTTGCCATCAGCGTGCCGCCATGCACGTCGCCGCGGCTGTTCACGAGCTGCGGGTGCGCCGGCAGGCGCGTGCGGCAATAGCCCTCTTCAATCAGCTCCGGCTGCAGGCCGAAATAGCGCATCAGCGGGATGTCGATGCCAAAGTACGGCTTTTCGGGCGTGCCGGGCGCGGCGGGGACGATTTCGGAAACGGGCTGGCTGGACATGATGAGGAGCGCTGGATGATGGGCCGGGGATGCTGCACGCCATGATAGCGGCGGGGTCAGATCAGGTTCCCGTGGCTGGGCGAATGTCGCACAAATCTTGTGGCATGTGCCGCTGTTTCCTCCCGCCTCGCAGCGCGGCTGGCATGGATGACGGTGGCTTGCCAGGCAGGACAAGCCACCGGTATGCCATTACTGCCATTACACCTGCGCGAACACCCCTGTCAACTGCGCCACCGCCGCGGCCACGTCATCCGCCTCGGTAACCGCCCGCACCACGGCGGCGCTGCCGACGCCGACGGCGAGCACTTCCCGCATGTTCGACCCGTTGACGCCGCCAATGCCGACCAGCGACGGAATCACGGGCTGCATCAGCTTCACATAGGCCCGGAAGCGCCCCATTCCCTGTGGCGCAGTCGGCATGACCTTGGTGGTGGTCGGGAAGATCGCTCCCAGCGCAAGGTAGCTCGGCCGGATCGCCGCCACGCGCACCATCTCCGCATAGCCGTGCGTGGACACGCCCAGACGCAGGCCAGATGCACGCAGGGCATCGAGGTCGGCCTCATCCAGGTCTTCCTGGCCGAGGTGAATGCCATAGATGCCGCTGTCGCCGCCGCTGGCGGCATGCAGATCGACGGCTACCCGCCAGTGGTCATTGATGAACAGCCGCGACTGCGACCCCTTTGCCGCCTGCGCAGCGCGCGCCACTTCGGCGCGCACCGCGGCGGGATCATCCGACTTGAAGCGCAACTGCACCGTCGGCACGCCGAGCGGCACCAGTCGCTCGATCCATTCGGCACTGGGCACCACGGCGTAAAGGCCAAGCGCCGGCGGGCAAGGCGCAAAAGCCGGCACGGCGGCTTCCGGCGCCACCAGCGCGGCATGGCGCACGCGCGGGAAGCGCTCGAACTCCGTCGGCCACTCGGCCGAGCCCGGACGCCACGCACGCGCCAGGCACAGCGCGTCATGCGCGGGGAAATGCAGCGACAGGCTGGCCAGCAGCACCGCGACGAACGCCGGCGAGTGTGCATGGTCATCGTCCGCACGAACGGAAAGCACCCACGTGCCCATCGGCGAGCGCACGGTATCGATCCAGTGCCCGCCTTCGCGGTCGGTCTCGATCAGCGTGGCGCCGGCGGCGGCCACGCGTGCGATGACATCGGCATCGGCCTCGCCATCGGACAGCAGCACGTCGTGCGCGCCGGGGCTGGCGGGCGCGTCGGCGAGCCGCCATGCCTGCCACGGGTGTTCGGACACGCCAAAGGTCTCGCCGTAGTGCTCCAGCACGGCCAGGCGCAGCGGGCCGTCGCTTGCGGCATGTACCGCGTGGCGGGTCATGCGCGATGCTCCGCGCCTTCGGCGTGCCAGAACGGCATGCCGACCACCGGGGTGCTGGCCTGCGCGACTTCGCGCTCGGGCATCGGCCCCGCCAGATAGGCAGTCCGGCCCGCTTCCACGGCCTGCGCGAAAGCGCGCGCCATGTTGACCGGGTAGGCGGCCTGCGCCACGGCGGTATTCAGCAGCACGCCGTCATAGCCCCACTCCAGCACCTGCGCCGCATGCGACGGCAGGCCCAGGCCGGCATCGACGATCAGCGGGGTGTCGGGCAGGCGCTCGCGCAGCACGCGCATGGCATGCGGGTTGATGGCGCCGCGGCCGGTGCCGATCGGCGCGGCCCATGGCATCAGCGCCTGGCAGCCCACGTCGAGCAGGCGGCGGCACAGCACCAGGTCTTCCGTGCAATACGGCAGCACCTTGAAGCCTTCCCTGATCAGCGTTTCCGCCACGGCGGGCAGGTTCAGCGTGTCGGGCTGCAGCGTGTAGTCATCGCCGATCAGCTCCAGCTTGATCCAGTCGGTCTCGAACACCTCGCGCGCCATCATGGCGGTGGTGATGACCTCTTGCGGAGCAAAGCAGCCGGCGGTGTTGGGCAGCACCGGCACGCCCAGCCCCTTGAGCATCTGCCAGAAGGCCTGGCCGCCCTCGCCTTCGCCCACCGCGCCCTGGCGGCGCAGCGCCACGGTCACCATGGCCGGGCGCGAGATTTCCACGGCCGCCTGCAGCGTGGCCGGCGACGGGTAGCGGGCCGTGCCCAGCAGCAGGCGCGAGTCGAAGGACTCGCCATAGAGCACGAACGGGTCGCGCAGGGTTTCTGTCGGTTCGAATGTCATGGGGGTCAGCCTCCCGTCACGGGTTGGACGAGGTCGATGCGGTCGCCGGCCGCGAGTGGCGTGGCCGCGTGCGCCGCGCGCGGCACGAACTGGCCATTGACCGCCGCGGCGAACGGCGGGGCAATCTTGGCCGCGACCACCGCGTCCGCCAGCGTGGCGGCGTCGGCGACAACGAGGGGGCGGCCGTTCAGCAGGATATCCATGGGTTCAGCATCAGTGCAGCAGGCCGGTGTGGCCCACGGGGGCCTCGGCGAGCGCGGGTGTTTCCGTCACGGCCTCGATCATGCCGGGCCAGCGCAGCGCGGCCGGCACCGCATGCGCGGCCGGTTCATCATTGAGCAGCGCGCTGACCACGGCACAGGCCGCTTCGGTGACCGCGGGCGCGATCAGGAAGCCGTGCCGGTACAGGCCGTTCACGCGCACCACGCGCGCCTGCTGGTCCACGCGGATCGCGGGCAGGTGGTCGGGACGCGTGGGGCGGCGCTGCACGTTCAGTTCGAGCACGCGTGCCTCGCCGAACGCCGGATGCAGCGAGTGCGCCGCCGACAGCAGCTCCAGCGCGGAACGCACGCTCACCGGAGAGTCGTCCTCGCTCTCCAGTTCGGTGGCGCCGATCACGTACAGGTCGTTGGGCTTGGGCGCGATATAGATCGGATAGCGCGGATGCAGCAGGCGCACCGGGCGGTGCAGCTTCACGTCGGGCGCATGCACGCGCACGACCTCGCCACGCAGCCCGCGCAGGCCCGGCATGGCGCCGTGGCCGTCCTTGCCGGGCTCGGCCGGCCACGCGGCGCGCGCGCCCAGGCCGCGGCAATCAAGCACCACGCGTGCGCGGATGCCGTGCGACGGCAGCGACGCAACGTCGACCTCACCGGCTTCCCAGACGCAATGCACGCCTTCGCTGACCGCGCACGACAGCAGCGCGCGCAGCGCGCCGCGGTTGTCGAGCTGGCCTTCGCCGGCCAGCAGCAGGCCCTGCGGGAAGCGGCCCGCCAGCGCGGGCTCGACTTCGCCCACGCCCTTGCCATCCAGCGCGCGCATCCGCTGCGCCACCAGTTCCGGCGGCGACACCGCGCGCACCCGGCTGGTAAACAGCGACATCTCGGCGCGGTCACGCGCATGCCAGACCACCAGCGTGCCGTCCTCCTGGAAGAACACCGGCTCGGGCAACTGCGCGAGCCAGGCGCGCCACAGGTCGACGCTGGCGATGCCAAGGTCGACGATGCGGCGCTCGGCGATGGCGGACTCCGCCAGCGGCGCCAGCATGGCGGCGGCCACGTACGCGGCGGAGCCGGAACCATCCGGGCTGCCGCGCTCGACCAGCGCCACGCGCGCGCCCTGGCGCACCAGCTGCCACGCGGCCAGGCGCCCGGCCAGGCCGGCACCGAGGATGGCGACATCAAAGGACTGCACTGCTGTCATGGGTTGCGTGCCGGCGCACGGCGCATCGGGCGCGCCGCCTCCGGACTCCTGTTATCCGTTGCCCGCGCGCGGGGCGCTGCGCGACAGGCGAAGAAACGCGGGCATGGCTGCGAACCATGCCCGTACTGCCTTACGAGTAGATCTTGCTGCCCTTCTTCAGGAACTCGATCGACTTCTCTTCCATGCCCTGCTGCGCTTCCTTCGGCAACGACGCCGCGTAGTCGCGCACTTCCTGCGTGATCTTCATCGAGCAGAACTTCGGCCCGCACATCGAGCAGAAGTGGGCAATCTTGGCGCCTTCGGCCGGCAGCGTGGCGTCGTGGTACGAACGCGCGCGCTCGGGGTCCAGGCCCAGGTTGAACTGGTCTTCCCAGCGGAACTCGAAGCGTGCCTTCGACAGCGCGTTGTCGCGCAGCTGCGCGCCGGGCCAGCCCTTGGCCAGGTCGGCGGCGTGGGCGGCAATCTTGTAGGTGATGATGCCCTCGCGCACGTCTTCCTTGTCCGGCAGGCCTAGGTGTTCCTTCGGCGTGACGTAGCACAGCATGGCGGTGCCCATCCAGCCGATGTTGGCCGCGCCGATGCCGCTGGTGATGTGGTCGTAGCCCGGGGCGATATCCGTCACGAGCGGCCCGAGCGTATAGAACGGCGCCTCGTAGCAGTGCTTCAGCTCTTCATCCATATTGGCCTGGATGCGCTGCAGCGGCACGTGGCCCGGGCCTTCGATCATGACCTGCACGTCGTGCTTCCATGCCTTGGCGGTCAGCTCGCCGAGCGTGCGCAGCTCGCCGAACTGGGCATCGTCGTTCGAGTCGGCGATGCAACCCGGACGCAGGCCGTCGCCGAGGCTGAACGACACGTCGTACGCCTTCATGATTTCGCAGATCTCGTCGAAGTGCGTGTACAGGAAGTTTTCCTTGTGGTGCGCCAGGCACCACTTGGCCATGATCGAGCCGCCGCGCGAGACGATGCCCGTCACGCGATCGGCTGTCATCGGCACATAGCGCAGCAGCACGCCGGCGTGGATCGTGAAGTAGTCCACGCCCTGCTCGGCCTGCTCGATCAGCGTGTCGCGGAACATTTCCCAGGTCAGGTCCTCGGCGATGCCGCCGGTCTTGTCCAGCGCCTGGTAGATCGGCACCGTGCCAATGGGTACCGGCGAGTTGCGCAGGATCCATTCACGCGTTTCGTGGATGTGCTTGCCGGTCGACAGGTCCATGATGGTGTCGGCGCCCCAGCGGATCGACCACACCATCTTTTCCACTTCCTCGGCCAGCGACGAGGTCACGGCGGAGTTGCCCAGGTTGCCGTTGATCTTGACGCGGAAATTGCGCCCGATCGCCATCGGCTCCAGCTCGGTGTGGTTGATGTTGGCGGGAATGATCGCGCGGCCCGAGGCGATTTCCTGGCGCACGAATTCCGGCGTGATGTCTTCCGGACGCAGCGGCAGGCCGGCGCCCAGCGCGTTGCCCGGGTGCTGGCGCAGCAGCGCCTTGTATTCCGGCTTGTCGTACAGCGCTTGCAGGTTCAGCGATTCGCGCAGCGCCACGTATTCCATTTCCGGCGTGATGATGCCCTTGCGCGCATAGTGCATCTGCGACACGTTGGCGCCGGCCTTGGCACGGCGCGGGTTGGTCAGCTGGGCAAAACGCAGGTGCGCGGTAGCCGGGTCGTTGGCGCGGTCGCGGCCGTATTCCGACGACAATCCGCGCAGCACTTCGGTGTCGCCGCGATCGTCGATCCACTTCGCGCGCAGCGCCGGCAGGCCGGCCTTCAGGTCGATGTGCACGTCCGGGTCGCTGTACGGACCCGAGGTGTCGTACACCGGGATCGGCGGATTGGGCATATCGCCCTTGTCGGTGCGCGTGGACGTCTGCAGGATGGTACGCAGCGGCACGCGAATGTCCGGGCGGCTGCCGGTCAGGTAGGTCTTGCTGGAAGCCGGGTAGGCGAATTTCTGGTCGAGGTCGCTCTCGAGCGATTCGAAGGAAGCAGCGGGGGCAGTACGGGCCATGGGTGTCGTCCTCTCTCTTGCGGGGGTGGACGAAACCAGGAGCCCTGTGAGCGCCGCCGGGGCCTGAGGCCAGGAGGCGAGTCCCGGAGGGACAAGAGCGTTTGGTCTTTCTAGAAACTTCCCACGCCGGTACTAACCGGATCGGGTTCGAAGGGACTCTCTCAGCTCGCACGGCCCATCCGTACGGCACCCCTGTTTCATCCAACGGGGTGAATTTAAGCACAAGCACCCGGCCGGCGCCAGTGCCAGTTTCCAGTCATTGGTGGTGCCACAGCTGTGCGCAGGAGTATCGAATTCCCGATGCTGCACCGCAAGAACCGACCAAACGGGCACGACGGCGCACTCTGATGGCAAGCTGCGTGCTCTACCATGCAATCAAACGGCAAGCCGATCGAGGAGACATCATGACCGACGCCGCCACGCACCGCGTCTTCAACCAGGTGCCGGATCTCGCGCACTACAACCTCTTTGGCTGCGACCCGATCGTCAGCGACGCACTGGAGCGCCTGGGCGGCGGCTGGCATGCCGCGGCGCTGGCCGGCTATGGCGCGCGCCTGGGCGAGCCCGAGGTACAGGCCTGGGGCGCCGATGCCAACCGCTATGCGCCCGAGCTGCATACGCACAGCCGCACCGGCGAGCGCGTCGACCAGGTCACTTTCCACCCGAGCTGGCATGCGCTGCTGGCGCTGCTGCGCGGCCAGCAACTGCAGGCACTGCCGTTCGCCGAACCGCGCCCGGGCGCGTGGACGGCGCGCACGGCGGGCTATTTCCTGCAGGCGCAGGTCGAATCGGGGTCGCTGTGCCCGATCACCATGACGTTCGCGAGCATTCCCGTCCTGCGCAAGGAAACCGCGCTGTTCGCCGAACTCGGGCCGCGCCTGTATGCGAAGGACCATGATGCGCGCGACCTGCCGTGGCGCGACAAGACCGCCATCATGATCGGCATGGGCATGACCGAGAAGCAGGGCGGTTCCGACGTGCGCGCCAACTCCACGGTGGCCCTCCCCGTGCGCGGCGAGGGCCGTGGCGCCGAATACCTGCTGACGGGCCACAAGTGGTTCTTCTCGGCGCCGATGTGCGATGCGCACCTGGTGGTCGCGCGCATGGGCGCCGAAGACGGGCCGCTGTCGTGCTTCTTCGTGCCGCGCTTCCGGGACGACGGCAGCAAGAACCCGATCCTGATCCAGCGCCTGAAGGACAAGCTCGGCAACCGCTCCAACAGCAGCAGCGAAGTCGAATTCCGCGAGGCCAGCGGCATCCTGATCGGCGAGGAAGGCCGCGGCATCCCGACCATCATCGAGATGGCGACGAGCACGCGGCTCGACTGCGTGATCGGCAGCGCCGCGATCCTGCGCGCCGCCTATGTCCAGGCCCTGCACCACACGCGCCACCGCAGCGCCTTCGGCCGCCTGCTGGCCGACCAGCCGCTGATGCGCAACGTGCTGGCCGACCTGGCGCTCGAAAGCGAGGCCGCCACGCTGCTGATGATGGAACTGGCCCATGCCTTCGAGCATGCCGACAGCGACCCGCTTGCCGCCGCGTGGAAACGCGTGGTAACGCCCGCAGCCAAGTTCTGGGTGTGCAAGCGCGCGATCGAGGCCACCGGCGAGGCCATGGAAGTCTGGGGCGGCAACGGCTATGTCGAAGAGGGCCCGATGGCGCGCCTCTATCGCGAAGCGCCGGTCAACTCGATCTGGGAAGGCTCGGGCAACATCATGTGCCTGGACGTGCTGCGCGCGATCCAGCGCACGCCCGATGACGCGGCGCTGCTGCTGCAGGACCTGTCGCGCCGCGCCACGGCCCACCCGGCCGTGAGCGCGGAGCTGGCCTTGCTGCAGGCCATGCTGCGCGAACCGGCGGAACGGCTTGAAGCCAATGCCCGCCGCTTCGCGCAGGGACTGGTGCTGACCGCACAGGCCGCCTTGATGCTCGCGCATGCCGACGCCGAAAACGCCGAAGCCTTTGTCGCGAGCCGGCTGGGCCGGCAGCACGGGCGCGTGTTCGGCACGCTCGACCTCGAAGCCGAGGCCCTCAAGCGGGTGTTCGAGCGCGGCTGGAGTGCCTGAGGACAGTCCTGCGCCTCAGGCTTCCATGGTCTCGCGGATTCGCAGCAGCACGCGCGGCGCGTAGCGGATCAGGTCGTGCGCGCGCTCGCCGATCATGATGGCCGGCGCGTTGGTGTTGCCGCCGACCAGCGACGGCATGATCGAGGCATCCACCACGCGCAGGCCCTCGACCCCGCGCACGCGCAGTTGCGGATCGACCACCGCCAGCGCATCCATGCCCATGCGGCATGTGCCCACCGGGTGGTAGATGGTGTCCGCGTGTTCGCGGATCATCTCGCGCACGGCCGCATCGTCGCTGCCGTCGGCACGCAGGTGCGCGGAATACAGCTCGCGGCCGCCAAAGCACGCAAGCTGCGGCTGGGCGAAGATCCGGCGCACGATCTTCACGCCGGCCACCATGTCGTCGAGATCGCGTGGATCGGAAAGATAGCCGGGGTCGATGCGCGGTGGCCGCCGCATGTCGGGCGAATCGAGCCGCACTTCGCCGCGGCTGCGCGGGCGCAGCACGCACACGTGGCAGGAATAGCCATGGCCGAAGCGGATCGTGCGCATATGGTCGTCGGCCATGCCCACCACGAAATGCAGCTGCAGGTCGGGCTCGGCCAACTCGGGACGGCTGCGCAGGAACGCGCCCGCCTCGGCAAAGTTCGAACTCATCATGCCCGCGCGCTCGCGCCGGTAGCGCAGCATCTCCGACAACAGGTGCATGGCGCCGCCGAGCGACAGCCCGAACAGTTCCGGCGCGGCCAGGCGCTTGTGCAGGATGATGTCGAGATGGTCCTGCAGGTTGCCGCCCACGCCGGGCAGGTCATGCACCACCGCTATGCCATGCTCGCGCAGGTGCGCCGCGGGCCCGACACCCGATGCCATCAGCAGTTGTGGCGAGCCGAAGGTGCCGGCTGACAGGATCACGTCACGGCGCGCGCGCAGCAGGTGCTCGCGGCCATTGCGCACAGCCAGTACGCCCACCGCATGCCTGCCTTCGAAAACAATGCGCTGCACCTGCATGCCGGTCAGCACGTGCAGGCCGGCACGTCCGCCGTTACAGGCCTTGTCGCGTGCGTTGCCGCCATGCAGGTAGGCACGCGCGGCGTTCCAGCGCTCGCCCTCGTGCTGTGTGACCTGGTACCAGCCGACACCTTCCTGCTCCTCGCCGTTGAAGTCGTCGTTGCGCACATGGCCGGCCTGTTGCGCGGCGTCGATGAAATGCTGGCCGAACGGATTGGGCGTGCGCAGGTCCGACACATGGAGCGGGCCCGTGCCGCCATGCAGCGGATCGTCGTCGCTGCCGGCCACGCGCGCGTTGCACTCGGCGCGGCGGAAGTACGGCAGGACATCGTCCCAGGACCAGCCGTCGCAGCCCGCGGCAGCCCAGGCGTCGTAATCCGCCGGCCGGCCGCGCGTATAGATCATGGCGTTGATCGACGAACTGCCGCCCAGCCCGCGTCCCCTTGGCTGGAAGCCGCGCCTGCCGTTCAGCCCGGGCTGCGGCACGGTCTCGTAGGCATAATTGCGCGCGCCGGCGCGCGGCAGCATCGCCGCGGCGCCCGCGGGTGTGCGCACCAGCACATGGTGGTCGTGACGGCCTGCCTCGATCAGCGCGATGCTGTCGCTGCCGCTGTCGGCCAGCCGACCGGCCAGCGCGCATCCGGCCGAACCCGCGCCGACAACGACATAGTCATACGTGGTTTCCATCTGTCTCCCCGCGGCCCCGGAGATTGCGGCGGGGCGTGCGCCCTCTGCCCGCTGCCGAGGATGGCAAGCCTGAAGATCAGTGTAGGCGCTGCTCCCGCGTGAAGTGAAGGCCGGCGGCCGCCGGATGCCAGGGCATTGTCGCCCACTTCGCCCGGAGGGAACCTTCTATCACGGCAAGGCCGGCTTCGAGACTTTCTCCAAGCTCAAGCCCGTGTTCCGCCAGGCGCGTCTGAACGGCGCCGGCCTGCTCGCGCCGCCCTATGGCAAGCGCTTCGAGACCATGCTGAAGATGCTGCTGCGCTGAACGCCCGTGGACGGTCAGGAGACCAGCATCGGCCGGCCCAGCATGCGTGAGAGCACGGCTTCCGGCGAATGGGTGTGGTCGGAAATCGCCTTCGGATCGAGGTAGATGGTCTGTTCCATCATCGAGCGGCCGCGCATGGCCGCGTGCAGGAGCTGGTCGCTGAACACGATCCACGTCGATCCCGGCGGGAACTGGAATTCCTGCTGCGGCACGTTGGCCTGGTAGTCCAGGTCGGCCTTGGCCAGGTCGTGCAGCTGCAGCATGCGGTGGTCGTATTCCGAGCGCTTGCGCTTGGTGATGCGGAGCTGCTTCATCAGCCACGCCTGTCCCGGCCACATGCCGTGGGTCTTCGGCACGAAACGCTGCGCGAAATCGGCGAACGGCTCGCCCACGCGCCAGACGCGCGGCGCGGCAGGGTCGATGTTGTGGAACACGCGCAGCAGGCGCTGGCCCAGCAGCGGGTTGGACGGGAAGGAATCGACATGCAGGCGCGTATCGTCCTTGCGCCAGCTCACCGGGCGACCGGCGATCTCGCTCGGGCGCAGTGACGTACCGGCGCGCGTCATGTACGGGCCGTATTCCGGGAACAGCGAGAGCACCAGCTTTTCGCTGAAGTCGGCATAGCGGCGGACCAGCCGGTAAAGGTCGGCAAGGTCCTGCTCGCTGCCCTGCGCGCCGCGCACGGCGGTGTCAGTGGCGCGCAGGTTGATGTTCTTGGACTTGCCGTCCGAATAGCGGTTGTCCAGGAACCGCTCCTCGCCCGGCTCGAAGCGAAAGCGCAGATCCGGGAAATAAAGCACCGCGCCTTGTTCGAGCTGGCGGCGCAGGTCCGCCCGCGTCGCGCCATCCACCTCGGGCGACCAGTCGGTGTACGGCTGCGGGCGGATCAGGTCGAGTTGGGCTGTGGATGTAGAAGCGGATGGCATGGGCGTTCTCGGTTTGCCGGATGCACGCATTTTACGCGCTGTTGCGGTGACGGTCGCTGCACAGGATAGGCTGGCAGGGGGAATTGTTCTTGATGGACATCAAGGCGCCGCGCACCTCGGAGCAGCGCAAACCCCCACAAAAAAACCCCGCGGGCCAACGGCCGGCGGGGCTTCGTGCCAGAGCGGCGGCGCGTTACAGGCCGGCGGCTGCCCGCAGGGCTGCGGCCTTGTCGGTCGCTTCCCACGAAAACTCCGGCTCCTCGCGGCCGAAGTGGCCGTAGGCAGCGGTCTTTTCGTAGATCGGGCGCAGCAGGTCCAGCATCTGCACGATGCCCTTCGGACGCAGGTCGAAATGCTCCAGCACCAGTTCGGCGATCTTGGCGTCAGGGATCTTGCCGGTGCCTTCCGTGTAGACGGTCACGTTGATCGGGCGCGCCACGCCGATGGCGTAGCTCACCTGCACCTGGCACTGGCGCGCCAGGCCGGCGGCGACCACATTCTTGGCCACGTAGCGGGCGGCGTAGGCAGCCGAGCGGTCGACTTTCGACGGGTCCTTGCCCGAGAACGCGCCGCCGCCGTGCGGCGAGGCACCGCCGTACGTGTCGACGATGATCTTGCGGCCGGTCAGGCCGCAATCGCCCTGCGGGCCCCCGATCACGAAGCGCCCGGTCGGGTTCACCAGGTATTTGGTGTCCTTGAGCATCTCGGGCGGCAGCACCGGCTTGATGATCTCCTCGATCACGGCTTCGCGGATCTGCGCCTGGGTGATGTCGGGAGCATGCTGCGTCGACAGGACCACGGTGTCCACGCTGTGCGGACGGCCATCGACATAGCGCACCGTGACTTGCGACTTGGCGTCCGGACGCAGCCAGGGCAGGCGGCCGTCGCGGCGCAGTTGCGACTGGCGTTCGACCAGGCGGTGCGAGTAATAGATCGGGAACGGCATCAGTTCCGGGGTCTCGTCGCAGGCGTAGCCGAACATCAGGCCCTGGTCGCCGGCACCCTGGTTCAGGTAGTCGTCGGACGCGCGGTCCACACCCTGGGCGATGTCGGGCGATTGCTTGTCGTAGGCGACCAGCACCGCGCAGCCCTTGTAGTCAATGCCGTAGTCGGTGTTGTCGTAACCGATGCGCTTGATGGTGTCGCGTGCGACCTGGATATAGTCGACGTTGGCCGTGGTGGTGATTTCCCCGGCCAGCACGACCAGCCCGGTGTTGCAGAGCGTCTCGGCAGCCACACGCGCGTACTTGTCCTGCGCCAGGAGGGCGTCCAGGACCGCGTCGGAAATCTGGTCTGCGACCTTGTCGGGATGGCCTTCGGAGACGGACTCCGAAGTGAAAAGGAAGTCGTTTGCCACGAACTTGTTCTCCAGGTTGGCTATTGCGTGCCTGCCTGTCGGATCATGGCGGCGACGCTTTAGCGGTATTTTCAGGCCGCTCGGTTAGAGCGGTATCGCCCCGCAAGTTGTCAGTTAACTCGGCGATACACGCTATTATACGCGCCTGCCGGCACAATGCAGTCCGTGGCCCCGGGCCACCGTGCGCTGGCAAACGCCGCTCCGATCCATGGTTAGCGGCAGAAACCGCCCGATCCTGAATCCCGCTTGAATATTTGAGGCTGCTTCGCCGATCTGCTCCCGCGAGGAGCATCCACCGCCACGATCGATGACTTTCCTGTTCTGGCTGATTTCCCGCCTTCCGCTGCGCCTGCTCCACGCGGTCGGCGGTGCACTCGGACTGCTGGCCGCCCGCATGCCGGGCCGTTACGGAAATCGCCTGCGGGAGAATTTCCTGCTGGCCTATCCCGACGCCACGGAACAGATGATCGCGGACGCGGCCCGGTCAGCCGGCTGCATGGCAATGGAAATGCCGTACTTCTGGAGCCGCAAGACCATCGGCGCCCGCTTGTATGGCTTTGACGATTACCTGTGGCCGGAACTGGAAAAGCTGCAGGCTCGCGGCCACGGCATCATTATCCTGACGCCTCACCTCGGCTGCTTCGAAGTGCTGCCTCAATCGCACGCATTGCTGCGCCCGGTGACGGCACTGTTCAAGCCTCCTCACCAGACATGGCTGCGCGACTGGATCGAGCGCATGCGCACCCGGCCCAACCTGGCCATGGCCCCCGCCACGCCACGCGGCGTGCGCATGCTGGTCAAGGCGCTCAAGCGCGGACAGGCCGTCGGCATCCTGCCGGACCAGGTGCCAAGCGGCGGCGAAGGCAACTGGGCCCCCTTCTTCGGCAAACCGGCCTACACCATGGCGCTGGTTCACCGCCTGCAGCAACTGACGCGCGCCCCGGTGGCCGCCATCTTCGGGGAACGCCTGCCGCGCGGCGCCGGCTATCGCGGCCACCTTCGCATCATCAACGATGGCGGCATGTTGCCGGAAGATCCCGCCGAGGCGGCCGCCGTCATCAACCGCACCATCGAGGAACTCGTGGCCATTGCGCCAACGCAGTACCTCTGGAGCTACAACCGCTACAAGACCCCCTCCGGCATAGAGCGTCCGCCTCAGGACGCGCTGCCGGCCACCGAATCCTCCCACTCATGAGCCGTATCTTTACGTGGCTTGGCATCGGTCTGCTGACCGTGCTGGGCAAGCTGCCTTATCCACTGGTTGCCCGTTTCGGCGAAGGACTGGGCAGCCTGCTTTACCTCGTACCCAGCGGCCGGCGCCGCATCGTGCAGGCGAACCTGCGCGCCTGCTTTCCCGGCAAGGGCGAGGCCGAGATCGACGCGCTGTCGCGCGAGGCGTTTCGCACCGTGTTCCGCAGCTTTGCCGAGCGCGGCATTTTCTGGACCGGCAGCGAGGCGCAGATGCGCCGCTGGGTCCAGATTGACGACCAGGCGAACCTGGTCGCCATGGATGGCACGCCGCACATCCTGGTTACGCTGCACCTGTCGGGGGTGGAAGCCGGCGCCATCCGGCTCACCATCCACCTGCGCGATCATGTGGGCCGCTCTGGTGCCTCGCTGTACACCTCGCAGAAGAACAAGCTGTTCGACGGCTTTCTCAAGCATGCGCGCGGCCGCTTTGGCGCGAAGATGATCTCGCGCAACGACAGCGCGCGCGACATCCTGCGCTGCCTGAAGAAGGGCGAGGCGCTGCAGCTCATTGCCGACATGGACTTCGGCGAGCGCGATTCGGAATACGCGCCCTTCTTCGGGGTGCAGGCGCTGACGCTGACTTCGGTGTCGCGCCTGGCGCGCATGACGGGGGCCAGGGTGGTGCCGATCTACACGGAGATGCTGCCCGACTACCAGGGCTATGTGCTGCGCATCCTGCCGGCCTGGGAAAACTACCCCGGCGACAGCGTTGCCGAGGACACGCGCCGCATGAACGCCTTCTTCGAGGACTGCATCCGCCCGCGCGTGGCCGAGTACTACTGGGTGCACAAGCGCTTCAAGAACCGCCCGCCCGGCGAAGCGCCGATCTACTGACCGCAGTCCGGCAGGCCCGGCCTGGCACGGCTACAATGCGCAGCATGAAACTCCAGTTCACCAAGATGCACGGGGCCGGCAACGACTTTGTCGTGCTCGACGGCATCCACCAGAAGCTAGACCTGACCACCGAGCAGTGGCGCGCGCTCGCCAGCCGGCATTTCGGCGTGGGCGCCGACCAGATGCTCGTCGTGGAAAAACCCACGCGCGACGATGTCGACTTCCGTTACCGCATCTTCAATGCCGACGGCAGCGAGGTGGAACATTGCGGCAACGGCGCGCGCTGCTTCGTGCGCTTTGTCACCGACAAGGGCATGACCGACAAGCGCTCGGTGCGCGTGGAGGTCATGAACGGCATCATCACGCTGACGCTGCAGGATGACGGCCAGGTCACGGTGGACATGGGCGCACCCGAACTGGAGCCGGCCCGGGTGCCGTTCCGCGCCGAAGGCCTGCCGACACGCGCACAGGGCGAGGACACCCTCTACGGACTGGAGGTCAACGGCCGCACCGCGTGGATTTCCGCCGTGTCGATGGGCAATCCGCACGCCGTACAGGTGGTCGACAATGTCGAGGCCTTCCCGGTGCTGCAGGACGGCCCGATCGTGGAGAACCACCCCACCTTCCCGAACCGCGTGAACGCCGGCTTCCTGGAAGTGGTCGACCGCCATGCCGCCCGCCTGCGCGTGTACGAACGCGGCGCCGGCGAAACCCTGGCATGCGGCACCGGCGCGTGCGCGGCCGTCGTGGCCGGCATCCGCCGGGGCCTGCTGGATTCGCCGGTCAAGGTCCACACGCACGGCGGCGACCTGAGCATTGCCTGGGATGGCGGCACCACGCCCGTGCGCATGACCGGCCCCGCCACCACGGTGTTCGAAGGCACCATTGACCTGGCCGCACTGCCGGCGTGACCATAGGGGCCTGTGCGCCCCGCTTCGCTTCATCGCTGCGTGACCGCGGCGGGGCTTCCAGAACAAGCCGCCGGACACCTTGCCGCCGGCCAAACCGATGGAGCAGCCATGCCGCTGGACGACTACCGCATCACCTCGGGCAAGCGCTTCAACCTTGCCGGCTTCGACCCGGGCAGCAAGCCCTTCACGCAGGGCGACAAGCAGGACGACCAGGCTCGCATTGCGCAACTGAGCGGCGAACTGGATCTCGAACAGGACATCTTCTACGCCGAGCACCGGCGCAAGATCCTGGTGGTGCTGCAGGGCATGGACACCAGCGGCAAGGACGGCACGGTGCGTTCGGTGTTCCGCAGCTTCGATCCCCTCGGCATCCGCGTCGTGAGCTTCAAGGCCCCGACCCCGGAAGAACTCGCGCGTGACTACCTGTGGCGCGTGCACCTGCAGGTGCCCAGGGCCGGCGAGATCGTGCTGTTCAACCGCAGCCACTACGAAGACGTGCTGATCACGCGCGTGCACGGCTGGATCGACGGCGATGAATGCGAGCGGCGCTACCGGCAGATCCGCGCGTTCGAGACGCTTCTGACCGAGACCGGCACAACCATCGTGAAATGCTTTCTGCACATCTCGAAAGACGAGCAGAAGGCGCGCCTCGAAGCGCGCCTGGCCGATCCGCAGAAGCAGTGGAAATTCGATCCAACCGACCTGGCCGAGCGCAAGCACTGGAAGGCCTACATGGACGCCTACGAGTCGGCCATTGCGGCCACCAGCACCCCGGAATGCCCGTGGTATATCGTGCCGGCGGATTCCAAGACGCATCGCAACCTGATGGTGGCCGAAATCCTGTCCGCAGTGTTCCGCCAACTCAAGCCGGCCTATCCGCCGCCGCAGCCCGACCTGGCCAAGGTCAAGATCGAATAGCGCGATCGCGGTGGCGCCGCCGCCGCATCACTGGTGGTCGCCGTTGCCTCGATGCACGTCGTGCGTGACGAACGGATGTTCGCGGGTCGGCATGGCCAGCCAGTGCGGATGGCGCAGCGTTTCGCGGATATCGTCGAGCCCGCTGGACCAGTGCTCTTGCATGGCAAGCGAGCCGAACTGGTAGTCCTTGGCGCTGTTTTCGAAGGACTTGTCGCGATAGATCAGCTGGATCACGTTGCGGCGTGCATCGCACGCATGCTCGGCCGCGCGGCGGTACCAGTCGCTGTCGCGCTTTGACGCCGGCACCAGCGCCATCACTTCACTGAGCATGCGCCGGAAGTTCTGCTGCTCGCGCATGTAGTCGGTGATCGTGCGCGTACGGCTGGAGTACTGGATGTCCTTCTGGCGCTCGGCCACGTCGCTGAGGTCGTGCGGCAGCTTGCCGCGTGCGCTCCAGAGGTCGACCTGAAAGATCAGCGCGTCGCGGCGGGGCTGGGCGGTGAGCACTTCGGCCAGCGGCGTGTTGGAAACCAGCCCGCCATCCCAGTAGTACTCGCCGTCGATCTCCACCGCGGGGAAACCCGGCGGCAACGCCCCGGAAGCCATGAAGTGCTCGGGACGCAGGGTGTCGCGCGTATTGTCGAAATAGGCGAAGTTGCCGGTCCGGACATTGACCGCGCCCACCGACACCCGCATCTCCCTGGGCCGGTTGATCAGGTCGAAATCGGCAAAGCGCTCGAGCGTGGCCTTGAGCGGCGTGGTGTCGTAGTAGCTTGCGCGCGTCGGATCGGAATAGCGCGTGACCAGTTCAAGCCAGTTGCGTGGCATGAAGAACCCGCGCTGGCCTTCGAACATGGCGCGCGCGGCATGCAGGCCGTCAAACCAGACGCGCAGCGGTTCGGGCCAGGACTCCGCGTTCTCGAACATGGCCGAATGCGAAAGGCTCGGCAGCCACGGCTGCGCGCAGATGTATTCCCAGAACGCGCGCAACTGCTCCACGCGCCGCTCGGGCGGATTGCCCGCGATGATCGCCGCATTCAGCGCGCCGATGGAGATGCCGGCGACCCAGTTCGGGTAGATGCCGCCTTCGGCAAGGCCCTGGTAGACGCCAGCCTGGTAGGCACCAAGCGCGCCGCCGCCCTGCAGCACCAACGCGCGCACGGCGTAGGCCTCATGGGGTGGGCGGCCTGGTTCGGGGCCCTTGGGCAGGTCTTCGGCGGCCCCGCAAGGCTCTACCGGCGCCAGCGCCGGCGCCTTGCGCTGGCGCACGGGCTTTGCTCGCCGTCCCCCGGCTTCCTGGGTTTCCTGCCGCTCTTTGCCCGCCACGCCATGCTCCTTGCCAAGTGAAGAGTCCTGCTGCGACGCCGCGCCCCCAGGACCGGTCCAGGGGCGGCCATGCGCCGGGATTCAGGTCAGACGCCGTAGCGCTGCCGGTAGGCAGCCACCGCCTCGCGCGAGGCCGACAGCGACGGATTGTTGGATGCGTCGAGATAGGCCAGCAGGTCCTTCAGGCTGGCAATGGCGATCACAGGCACGCCGTATTCGCGCTGCACGTCCTGCACCGCCGAGTGCGTGCCGATCTGCTCGGCCGTTCCGCTCTTCTCCATGCGGTCCAGCGCGATCAGCACGGCGGCGGGTTCGGCACCCGCGGCGCGGATCAGCTGCATCGATTCGCGCACCGAGGTGCCCGCGGAGATCACGTCATCGATGATGACGACCTTGCCCTGGAGCTTCGCGCCGACCAGCGTACCGCCCTCGCCATGGTCCTTGGCTTCCTTGCGGTTATAGGCGAAGCCGACGTCACGCCCCATGCCGGCCAGCGCCACCGCAGTGGCCGAGGCCAGCGTGATGCCCTTGTAGGCCGGCCCGAACAGCACGTCGAACTGCACGCCCGAGGCCAGCAGGGTTTTCGCATAGAATTGCGCCACCTGGCCCAGCATGGCGCCCTGGTTGAACAAGCCGGCATTGAAGAAGTACGGCGACTTGCGTCCGGCCTTGGTGACGAACTCGCCGAAGGACAGCACGCCGGCGTCCAGCGCGAAGCGGATGAAGGTCTGGCTGAGATCCGGCTGGCCGGCCTGCTGCGCGGTGGAAGGCGTCGTCTGCTGCGTCATCTTTTCTCTCTGAATTCAAAAATTTCCCGCATGTTACGGATTATCAGCGCCAACCTCAACGGCATCCGCTCCGCGTCCAAGAAGGGCTTTTTCGAGTGGATGGGCAAGCAGGACGCGGACATGGTCTGTGTACAGGAACTCAAGGCACAGGCCGCCGACATGACAGAGGCGTTCCTGGCGCCACATGGCTACCACGGATACTTCCACTACGCCGAGAAGAAGGGCTACAGCGGTGTCGGCCTCTACACACGGCACAAGCCCGAGCGCGTGATTACCGGCTTCGGCAATCCCGAGTTCGATGGCGAGGGCCGCTACGTCGAAGTGCAGTACCCGCACCTTGCCGTGATTTCCGTCTATGTGCCATCGGGCTCGAGTTCGGAGGAGCGCCAGCAGGCAAAGTTCCGCTTCATGGAGGCCTTCCTGCCCCACCTGCTTCAGCTGAAGGCCAGCGGGCGCGAGATCGTCCTGTGCGGCGACGTCAACATCGCGCACAAGGAAATCGACATCAAGAACTGGAAGGGCAACCTGAAGAACTCGGGCTTCCTGCCGGAAGAGCGCGCGTGGATCGGCGCGCTGTTCGATACGCACGGCTATGTCGACGTGTTCCGCCAACTGGACCCGCGCCCCGAGCAATACACATGGTGGAGCAACCGCGGCCAGGCCTATGCCAAGAACGTCGGGTGGCGTATCGATTACCACCTGGCCACGCCAAAGATCGCCACCACGGCGCATCTGTGCTCGATCTACAAGGACGAGAAGTTCAGCGACCACGCGCCGCTGTCGATCGATTACAACTATCCCCTGTGACAGCGGGCTTCACGCCGCCCGGACTTCCGCGAGGAGTTCGGGATGGCGGTCGAGCAGCTTCAGGAGCTTGACGAGGGCTAGCGGCGGCTTTGTCTTGCCGGTTTCGTAGCGGGAGAAGCCGTTGATGCCCCCGCCAAAGATCTCCGCCGCCTCGCGCTGATCAAGGCGGAGTTTCTTGCGCACGCCCACGATATATGCCGGATCCACGAATGCGGCATTGACCTCTCGATTGAATGCTTTCATCAGCTTCATCACCCGGTCGCTCTCCTCACAGTCAGTCAGGTATTCGTCACAGACCGGACAAAACTCGCCACGCACCTGCTCCAGCAGCGTGGTTTCACCCCGATAGGTGTGGGGAATGTTGCGGACATCGGCCACCAGTTCGGCGCCGCCACATGTGGGACATCTCATTACGCAACTCCATTCATCGCGCCTTGAATGACACGACCAGCAGGCCTTCGCTCACGGTCAGCTTAAGGTAGACACAACCATGACGCGTGACGGGACGGTAGACGTCGTGCCAGACGGTGTGATCTGAATATGTGGTCATGCTTTTGTAGAAGTCGGACGGCTGTAGCGTTCCAATCACCCCAAGCAGGCTCGTCATGTCAAAGCCCAGCGCTTGGGCCCCATCGCGCGCGGATCGTGTCAGCGTGACCCGTTTCGCAGTCACAAGCTCCCTGCCCCGCCAGAGCGGATAGTGCGCCACCCCCTTCTCCATGCACATTAACCTACTAGGTTAAAACCCGCAAGCGGCAGACCATGCCAGATCGCAATAATCCAATCGGTACAAACCCCTGCGACCGGCCCCCAAGCCCGCTACAATGCAGGTTCGCCCCTGCGCCCGGCAGGAGATGTTTCGCATTCCCGCATTTCAAAGAGCGAGTCCGCCATGGTTTTCAAAGTGTTCGTCGATGGTCAGGAAGGCACTACCGGTCTCCGGTTGCTTGACTATCTTTCCGGTCGTTCCGACGTTGAACTGCTGCGCATTGCAGAAGACAAGCGCAAGGACCCGGCTGAGCGAGCACGCTTCCTGAACGCCGCGGATGTCGCCTTCCTGTGCCTGCCGGATGTGGCCTCGCGCGAGGCCGTGTCGCTGGTGACCAACCCGAATACCTGCGTGATCGACGCCAGCACGGCGTTCCGCACCTCGGACAACTGGGCCTACGGCCTGCCGGAACTGGTGCGCGGCCAGCGCGAGAGGATCCGCGCGAGCAAGCGCATCGCGGTGCCGGGCTGCCACGCCAGCGCCTTCGTGCTGGCGGTGCGCCCGCTGGTGGATGCCGGCGTGCTGCCGCGCGACTACCCGGTGTCGGCGTTCTCGCTGACCGGCTACAGCGGCGGCGGCAAGAAGATGATTGCCGACTTCGAGGCCGGCGGTAACCCGAAGCTGCACAGCCCGCGCCCGTACGCGCTTGGCCTGCAGCACAAGCACCTGCCCGAGATGCGCGTGCAGGGCGGCCTGGCGTCGGACCCGATCTTCAACCCGATCGTCGGCAACTTCCTGAAGGGCCTGGCGGTGACGGTGCCGGTCTTTGCCGATCGTCTCGCGCGCAAGGTCAGCCCGGAACAGATCGTCGACATCTATCGCCAGCACTATGAAGGCGAGCAATTCGTGCGCGTGCTGCCGTACAACAGCGACGCCAATCTCGATGACGGCTTCTTCGACGTGCAGGCCAACAACGACACCAACCGGGTCGACCTGTTCGTGTTCGGCACGCCCGAGCGCCTGAACCTGGTCGCGCGCCTGGACAACCTGGGCAAGGGCGCGGCCGGCGCGGCGGTGCAATGCATGAACGTGCATGTGGGCGCCGACGAGGCGACCGGTCTGCAGGCCTGACCGCTGCCTGACCGCCCTCCCGCTCAAACAGAAAAGCCGGCATTGCCGGCTTTTTTGCTGCCGGGAAAGCTCAGCGTTTCAGCGGCCGCTGGCGATCGTCGTCGCCGGAATCGACCGGCGCGTCGCCGAGGTTGGCCATATTGGCGCGATACGGCGGCAGGTGATCCACCGTGGTGTTGATGGCCCGCGCGTAGAGCGGCAGCACCTCGGGCATGTGTTTCTCGAGCTCGGCAATGCGGCTGCGCCCGGATGGGTGCGTCGACAGGAATTCGGAGCCGGACTGCGTGACCTTGGCCATCTTCTGCCACAGCGTCACGGCCGCGCGCGGGTCATAGCTGGCGCGCGCGGCGATATCCATGCCGATCAGGTCGGCCTCGCTCTCGTCCGCGCGCGAGAAGCGCAGCGTCAGCAGGTGCGCGCCGGTACCCAGCGCCATATTGCCGAGATTGCCAAAGCCGAACAGCTGCGAGACGACATTGGCCCCAAGATTGGTGATCTCCGACTTGGCGGCGCGCTCGCGCGCGTGCTCCTGCAGCGCGTGCGCGATCTCGTGGCCCATTGCCATCGCGATCTCGTCGTCGGTCAGCTTGAGCTGGTCGAGCAGGCCGGTGTAGAACGCGATCTTGCCGCCCGGCATGCAGAAGGCGTTGACCTGCTTCGAGCCAATCAGGTTGATCTCCCACTGCCACTGGCGCGCGCGCTCGTTCCAGCGCACGGTTTCCGGCAGCAGCCGCTTGCCGATTGCGCGCAGGCGCTGCAGCTGCGGATTGCTGTCGCCGGCCAGCGCATGCTTGGCGATCGCCTCCTGCTTGATCTGCTCGTATTCCTGCGCGGCCTGCTGCTCGATGACCTCGACCGGCACGATCTTGCGCACCGCGGAGGCGCTGCGCTCCAGGCGGACGCCGCCTTCCTGGTCTTCGCCCTGCTGCGCCAGCGCCAGCGGTGTCACCGTGATCGCCGCGCCCACGGACAGCGCGCAGGCCATGCGGGACAGGACAAGGCGCGGAACACCTGGCTGGTGGCGGGACATCTTCGGTTCCTTGGGGGCAGTAGGGAAAGCCGGGGGCAGCCGGACACTAAGCGGGCAAACGGGTGATGCAATAATACACGGCGCCCACGCAGCCGCGCGGCGCCATCCGCCCACGCCATCCATGACTTTCCAGGACTATCTCGACATCTTCCGCAACCGCCGCATCGGCGCCATGCTGGCGCTGGGCTTCGCCTCCGGGCTGCCGCTGGCGCTCACATCCGGCACGCTGCAGGCCTGGATGACGGTAGAAGGGCTCGACATCAAGACCATCGGCTTCTTCTCGCTGGTGGGCCAGGCCTATATCTTCAAGTTCCTGTGGGCGCCGCTGATGGACCGCTACACGCCGCCGCTCATGGGCCGGCGCAAGGGCTGGCTGCTGGTCACGCAGCTCGGGCTGGTTGCGGGCATCGCCGCCATGGCGTTCTGCCCGCCGCGCGAAGCGCTCTGGACGCTGGCGGCCCTGGCCACGCTGGTGGCCTTCCTGTCGGCGTCTCAGGACATCGTGTTCGACGCCTATAGCACCGACGTGCTGCGGCCGGCCGAACGTGGCGTGGGGGCGGCCGTCAAGGTGCTGGGCTACCGGCTGGCGATGCTGGTTTCCGGCGGGCTTGCGCTGTGGCTGGCGGACCGCGTGATGGGCTGGCCGCAGATGTACCTGCTGATGGCCGCGCTGATGGGCGTTGGCATCGTCACGCTGCTGTGGGCACCCGAGCCCGACGTGCCGGCGCGCGCGCCGCGCTCGCTCGAAGAAGCCATCGTCGGCCCGCTGCGTGATTTCTTCTCGCGCCCCGGCGCGTGGTGGCTGCTGCTGCTGATCGTGCTCTACAAGCTCGGCGATGCCTTTGCGGGCAGCCTGTCCACGACCTTCCTGATCCGCGGCGTCGGCTTCTCCGCCGGCGAGGTCGGCATCGTCAACAAGACGCTGGGGCTGGCCGCGACCATCGTCGGCGCGCTGTTCGGCGGCACGCTGATGGTGCGCCTGGGCCTGTACCGCTCGCTGATGCTGTTCGGCGTGCTGCAGGCGGTGTCCAACCTGGGCTACTGGATCCTGTCGGTGACGCCGCCGCACCTGTGGTCGATGGGCGCCACCATCGCGATCGAGAACCTGTGCGGCGGCATGGGCACGGCGGCGTTCGTGGCGCTGCTGATGACGCTGTGCAACCGCTCGTTCTCCGCCACCCAGTACGCGCTGCTGTCGGCGCTGGCCTCGGTGGGCCGCGTCTATGTCGGTCCGACGTCCGGCTATATGGTGGAGGCCTGGGGCTGGGCGCCCTTCTATCTCGGCACGGTGCTGGTGGCGCTGCCCGGCGTGCTGCTGCTCTGGGCCATGCGCCGCACCGTCCATCGCTACGAGGCCCAGGCGCGCGAGGCGATCGCCTGAGCCACGGTCCCCGGACCTGCCTTACTCCTTGTAGTACACGATCTGGTGCGACGTGGCGAGCAGTTCGCCGCCCGCGCTCCAGACCTGCGCGCTCTGGTCGAAAAAACCCTGGCGGAACACCTGGGCCTGCGCGCTGCACAGCACGTGGCTGTCGCCCAGCGCGGCCAGCGTGGCCGCATCGGCGTGGAAATACGTGGTCAGCGACACCGTGCCAGCCGGCACGAAACCGGCACGCTTGAGGAAGATGCGCGGGTAGAAGCTGTCGCACCATGCGGCCATGGCCGGAAAGTCCGGCGTGCGCGCCGGCTCGTCGCGCAGCCAGAACTGCGTCAGGCTGTCCGGGTGTTCCGTGCCCGGCTCCGTGGTCGGCCTGGCGCCGCGGAACGGGCGCATGTCATAGGACTTGAGCCAGCGCACCGGCGCAAATCCGGCCATGGCCGGGACTTCGTCCGCCGCGGGAGCCTCGGGCCGCACCGCCTCCCCGCACGACCATGTCTCGCGCCGCAGCGAGAACACCGCGGTGGCCGTGGTGGCCACCGCATCGCGCTGGCGCAGCTCGATCTGCCAGTGCTGGGTCGAGCGGTTGGTGCGGGTGGGTCGCGCCTCGATCTCGAACGGCCCTTCGGCAATCGGCCCCGCGAAGTTGACCGTCAGCGCGAGCGGATCGCCCAGGCGCTCGGGATGCTGCAGGGCGGCCTGCAACAACGTGGCCGCCGTAATGCCGCCGAATGGCCCGATCATGTTCCAGTAGGCCGGCGTGGTGCGGCCCAGGAAGCGATGCTCGCCGGCTGGCTCGAGCACGAGCGCGTCGTCAAAGGGATGAAGCAGCGTGCCAGCGGCAGCGGCGGTAACGGTCTGGGGCGCGAGGGTCATGGCAAATAGCACGGTCGTTCGATATCCTGCCTACACTAACCGTAGTCAGGGTCCGCGTCAACGCCAATCCGCCGTCAGCTCCTGGCGCGGATCCGCAGCGGCACGGTCCAGCCAAGCTGGTTGGCGATCACGCCGAGCAGGACCAGCCCCATGCCGGCGAGCTGCAGCGGCCCCAGCACGACGTGAAAGACCGCCACGTCGATGACAATGGCGACCAGCGGGTAAATGAACGACAGCGTCGCGATCGACACCACGTTCAGTCGCTGGAAGGCGCCATAGAGCAGCGTGTACATGAACCCGGTATGCACCAGGCCAAGCGCCAGCAGCGCCGCCCAGGCGCGCCCGTCGAAGCTGGCCACGGCCGGGTGCGCCAGGGGCGCCAGCATCAGCACGCCGATCACCATCTGCAGTCCGGCGATCTGCCCGGGCGGAATGCCCTTCAGCCGCCGCGTGGCCAGCGTGGTGATGGCGTACAGCAACGCCGCCAGCATGGCCAGCCCGATCCCGGCCAGCATCGAGATGCCCTGCGCCCCGTGTTCAAGGCCGGTGATCAGCATCACGCCCGCGAATGCCAGCAACAGCCACGGCAGCCGGGCGAACGGGAACGGCTCGCGCTGGAACAGGGCTGTCAGGACCAGCAGGAAGAACGGCTGGGTGTGATAGACCACGGTGGCGATCGAGATCCCGCTGTAGGCATAAGCCGAGAACAGGCACAGCCAGTTGAGAATCAGCGTCACGCCGCCGAGCGCCAGCCAGCCCATGCGCGCCCGGTCGAGCCGCACCCAGCCACGCTGCAGCGTCAGCACGCCAAGCAGCGACGCGCCGCCGAACACGCAGCGGAAGAACACCACGTCGAGGGTTGGCTGGCCACTGGTGACCACGAACCAGCCGATGGTGCCCGACAGCGCCATGGCGGCGACCATGCGCCAGGTACCGCCGGCGCCCGCTTGTTGAGAGGTCATGAAATGCTCCGGTGAATCCGTGACGGCATTGTTCCACCATGCCATGCAGTCAACAATCCAGCCGGAACTCAATTAGTATTTGACTTCACGTCACAAAAAGCGGAGCCCGCCATGCAGGCTGCCTCACTGAATGCGATGGCGGTGTTTGCGCGCGTGGTGGAATGTGGCAGCTTTTCCGCCGCCGCGCAGGACCTGGGCATGACGCCGTCGGCCGTCAGCCGCCATGTCTCGCGGCTGGAGGCCACGCTCGGCGCCAGTTTGCTGCAGCGCACAACACGGGCCTTTGCACTGACCGAACTCGGCCACGCCGTCTATGCGGCCTGCGCGCGCATGACGGCAGCCGCGCGCGAGGTTTCCGCGCTCGGCACCGACCATGCCGGTGAACCGCACGGCGTATTGCGAGTCAGCGCCCCGGTCGTGTTCGGACAGACCTGGCTGGCGCCGCGCCTGCCGGCCCTGCTGGCGCGCTACCCGGCGCTGGAGTTGCAGCTGACGCTGGCCGACCGCATGGTCGACCTGGTGGAAGAAGGGCTGGATGTGGCGATCCGCATCGCGCGCGAGCTGCCGCCTGGCCTGGTGGCGCGGCCGTTGCGCGACGTGCGCTACCGCCTGGTGGCGTCACCGGCGTGGGTGCGCGAGCACGGGGCTCCGGCGCGGCCGGAAGAACTGCCGCACGCGCGCTGCCTCTATCTGGGCTATGGCGCGTTCGGCGAGCGCTGGTCGCTGCGGCACAGGGGCGCGGGCGATCGCGATAGCGTCACGGTGCGCATCCCGCCGCGCTTCACGCTCAACAACAGCGTAGCGATCGTGGCCATGGTCGAACGCGACGCGGGCATCGGGCTGGTGCCCGACTTCTCCGCCGCGGACGGCCTGGCGGCGGGGCGGCTCGTCACGGTGCTCGATGATTGGGACATCCTGGAGCCCTACGTTGGCACCGCCTGTGCGGTGTACACCCCCACGCGGCATGTTCCGCCCAAGGTACGGGCCTTCGTCGACCACCTGGTCGACACGGCGTCAGCCCCTTGACGTCAGTCCGGTCAGTCCGGCCAGTCCGGTCAGGTCGAGCAGACGCGGTACACGGCCAGGCTGCCGCGCCAGTTCCGGCCCCAGTTCACGGTGATGCCTTCGTGCATGACCACGCGGTCGAGCACGCGCAGGCCCACCTTGGGCGCCAGCGCCTCGAAATCGCTGATGGTCAGCACGCGCACGTTCGGCGTGTTGTACCACTGGTACGGCAGCGACTCCGACACTGGCATGCGCCCGCGGAAGACCGACAGGCGGTGCGGCCAGTAGCCGAAGTTCGGGAACGAGACAATGCACTCGCGCCCGACACGCAGCGTGTCGCGCAGCACCTGCGCGGTGTTGTGGATGGTCTGCAGCGTCTGCGACAGGATCACCGTATCGAAGCTCTTGTCCTCGAACAGCGCCAGGCCGCCTTCCAGGTTCTGCTGGATGACGTGGACGCCCTTCTGCGCGCAGGCCAGCACGCCTTCATCGCGGATCTCGATGCCGTAGGCCTGCACTTCGAGTTCGTCCTGCAGGACGCGCAGCAGGCTGCCGTCGCCGCAGCCGAGGTCGAGCACGGTGGATTTGGGTTCGACCCAGCGCGCGATCGCGCGGAAGTCCGGCCGCAACGCCAGGATATTGGGATTGGCGAGGGCGTTCATGCGCCGATCTCCTCTGCGATGCGGTCGTAGTAGGCGCGCATCAGGTTGTGGTAGCGCGGATCGTCCAGCAGGAAGGCATCATGGCCGTGCGGCGCGTCGATCTCGGCGTACGAGACCGGGCGCTTGTTGTCGAGCAGCGCCTTGACCAGTTCGCGGCTGCGGTTCGGCGCGAAACGCCAGTCGGTGCTGAAGCTCGCCACGAGGAAGCTCGCCTGCGTCTGCGCCATCGCCCGCGTCAGGTCGCCGCCGTAGGCCAGGGCCGGGTCGAAATAGTCCAGTGCGCGCGTGATCAGCAGGTAGGTGTTGGCGTCGAAGTACTCGGCGAACTTGTCGCCCTGGTAGCGCAGGTAGCTCTCGACCTGGAACTCGACGTCGAACGAGAAGCGGATGTCGTCGGACTTCAGCTCGCGGCCGAATTTCTCGGCCATGTCCTCGTCCGACAGGTAGGTGATATGGCCGATCATGCGCGCCACGCGCAGGCCGCGCTTGGGCTTCACGCCATGCGCGTAGTAGTTGCCGCCGTGGAAGTCCGGGTCCGACAGGATGGAGCTGCGCGCCACCTCGTTGAACGCGATGTTCTGCGCGGACAGCTTGGGCGTGGACGCGACCACGATGCAGTGGCGCAGGCGCTGCGGATACATCAGGCTCCAGGCCACCGCCTGCATGCCGCCAAGGCTGCCGCCCATCACCGCGGCGAACTGCGTGATGCCGAACGCGTCGGCCACGCGCGCCTGCGCGTTGACCCAGTCCTCCACCGTCACCACGGGGAACATCGCGCCATAGGGCTCGCCCGTGGCGGGGTTGCTGCTCATCGGCCCCGTGGAACCAAAGCACGAGCCCAGGTTGTTCACGCCGATGACGAAGAAGCGGTTGGTATCGAGCGGCTTGCCCGGGCCCACCATGTTGTCCCACCAGCCCACGTCGCGCGGATCGTGCGCGTACACGCCGGCCACGTGGTGCGACGCGTTGAGCGCGTGGCAGACCAGCACGGCATTGGAGCGGTCGGCATTGAGCGTGCCGTAGGTCTCGACCATCAGGTCGTAGCCGGCGATCGACGAGCCGTTGCGCAGCTTCAGCGGCTCCTGGAAATGCATGCGCTGCGGCGTGACGACGCCGACGGAATCATTCGGCAGCGTGAGCGCGGCAGGCGGCAAGGCGACATCAGTCATGGAATCCGACCCGCGCAAAGCGGGCATAAAAAAACCCGACCGGCTGTGCGTGTAAAGCGTCGCAGCCAAGTCGGGCATTCGCGGTGTTCCGCGTGCCGGCGTGAATCCCGATACTGCCTGGGGGGCGCCGACCCAACTTCTTTAGCCGCATTTATATTCGCAGACGGAGGACTACGGGACCCATGGGGACCCTTGGGGGACATTCCGGCTGCCGCGCGCCCGCAAGCCAGTCATCAAATCGGCGCGACCGGCAAATTATAGAGCAAACGGCGCGGCGTGACGCGAACTACCCAAGCAGGACGCGCAACTGCGCTTCCGCGCGCTCGCCGGGCGACTTGCGCAAGCCGCTCTTGGCGTAGCGGTGCCACTGGCCCTGGACATAGGCCATGACCAGCGCGGCGCGCAGCGCGACATCGGCGTCCGCCGGGAACGCGCCCTGCGTCACGGCGATCTTCAGGCACTGGCGCAGCGACGCCTCGATGCGGTCGACCATCTGGTTGATGCGCTCCTGCAGGCGCTCGTGCTCGCCCACGAGCGCCTCGCCCGTCAGCACGCGCGTCATGCCGGGGTTCTTCTCGGCGAACGACAGCAGCATGCGCACGATGGCCTGCACCTGGCGCAGGCCGTGCTCTTCGTTCGTCGTGATCTGGTTGATCAGGCCGAATACGGTCTGCTCGATGAAGGCGATCAGCCCTTCGAACATCTGCGCCTTGCTGGCGAAATGACGGTACAGCGCCGCCTCCGATACGCTCAGGCGCGCCGCCAGCGCGGCGGTGGTGATCTTTTCCCCGCGCGGATGCTCCAGCATGGCGGCCAGCGTCTGCAGGATCTGGACGCGGCGCTCGCCCGGACGCGGGCGCTTGCGCGCCGGCGGCGCGCTCTCGCTGGCCTGCGCTTCGCCCTGCCCGTCCGGCAGGACCGCCTCGGGCGGGGTTCCGTTGCTTTCCGTCATGACCCGGTTCTCCGCATTCTTCGTTGTAGTTGATGCATGGATTGTACTTTTATGTCCACATAGGCCGGCCGGTTCGGCACGCGCGCACGCACGCGCGGCGCGTGATCGGGCTGCGCCTGCGGGGCCAGCGCCGGGCCATCGGCGGCGGGCGGCACCTGGGATTCGGCCGCGACCAGCGTGACCGAATGCTCCTGCGCGGCATGGCTGGCGTGCCGGCGGTCCTCGGCATCGAGCGTCGAGCGCACCGCGGCATCGCCGCGGCTGCCGGCCGTCTCCGGCGCGGGCACCGCGTGCGGGCGCGACGGCGCGATGGTGCGCAGGTAGCCCGTCACCCAGGCGGTGCGGATGCCCATGCCGGCGTAGCGCTTGAGGTGCGACAGCGTGTCTTCCACCAGCACCGCGCGGTGCGGCGCAATGCCGGTCTGCGTCAGCAGGCGGCGCAGCATGCGCCGGTCAGGCTTGGGGCGCAGATGCCCGTGCACCCACATGTGTTCGATCGCCACCACGCGCTCGAAGCAATGGCTGATGCCCGCAATATCGATCACCGCGCGCGCGTAGTCCTGCGGCGCGTTGGTGACGATGATCTTGCGCCCCGGCAGCCGGCGCAGGTGCGCGGCCAGCCCGCGCCGCACGCGCACCATCTCGGCCAGTTCCGGAAACTCGTGCGCGGCGCGCAGGAAATCCGCCGGGTCCACGCCGTGGTGGCGGATCATGCCGAGCAGCGTGGCCCCGTAGCGTTGCCAGTAGTCCACGCGCACGCGGCTTGCCGTGGCATCGTCGCAGCCGAGCACGCGCGCCACGTAGGCGGTCATCAGCCGGTTGATCGCCGGGAAGATCGCGTGCGAGGCGTCGTGCAGCGTATTGTCCAGGTCGAACAGCCACACCGTGTCGCCGGACTGGTCGCCGGCCGGCCGGCGGCGCAGGCGCGCCTGCACGCGGCGCGAAGTGGAATGACTGGAAGGCACGCCGAGCTGTTGGAATTGCAATGGGGGAAGAAGACTGCGGGCGGCGCGCCAGATCGGGCGCCGCCCCGCGGATGCCGCTCAGTGCGAGCGGATCATCGTGCCGAACGCCTGTTCGGTCAGGATTTCCAGCAGCAGCGAATGCTCGATGCGGCCGTCGACGATGTGCACCGAATGCACGCCGCTCTTGGCGGCGTCGAGCGCCGACGAGATCTTCGGCAGCATGCCGCCCGAGATAGTGCCGTCGGCGAACAGTTCCTCGATCTCGCGCGCGGACAGGTCGGTCAGCAGGTTGCCCTTCTTGTCCATCACGCCGGGGATGTTGGTCATCATCACCAGCTTTTCGGCCTTGAGGATCTCGGCCATCTTGCCGGCGACCACGTCGGCGTTGATGTTGTAGGCCTGGCCGTCGTCGGAGAAGCCGATCGGCGAGATCACCGGGATGAAGGCGTCGTCCTGCAGCGCCTTGACCACGGCCGGGTTGATCGCCTCGATGTCGCCCACGTAGCCGATGTCGATGAAGGCGCCCGGGTTTTCGCGGTCCGGCATCTGCAGGCGCTTGGCGCGGATCAGGCCGCCGTCCTTGCCGGTCAGGCCCACGGCCTGGCCGCCGTACTGGTTGATCAGCATCACGATGTCCTGCTGGACTTCACCGCCGAGCACCCATTCGACCACTTCCATGGTCTCTTCGTCCGTCACGCGCATGCCCTGCACGAAGGTGCCGACCTTGCCGACCTTCTTCAGCGCTTCATCGATCTGCGGGCCGCCGCCGTGCACCACCACCGGGTTCATGCCGACCAGCTTCAGCAGGATCACGTCGCGCGCGAAACCGTGCTTGAGCTTTTCCTCGGTCATGGCATTGCCGCCGTACTTGACCACGATGGTCTTGCCGTGGAACTTGCGGATATAGGGCAGCGCCTCTGCGAGGATCTCGGCTTTGAGGGCGGGGGCAATGGCGGCCACCGCAGTCGCGGCAGGTCCGGGGTTGTCGGCGTTCATGGCTTGGGACATCCGTGAGAATCAACAGGTATGATGGCAATTCTGCCGCAGTCCTGGCGGGGAAACTCGCGGGGATCACCCGAAAGTGCACCATAGGGCCACGGCAGGCGCCGATTTTACAAGAATCCGCGAGGCGCGCGGGCAGCCGGCCCCGGAGGCCCGGCATAAGCCGTCCCGATGCGCCGCGTGGCGCACGGCTCGGCGCGCCGGCGTCATCTTTGCGCAACAGCTCCCGATCCCCCGCCGTCCCGCCGCCCCGATGCCTCACGACACCGCCGACCTGGAGTCCCTGCGCCCTCACTTGCTGCGCTTCGCCCGCTTGCAGCTGCGCGACGAGGCGCTGGCCGAGGATGCGGTGTCCGACACGCTGCTGGCCGTGCTGGAACACCCGGAGCGCTTTACCGGCCAGTCGGCGCTGAAGACCTACCTGATCGGCATCCTCAAGCACAAGATCATCGATCTGCTGCGCAGCGGCCGGCGCGAGGTGCGGCTGGCCCTGACCACGGACGACGATGGCGAGCCCCAGTCCGAACAGGATGCCTTCGACGCGCTCTTCACCCGCAACGGCCACTACCAGGACTTGCCGTCCGACTGGGGCGACCCCGACCGGACCCTGGAACGGCGCGAGTTCTTCGAGGTACTGCAGGCCTGCGTCGACCGCCTGCCGGCGAAGACGGCGCGCGTGTTCATGATGCGCGAATGGCTGGAGCTGGAGACCGAAGAAATCTGTCAGGAACTGCAGCTCAGCGCGACCAATGTATGGGTCATCCTGTACCGCGCCCGCATGCGCCTGCGCGAATGCCTGGAGCTGAACTGGTTCGGGCTGCCGCCCGGCGCCAGGGCGCGCTGATCTGCCCCCGAGGAACTCATGTCCGACCCCATGCCCGACTCCATGTCCGACTCGCGCCCACGCCGCCTGCTGCCCGACTGCGAGGAGATCCACCACCTTACGATGAAGGCCATGGACCGCCCGCTCGGCTGGACGGAGCGCGTGCGCATGCGCGGCCATCTGCTGGTCTGCGCGGCCTGCACGCGCTTCGACGCGCAGATGCGGCTGATGCGCTCGGCCATGCACCACATGGGCCAGGAGGATGACGAGCCGCCGGGGAGCCGGCGATGACCGATCCGTCCACCGTCCTCACCGGCCAGCTGCGCCCGGTCGAACACTGCAGCGAATGCGGCGCGGGCTTCGTGTGCGGCTATGCGGCCGGCCTGCCCCGGTGCTGGTGCGCCAGCCAGCCCTTGCTGCCCGCGCGCAGGATCGTGCCGGACCAGCATTGCCTGTGCCCCGCCTGCCTGAAAAAGAGGCAGGCGGCCACTCAGGCGCCGGACTGAAGCGGCGGCGCGGCGTGCGGCCGCGCCTCGTGCGCCGGACTCCACTGCATCACCACCATGCCGGCGACGATCAGCGCCGCGCCGGCCAGGCGCGCCGGCGTCAGCGCGCGCACCGCGAAGCCAGCCAGCCCGAAGTGATCGACCAGCAGCGCCGCCGCCACCTGGCCCGCGACCACCGCGGCGATAAAGCCGCCGGCGCCGAGACGCGGTGCCATAAGCAGCGCCGCCGTGATATAGAACACGCCGAGCACCCCGCCGATCCACATCCACGCCGGCTGACGACCCGCTGCCGGGAGCGCGGGCAGCGGCACCTTGAGCAGCCACAGCAGCGGCAGGATGACCGCAAGGCTGACCAGCAGCGACACCACGGTGGCCCAGAGCGGATGCCCGAGCGCACGGCCAAGCGTGGCGTTGGCGCCTGCCTGGATCGGGATCGCGGCACCGGCCAGCACGGCGGTGGCAAGCGGGAGAAGCAAGTTCACGGGCAAGTTCGCGGGCAAGTTCGCGGGCAAGGTCGGGCCAGACATGGCGCACTCCGGTAAGTAGCAGATTCGATACCCGATAGTGTGAAATTTCGCAGAATGAATTTCCAATTCTGCTTTCATACGTTTAACATTCGCGGAATGAATACCTTACGCGGAATCGATCTGAACCTGCTGGTGGTGCTGGAAGCCCTGCTGGCCGAACGCCATATCTCCCGTGCCGCGCTGCGCCTGCACCTGAGCCAGCCCGCGGTCAGCCATGCGCTGGGGCGCCTGCGCCAGTTGCTGGACGACCCCATCCTGGTACGCGGCAAGGGCGGCCTGGTACCGAGTGCCCGCGCCCATGAAATCGCCGGCCCCCTGGCTGAAGCGCTCGCGCAGGTGCGCATCCTGCTCGGGCCGGGTGGCTTCCAGCCGGCCACGGCGCGCCGCAGCTTCCGCCTGGCCATGTCGGACTATGGTGCGCTGGTGGTGCTCCCGCGGCTGTTGCGCGCCGTGCGCAAGGCCGCGCCGAATATCGACCTGGTGGTGACCCAGGCCAGCCGCGAAGCCATGACGGCGCAGGTGGCCGATGGCGAGATCGACATGGCGCTGGGCGTCTTCACGCACCAGCCGGAAGACGTGCACGCGGCAGCCCTGTTCGAGGAAAGCTACGCCTGCGCGGTCGATGCGGCCACGGTCCGTGACGCGGGCCGGCTGGACCAGGTGGCCTACCTGGCGCGATCGCATGTGCTGGTAGCCACGCACAGCGAGCGTGTCGATGCCATCGACGCAGCGGTCGCCAGAATTGGCGGACGGCGCAAGATCGCCTGCGTGGTGCCGCACTGGAGCGTGGCGCCGGCGCTGATCGCGGGGACGAACCTGGTCCTGACCACCGCGCGCCGCAGCCTGGCCGCGCTGGAAGCGGACCCGCGCTACGCGGTGTTCGATCCGCCGTTCGCGCTCGAGAACTTCACCTTCAGCATGATCTGGCACGAGCGCACGGACGCCGATCCGGGCCATACCTGGCTGCGCGAACGCGTGCAGGCCGCCGCGGCCACTCAGGAATCGGACGAACCGATCAGCTTGCGCGGCTGACGCCGCACCGGCGCCTTGCCTGCCCCAGTGCCGGTCTGCAGCGGACCTGGCTTGCGGCCGCCGCCCTTGTCACGCGGCGGCGGCGCGCCGGTGCCGCCGCGGAACACCATCTTCTGGCGGGTGCCGAGTTGCTTGTTGGCCATCGCGACTCCGCCGTCCGGACGGGCCTAGTGCTTGTGGTCGCCGTGGCCGCCAGAGCTCGCGGCGCTGGCGGTCATGTCACGCACTTCGGCGTTCACCTTCTGCTCGATCACCTTGCCGCCCTGCTCGATCCTGAGCGTGATGGGCACGGTGTCGCCCTTCTTGAGCTGGCCTTTCAGGCCCATCAGCATCACGTGGTAGCCGCCGGGCTTGAGTTCCACGTCCTGCATCTTCGGCAGGTCCAGCGACTGGACCTGGCGCATGCGCATGACGTTGCCTTCCATCTTCATCTCATGCAGCTCGGCCGCCGCGACCGGCGACGACACGCCGACCAGCTTTGCATTCTCATGCGCGTGCAGCACCATGAAGGCGCCCGACGCCGTCTGGGTCGGCACCGTGCCGCGCACCCAGGCGTTGCTCACGTCGACCTGCGCCAGCGCGGCGCCCGAGGCCAGCATGGCGAACGAAGCGGCCAGCGTGGCCGCGCGGAATTTGGCTTGCAGGAATTTGGCTTGCATACAGGACTCCCGGAAAGCAGACATTAGACCATGCCGCCGCAGGCTGGTGCCGGCGCTGCGGATAACCCGATAGTCTGGCAGTGTCGGCACCGCGACCAATGCGGCAAGGTGTCGCACTGGCCGGCGCCCGCGGGCCGCATTGATACACTCGCGGCATGCATGCCGTCCCCGCCGTGACCCACCCGCCAGTCCTCACCGCCTCGCCGCCGCTTCCGGCGGGCCCGGCCGCGCGTCCCAGCCTGGTGAGCCTGCGGCGGCTGTTCTGGCTGCGCTGGGCCCTGCTGGCCGGGCAGGCACTGGGCCTGATGTCGTGCGAGCCGATTATCGGCGTCGCCCTGCCGACCGGCCCGCTGCTGGTGGTCTTCGCCCTGCAGGCACTGTTCAACGTGCTGACCGGCCTGCGCCTGCGGCTGCACACCCGCCAGGGCTCGGCGCCCCGCGAAGCCGAGCTGATGGGCCAGTTCCTCGTGGACCTGACCGCGCTGTCGGCGATCCTGTTCTATACCGGCGGCGCCACCAACCCGTTCGTCTCGTTCTACTTGCCGGGCCTGGCCATCGCCGCGGCCATCCTGCCGTGGCGGCAGGTGGTGGCGCTCGCGTGCTACGCGCTGGCCTGCTACACGGTGCTGCTGTTCGAGTACCTGCCGCTGGACCTGCACGACCCGGACAAGGCGGTGAACTACCACCTCGCCGGCATGTGGCTGAACTTCGTGGCCAGCGCGGTGATGATCGCGTTGTTCGTGGCACGGCTTTCCGGCGTGCTGCGGCAACGCGAGGCGCAACTGCACCTGGCGCGCGAGCAGCTGCTGCGCGAAGCGCGCGTGGAAGACCTCAATGCCCAGGCGGCGGCCGTCGCCCACGAGATCGGCACGCCGCTGGCGACGCTGGCCGTCATCGCCGGCGAACTGCGCGGCGATGCCTCGGACCGCGCGCGCGGCGCCACGCCGGTGGCCGACTACCTGCCGGACCTGCTGACGGTCGAGCAGCAACTTGACCTGTGCCGCACGATCCTGGCGCGCCTGCGCGAGGATCCGGCCACGCTGGAGCCGCAGCGCATCGACGCCTGGCTGGGCAGCTTCGCCGAGCGCTGGCAGCTGCGCCACCCCAGTGCCACGCTGCAAGCCAGCGCCTCGCCGCAGGCGGGCGAACTCGCCATCGAGCCCGCCCGCGTGGGACAGATCCTGACCATCCTGCTCGACAACGCCGCGCGCAGCCAGCAATCGGCCGGACACGCGCAGATGCCGCTGCGGCTGGATATTGCAATCGAGCAGGGCGGCCTCGCGTTCCGCGTCAGCGACCACGGCGACGGCATTCCGCCCGTGCTGCGCGCGCAGTTGGGCGAAGCGCCCGTGGCCAGCCCGCATGGCGGCCAGGGCATTGGCCTGTACCTGGCGCAGAGCGGTGCGCGTCAGATGGGCGGCGGGCTCGCGTGGCGGGACCGCCCCGGCGGCGGCACCATCGCCGAGCTGCACGTGCCGGCCTCTCCTTCCCTTGCAGTCAATCCGTCATGACCGTTACCCACCATCCGGTTCCGGAGTCGATCGCGCCGGCAGGCTCGCCCTTCCTGGTCATCGACGACGATGCCGTCTTCTCCGGCACACTGGCCCGCGCGCTGACACGCCGCGGCTACGCCGTGCAGGTCGCGCACAACACCAGCACGGCGCTGGCGCTGGCCGCGCGCACGGCGTTCGCATACGTCACGCTGGACCTGCACCTGGGTCCGCCGCCCGAGGCGGGCAGCACGGCCGCGGCAGAATCCGGGCTGCAACTGGTGGGGCCGCTGCGCCAGGCCCTGCCGGACGCGCGCATCCTGGTCCTGACCGGCTACGCGAGCATTGCGACGGCGGTCGCCGCGGTCAAGCAAGGGGCGGATGAATACCTGGCCAAGCCCGCGAACGTGGATTCGATCCTCACGGCCCTGATGGCGGGTATCTCGGAAGATGCTGCGGAAGCCGCGCTGGAAGAGCCGGTGCCACTGTCCGTAGCCAGGCTCGAATGGGAGCATATCCAGCGCGTCCTGAACGAACACGGTGGCAATATCTCCGCTACCGCGCGCGCGCTCAACATGCATCGGCGCACATTGCAGCGCAAGCTGGGCAAGCGCCCGGTGTCGCGCTAAAGCCAGCGGCGATCCCCAAAAACCAGCGGCGATCCCTAAGCCGGCGGCGGTCCGTTACAGGCGAAGCTGAACGTAGTCCCACTCGAGCGCGTCGCCGTCGGGGCCGTCGCCCTGCGCGACAACGCGCAAGGCATCGCTCGCGTGGCGGTCCGCCAGCGTGAAAAGCTCTCCGGACTGCAGTGCCAGGGTGGCCGCGGCGACCGCCGCGGCGCCCAGGCTGCCGTGCTTGTGGGAGTGCGCGGCCGCGGCCGCCGGACGCATGCACAGGAAGGCAGTTGCCGCTGCCAGCGTGGCCAGCAGACCGGCAGTAGCGATCATGACGCGGCTGAATTGTGTCTTCACCAAATTTTCCTCCTGCCAGTTGGTAGTTCGAAATGCGGTGGCTCCCGCATCGGCCATTGGGCTCAAGGTGCGCAAGCGTCTCATTGCGCGACGGGTGTGCGCCAGTGTGCTTACCAATGCTTACCAACCTTACCGGCAGGTGGCACCCCGATACGCCCTGACATGAAGCCCTGTCCTATGCGGCCGCGGCACCAGGCTGCGGCACTAAGCCGCATCGGGCTTCGGCGCGCGGCGCCGCGCGCAACGCTAGACTGGCGGGCTGACAAGGAGCACTCCATGCATTTCCCGCTTTCCCCGTGCCGGCATGCACGCCAGTGGCTGCTGCCCGCGGCACTGATGGCGCTGTCCGCCACCGCATCGGCCCACATCGTCTTCGAACAGAAGCAGGCCGCGGCCGGCAGCTACTACAAGGGCGCGCTGATGGTCGGCCACGGCTGCAACGGCAGCGCCACGCGCGCCATCACCGTCACCATTCCCGAAGGCGTGCAGGGCGCGCACCCGCAGCCCAAGGCCGGCTGGCAACTGGAGGTCAGGCGCGCGCCGCTGGCCCGGCCCGTCCAGTCGCACGGCAAGCTGATGACCGAGGATGTACGCACGCTGCGCTGGTTCGGCGGCACGCTGGCCGACGCGCATTTCGATGAATTCGTGATGCTGATGAAGCTGCCCGAGCAAGGCGGCAAGCTGTATTTCCCGGTGGTGCAGGAGTGCGAGAACGGCACGACCGAATGGACCCAGGTGCCGGCAGAGGGGCAGACCACGCGCGACCTGAAATCGCCCGCGGCCGAACTGGAGGTGCTGCCGCCGGCGGGACATGCGCATGGACACTCGCACTAGGGTCCGCCCGCCGATGTGAACAGGCCCCCAGCTTGGGCTCCACACGAAATGAAAAGGGGCAGCCGTAGCATCCGGCTGCCCCTTCTTCATCCAGATATCGATTTGGAACGACCGTATCCGCCGGTAGTGCCGGTGCTAATGGATCTGCATGCCGCGCATGGCATGAAGCCGGTCGTGGTGCTGCCGCAGCGCGTCATACTGGCGCTGCACCGCGGCCGTAGCATCCGGCGGGAGCGCCTTCATCAGCACGGACTGGTACTGGCGCCTGGCCGCTTCTTCCTCACGTTCGCACAGCCCCAGCACCGCATCGTCATCGTTTGGCGAAAGCATATGGCGCAAGGCCATCCAGCTGCGCGCGAACATGCCGTTCATGCTGCCCCGGTCCGATGGTTCTCCGCCCATGGCGCTGACCATCGATTGCAGTTCCCTGGCCGAGCTGCGGCAGGTTTCCGCGGTACTGGCAAGGATGTCGCGAAGCTCCGCATTGCGCACCTCGCGGGCACCGGCCATGCAGGCCAGTTCGCTGTCCCTGTCGACCTCGATCAACTGGTTCAGGGCGATCACGGTTTGTTTCTGATTGACGTCCATGGAATTCTCCCAACACGCCTGGAGAACGGCCTTTCCGTCATTTTCCAGGCTCCGCAAGAAGAGGGAGCCACCCGGCACTGCCGACCCTGGATGCATCGTTCGCGAACCCCGACGCTACCGGCGGGCCGGTTGCCGCTGGACCCAATTGCCTGCGCCGTCACTGTGTCGGAGATCGGGCGCCTTTCCATCATAGGAAATGCCGCGAGGAAAGGTCCGGCCGGCATGATCCAGATGCGTCACAAAGAAGAAAGGGCGCACTTCCGTGCGCCCCTTCTCCGATGGCCGTCCGGCTAACCGCTTACAGCACGTACCTGGACAGATCCTCGTTGACAGCAAGTTCGCCCAGCCGCTCGTTCACGTAGGCGGCATCAATCGTCACCGTCTCGCCCGACGACCTGGTCGCGTGGAACGACAGGTCTTCCAGCAGCCTCTCCATCACCGTGTACAGCCGGCGTGCGCCGATGTTCTCGACCTTCTCGTTGACCGAGAACGCGATCTCGGCCAGGCGGCGGATGCCGTCCGGCGCGAACTGCAGCTCGACCTCTTCGGTCTTCAGCAGCGCCTGGTACTGCTTGGTCAGGCTCGCGTCGGTCTGCGTCAGGATCGCCTCGAAGTCCTGCACGGACAGCGATTCCAGCTCGACGCGGATCGGGAAGCGGCCCTGCAGTTCCGGGATCAGGTCGCTCGGCTTGGACAGGTGGAACGCGCCCGAGGCGATGAACAGGATGTGGTCGGTCTTGATCATCCCGTACTTCGTGCTCACCGTGGTGCCCTCCACCAGCGGCAGCAGGTCGCGCTGCACGCCCTGGCGCGACACTTCGCCGCCGCCCAGCTCGCTGCGGTTGGCGATCTTGTCGATCTCGTCCAGGAACACGATGCCGTTCTGCTCGACGTTGGTGATGGCCTTGTGCTTGAGCTCTTCGTCATTGACGAGCTTGGCGGCCTCTTCGTCGATCAGCAGCTTGAAGGCTTCCTTCACCTTCATCTTGCGGCGATGCTTCTTGCCCTGCCCCATGCCGGCGAACATCGAGCGGATCTGCTCGGTCATTTCCTCCATGCCCGGCGGACCCATGATGTCCATGCTCGGCAGGCCGGCGGCCAGTTCCAGCTCGATGTCCTTGTCGTCGAGCTGGCCTTCGCGCAGCTTCTTGCGGAACGCCTGGCGCGTGTTGGAATCCTTCTCTTCCGGCTGCGAGAAGCCGATGTCGCGCGGCGGCGGCAGCAGCACGTCGAGCATGCGGTCCTCGGCCGCGTCTTCGGCCTTGGTGCGCACCTTCTTCATCTCGGATTCGCGCGTCTGCTTGATGGCCATCTCGGCCAGGTCGCGCACGATGGTGTCCACGTCGCGGCCGACGTAGCCGACTTCCGTGAACTTGGTGGCCTCGATCTTGATGAAAGGCGCGTCGGCCAGCTTGGCCAGGCGGCGCGCGATCTCGGTCTTGCCGACACCGGTCGGTCCGATCATCAGGATGTTCTTGGGCGTGATTTCCTGGCGCAGCGGCTCTTCCACCTGCTGGCGGCGCCAGCGGTTGCGCAGCGCCACGGCCACGGCCTTCTTGGCCTTGTTCTGGCCGATGATGTGCTTGTCGAGTTCGGAAACGATTTCCGACGGGGTCATGGTATGCGACATGGTATCCGTTCAGTGGGGGCGTGCCGGCCCGTGCGCGGGCCGGCCGGCGCTTATTCCAGCGTTTCGATGACGAAGTTGGTGTTGGTGTAGATGCAGAGTTCGCCGGCAATGGTCAGCGCTTTCTCGACCACGTCTTTGGGCGCGAGCTCGGTGTTCTCCACCAGCGCCTTGGCGGCCGACTGCGCGTACGCGCCACCCGAACCGATCGCGGCGATGCCGCCCTCGGGATCCAGCACGTCGCCGTTGCCGGTGATGACCAGCGTCGTGTCGCGGTCGGCGGTAATCAGCATGGCCTCCAGCCGGCGCAGCGCGCGGTCCGAACGCCAGTCCTTGGCGAGGTCGACCGCGGCGCGGGTCAGGTTGCCCTGGTACTTTTCCAGCTTGGCCTCGAAGCGGTCGAGCAGCGAGAACGCGTCGGCCGTGCTGCCGGCAAACCCCACCAGCACCTTGCCGTTGTAGATGCGGCGCACCTTGCGGGCGGTGCCCTTCATCACGATATTGCCGAGAGTGACCTGACCATCACCGCCGAGCGCGACCTGATTGCCGCGACGGACGCTGACGATGGTAGTGCCGTGATACTGTTCCATGGTGGCTTCCGTGAATATGTCAGGACGGTAGGTGGCGACGCATCAGGCGGGTTTCAAGGGCCGGTCGTCGGCCACGCCACCGGGCCGGCAGATGCGCAGCCGGATCAACGCAGTCAGACAAATATAGGACGCCGCCACGCCCGGTGCGGTTCGGTCGCCCGCAAAACAAAAAGGCCATGCACAGCGGCATGGCCTTTTTGCTGGTTCGAGGCAGGAGGCACCGACCGGCGCCCCTGGCCTCTCGCATCACTCAGTCGGCATAGACGCCGGCCTTCTTGATCACCGGGGTCCACTTGTTGATTTCCGCGCTCAGGAACGTGCGCAGCGAATCCGGTGTGGCGCGCTGCGCCGGCACGGCTTCCGCGCCCAGTTCGGCCATCTTGGCGCGGAAGTTCGGGTCGGCCACGGCCTTCTGCAGGGCGGCCGACAGCTTGTCGATCACCGGCTTGGGCGTGCCCTTGGGCGCGTACATGGCGTGCCAGATCTTCACTTCGACGCCCGGCAGGCCTTGCTCGCCCGCGGTCGGGATGTCCTTGAACGCCTCGACGCGGCGCGCTTGCATGGCGGCGTACGGCTTGAGCGCGCCGGCCTTCAGCTGGCCCGCGATGTTGGTGGTCTGGTCGCACATCAGGTTGACCTGGCCGCCCAGGATGTCGGTCAGCGCCGGCGCGGTGCCCTTGTACGGCACGGTGGTCAGCTCGGTCTGGATCGCGCTCTGGAACAGCAGGCCGCACAGATGAGAGGCCGAGCCGATGCCGGCATTGGCCAGCGACAGCTTGGCGGCATTGGTCTTGATGTACGGCAGCAGGTCCTTGAAGGTGTTCGGCGGCAGCTGCTTGTTGCCGACCATCACCATCGGCACGTCGGCGATCTCGCCGATCATCTCGAAGTCCTTCAGCGGGTCGAAGCCCAGGTTGCGGTACAGCGCGGGCGCCGTCGACATGCCGATGTGGTGGATCAGGATGGTGTAGCCATCATTCCTGGCCTGCACCACCTTCTTGGCACCGATGGTGCCGCCCGCGCCGCCGAGGTTCTCGATGACGATCTGGGTGCCCAGGTGCTTGGACATGATCATGGTCAGTTCGCGCGCGACCTTGTCGGTCGGTCCCCCGGCGGCGAACGGCACGACTGCCGAAACGGGCTTGCTGCCCGGATATTCCTGGGCCTGCGCGCCGGAAAACGCGCCCATTGCGCCCACTGCCGCGACTGCGGCGACCAATTTTGCAACTCGATTCATAGTGCTCTCCTGTTCCGTCTGCAAAGCGCCGCCGGTGCCGGATGCCGCATGTCATGACGCGGTCCGTGCGCAATCAGGCGGGGTGGTCCCGTTGCGCGATCGACCATGGCTTTGGCAGCGCGGCCCTGTTCGCCTGAATGGCGGCCCGGGCCGGGCGTTGATGTTAGCAATTGCAGACATCCGAACGGAATCAGGGCTAACCCGCCTGCATCCTGATGCAACCGGTGGGAGGAGCGGACGAGGCTAGCGCAAGAAGGCCAGCATCTCCTCGAGCAAGGGCTGCGGCGCCTCCTCGGGGATGTAGTGGCCGCAGTCCAGCGCCTTGCCGCTGACGCGCTTGCCGAGCGCCTCCCACAGCGCCAGCGGCTCGAAGTGGCGCGCCACCACGCCGTGTTCGCCCCACAGCACGCGCAGCGGCATTTCCAGCCGGCTCCCGGACTCGCGGTCGGCGCGGTCGTGCTCGAGGTCGATGCTCGCCGCCGCGCGATAGTCCTCGCACATCGCATGCACGCGCGCCGGCTCGCGCATGGCTGCGGCATAGGCCGCCATCGCGTCCGGCGAGAACGGCGACGCGCCGGCCTGGCGCAGCCCGAGCAGCTTGTCGAGATAGAAATCGGGTTCCGCGTTGAGCAGCGTCTCGGGGAACGGCGCGGGCTGGATCAGGAAGAACCAGTGCCAGTAGGCGGAGGCAAACGCCATGCTGGTGCGCTCGTACATGTCCAGCGTCGGGGCAATGTCGAGCAGCATCAGCCGTTCGACCGCCTGCGGATGGTCCACGGCCAGGCGATGCGCCACGCGCGCGCCGCGGTCGTGGCCGCACAACGCGAAGCGATGGAAGCCGAACGCGGCCATGACGTCGACCTGGTCCCGGGCCATGGCGCGCTTGCTGTAGTTCTCGTGCCCGGCGTTGCCGGCCGGCGCGGAACTGCTGCCATAGCCGCGCAGGTCGGTGGCGATGACGGTGAAATGATCGGCCAGCGCGGGCGCAACCTTGTGCCAGATCAGGTGGCTCTGCGGATGCCCGTGCAGAAGCAGCAGCGGCGGCCCGGAGCCGCCCTGCACGCCGGCGATCTCGATCTCGCCCACCCGTCGCCGGAAGGGTTCGAAGTTGGGGAACAGCAGCGCGCTCGCATCGTTCAGCATCGCTTGTCTCCGTTCTGTGCCCGCGGGCGCGGACTGGTGGCGGCGTACGACCTTGCCGATCATAGGCGCAAACTTCGCGTCCGGTGTGCGCCGCAGGCAACCCTGCCATGCCTGCGCGCGGCCCGGCCGTCCACACGCAACTGAATTGCAACAGCGCGGGGCCTATGGTTAAATCCTCCGCATGACCCGCCTCATCCCGAGCCAGCCCGACACCCCGCCGGCGCCGGCCATCTTCGAAGCAGCCCAGGAACGCCTGCGCCGGCTCGGCGCCCGCGTGACGCAGCCGCGGCTGTGCATCCTTGCCTGCCTGATCGGCAGCGACGAGGCCCTGACCCACCAGGCCGTGATCGACCGCCTGCCCGGACAGGGCGAGGCGATCGACCGCGTCACGGTGTACCGCGTCCTGGACTGGCTGGTAGAACAAGGCGTCGCGCAGAAGCGCGCCGGCAACGACCGCGTGTTCCGCTTCAGCCTGATCGAGCATGAGGCGGCGCGCGCCGAGGTGCATCGCCAGCACAGCCATTTCCATTGCACGCGCTGCGACCGCACATTCTGCCTGGACGACGCCAGCATGCCGGCACAGCCCGCCCCGCCGCGCGTGCCCAGCGGCTTCGCCATCGAACATGTCGAACTGACCGTGAACGGCGTGTGCGCCGACTGCGGCGCGCGCTTGCCGCGGCCGCCAGGCAGCACGTCCTGAGACGACCCCTATTCCCCCGGAGAACCCACCCATGTCCAAACTGATCCCGGTCACGATCCTGACCGGCTTCCTCGGCAGCGGCAAGACCACGCTGCTCAAGCGCATCCTCACCGAGCAGCACGGCATGAAGATCGCCGTCATCGAGAACGAATTCGGCGAAGAAAACATCGACAACGAGATCCTGGTGCAGGACGGCCGCGAGCAGATCGTGCAGATGAGCAACGGCTGCATCTGCTGCACCATCCGAGGCGACCTGGTACAGGCGCTGTCGGACCTGATGACCCGGCGCGACGCCGGTGAGGTCAATTTCGACCGCGTGGTCATCGAAACCACGGGCGTGGCCAATCCGGGCCCGGTGGCGCAGACCTTCTTCATGGATGACGAGATCGCCTCGCGTTACCTGCTGGACGCGGTGATCACGCTGGTCGACGCCAAGCACGCCCACCTGCAGCTCGACAAGCAGGAAGAAGCCCAGCGCCAGGTCGGCTTTGCCGACGCGATCTTCATCACCAAGTCGGATCTGGTGAGCGAAGCCGAAGTGGCCGACCTGCGCCACCGCCTGCTGCATATGAACCCGCGCGCGCCGATTCGCCAGGCGAACTTCGGCGATACGCCGATCGACACCATCTTCGACCTGCGCGGCTTCAACCTGAACGCCAAGCTGGAGATCGACCCGGAATTCCTCAGCGCCGACGATCACGACCACGACGACGATCATGACCACGGCCATGATCACAACCACGAGCACGACGAGCACTGCGGTACCGATTGTGGCCATGACCACAGCCACGACCACCACCATCACCACCACCACACCGACCACATCGCTTCGTTCGTCTTCCGCAGCGACAAGCCGTTCCACTACGGCAAGCTGGAGGAATTCCTGTCGGGAATCCTGGCCGTCTATGGCGAAAAACTCTTGCGCTACAAGGGCGTACTATATATGGAGGGTGTGGACCGGAAAGTCGTATTCCAGGGGGTCCACCAGTTGATGGGCAGCGACGTCGGCGCCAAGTGGGAGGACGAGACTCCCGGCACCAAGATGGTGTTCATCGGCGTGGACCTGCCGCGGGATGCGATTCTGAAAGGCCTGGCCAACTGCCTGGCCTGAGTGCGGCAGCCGCATCATGGCGGCTCCTCGCTACATGTCGGCTCCGGCATCTCCCCCATTCGGGGTACCGGGGAAACACCGAAGTTATGGCAAGGCCTTTTCCGTATCTTGGAAAAATTTGTTCAAGTACAATAGGCCGGATTTGATACTGGCGGCGCACCTTTTTCCCGCCGCCGGTGTCTGCAGGGCGGCGGTTGTCGTCAGCACGAGGCAGGCCGCCGGCAGGTGCGGTCGCAGGGCTTCGTGCGGAGACCGCCCTCCGCTTGGGGTACCTGGCACGCGCCGTTCCATACCGACGCGAGAGAGAGGTGTCCCCATGACAGCCGCAACAAAGACGAAAGAAAGCCGCAGCAAGACAGGTAGTGCCGCGGCAGAGACGCTCAAGGCGCAGTCTGTGAAGGCTGCGCCGGCTCCCCGCGGCGGTACGGCTCACGCCGGCGCGGTTGAGGCCAAGGGAGGCCCGCGAAGCAGCAAGGCTGCAGCCAGCCAGAGTGAAACGTCCGCCCCGCGCAAGCACGTGGACACAGCACCCGAGCGGACCCAGACGCCGCCGGTCGGATCAACAAGAGAATCAGCAGCAACCATGAGCAGCAACAAACTTCTGACTGAAGCTGAAATCCTGAAGATGAGCGACAAGGATTACATGAACGAAGCGCAGCTCGCCTTCTTCAAGCATCGCCTTGAGCAGCTGCGTGACGAAATCCTGAAGAACGCTGATCAGACCACGGAACACCTGCGCGAAACGGTCATCGTGCCGGATCCGGCGGACCGCGCCACGATCGAGGAAGAGCACGCGCTGGAACTGCGCACCCGCGACCGCGAGCGCAAGCTGCTCAAGAAGGTCGAGCAGTCGCTGACCCGGATCGAGTCCGGCGATTACGGCTGGTGCGAGGAAACCGGCGAGCCGATCGGCGTGCCGCGCCTGCTGGCCCGTCCGACCGCCACGCTGTCGCTCGAAGCGCAGCAGCGCCGCGAACTGCGCCAGAAGCTGTTCGGCGACTGAGCCCCACCGCCCCTCAGCACCCTGACGGCCCGGATCTCCGGGCCGTTTTGCTTTGTCGCGGCGCGACGACGACATTACTATGGTGTAGGCCTGCCGGCTGTCGGCGGCAGTGCCTTTCTGGTACAGTCGCAACTTTGTTGCATTAACACCGGGAGCGCCAGACGGCGCGCCCTTTGCGCGTTCCTTCCCATGGTCAATCGCCTGCCCGTTACCGTGCTGTCCGGATTCACCGGTGCCGGCAAGTCCACTTTGCTGCAGCATCTCCTTGCCGCCAGCGCCGACAGGCGCGTGGGGGTGGCCGGCAATTTGCCGGAGGCCATCGGGCTGGCGGGCAGCGGCAGTTTCGATCATCTGCTGCTGGAAGCCGAGGGCACGGAAGATCCGATGGCAATCGCCGAGGCCGTGCTGTTCGAGGACGAGCATGGCGCGGGCACGGCGCTGCGCCTGGACACGCTGGTCACCGTGGTGGATGCGTCGACATTCCTGCGCGACGTCAACGACGCCGAATTCCTGCGTGACCGCGTCCAGCCGCATGCCGATGACAGCGATGAGGACGACCGCACGGTGGTCGACGTGCTGATCGCCCAGGTCGAGTTCGCCGACGTGATCGTGCTGAACAAGGCGGACCTCGTCGGCGCGGACGCGCTGGCACGGCTCGAAGCCGTCCTGCGCGCGTTCAACCCGCGCGCGGAAGTCATCCCGGCGAGCTTCGGCAAGGTCCCGGCCGCGAATGTGCTCGACACCCGCCGCTTCGATTTCGAGGAAACCGCCGGCGCACCAGGCTGGCTGGCCCTGCAGCGCGGCGAACCGCTGCCCGGGTTCCATGGCGTGAGCGGCTTCGTCTACCGCCGCCGCCGGCCGTTCCACCCTGGCCGCTTTGCCGACCTGATCCATACCGAGTGGATGCGCGAGCATGGCAATGTGCTGCGCTCCAAGGGCCTGTTCTGGCTGGCCAGCCGCATGGGCATCGCGGGTGACTGGGCCCAGGCGGGCGGCGTGTGCCGTCCCGCCGCCGCAGGTGCGTGGTGGGCCGCGCTCGATCCGTCCGAGTGGCCGACCGATGCGGCGGACCGCGCGGCGCTTGACGCCGACATGCTCGACGATGGCCAGCCGGCCCCCTACGGCGACCGCCGCCAGGAACTGGCGCTGGTCGGCGTGGACCTGGACCGCGCCGCCCTGGAAGCCTGCCTCGACGCCTGCCTGCTGACCGACGCCGAGATGGCTGCCGGCCCCGATGCCTGGGCCATGTATGCCGACCCCTTCCCCGCCTGGGAAGATGCCTTCGACGACGAGGGCCACGACCATGACCATGGCCATCATCATGGCCATGACCACGCGCACGGCGACTGCGATTGTGGCCACCCGCATGACCACTGAGATCACCCGGCATCTCGCCCGCCTGCGCGCGCGCGGCCCGGGGCTGTGGCAGGCCCTGTGGCTGGTGCTGTGCCTGCTGGGCGCGCAGCATGCAGGCCTCGCGCACCGCGTCGCGCACGGTGGCCTGATGGGCACGCCGCTGGCGGTCATGGCAGCCGAATCGAGCGCCGCCGACCATGGCGACGCCAGCCCGTTCGCGCAGAAGCTGGCGGGCCACTCGTGCGTTCTGTTCGATGGCGCCACCGTCGCCGACAGCCATTGCGGCTACACGCCGGTGGTCACGCTGGCCTTCGGCAAGCCGGTCAAGCCGGCCAGCCTGGCCTGGCGCTGGCCCGACCTTCCTTCCGCCCACCCCTTCCGCTCGCGCGCGCCGCCGGCGCACACGCCCGCCTTCGCCTGATCCGGGCCGCGGCTTGCCGCCGGCTCCGCAGTACGAACGCGCGCGTCCTTGCCGGCCGGCCTCGCGCCCGTCCCGCACCTGATCGTGCGCGGCGCGCGCGATACCGGCACCGGCACGGCCGTCCGCCCGATTGCCATCGCATCGAATCGCGAGCCATGCCTCCTACCCTGCAACACCCCATGCTGCGGCGCACGCCGCTGGCAGCCCTTGCTGCCCTGATTGTCTCCACCGGCGCGCTGGCCCAGACCGCCAGCGAACCTGCGACCGCCGCCGCGCCCGCTGCCGCCACCCTCAAGGAAGTGGTGGTCACCGCGAACCCGCTTGGCAGCGAGCTGAACGACATGGTTGCGCCGGTCTCCTCACTCAGCGGCGACGCCCTGTCGCTGCGCCAGAACAGCACGCTCGGCGAGACGCTGGACAAGCTGCCCGGCGTGTCGTCGAGCTACTTCGGCCCCAACGCCAGCCGCCCGGTCATCCGTGGCCTCGACGGAGACCGCATCAAGGTGCTGCAGAACGGTGGCTCCACGGTCGATGCCTCGACGCTGTCCTACGACCACGCGGTGCCGGTCGATCCGCTCGTGGCCGAACGCATCGAAGTCGTGCGCGGGCCGGCGGCGCTGATGTACGGCGGCAATGCCATCGGCGGCGTCGTCAACGTGATCGACAACCGCATTCCGAAGGAACCGGTCGAAGGCATCGGCGGCGCCGTCGACGCGAGCGCCACTGCGGGAGGCGACGTGGCACGCAATGCCAGCGCGCTGGTCGAGGCCGGCAACGGCCAGTTCGCGATCCACGCCGACGCGTTCGCGCGCAAGACCAGCGACCTGCATATCCCGGGCTTCGCGCGCAGCGACCGCCTGCGTGCCAGCCAGCCGCTGCCCGAAGGCGAGACCGAGGCCAGCGGCCGCCTGCCCAATACCAGCGCGCAGCAGGACGGTGGCTCGCTGGGCGGCTCCTATACCTGGGCGGACGGCTTCATCGGCGCCAACTACAGCGCCTACCGCAACGAATACGGCACGCCGGCCGAGGACGACGTGCGGCTGAAGATGCGGCAGGACCGCTTCGCGCTCGAAGGCGAGGCGCGCAACCTGCTAGCCAACACCTCCGGCATCCTGGAGTCCGTCAAGGGCAAGTTCAGCTATACGGACTACGAGCACAGGGAAATCGAGAACGGCGAGACCGGCACCATCTTCAAGAATCAGGGCTGGGACGCGCGCTTCGAAGCCAAACACGCCAGGATTGGCAGGATGAGCGGGGTGATCGGCACGCAGTTCGGCCACACGCAGTTCTCCGCGCTGGGCGAGGAAGCGTTCGTGCCAAGCACCAACACCGACAACGCCGCGCTGTTCGTGTTCGAAGAACTGCCGCTCGACAGCGCCGGCGACTTCAAGCTCAACTTCGGCGGACGGCTGGACCACAGCAGTATCACGGCCAGCGCCAACGGCAATGACCGCTTCACCGATGCCAGCCGCAGCTTCAATGCCACCAGTGCGTCGGCCGGCCTGCTCTACAAGCTGAATTCGCTGTGGTCGCTGACCAGCAATGTCTCGTACACCGAGCGCGCACCGACCTTCTACGAGCTGTACGCCAACGGGCCGCACGTGGCCACCGGCGCATGGGAACTGGGCGATCCCAATGCCAGCAAGGAGCGCGCCACCTCCGTGGACCTCGGCATGCGCTACAAGTACGGCCCGCACAGCGCGAGCGTGTCGGGCTACTACAGCCGCTTCGCCAACTACCTGGCGCTGCTGTCCACGGGCCGCGCGCGCGACGATGCCGGCGATGTCGTCGCCCCGGGCAGTCCCGGCTCGCTGCCCGAATTCCAGTACCTGGGAGTGCCGGCCACGCTGTACGGCTTCGAGGCCGAAGGCAAGGCCCGGCTGTTCCAGAAGATGCTGACGTCGAGCGATACGCTGGATTTCGAGGCGCGGGCGGATTATGTGCGCGGGGAGAATCGCAACACCGGTGAGCCGCTGCCGAGACTCGCGCCGCTGCGGCTGGGCGGTGCGCTGGTCTATGGCGCGGGCCCATGGGGCGCGCGCGTGGATGTCACCTACGCGGCCAGGCAGACCCGCGTACCGGCCAACGACACGCCCACCGACGCCTACACGCTGCTGAGCCTGGCGCTGACCTACAAGTTCAAGACCTCCGGCACGCAGACGCTGGTCTATCTGCGCGGCGACAACCTGACCAACCAGGAGGCGCGCAATGCTTCTTCGATCCTCAGGGATATTGCGCCGTTGCCGGGCAGGAGCGTGAAGGTGGGATTCAGGACGATGTTCTGAGCAGGCCCCGGTCGCTTGCAACAGCGATCGAGCGGTACAGCCCCGGATACATGAAATACGCTGAATGTCTGACTGTTTGCTCCCCGCTCCCATGAACGGGAGAGGGGAGCAAACGCTAGCTGTCCTGGCCATGTCAACGGCCTCAAGGCTCAGCCCACGTTCACCACCACATCGCCCTCCAGCGCCAGCGCCTTCACCCCCGCCAGCGCCCGCAGCGTCTGCGACAGAATCTCCTCCATCGTCTGCCCCGCCATGAAGCGCTGCTGAATGGCCACCATCAGCGGCGCCTCCTGCATCCAGTCCAACAACGCGTCGCGATGCATCCGCTGCGCTTCCAGCAGCTTGAACTTGACCAGCACCTTGACCGCGTGGCTCGCATTGCGTTGCGGATCCCCACCGAGGTAAGCGAGCCTGCCACGCGCGCGTTCGAGGGCTCCGGCCACGTCGGCAAAGGGGCGGCCGTGGCCGGGAATCACCACGCGCGCATCCAGTTCGGCAATGCGATCCAGCACCGCAGCCTGCTCGGCAAACCCGCTCTCCCCTTCCAGCTCGGGAAAGATCACCCCGAAGCCGCTCTCCCACAACGCATCGCCGGCAATCAGGAGGCGCTGCTGCGGAGCGAACAGCATCACCGCATGCGGGTCATGCCCCGGTGCGGCGACGACCTGCCAGTCGATGCCGCCAAGGCGCAACACGTCCCCGTCATGCAGCAGCGCATCGAACGTGAAGCGGTCGCATTGCTGACCGGTCGCCTTGTAGCTCAGCGCATCGACATCCCATGCCGAGACGGCGGCCGCTTCGGCGCCGGGAATCGACGTGTGTGGCTGCCAGCGCGCCTGCAGCGCGGCATTGCCGCCGCAATGGTCGGAATGCAGATGGGTATTGATGAGCCGCTTCAGCGGATGCCCCTGCAGCGTCGATTCGAGCAGCGCCACCGTCTGCGGCGCGTGCGTGGCGTAGCCGCTGTCGACGAGCGCGGTATCGTCGCCGTCGATGAACAGGATGTTGTTGGACGACAGCCAGCCGCGTTCGAAGACGCGCATGGTGGCCGGCAACCGCGGTGGCGTGGTGTCGCTCAAGGCAAGGGTCTCCTACCGGCCAGCCGGTCGGCGCGCTGCGACATCTGCGCCCAGATGCGGCGCTTGTCGTCCTCGGCCATGGCCGACCAGCCGGCAATCTCTTCGATGGTGCGCAGGCAGCCTTCGCAATAGCCGCTGTCCGCGTCCATGTGGCATACGTTGCGGCATGGCGAAGGCACGGGCTGCGCAGTCTGCGCCGAACGCGCGCGGCGCGTGATGTCCCGGATGAGGGCAGCCGTCAGCACCATGGTCTCAGCCCGCAGTCCGGGCAGCCTTGGCGGCGATCTTCCGGTTGAAGCGCGCGGCATCGATCACGTGGCGCTCGTGCACGCCTTCCGTGATCTTGTCCTCGCCGTCCCAGGCGCTCACTTCAAAACGCAGCCTGCGCCCATCCACCTCCACCAGCCGGCCCTTGACCGTGATGGTCATGCCCGGCGGCGTGGCCGCCAGGTGCGAAAAGCTGACCAGCGTGCCGAGGGTCTGCTCGCGCGGCCAGTCCAGGTGTTCGCGCAGTGCCTGCAGGCAGGCGCACTCCATGATGCCGACCATGTACCCGGTGGCCAGTACGTCCGGCATCTCCGTGCACATCGGGATGTCATCGTAGAGGTGCGGCACCGAGGCCTTGCGCGGCACGACGTACTGCCACGAGAACTCAAGGCCGGGCCGCAGTTCTGGGCTCATGCCGCCGCCCCCAGGGCGACATCCGCCACTTCCGCGCCGGTCATCTGCTGCAGCTGCTGCGGCGTCAGGTTGAACACGGCGTGCGGATGCCCGGCCGCGGCCCACAGGCTGTCATAGCGGAACAGGTCCTGGTCGAGCAGCATGACCGGAGGCACCGCATGGCCGATCGGGCAGACGCCGCCGATGGCATAGCCGGTCTTCTCGCGCACGAACCTGGCATCGGCCTTGCCCAGCGCGCCGACGCGCGCCGCCACCTTGGCTTCGTCGACACGGTTGCTGCCGCTGGCGATCACCAGCACCGGCGCATCGTCTTCGACGCGCCGGAAGATGATCGATTTGGCAATCTCCGCCACGCTGCAGCCCAGGCCGGCGGCCGCCTCGGCGGAGGTCTTGCCGGTGGCCGGCAGCATCACCACCGGACGGTCATGCCCGAGTTCGGCCAGCAGGCCCGCGACACGCTGTGCGGATTCCGGCAATTCGATCTGTTCGGCGACCTGTTCGGCGGACTGGCTCATTCCTGCTCCTTTGTCATGTCGTTGCCAGGCTTACGCGCACGTAGGCGCAGCCTCGCTGGCGGCGGCCCACTTGGCCAGCAGCGCGCGGCCCACGCGCGAGCTGTTGGCGCGGCCAACCGCCTGCGAGATGTAGTCGCCCGTCCGCACCACGGCCTCCAGGTCGATGCCGGTATGGATGCCCAGGCCGTGCAGCATGTACAGCACGTCCTCGGTCGCCACGTTGCCGGTCGCGCCCTTGGCGTACGGACAGCCGCCCAGACCGGCCACCGATGCATGGAAGATCGAGATGCCCACTTCCAGGCTGGCCAGGATGTTCGACAGCGCCTGGCCGTAGGTGTCGTGGAAATGCCCCGACAGGCGGTCCATCGCAAATTCCGCCGATACCGCGCGCATCACGTCCTGCACCTTGCCGGGGGTGCCCACGCCGATGGTGTCGGCGATATCGATCTCGTCGCAGCCCAGTGCGCGCATGCGGCGCACTACGTCCACCACGGCGCTCACCGGCACCTCGCCCTGGTACGGGCAGCCCAGCGCGCACGAAATGCTGCCGCGCAGGCGAATGCCTTTTTCCTTCGCGGCCTCGGCCACCGGCTCGAAGCGCGCGATCGATTCGGCGATCGAGCAGTTGATGTTCTTCTGCGAGAACGCCTCGCTGGCGGCGCCGAAGATCACGACCTCATCGGCAGCGGCCGCCACCGCGCCCTCCAGCCCCTTCATATTGGGCGTGAGCACCGAATACAGCGTGCCGGGACGGCGCTGGATGCGCGCCATCACGTCGGCACCGTCGGCCATCTGCGGCACCCATTTGGGCGAGACAAAGGACGCGGCCTCGATATTGACGAAACCGGCCTCGGTCAGCTGGTTGATCAACGACACCTTGACGTCGGTCGGCACCATGGCCTTTTCGTTCTGCAAGCCGTCGCGCGGTCCGACCTCGACGATCTTCACGTAGTTGGGCAGGTTCATGGCTGTCTCCAGGGTCTGTTGTTCTTTGCGCGGCGAGGGTTCAGTAGCCGCGCTGCAGGTCGACCACGCCGGCGATGGGCTGGCCGGCCCGCAGCGCGCGGATCTTGCCGGCGATCTGCGCGATGCTGTCCTCGCGCAGCGTCAGCGCCGAGATATGCGGCGTGATGGTGATGCGCGGCTCCTGCCAGAACGGATGCGCAGCCGGCAGCGGTTCGGTGCGGAATACGTCCAGCGTCGCGCCCGCGATCTGCCCGGCTTGCACCGCCGCCAGCAGGTCCTCCTCGGCCAGGTGCTGGCCACGCGCCACATTGATCACGTAGGCGCCCCTGGCGAGCTTGCCGAACAGTTCGCCGTTCAGGATGTTCTCGGTCTGCGGGGTCAGCGGCAGGACATTGACCAGCACGCGCAGGCCATCCAGGAACGGGGCCCGGCCCGCATCGCCATGGAATCCCACCACGCCCTCGACGGCGCGCGCGGAGCGGCTCCAGCCGCGCACCGGAAAGCCGAAACCGGCCAGCGTGCGGGCGATATGCGTGCCCAGCGCACCAACGCCCATCACCCCGACGGTGAAGTCCGCGCGGCGGTGCGGCTTCAGGAACTTCCAGTTGCCGGCCTGCTGCTGGGCGGCGTAGTCGTCCAGCCGGCGGAAATAGCGCAGCACGGCATGGGTGACGTATTCGGCCATCTGGGCGGCCATGCCGGCATCGTCCAGGCGCACGATCGGCACGCCAGCGGGCAGCGCATCCGGGTCCTGGTCACGCAGGCGCAGGATGCCGTCCACGCCGGCGCCGAGGTTGAACACCGCCTTCAGGTCGGTGCGGCCGCGCAGCATCTCCACGGGCGGGCGCCAGACCACGGCGTAGTCGGCAGGATCTCCGCGGCTGTCGTCCCAGATCACGCATTCGGCTTCCGGCAGCGCCTCGGCGAAGCCTTCGATCCACGGATCGTAACGGCCATCGGGGACATACAGCTGCAACTTCATGTTGACTCCAGCGAGTTTCGGCTCAGGCAGCTATTTTGGCAGAGGAATGACGCAGGAGGGCGAATGGCGGGAAAGCGGCTTCCGCATGGCGGGCACCTTTGCGATTTGACCGGCGGGGACAACGGCCTGGCCCAGGGCAGCGAGCCGCCACGGAAATGCCCCGTTCAGGGCGGGGCATTTCCTCGGTTCTGTGCGCCTCGTCGCGGACGCAAGGACCCTGCGGCTGCGGATCGGCGGCAGCTACTGATAGTTCATGGTCAGTGTCGCGATGGCACTCACGCTTCCGCTGTTCACGACCGAATTGGTCTTGTAGTACTGCGCGGTCATCGGAATGCTGACCGCCTGATTGGCTTGTGTCGTCTGGATGAAGGTGGGCGATACTGCGCCGAGAGTCACCGGGGCACTTCCTTGCAGGACCTGCACGCCAACGCCGGTCGCCTTTCCGCTGCCCGTCTGGTTTGCCAGAACGCCGGGGGCGTTCGATGGGTCCGCAGGTCCGTCGAGTTTGTAGGCCACGCTGACACCTGCATCGCAAACCAGTGGAATGCTGAATGCGGTCGCCCCTTGTGTCGATCCGACACCGCCAAAGTTCTGCGCGCGTGCATTGGGAAGATTGACGGTGATGTTGCCGCTGCCGGTGATGCTGCAACCGGCAGCCGCTACAGGGATCGACAAGCTGCTGAACTTCAACTGGGTGTTGATGATGCCGTTGTAACTAAACGCGCTCGGAGAGGAAATGTTGCCAGACCCGATGTTCCCGGTCTTGATGAACTGGACGCGATACGAGGAGCTAAAGCCATAGTTGACAGCGTAGCTCTCCAACGCTCTGGAGTTGCGCGGCCAATTCATGATCCTGGACTGTGTGATGTCGGCCGGCCTGCCGAGGTTCATGTCCGACCATCCAACCCTCACGCCGATGCCCGGGACGGTGGTTTGATAAACGCCAGCGCCAGCCGCCGGGACCGGGGTCATTGCCGCGTTATACCCATAGGTCCATGTTTCGCCTCCAGTGCAATAGAACTGGGCGCCAGTAGACGCATCAACCCAACCGCTGTCGTAAAGGGTGCTTCCGATCGGCAGGTCTCGCGCGCTTGTCAGGTTGGCAGGCAACGTAACGGTCGAAATCGCTACGCCGGCGACGCTGCTACAGGTCGCCCACGCCTGACTGGCTATCAGGACGGCCCCAAAAAGGAAAACGGTTTGGCAGAACGCTCGAAACATGGGGGATAGGGGTGGCTTGCGGGCCCTGCCAATCCTAGCCACGGTGCATCCCGCCACGTGTAGGAATTATCCGAAATTCCAACCGGAAAGCGTCATCCCGCAGTCGCCGCCACCAGACGCGCTCCGGACCCCGTTTCCGCCGACAGGCGCCACAGCACCTGCCGGCGGGGGCCTACTTCCCGTCAAAAGCCAGCAGCTGGGCCCCTTCCGCCACCTGCTCGCCCACGCCGTACAGGATCTCGCTGACGACCCCGTCGGCCGGTGCGCTGATGGTGTGTTCCATCTTCATGGCTTCCATCACCAGCAGCGGCGTGCCCCGCGTCACCGTGCTGCCGGGTTCGACCATGACGGCGATCACCTTGCCCGGCATCGGCGCGGTCAGCTTGCCGCCCTCGCCCTCGGTTTCGCCCGCATGCGCGAGCGGGTCGAGCCAGCCGAGCACCGCGTGGCGTCCCGCGTAGAAGACGTGGAAGTCGTTGCCCTCCACATGGACCTGGCCATGCGCGCGGCGCGTGCCAAGGTCTACGCGGATATCGTCGGCCTGGCACGATGCGCGGAACGGCGCCGCCTGGTCGGCATAGATCAGCGTGCTGCCGCGCTCGTTCGCGGTCAGCGTGACGTCCAGCGTATGGCTGCCGAAAACGAAACGCAGCGTGCGCGTGGCGCCGCCATTGAGCCGCCACGCGCCGGCATGCGTCCACGGCGAATGCTGGTCGGCCGCGTCGAGGCGGCGCTCGCGCGTTTCGCGGTCGAGCAGCGCCGCGGTCGCCAGCGCGATGATCTCCATGCCGACCGGCGCCGGCGCCGGGAACAGCGTGGCCTCGTTGCGCTCGATCAGGCCCGTGTCGAGATCGGCCGTGCGGAACGCTTCGGACTTCACCAGCCGCTGCAGGAACGCCACGTTGGTCGACAGGCCGACGACGTGATACGCCGCCAGCGCCTGGCGCATGCGCGCGAGCGCCTCGTCGCGGTCCTTGCCCCAGACGATCAGCTTGGCGATCATCGGGTCGTAGTACGGGCTGATGGTGTCGCCCTCGCGCACGCCGGCGTCGATGCGAACACCGGCGGGGCCGTGGGCGTCGCCGCCGCGCATGAACTGCACGGCCGGCGGCGTGCGCAGGAAGCGCAGCGTGCCGGTGGACGGCAGGAACTGCTTGTCGGGATTCTCGGCGTAGATGCGCGCTTCGAGCGCGTGGCCGTCGATGCGGAGTTGCTCCTGCTTCAGCGGCAGCGCCTCGCCGGCGGCCACGCGCAGTTGCCATTCGACCAGGTCCTGCCCGGTGATCATCTCGGTGACCGGATGCTCGACCTGCAGGCGCGTGTTCATTTCCATGAAGTAGAACGAGCCGTCCTGGTTGGCGATGAACTCGACCGTGCCGGCGCCGACATAGCCCACCGCCTTGGCCGCGGCCACGGCGGCTTCGCCCATCGCACGGCGCCGTTCTTCCGTCATGCCCGGCGCGGGCGCTTCTTCCAGCACCTTCTGGTGGCGGCGCTGCACCGAGCAGTCGCGCTCGAACAGGTAGACGCAGTCGCCGCGGGTATCGGCGAACACCTGGATTTCGATATGGCGCGGCCGGGTCAGGTACTTTTCGACGAGCACCTTGTCGTCGCCGAAGCTGGCCGAGGCCTCGCGCTTGACGGAGGCCAGCGCCGCCTCGAAGGCATCGCCCGATTCCACCACGCGCATGCCCTTGCCGCCGCCGCCGGCACTGGCCTTGAGCAGCACCGGGTAGCCGATGCGGTCGGCCTCGCGGCGCAGCAGCGCCGGGTCCTGGTCTTCGCCGTGGTAGCCGGGCACCAGTGGCACCGAGGCCTTTTCCATCAACTGCTTGGCCGCGCTCTTGCTGCCCATCGCGTGGATGGCCGAAGCCGGCGGGCCGATGAAGACCAGTCCCGCCGCGGCGCAGGCCTCGGCAAAGGCCTCGTTCTCGGAGAGGAAGCCGTAGCCGGGGTGGATCGCCTGCGCGCCGGTCTCCTTCGCCATCTCGATGATGTGGTCGGCGCGCAGGTAGCTGTCGCGCGCCGCGGCGCCGCCGATATGGACGGCCTCGTCGCAGAAGGCGACGTGACGCGCATCCGCGTCGGCGTCCGAGTACACCGCGACGGTGCGGATGCCCAGCCGGCGGCAGGTGGCGGCGACGCGGCAGGCGATTTCGCCGCGGTTCGCGATCAGGATCTTGCTGAACATGAGCTCCCTCCTTTTTACCCGGTTATCGGGATCTTACGGCGGGGAGCTCTGCGCGTGGTGATTTCTTAACTATTCAGCCTGCGCAGCCTTCCGCACGGATGTCCAGGCGGGCCAGCAGCGCGCGATCGCGGTCGGCCTGCGGGTTGCCGGTGGTCAGCAGCTTGTCGCCGTAGAAGATGGAATTGGCGCCGGCCATGAAGCACAGCGCCTGCAAGGCTTCTTCCATCGCCTCGCGTCCCGCGGACAGGCGCACCATCGCGCCCGGCATGGTGATGCGCGCCACGGCAATGGTGCGGACAAACTCGAACGGGTCGAGCGGGTCGGTTCCGGCCAGCGGCGTGCCTTCCACCTGCACCAGGTTGTTGATGGGCACCGACTCCGGATACGGATCCATATTGGCGAGCTGCGCGATCAGCCCGGCGCGCGCCTCGCGCGATTCACCCATGCCGACGATGCCGCCGCAGCAGACATTGATGCCGGCATCGCGCACGTGGCCGATGGTATCGAGCCGGTCCTGATAGGTGCGCGTGGTGATGATCTTGCCGTAGAACTCCGGCGAGGTGTCGAGATTGTGGTTGTAGTAGTCCAGGCCGGCGTCCTTGAGCGCCTGCGCCTGCTCGGCCTTCAGCATGCCCAGCGTGACGCAGGTCTCCAGCCCCATGGCCTTGACCTCGCGCACCATGTCCATCACCGGCTCCAGGTGGCGGTCCTTCGGGCTGCGCCAGGCGGCCCCCATGCAGAAGCGCGTGGCGCCGTTGGCCTTGGCGGCACGGGCGGCGTCCAGCACTTCATCGAGCGCCATCAGCTTCTCGGCCTTGACGCCCGCATCGTGGTGCGCGCTCTGCGGGCAGTAGCCGCAATCCTCTTCGCACCCGCCGGTCTTGATCGACAGCAGCGTGGACAGCTGCACGGTGTTGGCGTCGAAGTTCTCGCGGTGCACCTGCTGCGCGCGGAACAGCAGGTCGTTGAAGGGCAGCGCGAACAGCGCGGCGACGTCGTCGACGCGCCAGCGGGCGTCTTCGGGCAGCGCGTGGTTGCGTGCGGTCTGGCGCAGCGATTCGGCGGAAATGGTGGCGACGGTCTGATTGGCTTGGGTCATGATCGGCTTGTGTTTTATGTTATGCAGCGAGGTCTTGGGCCTCGGACTGGTATGGATCAGGTTGGGCAAGCAGCGGCGCGAGGTCGAGGCGCGCGGCGGCGTCGGCCGGCGCCACTTGCCAGGGCAGCTCGCCCAGGCACGGCGCATCGAGCGCTTCGTGCAGCGTGGCGATGTTCTCCCCGGCGAGCAGCATGTCCGGGTCGATGCGGTTGGCGATCCAGCCGGCCAGCGTGAGCCCGCGCGCGCGGATGGCCTCGGCGGTCAGCACGGCGTGGTTCAGGCAGCCCAGTCGGATACCCACCACCATGACCACCGGCAGCGCCAGCATCTCGGCAAGGTCGGCCGTGCTCCAGCGCACCGCGCCGGTATCGAGCGGCACGTGGAAGCCGCCGACGCCTTCGACGACGACCGCATCGGCCTGCTCGCGCAGCGCGTCGAAGGCATGGCGGATCGGTGCGCGCGTGATGCGCGCGCCTTCCTGCGCGGCGGCCAGGTGCGGCGAGCACGGCGTGCGCAGCAGGAACGGACAGGTCTGCGCCAGCGGCACCGTGACCGAGCTGGCGGCACGCAGCGCGGCCACGTCATCGTTGTGCCAGTGGTCGCCGCGCCATTCGCTGCCGCTGGCCACCGGCTTCATGCCGACGGTGGCATAGCCGGCCGCGCGCAGCGCGTGCAGCAGCGTGGCGCTCGCATGGGTCTTGCCCACGCCGGTATCGGTGCCGGTGACAAAGCACTGGAACTTCGCAGGCTGGCTCATGCGGCCTCCTGCTTGGCTTCGCGCATCACGGCGCCGGCCAGCACGCCGACCAGCCGCTGTACGTCGGCGGCCGTGTGCGAAGCCGACAGCGTGATGCGCAGCCGCGCAGTGCCCTCCGGCACGGTCGGCGGCCGGATCGCGCCCACGCGGATGCCGTCGGCCTCCAGCCGCGCCGACAGCGCGAGCGAGGTGGCGTTGTCGCCGACGATCAGCGGCTGCACGGCGGTCGCGCTGTCGCCCAACTGCCAGCCCGCTGCCGTCGCCAGCGGCGCCAGGCCCGCGCGCAGGTCCGCGATCAGCCGGTTCAGGTTGGCGCGGCGTTGCCGGCCCTCCTCGCCTTCGAGGATCGCCAGGCTCGCCAGCAGTGCGTGGGCCACCGCAGGCGGCGCGGCCGTGGTGTAGATGTAGGGCCGCGCGGTGTTGACGAGGTGTTCGATGATGGTCTCGTGCGCGGCCACGAAGGCGCCTGCCACGCCGGCGGCCTTGCCGAGCGTGCCGATATAGATGAAGCGCTCCGAGTTCAGCCCCAGCGCCTGCAGCACGCCGTGGCCATCGTCGCCGAGCACGCCGAAGCCGTGCGCATCGTCGACGATGATCCACGCATCGTGGCGCTCGGCCAGCGCGAGCAGTTCGGCCAGCGGCGCCACATCGCCGTCCATGCTGAACACGCTGTCGGTCACGATCAGCTTGAGCGCGCTGGTGCTGGCGCCGAGCAGCGCGTCCAGCGCGGCGGCATCGCAGTGCGGGTAGCGCTGCACGTCGGCGCGCGCGAGCCGGGCGCCGTCGATCAGCGAGGCATGGTTCAGCGATTCGCAGAACAGCGTCGCGCCCGCGGTGCCCAGCGCCGTCAGCACGGCCAGATTGGCCATGTAGCCCGTGCAGAAATACAGCGTGCGCGCTTGCGGAATGTACGGGGCAAACCAGCGCGCCAGTTCCTCTTCGAGCCGCGCGTGCGCCAGCGAATGGCCGCTGACCAGGTGCGAGGCGCCGCTGCCGGCGCCATACAGCCGCGCGCCTTCGGCGAGCGCGGCGACGACATCGGGATGGCTGGCCAGGCCCATGTAGTCGTTGCTGCAGAACGTCAGCAAGGACTGCGGAGCGGGCGCATCCACCGGCCCGACGGACTGGTGCGGCGCGCAGGCCGTATGCGCGATGCGGCGCCGGCGCGTGAGCGCGCGGGCCTGGCGTTCCTCGGCGGCGCGGCGCAGTTGTTCAAGCAGCATGGCGGACCTCCTCGCTGGCATGGGTGGGACCGAGCACATCGTCCAGCGTGGCGAGCAGTTGCCCGGCCAGCCAGCGCGCCTGCGCGGCGTCGAAGACATAGGGCGGCATCACGTACAGCGTGTTGCCGATCGGCCGCACGAGCAGCTCGCGCGCTCGCGCAGCCTGGTGGAAGCGTCCGGAGAAGCCTTCGCCGGCCACCTCGTCGCGCACATCGACGGCCCAGATCAGGCCGCGCTGGCGCATGCGGTGCAGGCGCGCATCGCCGGCGAACGGCGTCATCGCGTCGGCCAGCCACTGCGCCCGGTCGCGGTTCTGTGCGATCACGTCGTCCTGCGCAAACAGGTCGAGCGTGGCCAGCGCGGCGCGGCAGGCCAGCGGGTTGCCCGTATAGGAATGCGAATGCAGGAAGCTGCGCGCGAGTTCGTCGGCGACGAAGGCGCGCTGGATCTCCGGGCGCGACAGCACCAGCGACAGCGGCAGGTAGCCGCCACTGATGCCCTTGGACAGGCACAGGAAGTCGGGCCACGCATGCGCGGGCAGCGGCTGCTCGCCGTCGCGGCACTGCTCCCACGCGAAGAAGGTGCCGGTGCGCCCGCAGCCGACGGCGATCTCGTCGGCGATCAGATGGACGCGGTAGCGGTCGCACAGGGCGCGCGCGCCTTCCAGGTAGGACGGGTCGTGCATGGCCATGCCGGCGGCGCCCTGCACCAGCGGCTCGACGATCAGCGCGGCGATCTGGCCCGCGCGTTCGCGCAGCAGCGTCTCCAGCGCGGCCAGTGCGCGCGCGGCGACGTCGGCGGCGGTCTCGCCCGGTGCGGCCTGGCGCGCGTCGGGCGACATCACGACGTGCGCGCGCCGGATCAGCGGGTCATAGGCATCGCGGAAGACGTCGAGGTCGGTCACGCCCAGCGCACCCACGGTTTCACCGTGGTAGCCGTTGGCCAGGCAGGCGAACTCGCGCTTGGCCGGCAGGCCGGTATTGCGCCAGTAATGGAAGCTCATCTTGAGCGCGATCTCCACCGCCGACGCGCCGTCCGAGGCGTAGAACGCGTGTCCCAGCGCGCCGCCGGTCAGCGCCGACAGGCGTTCGGCCAGCTCGACGGCCGGCGCATGGGTGCAGCCGGCCAGCATGACGTGCTCCAGCGTCTGCAGCTGGTCCGCCAGCGCGGCGTTGATCTTCGGGTTGGCGTGGCCGAACAGGTTGACCCACCATGAGCTGGTGGCATCGAAATAGCGCCGGCCGTCGGCATCGTGAAGCCAGGGGCCTTCGCCGCGCACGATGGCCAGCGGCGTGGCACCGTCGTCAGGGCGCAGCCGCGTGCACGGATGCCAGACCGCGCGCTGGCTGCGCTGGCCAAGCGTCTCGGCCGTGGCTTGCAGGGACTGTTGTTCCAAGGGAGTCCTCCTTTGTTGACCCTCCGCGCCCGGCGCCTGCGGCTGGGCCGGGCAGGTCGACGTTGGCGGGGTCGGGGAGGGTCATGTTAGGAATGTCCCGTCAGGATTGGCAATGGCTGTGGATTTTTTGAGTTAGCGACAGGTTATGGGGAATAGACAGCCGTTGGGAGAACGAAGCACTACCATTGTCGTTAGCGTGCTGCGATCTTCACGCAAGTTGCTGAAGGTTTATTTTGCCGCGACACGCGTTAAAGGCCCGCGGAGTGACGCCCTCTCCCGCAATCGGGAGAGGGGAGCGGACAAAACGTGGAAAAACGCCCCGGCCTCACCCCGGCCGCCACGACGGCGACCGCTTCTCCAGGAACGACCGCACGCCCTCCTTCCCTTCCGCCGAGGCACGGATCTTGGCAATCCGGTCCGCCGTGTCGGCCAGCAAGTCGTTGTCGATGACCCGGCCAGCGACGTCCTGCACCAGCCGCTTGCTTTCACGTACGGCGTGGGGGCTATTGGCGACCAGTGCCGCGGCAATCTCCGCCACCTTGGCATCCAGCGCTTCCGCGGGCACGACCGCATGCACGAAGCCCAGGCGCAGGGCCTCTGCCGCGTCAAAGCGCTCCGCCGTGATGAAATATCGCCGCGACGCCTGCTCCCCCATGGCGCGAATCACATACGGGCTGATCGTCGCGGGCAGCAGGCCCAGCCGCGCCTCCGACAGGCAGAAGTGCGCATGCTCCGCCGCCACCGCGATATCGCAGGCGGCGACCAGCCCCACGCCACCGGCGTACGTGTCCCCGTGGATACGCGCAATGACCGGCCGCGGACACGACCAGATGGTGTGCAGCATCTGCGCGAGCGTCAGCGCATCGGCCCGGTTCTCGTCTTCCGAGTAGCCGGCCATCTTCTTCATCCAGTTCAGGTCCGCACCCGCACAGAATGCCGGCCCGCTGCCGGCGAGCACGATGGCCCGCACCTCGTCCATGCCGCCGAGCGCTCGGAAGGCGCCGGTCAGTTCGGCAATGACGGTTTCATTGAAGGCGTTGCGCACATCGGGCCGGTTCAGCGTGACGGTGGCGATGTGGCTGGCAACGTTGACGGTTAGCGTGGTGAAGTTCATGTTGCGCTCCGGATGGAATGGGGATGCTGGCCCGCGCGGCAGGAGCCGGCGCCGGATCAGGAACCGCTCTCGAACGGCAGGCCAAGCGATCGGAAAAAGGTGCCGACTTCCGGCAGCCAGACGGGAATGCCCTCGCGCGCGCTGAACAGGCGGTGCGAATCGCCGGCGAACTCTCCTACGTCGATCATGCGCGCATCGGCGGCGGCCCCTTTGGCATTGGCCTTGTAGGCGTTGAACATGCGGTCGGGCAGCGGTGCGGGCCAGTAGCTGTCGTTGTCGCCGTAGATCCACAGCGAAGGATAGCGCGCGTCCTTGCCATAGTCGCCGAACGTTTCGATCAGCCGGTCCTCCCAGTCCGGACAGCTCAGATTGCGCAGGCCGCCGGCGAAGTTGACCACGCCGAGCACGCCGGGATAGGAGATGGTGCTGAACGCCATGGTGGTCAGGCCACCGTGCGACTGGCCGATGACCACGATGCGGTCCTTGTCGACGTAGGGCTGGCTGACCATGTAGTCCAGCGCGGCAACCACGTCTTCGGCCTGCTGCAGGCCGTTGATCTCGATATTGCAGCTGCCGCCGATGTACGGCCCGCCCGAGCGCGCAAAGCCCTGGCGCATCGGCAGCACCACGACGTAGCCGCGGCGCAGGAACTCCACGGTCTGCGCCGGGAAGCGTGCACGCCCCTGGAAGACAGGCTTGCCGGGTGCCTTGCCGTGGTTGATGACCACCAGCGGGAACGGGCCTTCGCCGGACGGACGGAACACTGTGGCTTCCAGGTCGACGCGGAATGGCGAAGCCGCCTTCGGCACCAGCACCACCTGCTCCGAAAAACGCACGCGCGTCACCGACGCGGTCTGCACCGTGCGCGGCGGCTGCGCCTGCGCCACGGTCTGCGCATACAGCAGCAGCCCCAGCACCGGCAGCACGGCGAGACGTCGAAGCAAGAAGGCAGGACAACCCATGACAGTCGCAGGAGCCGCGCGTTGCAGACTCCTGTTGTGGACTCCCTTACATGCGGAACACGCCGAACTTCATATCCTCGATCGGCGCGTTCAGGCTGGCCGACAGGCCCAGCCCCAGCACCGTACGCGTCTGCGCCGGGTCAATCACGCCGTCGTCCCACAGCCTCGCGCTTGCGTAGTACGGGTGGCCCTGGTGCTCGTACTGGTCGCGGATCGGCTGCTTGAACGCGTCTTCCTCTTCCGCGCTCCACTGGCCGCCCCGGGACTCGATGCCATCGCGTCGCACCGTGGCCAGCACGCTGGCGGCCTGCTCGCCGCCCATCACCGAGATGCGCGCGTTCGGCCACATCCACAGGAAGCGCGGCGAATACGCACGGCCGCACATGCCGTAGTTGCCGGCGCCGAACGAGCCACCGATGATCACGGTGAACTTCGGCACCTGCGCCGTCGCCACCGCGGTCACCATCTTGGCGCCGTTGCGCGCGATGCCTTCGTTCTCGTACTTGCGGCCCACCATGAAGCCGGTGATGTTCTGCAGGAACACCAGCGGGATCTTGCGCTGGCAGCACAGCTCGATGAAGTGCGCGCCCTTGAGCGCCGACTCGGAGAACAGGATGCCGTTGTTGGCGATGATGCCGACCGGGTAGCCCCAGATGCGCGCGAAGCCGCATACCAGCGTGGTGCCGTAGCGCGCCTTGAATTCGTCGAATTCGGAACCGTCGACGATGCGCGAGATCACCTCGCGCACATCGAACGGCTTGCGCGTGTCGGTCGGGATCACGCCGTACAGCTCTTGCACCGGGTACAGCGGCTCGGCCGGCTCGTGCAGGCGGATCTGGTCGGGCTTGCGCCGGTTCAGGTGCTGCACGATATTGCGCGCCAGCGACAGCGCGTGATGGTCGTTCTGCGCGAAGTAGTCGGCCACGCCCGACAGGCGCGTATGCACATCGGCGCCGCCGAGGTCCTCGGCGGTGACTTCCTCACCGGTGGCGGCTTTCACCAGCGGCGGGCCGCCCAGGAAAATGGTGCCCTGGTTCTTGACGATGATCGACTCGTCGCTCATCGCCGGCACGTAAGCGCCGCCGGCCGTGCACGAGCCCATCACCACCGCGATCTGCGGGATGCCCTGCTTGGACAGGTTGGCCTGGTTGTAGAAGATGCGGCCGAAGTGATCCCGGTCGGGGAAGACATCGTCCTGGTTCGGCAGGTTGGCACCGCCCGAGTCGACCAGGTAGATACAAGGCAGGTTGTTCTGCTCGGCGATCTCCTGCGCGCGCACATGTTTCTTGACCGTCATCGGGTAGTAGGTGCCGCCCTTGACGGTCGCGTCGTTGCAGACGATCACGCATTCCTGCCCGGCCACGCGGCCGATGCCGGTGATGATGCCGGCGCCCGGCGCGGCGTTGTCGTACATGTCGTACGCCGCGAGCTGCGACAACTCCAGGAACGGCGTGCCCGGGTCCAGCAACTGCTGCACGCGGTCACGCGGCAGCAGCTTGCCGCGCGACAGGTGCTTGTCGCGCGCGGCATCGCCGCCGCCTTCGGCCAGCTTCGCCACCTTGGCCCTGAGGTCGGCCACCAGCGCCTGCATGGCTTCGGCGTTGGCCTTGAACGATTCGGAGCGCGCGTTAAGTTTGGTTTCCAGCGTGGGCATTTTGAGGTCTCTTTCCGGTCTCTTGCCGCTTGTTTGCTCGGAATCTTCGCGTCAGGATCGCCGCTTGCCAGCGTCAGCTGCCGCGCTTGGGCAGCGGATGCCCCGGCATCAGGTCATACGGATGCTTCCATCCCGGCAGCGCACGCATGCGTTCGGTCCAGGCGTGGATATGCGGATACTCCTTGCGCCAGTGCACACCGATCTCGTCGTCGAAGAACACATAGCCGGCCAGCGAGAAGTCGGCGATGGTGGCATGCTCGCCGATGACGAAGCTGCGGCCGGCCAGTTGCGCGTTCAGCACGCTCCATGCGCCTTCGCAGCGCGTGCGGAAGAACTGCAGCACCGTGGGGTCCGGCGCCGCGGTAAGCGCGCGCAGGAAGCGGTAGGTGGCGGTGTACGACGTGAACTTGTGATTGTCGAACAGCAGCCAGCGCAGGACTTCGGCGCGCTCGGCCTCGTTCGCGGCGCCGTAGGCATCGAGGCGCGATGACAGCGTCTCGAGGATCACGCCGGACTGGGACAGGCGCTGGCCACCGAACTCCAGCACCGGCACCTCGCCCATCACGTTGATGGCGCGGTATTCCGGCGTGCGGGTCTCGCCGTTGAAGTAGTCGACAAAGCGCGGCTGCCACAACTGCCGGCCGCGTTGGGCGCTGACGGTCTCCAGCAGCAATGCCGCCTTGTAGGCATTGCCGGACTGGGCAAAGCAGTACAGCAGGTACTCCGGCGTGCCGCCGGATGCCTTCGCTTCGATGCTCATGACGCCTCCCCGATCATGTCGCCATCCACGTACAGCCACACCGGCGTCTCGCCGGCCGCGCGCGGCTCGCGCACGAACCGGCTGCGCTCATGCAGCCGCCAGGCGCGCCCGCCGGCCTTGTAGCGCGCCACGAATTCCACTTCGGCATGCGTATCGTCCTGCTGGGAATGGGCCTTGATGGCGAGCCCCAGCCAGCGGGTGCCCGTATCCGGCACCAGGTCGGCCGGGCAGGTGGACGGATGCCAGGTCTGTCGCACCCAGTCCATATTGCCCATGACGTACGCGGTATAGCGCGAGCGCATCAGCGCCTCGGCATTCGGCGGCACGGCTTCGCCGCGGTGATAGCGGCCGCAGCACGCGGCATAGTCGGCGCCGATGCCACAGGGGCACGGTGCGGGCGTGGCGCGGGGCGGGCGCCTGGCACTCATCCGAGCAGCTCCGGCAGCTCGCGCATGTCGGTGAACAGGTGGCGGGCGCCGGCTTCGCGCAGCGTGGCCGCATCATTGCGCGCCGCGTAGCCGAACACCGTCATGCCCGCGGCCACGCCGGCCGTGACGCCGGTGGGGCTGTCCTCGATCACCGCGCAGCGCGACGGTTCCACGCCCATGGTACGGGCGGCCAGCAGGTACACATCCGGCGCCGGCTTGCTGCGCTCCACCTCGGTGGACGAAAAGATGTGCTCGCGCTCGTCCTGCCGGAACAGCTCCACCAGGCCCGTGCGCGTGAGTTGCAGCTTGACCTTGATGCGGTCCGCGCCGGAAGCCACGCACACCGGCATCCCGGTGGCGGCGATGGCGGCCACCGCCTCGCGCACGTACGCCACGCTCTGCACCTCGGCCTCCAGCACCTGGTTGCGCCGCACAAACCACTGCGACAGCCAGTTCTCCGGCAACGGCGCGCCGCGCCTGCGCTCGATGTTGTCGAGCTCTTCGCGCACCGCGCGTCCCAGGAACCACTTGGTCGAATCCTCGAGCGAGATGGCAATGCCAAGCTCGTTGAGCATTTCATTGAGTACGCGGTTGACGATGGGCTCGCTGTCGACGAGCACGCCGTCGCAGTCGAAGATCACACAGTCAAAACGCGAGGTTGGGCCATTCACGGCCCGGTCTGCTGCAGTCATGCGGGTTTCTTTTCCTTGTTGCCGTCCACGCTGGTCACGGCGCGCAGTTCGGTCTGGCGGCCGCGCTTCAGGTGGTCTTCGATCTGGTTGAAACGGTCGAAGCCCCAGAACGGCTCGCCGTCGATGATGACGAAGGGCGAGCCGAACACGCCCTTGGCCATGGCGACCTCGATCTCGGCCTTGAGCTGGTCCTTGATCTGGTAGCTGGTGGCGCCGGCATCCATGGCCAGCACGTCCACGCCAAGGGGCTCGGCCAGCTTCGCGATCTCCGCCGGCTCGGCGATGTTGATGTCGTCCACGAACAGCGCGTGGTAGACCGACCTGGCGAAGGCCGTGGCAGTATCGGCGCCGTGGTGGTTCTGCAGCCACAGCATGGCGCGCGCGGCATGCGTAGTCGGCAGCGGGAAGTGCGCCGGGCGCTTGTACTCGATGCCGTGAAAGCGCGCGGTGCGCTCGAAGTCGCGCCAGCAGTATTCGCCCTTGAGCGGGATCTGCGGCAGCGGCGAGGAGCCGGTGGTCTTGAACACCACCCCGAGCAGGATCGGGTGCCAGGCCACGAAGCGGCCGTACTTCTGCGCCAGTTCGTCGATGCGCGTGCTGGCGAAGTAGCCATACGGCGACGAAAAATCAAAGTAGAAGTCGATCGCTGCGGTCATGAACGGGGGCCCTCTGTCGTGAGTCGGATGGCTTGGGGAAGCCTCCAGGACGCCTGGCCGTGCTTCCCAAGCCCCATGGTACGCGTGTCGGCGCGCCGCGGCTACGCCAGGGCGCGCGCGATCAGGATCTTCTGGATGTCGCTGGTGCCTTCGTAGATCTGGCAAACGCGCACGTCGCGGTAGATGCGCTCGACCGGGAAGTCGCTGACATAGCCATAGCCGCCGAAGACCTGGATCGCATCGGAACAGACCTTCTCCGCGATCTCGCTGGCAAATAGCTTGGCCATGGCCGCCTCCTTCAGGCAGGGCCGGCCGGCGTCCTTGAGCGAGGCAGCGTGCCAGATCATCTGGCGCGCCACGTCGATGCGCGTGGCCATCTCGGCCAGGCGGAACTGCACGGCCTGGTGCTGGAACAGCGGCTGGCCGAAGCTCTCGCGCTCCTTGGCATAAGCCAGCGCCGCGTCGAACGCCGCGCGCGCCATGCCGATGCTCTGCGAGGCAATACCGATACGCCCGCCTTCCAGCCCCGACAGCGCCATCTTGTAGCCGGCGCCCTCGTCGCCGAGCAGGTTGGCGGCCGGCACGCGGCAATCCTCGAACACGATCTGCGCGGTGTCCGACGAATGCTGGCCGAGCTTGTCTTCAATACGCGCCACCACGTAGCCTGGGGTGCTGGTCGGCACCAGGAACGCGCTGATGCCACGCTTGCCGGCGGCCTTGTCGGTCACGGCCATGACGATGGCCACGTCGGCATTCTGCCCGCTGGTGATGAACTGCTTGACGCCATTGAGCACGAAGTGATCGCCATCGCGCACGGCGGTGGTACGCAGCGCGGCGGCGTCCGAGCCCACGTGCGGCTCGGTCAGGCAGAACGCGCCCAGCATCTGGCCGCGCGCCAGCGGCACCAGCCACTGCTGCTTCTGCGCCTCGTCGGCGAACGCCATCAGCATGCTGCACACGGGGCAATTGTTGACGCTGATGACGGTCGAGGTGCCGCCGTCGCCCGCGGCGATCTCCTCCAGGATCAGCGCCAGCGACAGGTAGTCAAGGCCGGCGCCGCCGTACTGCTCCGGCACCGCCACGCCATAGGCGCCCAGTGCCGCCAGTTCGCGATGCACGTCCTTGGGGAACGTCTTGTCGCGATCCCACTGCGCGGCCTGCGGCGCGATCACCTTCTGCGCGAACTGGCGCACGGCGTCGCGGATCATTTCCTGTTCGGATGTCAGCAGCATGTCGTTTCTGTATGAGTGAGTCCGGCCCGCGCTTACCAGGGGATGGGGGTGCCGTCGTAGTTGAAGAAGCTGCCGTTGTCGCGGCGTTTCACTCCGGCCAGCAGCTGGCGCATGCCCTTCACGCTCTGCTGCGGCGTGATGTCCGCCGTCTTGCCGCCCATGTCGGTCTGCACCCAGCCCGGATGCAGCGCCACGCAGGTGGCATGGCGCGCGTCGAGCGATACCGCCTTCAGCGCCGCGTTGACGCCGGCCTTGCTGACGCGGTACAGCCAGCTGCCGTTGCTGTCCATGGAGCCAAGGCTGCCCATGCGCGAGGACAGCACCGCCAGCACACCGCCATGGCCGCCCTGCCCGGTCTCGACATAGGGCATCACCAGCGGCAGCGCCATCATCGGGCCGAGCACGTTCACGTGCATGACCCGGTCGAAGTCCTCGCGCGTGACCGGCTGCGCGCCTTCGGTGCGCGGGCCCAGCACGCCGGCGTTGTAGATGGCCACGTCCAGCGACTCGCCATCGAGCTTCCAGCCCAGGCCGGCGACGGCGCCGGGGTCGGTCAGGTCGGCCTGGTGCGCTTCGGCGCCCAGCGCCTTCAGCGCGCCGACGCCCTCGGGCGTGCGCGCCGCCGCGATGACGCGCCAGCCGTCGGCACGGTACTGGCGGACAAATTCAAGGCCGATGCCGCGCGAGGCACCGAGGATGAGTGCGGTAGGCATGGCTGGGCTCCTTGGTCTGGGTGGTCAGGTTCAGCAAACTGCCTTGGGATGGCTCCCCTCTCCCGCACGCGGCAGAGGGGAGAAAACCAGCGGGAAGCGAGCGCGTCAGACGATCTCGATCCCCACCGCCGTCGCTTCGCCGCCGCCGATGCACAGGCTGGCCACGCCGCGCTTGCCGCCGGTCTTGCGCAGCGCGCCGATCAGCGTGGTCATGATGCGCGCGCCCGAAGCGCCGATCGGATGGCCCAGCGCGCAGGCGCCACCGTGGATATTGACCTTCTCGCGCGGGATCTTCAGGTCGTGCATGGCGGCCATCGGCACCACGGCAAAGGCCTCGTTGATCTCGAACAGGTCGACACTGTCGGTGTTCCAGTCCAGCTTGCGGTAGAGCTTGGCCATGGCCTCCACCGGTGCGGTGGTGAACCAGCCCGGCGCCTGCGCGTGCGTGGTGTGGCCCAGCATGCGCGCGATGGGCTGCAGGCCGAGCTTTTTCGCGGTGGATTCGCGCATCATCACCAGCGCCGAGGCGCCGTCGTTGATGGACGACGACGAGGCCGCCGTGATGGTGCCATCCTTGGCAAACGCGGGCTTCAGTGCGGGAATCTTGTCGAGCTTGATGCGGCGCGGGCCTTCGTCGGTATCGATGACGGTGTCGCCACCCTTGCCCGGCACGGTGACCGGAGCGATCTCCCAGCGGAAGTCGCCCGACTCGGTCGCCTGCTGCGCGCGGCGCACGCTTTCGATCGCGAAGGCATCCTGCTGCTCGCGCGTGAAACCGTACTTGGCAACGCAGTCCTCGCCGAAGGTGCCCATGGCGCGGCCCTTGTCGTAGGCGTCTTCCAGCCCGTCCAGCATCATGTGGTCATAGATCATGCCGTGGCCGATGCGGTAGCCGCCGCGGCCCTTCGGCACCAGGTACGGCGCATTGGTCATGCTTTCCATGCCGCCGGCAATGGCGACGTCGAACGAGCCGGCCACCAGGCCGTCATAGACGTTCATGGCCGCGCGCATGCCCGAGCCGCACATCTTGTTGACCGTGGTGCAGCCCACGCCCAGCGGCAGGCCCGCGCCGAGCGCCGCCTGGCGCGCCGGAGCCTGGCCCTGGCCGGCCGGCAGCACGCAACCGAATACGACTTCCTCGACCTGCTCCGGCTGGATGCCGGCGCGTTCGACCGCTGCACGGATGGCAACGGCACCGAGTTGCGGCGCGGTCAGCGACGCGAATTCACCCTGGAATGCCGCCATGGGGGTACGGGCGGCGGAAACGATGACGATCGGGTCTTGCATGTCTGTCCTCCTGGTATGGGAATGCGGGAAACGTGTGGCGGCTCAGCGGATCGACGCCTGCGGCGGGTCGCCGAACTGGCGATAGGCCGCGGCGAGCTGCTCGTGCAGCTCGTCGTTGTTGCTGGCGGCCATGCCCAGGTCGCGCAGCAGGCCGTCGGACACGCCATAGACCCAGCCGTGCACGGTCACGTCCTGCCCGCGTGCCCACGCGTCCTGCAGCACGGTGGTCTGGCACACGTTGTTGACCTGCTCGATCACGTTCAGCTCGCACAGGCGCGTGTGGGCGTCGTCCTCGCGCAGGATGGTGCCAAGGTAGGCCTCGTGCTTGTCGGCCACGTCGCGCACATGGCGCAGCCAGTTGTCGGCCAGGCCGATGCGCTCGCGCTTGAGCGCGACCTTCACGCCGCCGCAGCCGTAGTGGCCCACGACGGTGATGTGGCGCACCTTGAGCACTTCCACCGCGAACTGGATCACCGACAGCGCGTTCAGGTCGCTGTGCGCGATCACGTTCGCGATATTGCGGTGGACGAACACCTCGCCCGGCGCCAGGCCCAGGATCTGGTTGGCGGGCACGCGCGAGTCGGAGCAACCGATCCACAGGTATTCAGGCGCCTGCTGGTTGGCCAGGCGCATGAAGAAGGTCGGGTCTTCCGCATTGACGCGGTCGACCCAGTCGCGGTTGTTGCGGAACAGCTGGGCGATGGCGTCACTCATGCGACCCTCCTTGCGATGCTGGCGACAGGCGAACCGGGCCCTGTCCTGCCGTAGCGGTTGATGAAGCGTTCGGAGATGGGATAGGCAAAGAAGTCATGGACTTGTCCGGCCAGCAGCCGGTCCTTGTGGCCCTGCCACATGGCAGGGTCGAATAAATCTTCGTGATGGTGCAGGAATGCCTCGCGCACGCGCGGGTTGCCAAGCAGAAAGGTACGGAACGTCTCGGGGAAGATGTCGTGCGGACGCACGGTGTACCAGATTTCGCCCGACATTTCCTCCTCCTCGTTGCGCGGCTCGGGCACGTGGCGCACGTTGCAGTCGGTGAAATACTCGATCTCGTCGTAATCGTAGAACACCACGCGGCCATGGCGCGTCACGCCGAAGTTCTTGTACAGCATATCGCCGGGGAAGATGTTCGCGGCGATCAGTTCCTTGATGGCATTGCCGTACTCGACGATGCCGTGCACCACCTGTTCGTCCGTGCCCTCCTGCAGCCAGATGTTCAGCGGCGTCATGCGGCGCTCGATGTAGACGTGCCGCACCACGATTTCCTCGACACCGTCCTTGCCGCGCTGGTACTCGATCATCGATGGCGCATGGTGTTCGAGTTCGCGCACCAGCTCGTCATCGAAACGCGACAGCGGGAAGGCCACGTTCGAGTATTCCAGCGTATCGGCCATGCGGCCGACACGGTCATGCTGCTTGACGAGCTGGTACTTGGACTGGATCAGCTCGCGCGTGGTCTCCTTCGGCGCCGGGTAGAAGTCCTTGATCACCTTGAACACGTAAGGGTACGACGGCAGCGTGAACACCAGCATCACCAGCCCCTTGATGCCCGGCGCGCTGATGAACTTGTCCGACGAGTGCTGCAGGTGGTGCAGGAAATCCCGGTAGAACAGGTTCTTGCCCTGCTTCTGCAAACCAAGCGAGGTGTAGATCTCCGCGCGCGGCTTGCGCGGCATGATGTCGCGCAGGAACGTCACGTAGGCCGACGGAATTTCCATGTCGACCATGAAGTACGAGTGCGTGAACGAAAACAGGATCATCACCTGCAATTTCTTCAGCAGCACCGCGTCCAGCACCAGCTTGCCCGACGGCCCGTGCACGATCGGGATCGCCAGCGGATAGGTGCGGTCGGCGTTCAGGATGCGGCCGATGATGAACGCCGTCTTGTTGCGGAAGAACAGCGACGACAGCACGTGGATCTGGAAATTCGGCGCGATGCGGACATCGCCGAAATGCTCCTCGACGGTCCTTACCACGTAGCCGACGTCGCGGCACAGGTCCTCGAACGGCCGCTCGAGCTGGTAGTTGTGCACGATGCGCTCGAAGCAGTCGGCCATGCCATGGCGGCTGCCCGGGTAGTAGGCGCGGAAGGTCGGCCTGGTCGGCGACTCCTCGTTCTCGATGTACTCGGTCGAGATGGCCGGGCGCACGAAGATGAAGTCGTTATTGAAGTACGAACGGTGCAGCAGGCGCGTGCAGACGGAGTTGAAGAAGGTCTCGGCCAGTTCGGGCTGGTGGTGGTTGGTCAGCAGCCCGATGTAGTGCAGCTTGATCTGCTGCCAGATCCCGTCCTCGATATTCTCGGCGTCGTACTCGTCTTCGAGGATGAGGCTGGTCTCGCGCACGCGCTCGTTGTAGAACGCGATGCGGTCGCGCTGGATCTGCTGCAGGCCCAGCCAGTCTCCCGCCTCGTACTTCACCTTGGCCTGGTGGCTGACCTCGCGGAACAGCCGGTAGTGCTTGTCGAACCCGTCCAGCATGGTCCGCGCCACGTCGAAGGCAATCTGCGAAGACAGCAGTTTGGGGAAGTGGGACATGGGACGGGGTAGACGGTCGGGCGGGGGCTAGTGGAATTGTAAATGGGTTTCGGAGCTCGATCTGGTGCGCGCACCCTGCAATTGGCTCCTGCTTACCCCCTCTTCCGCGAGCGGGAGAGGGGAGAAACAGGGGGCGGGAAAGGCGCCCCAGGAATCACATCGTTTCGGCAAACAGCTCCCGCCCGATCAGCATGCGCCGGATCTCCGAAGTCCCGGCGCCAATCTCGTACAGCTTGGCGTCGCGCCACAGGCGGCCGGCCGGGTATTCGTTGATATAGCCGTTGCCACCGAGGATCTGCACGGTCTCGCCGGCCATCCACGTGGCCTTCTCGGCCGTATAGAGGATCACCGCCGCGCAGTCCTTGCGCACCTGGCGCACGTGATCGACGCCGAGCGAATCGAGGTTCTTGCCGACCGTGTACAGGTAGCTGCGTGCGGCCTGCAGCGTGGTGTACATGTCGGCGACCTTGCCCTGGATCAGCTGGAATTCGCCGATGCTCTGGCCGAACTGCTTGCGGTCGTGGATGTACGGCGTGACCACGTCCATGCACGCCTGCATGATGCCGACCGGGCCGCCCGACAGCACGGCGCGCTCGTAGTCGAGGCCGCTCATCAGCACCCTGGCGCCGCCGTTCTCGGCGCCGAGGATGTTCTCGACCGGCACTTCCACGTCCTCGAACACCAGCTCGCCGGTGTGCGAGCCGCGCATGCCCAGCTTGTCCAGCTTCTGCGCGACCGAGAAGCCCTTCATGCCCTTCTCGACGATGAAGGCGGTCATGCCGCGCGCGCCCAGGTCCGGCTCGGTCTTCGCATACACCACCAGCACGTCGCAGTCCGGGCCGTTGGTGATCCACATCTTGGTGCCGTTGAGCACAAAGCGGTCGCCCTTGAAGTCGGCGCGCAGTTTCATGCTGACCACGTCGGAGCCGGCATTGGGTTCGCTCATGGCCAGCGCGCCGATCCATTCGCCCGACACCAGCTTCGGCAGGTACTTCGCCTTCTGCGCAGGGGTGCCGTTGCGGTGGATCTGGTTCACGCACAGGTTCGAATGCGCGCCGTACGACAGGCCGACCGAAGCGGAGGCGCGGCTGATTTCCTCCATCGCGACCATGTGGGCGAGGTAGCCCATGTTGGCGCCGCCGTACTCTTCGGCCACGGTGATGCCGAGCACGCCGAGGTCGCCCATCTTCTTCCAGGCGTCCATGGGGAACTGGTCGGTGCGGTCGATCTCGCCGGCGCGCGGGGCCAGTTCAGCCTGGGCCCAGTCGCGCACGGCGCCGCGCAGCATCTCGATGTCTTCGCCCAGGTCGAATTTCAGGCCAGGGAGTTCGGTCATGATGGTCTCCTGTTGGAATCTTGCTGGCGCCGCAAATGCGCGTCAGACGTGTTCGAGCGTGCGTACCACGCAAAGGGTCATCAGCATGGTCGCCACGAGCTTGCGGCGGCCCTGCTGCTCGACGAAGACATCGCCCTGGGCCACGATCAGCGTCCGGCCGGGCTTGAGCACCCGCCCCACGGCGATCAGGCGTTCGCCCTGCGCCGGGGACAGCAGGTTGATCTTGTACTCGGCGGTCAGGCCCGCCTCGCCTTCGCCCACCATGGTCAGCGCTGCATAGCCGCACGCGCTGTCGGCCAGCGCACCGACTGCGCCGCCATGGAAGAAACCGTGCTGCTGGGTCACGCCCTCGGACCATGGCATGGCGATCTCCACCTCGCCGCGCTCCACGCGGGCCAGGCCAGCGCCAAAGGTCGTCATCAGTCCCTGGCGGGCAAAGCTGCCGGCAATGGTGTCAGCCCGGGCCGCCGACAGCAACTCGGGTTGGACGGGGCTGGCGGCAGCATCAAGGTCCTGCGTCATGGCGGCTTCCTGGTGAGATGGTTCGAGCTATTCTATTGACGTTTACGTAAACGTCAATCCGCACAGGACCGAAGATGCACGTCAAGTGCAGCATCAGGCGGTTTCGTGCTTGGACGGGCCACCGGCGCGCGCCCGCTGTGCATCCAGCAGCGCCTTGCACTGCTTTTCATGCTGGTCGATCTCCGCCAGCTGGGCCTGCAGGTCTTCAAGCTGGCGCTCGAGTGCGGCGCGATGGCCCCCCAGGGCGTCGAGGAAGCGTTCGAGCTGCGGTGCGCTGTCGCGCGGAGATTCATAGAGATCAAGGATCTCGCGGATTTCGTTGAGAGTAAGCCCCAACCTTTTACCGCGCAGCGTGAGCTTCAGGCGGGTACGTTCGCGCCCGTTGTAGACGCGCGTGCGCCCGCCGGGGCCGGCGCGCTCGGGCGACAGGAGGCCCTGGTCCTCATAGAATCGGATGGCGCGCGGCGTGACATCGAACTCGCGCGCGAGTTCGGTGATCGTATAGGTGGCCGGGACGGGAGACGATCCGGAAACGTTTGTGACTGCCATGGTGCGCCCAATGAAAGTGAACGGTCGTTCGTTGCGAAGTCAACTTTTGGCTTAAGATGGACACGAGTCGCACGAATTGACGTTTACGTTAGCGTCAACCCACGCGACTGGCAACCGGCGTCGTCAAGCCAGGTCGATCTGGCCCCGCATGACGGCAAACACGAGAAAGCCCCGCCTGCCCCGGCGTGCATGGCGCAGGGCTTCGATGACGAGACTCCTCATGAACGCACTCGAACACCAGCTCCAATACCCGTTCGCGGACACCATGCCCGAGCCCGGCACCCGGCAGGAAGTGGCACCCGGCGTCTACTGGCTGCGCATGCCCCTGCCCTTCGCGCTCGACCACATCAACCTGTGGCTGCTGCGCGACCGGCTCGACGGCCGGGACGGCTGGACCATCATCGACTGCGGCATCACGAACGACACCATCAAGGCGCACTGGGAAACCATCTTCGCCAACGAACTCGAAGGCCTGCCGGTGCTGCGCGTGCTGGTCACGCACAGCCACCCCGACCACGTCGGCCTGGCGCACTGGCTGTGCAAGCGCTTCGACGTACGGCTGTGGATGAGCCTGGGCGACTACATGAGCGCCCGCGTGATGGGCAGCGGCACCGGCGCAGGCTCCAGCGCCGGCGGCGAACTGGCGGCCGAGCACTTCGCGCGCCACGGCCTGACCGACCCCGACAGCCAGGAAAAGCTGCGCGCCCGCAAGACCTACTACCCGTCGCTGGTGCCCGACCTGCCCACGCAGTACCGCCGCCTGATGGATGGCGACACCGTGGCCATCGGCGCCGATCCGGCCACCGCCGGCTGGCGCGTGATCACCGGCTTCGGCCATTCGCCCGAGCACGTGGCGCTGTACAACGCCGCCACCAACGTGCTGATCTCCGGCGATATGGTGCTGCCGCGCATCTCGACCAATGTCAGCGTGTTCGACATGGAGCCGGAAGCCAATTCGCTGCAGCTCTACCTCGATTCGCTCGGCAAGTATCGGGACCTGCCCGATGACGTGCTGATCCTGCCGTCGCACGGCCGCCCCTTCCGCAACCTGCACACGCGCATCACGCAGCTGCGCGAGCACCATGTCGATCGCCTGGCCGAAACGCTCGAAGCCTGCCGCGAGAAGCCGTGCAGCGCGCATGACATCGTCAGCGTGATCTTCAAGCGCCAGTTCGATATCCACCAGATGACGTTCGCCATGGGCGAGTCGCTGGCGCACCTGCATGCGCTATGGCATCGCGGGGAACTGGCTCGGGAATTCGGGGATGACGGGGTGATCCGGTTCCGCGCGGCCTGACGCCGCAGATCGCTCAGCGTCGCTCAGCCGCGCGCCGCCAGCGCGGCGAGATAGCGCACCCCCTCGATCGCCCGGCTGCCGTACCACGACAGCATCTCGCCATCGACCAGCTGCACCGGCTTGCCGAGCTGCCGCTCCAGCGCGTCGGCATGCTCGTCGGTGAAGCGGTAGGGCTCGGTGGACAGCAGTACCTCATCGAGCCCGCGCACCAGCGCGTCGCTCCAGCGGAAGCTCGGATAGCGTTCGCCGGCCGTGTTGGGGCGGCTGCAGTCTCCGTCCGCGCAGGCCTGCGGCACGTCTTCCGGCCAGGTCTGCCAGTTCACCAGCGCCAGCATGCGGCTGATATAGGTGTCCCGCGACACCGTCATCCACGGGTCCTGCCAGATGGCGTAGAGCACCTTGCGCGCCGGCCATGCGCGGGCGCGGACGGCGTCCAGCTCCGCCTGCAGCGCCGCGCACAGCGCTTGCGCCTGCGGCTGCCGCCCGAAGATGCCGCCCAGCAGGCGGTACAGCCCGAGATTGTCTTCCGGCGCGCATGGATGCGTGACGATCACGTTCGGCACGAAGCGGCGGATCTCGTCGACGGTTTCGCGCCGGTTCTCGTCGACATTGACCACCACGTGCGTGGGCGCCAGCGCGCGCAGGCGGTCCAGCTTCACGTCCTTGGTGCCCCCGACCTTGGCCACCGCGCGCACTTCCGGCTCCGGATGGATGCAGAAACCCGTGCGCGCCACCATCTGGCCGCCCAGTTCCAGCGCGAACAGCAGTTCGGTTACCGACGGCACCAGCGAAGCGATGCGGACATCGCCGCTGGCCGCGGCGTGGTGCTGGCCGATGGCGTCGCGCCACATGGTCAGTCTCCCGCGCCGCCGCGTGGTTTGCGCGGAGCCTTTGCGGCCAGCGCGTCGTAGAGCCAGCGCGGCATCACGTGCATCAGCGACGCGACCACGCCCATCTGCCACGGAATCACCTTGAAGCGGCTGCCCGCCCCGATCGCCCGCACGGCCTTGCGGGCGAACACGTCGGCATCCGTCAGGAACGGCATGCGGTAAGGGTTGTGGGCCGTCATCGGCGTGCGGATGTAGCCCGGCGCAATGGTCACCACGCGGATGCCATGGCGCCGCTGCTCCAGCCGCAGGCTTTCCAGCAGCTTGATCACCGCCGACTTGGACGCGCTGTAGGCACCGCCACCCGGCAGCCCGCGCACGCCCGCCACGCTGGCAATGCCGACCAGCGTCCCACGCCAGCCGCCGGCGCCGGGTTCGCGGTCCTGCATCGGCCGCAGGAAGGGCTGGAACGTGGTGAGCACGCCGAACCAGTTGGTGTCCATCACCATGCGGAAGGCCTCCAGGTCCTCGCGCTCGCTGGCCACCGTGCCGACCGAGACACCGGCGTTGGCGATGACCACGTCGGGCACGCCGATGCGGTCCAGGAAATCCTGCGCGGCACGCGCCATGGCGTCGGCATCGCGCACGTCGGCGGCATAGATATGGACGGCGCCCGGATTGGGCAGGCTCCGGGCCAGGTCACGCAAGGCGTCCTCGCGCCGCGCCACCAGGCCGAGGATGGCACCCTGGCTAGCGTACTCGCGCGCCAGCGCCTGGCCGAGGCCGCTGGAAGCGCCGGTGAGAAAGACTTTCAGAGGGCGCATCGGTTTACCAGAGGCTCAAATGAAAAAAGGCCGGTACGGCAACGTACCGGCCTTCGGGAATGCCGCTCAGAGCTTCTTGTCGCGGACCTGGGTCACCAGGTAATCCATGACCTGGATCGCGCTGGTCTTGGTGCCGGCGACGGACGGCGAGGTCACGTACTTGCCCTGGACCACCACGGTCGGCACGCCATCTACCTTGTAGGCGTCGGCGATCTTGTTGGCGCGTTGCGCGTTGGTGGTCACCGAGAACGAGTTGTAGGCGTCCAGGAACGCCTTGCGATCAATGCCGTTCTTGGCCATGAAGTCGGCGATTTCGTTCGGGTCCAGCATGCGCTTGCGGTCGACGTGGATCGCATTGAAGACCTTGGTGTGCATGGCGTCCAGCTTGCCGATGGACTCCAGCGCATAGAAGATCTTGGTGTGCGGCAGCAGGTCGTCGCGGAACGCCACGGGCACGCGCTTGAAGACCACGTCCTTGCCCTGCTTCTTGACCCAGGCCTCAAGTTCGGGCTCGAAGTCGAAGCAGTGCGGGCAGCCGTACCAGAAAAACTCGGTAACCTCGATCTTGCCGGCCGGCACGGGCTGGGGCGCCTTCAGCACCTGGTATTCCTTGCCTTCGGTGGGCGCCGCCTGAGCAGGGGCGGTCATCAGCAGGCCGCCGACAGCGGCAAACGTGGCGATCAGTGCGGCGAGTTTCTTCATCTTGGAACAGCCTTCCGGTTGGGCGATGAGCGTATGACAGCGGCGGCGGCTTCCGGTTCAGCGGGCCGCCGGCCTGAGGGGTTACAGCGCGTTACTGCTTGGTGAAGCGGATCACAGAGGCGTCGAAGCCGGCCGACTGCAGCCGGTCGCGCGCCTTGTTCATGTCCTCGATGCGGTTGTACGGCCCGATCCGGACCCGGTACATCTTCACGCCGTTGACGTCGCGATCGGTAATCCTGGCCTCGAAGCCCTGCATGGCGAGGTTGGCCTTCTGGCGGTCGGCGTCGTCGGACGAGCGGAACGCACCCACCTGCAGCAGGTAGCCGACCTTGTTGGCATCCGCCTGGGCGATCTCGGCAATCGGGTCCGCCACCGGTTTCTCGGCCGGCCTGTTCATGGCAAGGGGCTTCTCGGCAGGCTTTTCCGCCGGCTTTTCGGCAGGCTTCTCGGCGGGCCTTTCCGCCGGGCGCGCCACGGCTACCGGCGGCTGCCGATCGCCATTGCGGCTATCGGGTGCCGGCTGCTGCGACTGCGCCTCGGGCGCGGGCTGGCCGACCGGCTTGGCCGGGGTCTTGCTCCACAGCGGCTTGTTCGGGTCGGCCGGGGCTTCCTGCTGGGATTGCGACTGCGTGGGGCTGGGCAGGGTGCTGGCCACATTGCCCGGCTCGCTCGGCCGCGGCGCGTTCTTCTGCTGGAATGGCGCCGGCGACTTGGTGATGTACAGGGCGACGACCACGGCAATGGCCAGCCCGACGATCAGCCCGAGCACCAGGCCCAGGAACGTTCCACCGCGCTGCTGGCTGCGGCGGGCACTACGCGCATCGCGCTTGCGTTGCTGTTGCATAAGTCCTCTTAGGTGTTGCCGGGAGATTATAGTGCCAGCGCCGCCGGCGCAGGCACCGGCCGCAGCGCGGGGCGGCCCTGCCCGCGCCGCCCTGGTCCTGCGTACGCACCGTGACTTACATGCGGCGCGGCGCCGAGACGCCGATGACCGCCAGGCCATTGCGCAACACCTGGCGCGTTGCCGCCAGCAGCGCCAGGCGCGCGCGCTTGACCGGCTCGTCGTCGACCAGCACGCGGTCGGCGTTGTAGAACGCATGGAAATCGCCCGCCAGGTCGCGCAGGTAGAACGCGACCGCGTGTGGCGCCAGTTCGCTTGCGGCGGCGGCCAGCATCTCGGGGAACTCGGCCAGACGCTGGCCCAGGACGAGCGCCTGCGGGCTGGCGTCGGCGCCGGTGACGGCGGCCAGGTCGGTGCCGGCCAGTTCGGCCAGGCGGCTTTCCCACTCCGCGCCGCCCCACGATTCAAAGATCGAGCAGATGCGCGCATGGGCGTACTGCACGTAGTACACCGGGTTCTCGTCGTTCTGCTTGAGCGCCAGGTCCACGTCGAACACGAACTCGGTGTCGGCCTTGCGCGACAGCAGGAAGAAGCGCACCGCGTCGCGCCCGCGCGTGAAGTGCGCGGGCCAGTCGGCCACGCCGGCGTCCAGGCAGCCGCGGATGGTTTCGCAGGTGTCATCCTGGCCGTTGGACCATTCGATCAGGTCTCGCACGGTCACGTAGGAGCCGGCGCGCTTGGAGATCTTCACCTCCTCGCCGTTCTTCATCACGGTGACCATCTTGTGCAGCACGTAGTCGGGGTAGCCCCTGGGAATGCCGATGTCCAGGCCCTGCAGGCCGGCGCGCACGCGCGCGATGGTGCCGTGGTGGTCGCTGCCCTGTACGTTGATGACCTTGGTGAAGCCGCGCTCCCACTTGGTGGTGTGGTAGGCCACGTCCGGCACGAAGTAGGTATAGGTACCGTCGGTCTTCTTCATGACCCGGTCCTTGTCGTCGCCGTCGTCGGTGGTGCGCAGCCACAGCGCGCCTTCGCTTTCGTAGGTCTTGCCCTTGCCGACCAGCGCCTGCACGGCGGCTTCCACGCGGCCGTCGGTGTACAGCGACGACTCCAGGTAGTAGCGGTCGAACTTGACGCCGAAGGCCTGCAGATCGATGTCCTGCTCGTTGCGCAGGTAGGTCACCGCGAACTTGCGGATCGAATCGAGATCCTCGGGGTTGCCCGAAGCGGTCACGGGCTCGCCGTCGGAGGCGCTCGTGGTCTTGCCGGCCAGGAAGTCGGCTGCGATGTCGGCGATGTAGTCGCCGTTATAGGCGGCTTCCGGCCAGTTGGCGTCGCCGGGCTTGAAGCCGCGCGCACGGGCCTGGACCGACACGGCCAGATTCTGGATCTGCACGCCGGCGTCATTGTAGTAGAACTCGCGGTGCACGTCGTAACCCTGCCAGGACAGCAGGTTGGCGAGCGCGTCGCCGAGCGCGGCCTGGCGGCCGTGGCCGACGTGCAGCGGGCCGGTCGGGTTGGCCGAGACGAACTCGACCAGAACGTGGCCGTGCATCCCGCGCTCCTGTGCACCGTAGTGGTCGCCCTCGTTCAGCACCGCGCGCAGCACGTCGGCCTTGGCCGCCGGCGTCAGGCGCAGGTTGATGAAGCCCGGGCCGGCGATTTCCATGGCCGCGACCAGGCCGGCCGCGCGCGGATCGGCCTGGACCGCCGCCACGATGCGCTGGGCCAGCTCGCGCGGATTGCTCTTGAGCGCGCGCGCCACCTGCATGGCGATGTTGCAGGCCAGGTCGCCGTGGGCGGCGGCCTTGGGCCGCTCGAAGGTCACGGCCGGCAGGGCCGCGTCGGCCGGAGCAAGCGCGCGCACCGCTTCAGTGAACGCAGCGGCAAGATTGGAGGTCTGAACAGGCAGCATGGATGTCAAAGCCCTGATGGGCAGTAGTCTGGCAGGCGGCGCGACGCGCCCGGGTGCCGGCCGGCTATGCCGGCGAAAAGCCACGGGCAAGGCGCCGCGAAGTGGCGCGCATGTGAACGCCGCGCCGCGTGACCGGCAATGGAATTCGGAAACGCGGAATTTTATCAGGTGCTATGCTGACATCATGCGCGCGGCTCGCAAGAGCCACAATCCGCGCGGCCGCTCCCGCCCCCGGGAGACCGCGCCATGCATGTCCGTAAAAGGAAACAACATCATGCTGATCACCTTCAAATCCCACGCCGCGCAGGACCTGATCATGATGAGGGATCTGGCAATGACGCTCCTGGGCATTATCGGCAAGCATCTCGGAGAGCGGGGGGTGATCACCACGGAAGAGATGCCACGCGCGATCCAGAAGCTGGAAGCCGCTGTGAGCGATGCCAAGCGCAATCACCCCGCGGAAGCCTCCGTCATTGAGTCCAAGCAGGACGAAGAGGACGAGCCGCTGCACCTCGGCCAGCGCGCCTACCCGTTCCTCGATATGCTGCGGGCCTCGCAGCGGGAAGGGGTGGATGTGCTCTGGGGCGTCTGACGGCAGTCAGGCCCGCGGCTGGCCGGGTCGGATGAGCGAACCCGGATTCCTGCCGGGCCCTACTGGAAGCGACATCGAGCGACATCGCAGGAACGCCTTCGACCGCGCGACGCGCGGCTCGGCGTTCGTGTTTCCGGGCCACGGCCCAAGCGCCATCTGGTGACTCGCCGGCTGTGCCGGCAAACAAAGACAAAAAAAGCGCCTGGCGCCGCCTCAGGGGAGCCAGGCTTCCGGAACGTGGATGTCTTCCGGACAAGGGGGGAACGTTGCCACCGGCCGTCGCGCCTGCCCGCGGACGGCCGCAGCGAGCTACTCCCGCGACTCCCGATTACGCGTTGCCAGCAACAGCCCGATCAGCGCACCGATCGCGGCGGCCAGGCCGACTGCCTTGAGCGGGGACTCGGCCACACGCTGCTGCGCCTGCACGACCGCACCGTCCATGCGTTCGCGAACCTGCGTGACGCTGTCACCGGCCTGCGCGCGCAGGCGGTCGGTCATTTCGCTGGCCCGTTCGCGCAGGCGGCGGCCGGCGCTCAGGCTCTGCTCGGATCCTTCCGCTGCCAGCACCTCGATCGTGTGCTGAAGCTGGGCGATCAGGGCCTTCACTTCATCCGAGATGGGGCCGGCGGCTTCGCGCGTGTCGCGCGCCGCGTGCCGGATCCGGCGAATGGTGCTGTCGGCGCTGTCGGCAAGATGGGTGATTTCCTTCCGGACTTTCGGGTTCTGCGTCAGCATAGGGCTACTCCCAGGTCTCAGGGCACGGTTCGGAACGCGGGGTACGCGTCATCGCCTGCGCACCAGCCCCATCACGGCGGCAACCAGGGCCACGATCAGGAAGATGAAGAACAGGATCTTGGCAATCTCCACGGCGCCGGCGGCAATACCGCCAAAGCCGAACACCGCGGCGATCAGCGCGATAACGAAAAAGACGAGTGCATATTGCAGCATGACTGAACTCCCGATGGTGGCGAAGCGTGCCCGCCTACGGGCCGGATCGCCGGTTGGGGCTTGCGCGGTGACGAGCAAGTTCATAGCCTCATCGTAGGAAGCCGTCCCCGGCACTGACACCGAAGGCGGACCGATTCCACTGTCAGCCAAGTCCTACAGTGCGGTCCGCGGCGGCACGCACGGCATCGCGAAGGTACTGCGGGACGTGGCCGGGGCCACAGCCGCAGGTTGACCCCGCCCTGATGATGTGATCCCATGGCCGCATCCCGGCGGCATGCGCCCCACCGAGGAATTGCCTCATGTTCAAGCAGTCCTTCCTGCCCCAAACCCTGCTGCTCGCCGGCGGCATCCTGCTGACCGTGGCGGTTCTGGTCGCCTCCGAGACCGGCAACATCCGCCTGCGCGAGAGCTACAACGATGTCATCCACTCGCAGCGCGTGCAGACGCAGCTTGCCGCGCTCAACGGCGAACTGGTCAATGCCGAGGCCGGCCAGCGCGGCTTTCTGCTGACCGGCAAGGACAGCTACCTGGACCCCTACTACCAGGCCCTGCCGCGCATCAACGGACTGATGACGCGCATCCGCGCGGACTACGCCAGCGATCCTGAAGGCCTCAAGCTGTTCGGCGAGACCTCCAAGCAGATCAGCAGCAAGCTCAACGAAATGGCGCTGACGCTGCTGTACGGCAAGCGCGACCTGAGCGTGGCGCTGGACCTGGTGCGCACCGACTACGGCAAGCAGACCATGGACAACGCACGCCGTGGCCTGGACGCGCTGCAGGCGCGCGAAGCCGAAACCGTCGCCCATCGGCTGGAGGGCGCCGAGCGCGACGTGCAGTTGTCGCGCTACGGTATCGGCCTGCTGACCGCCATCAATATCGTGCTGCTGATCGCCGTGGGACTGGGCCACGCCAAGCGCCTGGCCCTGTCGGAAGTGGCGCGCTCGCAGGCTGAAGAGGAAGGTCTCCGGCTGGACCGCAAGGTGCGCGCGCGCACGCGCCAGCTATCGGCGCTCGCCGGCCACCTGCAGCGCGTGACGGAAGACGAGAAGACGCGCCTCGCGCGCGAACTGCACGACGAGCTGGGCGCCATCCTCACCGCCATCAAGCTGGACCTGCACTGGGTCCGCCGGCGCGTGCAGGAAAGCCACCCGGAAGCCGCGGACAAACTGACCCGCGTGATGCTCCACGTGGACCAGGGCATCCAGATCAAGCGCCGCCTGATCGAAGACCTGCGACCGACCGTGCTGCTCAACCTGGGCCTGCGTGCGGCGCTGTGCCAGCTCGTCGAGGACGTCGCGGGGCGCAATCACTGGGAGTCCGAAGTCAGCATCCCCGACGACCTGCCGCGCCTGCGCGACGAGGCCGCGATTGCGCTGTATCGCATCGCCCAGGAATCCTTCACCAATGCCAGCAAATATTCCGAGGCAACCCATGTCCGCCTGTCGCTGGGCCACACCGAGACGCAGCTCACGCTGACGATCCACGACGATGGCAAGGGCCTGCCGCCCGATTTCGATGCCGGCAGCACGGCCGGACACCATGGCCTGCTTGGCATGGAGCAGCGCGTGGCGGCGCTCGGAGGCAACATGGAGATCGTGTCGTCGCCCAATGCCGGCGTGAGCATTTGCGTGGAGGTGCCTCTCACCGCGTCGGTGCTGGCGCCGGCGGACGAGCCGGCCGAAGCCCAGCCGGAATAGCGAGGACGGCGGCGAGAGCGGCGGCGATGACGGCGGGGGCGGGGGCGAGGACGGCGGGACGCCTTGGGGAACGGCTCAGGCCGCGCCCGCAGCGTGTTCCTCGATCACACGGAACACCTGCTCGAGTTCGAGCGACTTGTCGAAGAAATAGTCGGCCCCGGCCTCGGCGCACTGGCGCCGGTACATGGGGACCTGCGCGTGGTTGGTGTACACGATGCGCATGCCCGGCAAGCCCTTGCTCTTCATGGCGTTTAGCACATTGATGCCATTGCCCTGGCGCAGTTGCAGGTCGACGATGACCACGTCATAGGGCTGGCCGTTGGTGAGCATGCGCAGTGCCATGGCCTCGGTATCGGCCCAGTCGACGCTCAGCACATACTGGAAGTCGCTCAGGTACTCAAGGAGCATGCCGCGCAGCACTGCCGAATCTTCTATCAGCAGAACGCGTAGTGCCCGGTACGAGGGGTTCGAAGCCTGCTCCGACATTCTTCAACTGCGTCCGGTGGTGTGGTTGCCCCGGCGCGCCGTGCGGTCTGCGCAGCGGGATGTGCCAGTCACTATTCGACCAGTCCGTTCTTGATGGCGTAGTAAGTCAGATCCGCGTTGGTCTTCATGCCCATTTTCTCCAGGATGCGCGAACGGTAAGTACTGACGGTCTTCACGCTCAGGAAGAGCTCGTCCGCGATCACCGATACCGACTGGCCGCGCGACAGCTTGCAAAAAATCTGGAATTCACGCTCGGACAACATCCGGTGCACCGGCTGCTCGGTCGGCTTGTCCAGACCGCCGATCAGCAGGTCCGCCACGGCCGCGCTGACATAGCGGCGGCCCTGCGCCACGGTGCGGATGGCCTTGACCAGGTCTTCCGGAGCGCTTTCCTTGGTGAGATAGCCCGAAGCCCCCGCGCGAATCAGGTTGATCGCGTACTGGTCTTCGGGATAGGTCGAAAGGATCAGCACGGGCAGGTCCGGCTTGCGCTGGCGAATCAGCTTGAGTACGTCGATGCCATTGCGTTCGGGCATCGAGATGTCGAGCACCAGCACATCGAACTCGCCTTCGCGCAACTGCGCCATGACTTGATCGCCACTGCCGGCCTCGCCCGTCACCTGGATGTCGGGCTCATCGGAGAGGAACTGGCGCAGCCCTGCGCGAACAATCTCGTGATCATCGGCGATCAGGACGCGGATCATCATGCGCTCCACTGGTGGGGCTTTCGCCAATACATGCGTGCAGGCGGAACCGCTTGCTGTCTATGCATTGTAGTGCCGGGGGGAGCCGCAGGCTGTCGGTGTCAGGCTGACATGGCGCCTTGGGCCGGTGGCGCGGCAATAGCGGCGCGGGTCGTGGGGGAAAGCGGATGCGCGCCGCCCGCACGGCAGCCGTGACAACTGGCCGCACAAAAGCAAAGCGGGACGGCTGGAGGTCCGTCCCGCTTTGCTGCGTCACATGAGGCCGCACCGGCCAGGGGCCGATGCGCAGGGCCGGCCGGGCCGGCCCGCGCTGACTGCTTACTGGGCCTTGGCGCCTGCTTCGGCACCTGCGCTTGCGCCCATGGTGGCGTCAGCCTTGTCCTTCTTGTGCGACTTTGCGCTGTGCTTGCTCTTGGCCTTGGCACCGGCATCGGTGCTGGCCGCGCCGCCCATGTCGGCCGAGGTGGCCGCCGCGCCCTTGTCCAGCGAAGTCGACGCACCCACACCCGCTTGCGCGCCGCCGGCAGCCGGGGCCGGCGCATTCACGGCGGCACCGACGTCGGCCCTCACGCCGGGGTTGCCCGTGGTGGTACCAGTGCCTTGCGCCATGGCAAGCGACGAAGCAGCAGCGATCGACAGGGCGGACAGGGAGATCAGCAGTTTCTTCATGGAAAGGCTCCTTTCAGGTGATCCGCGGCGAAACATTCGCTGCGGCAGCCACGCTGTTGTTCACGTGAACTTGGAGCCAAGTCTAGGGATGCATCCGCCCCCGGTCTGTGAGCGATTGCAAAGCAGTGTAAGGAGTTGTGAAGCGGCGCGAACGCCGCCTCCGGCACGTGAATGCTGCGATGCAAGGCGGATTTCCTGCCGCATCAACGACCTGCGCGCTCCGGGCACCGCACGTTCGCGGTGCCCGCGCGATGCATGCGGTTACAGGTTGGGCGCCAGTGCGCGCGCCACCGCGTTGCGGTCCTCGTGGCGGCGGGCCGCCATGTCGTCGAGCTGGTCCTGGCCGATCTTGCCGATCGTGAAGTAGGTCGAGTCCGGGTGCGACAGGTAAAAGCCGCTGACCGAAGCGGCCGGCGTCATCGCCAGCGACTCGGTAATGCCCATGCCGATGTCCGTTGCGTCGAGGAAGCTGAACATCGGTCCCTTGACGGTGTGCTCGGGGCAGGCCGGGTAGCCGGGCGCCGGACGGATGCCGCGGTACTTCTCGGCAATCAGGTCGTCGTTGGACAACTGCTCCGCCGCGTCGTAGCCCCACAGGTCCTTGCGCACGCGCTCGTGCAGGCATTCGGCAAAGGCCTCCGCAAGACGGTCGGCCAGCGCCTTGAGCATGATGGCGCTGTAGTCGTCGTGGTCCGCCTCGAACTGCGCTTCCTTCTTGTCGACGCCGATGCCGGCCGTGACCGCGAACAGGCCGATATAGTCGGCCACGCCCGAAGACTTCGGCGCGATGAAATCCGACAGGCAGCGATTCGGGCGGCGCACGCCATCGACCACGGGGCGCTCGCTCTGCTGGCGCACGTTGTGCCAGGTCAGCGCGACCTTGCTGCGGGTCTCGTCGGTATAGATCTCGATATCGTCATCGTTGACGGCATTGGCCGGCAGCAGCGCCATCACGCCGTTGGCGGTCAGCCAGCGGCCCTGGATCGCGCGCGACAGCATGCTCTTGCCGTCCGAGAACACACGGCGCGCGGACTCGCCGACGATCTCGTCATTGAGGATGTCCGGGAATTTGCCGGCCAGGTCCCAGGTCTGGAAGAACGGACCCCAGTCGATGAAATTGGCCAGCTCCGCCAGGTCGTAGTTGCGGAACACGCGCCGGCCGATGAACTTCGGCTTCGGCGGCACGTAGCCGCTCCAGTCGATCGGCGTCTTGTTGGCGCGGGCTTCAGCCAGCGTCACCATCGGCGTGGCCTTCTTGCTGGCGTGCTGCGCGCGGATGCGGTCGTAGTCGGTCTTCAGATCATCCAGGTACTTGGTCGCGCCCTCGTCCGACAGCAGGCTCGACGCCACGCTGACCGAGCGCGAGGCATCCGGCACGTACACCACCGGGCCTTCGTAGTTCGGCGCGATCTTCACCGCCGTATGCACGCGCGATGTCGTGGCGCCGCCGATCAGCAGCGGGATCTTCTTCACGCGGAAGTAGTCGTCGCGCTGCATTTCCGACGCCACATAGGCCATTTCCTCCAGCGACGGCGTGATCAGCCCCGACAGGCCGACGATGTCCGCACCCTCGACCTTGGCCTTGGCCAGGATCTCGTTGCACGGGACCATCACGCCCATGTTGACCACTTCGAAGTTATTGCACTGGAGCACCACCGACACGATGTTCTTGCCGATGTCGTGCACGTCGCCCTTGACGGTGGCGATGACGATCTTGCCGCGCGAGCGCACGTCGCCTCCGGCGTCGGCCAGCCGGCGCTTTTCCTCTTCGATGAAAGGCAGCAGGTGGGCCACCGCCTGCTTCATCACGCGCGCGCTTTTGACCACTTGCGGCAGGAACATCTTGCCCGCGCCGAACAGGTCGCCGACGATATTCATGCCGTCCATCAGCGGGCCTTCGATCACCTCGATCGGACGTCCGCCGCGCGCGGCGATTTCCTGGCGCGCCTCTTCCGTGTCATCGACGATGAAATTGGTGATGCCATGCACCAGCGCGTGCGCCAGGCGCTGGGCCACCGGCAGCGGCTGCTCCGGCGTGCCGCGCCAGGCGAGGTTCTCTTCCTTCCTGGCACCACCGCCCTTGAAGCGGTCGGCGATTTCCAGCAGGCGGTCGGTGGCGTCGTCGCGGCGGTTGAGCACCACGTCTTCCACGCGCTCGCGCAGTTCGGGGTCGAGCTGGTCGTACACGCCGAGCTGCCCGGCGTTGACGATGCCCATGTCCATGCCCGCCTCGATGGCGTGGTACAGGAACACGGTGTGGATCGCCTCGCGCACCAGGTCGTTGCCGCGGAACGAAAACGACACGTTCGACACGCCGCCGCTCACCTTGGCGTACGGCAGGTTCTGCTTGATCCAGCGCGTGGCATTGATGAAGTCCACTGCGTAGTTGTTGTGTTCCTCGATCCCCGTGGCCACCGCGAAGATGTTCGGGTCGAAGATGATGTCCTCGGGCGGGAAGCCGACTTCGTTCACCAGGAAGTCATAGCTGCGCTTGCAGATCTCGGTCTTGCGCGCGAACGTGTCGGCCTGGCCCTTCTCGTCGAAGGCCATCACCACGGCGGCGGCACCGTAGCGGCGGATCAGCTCGGCATGGTGGCGGAACTGTTCCTCGCCTTCCTTCAGCGAGATCGAGTTCACCACCGGCTTGCCCTGCACGCATTGCAGGCCGGCCTCGATCACTTCCCACTTGGAGGAGTCGATCATGATCGGCACGCGCGCGATGTCGGGCTCGGACGCGATCAGGTTCAGGAAGCGGACCATTGCCGCTTTTGAATCCAGCATCGCCTCATCCATGTTGATGTCGATGATCTGCGCGCCGTTCTCGACCTGCTGGCGGGCCACGGCCAGCGCCTCGTCGAACTGGCCGTTCAGGATCATGCGGGCGAAGGCCTTCGAGCCGGTCACGTTGGTACGTTCGCCGACGTTGACGAAGAGCGTGTCGTCGTCGATCGCGAACGGCTCCAGGCCGGACAGGCGCATCGGGCGCGGGGGCAATTGGTTCGTGCTCATGTGTTCTTCTCGCTGGCTCAGGCGGCTTCGCTGTACTGGCCCGGCCAGGTGCGCGGGGTCTTGTTGGCCACGCGCTGGGCGATCGCGGCAATGTGTTCGGGCGTGGTGCCGCAGCAGCCGCCCACCAGGTTCACCAGGCCGGAGGCGGCAAACTCCTCCACCAGCGACGAGGTGACTTCCGGCGTTTCGTCAAAGCCGGTGTCGCTCATCGGGTTGGGCAGGCCGGCGTTCGGGTAGCAGGAAATCGCCACGTCGCACACCTTGGCCAGCTCGGCGATATACGGGCGCATCAGCGTCGCGCCCAGCGCGCAGTTCAGGCCGAAGGTGACGGGCCTCACGTGGCGCAGGCTGTTCCAGAATGCTTCCACGGTCTGGCCCGAGAGGATGCGGCCCGATGCATCGGTCACGGTGCCGGAGATCATCACGGGCACGCGCTCGCCGGTGTCCTCGAACAGCTGGTCGATCGCGAACAGCGCGGCCTTGGCGTTCAGCGTATCGAAGATGGTTTCCACCAGGAACACGTCGGCGCCGCCTTCGAGCAAACCCTTGCCCTGCTCGTAGTAGGACTCGCGCAGTTCCTCGAAGGTGATATTGCGCGCGCCCGGGTCATTCACATCGGGCGAGATGCTCGCGGTCTTCGGCGTCGGCCCGAACGCGCCGGCGACGAAGCGCGGCTTGTCGGGCGTGCTGTACTTGTCGCAGGCCGCGCGCGCGAGCCTGGCCGCCTCGACGTTCATCTCGTACGCGAGGCCGGCCATCTTGTAGTCTTCCTGCGCCACGCTGGTGGCACCGAAGGTATTGGTCTCGATGATGTCCGCGCCGGCGGCGAGATACTGCTCGTGGATCTCGCTGATGACCTGCGGGCGCGTGAGCAGCAGCAGTTCGTTGTTGCCCTTCACATCCACCTTGTGTTCCGCGAACCGCTCGCCGCGGTAGTCGGCTTCAGTGAGCTTGTAGCGCTGGATCATGGTGCCCATGGCGCCGTCCAGGATCAGGATGCGCTCGCGCAGCAGCCGGGGCAGGTTGGCAGCCCGGGTATAGGGACGCACGTAGGGTTGGTCAGGGGCACTCATGGCGGGGAAGATGAAAAGGCGGGACAAGGAGTCAAGAGGGCGATTTTATCAGGTGCATCAAGGCCTTGCGGTGGCCCGAGGTTGCCTGTGCGCGGGGTGCGGACCTACACTGAGAGGCGTAATGGTCACCATCGGATCACCATCGGATCACCATCGCCGGCATTCCTGCCGGCTCCGCCGCCCTGCCATGGAACATCTCAGCCCCACCGACGCCCAGAAACTGCTGCTGGAATCACCCGACACGCTGTTCATCGATTGCCGCAGCGAAATGGAGTACCTGTTCGTCGGCCACCCCAAGGGCGCGCACAACGTGCCCTGGAACGACGGGCCGGACTGGGAAGTGAATCCCCATTTCGTGCAGGTCGTGAAAAAACTGGCGGGGCATGTTTCAGGGCGGCCCGTGCTGCTGATCTGCCGCAGCGGCAATCGCTCCACGGCCGCGGCGCGTGCGCTCGAAGGGGCGGGCTTTTCCAGTGTCTATAACGTGCTGCACGGATTCGAAGGGGATCTCGATGCGCAGCGGCATCGGAATACGGTGAACGGCTGGAGGCATGAGGGGTTGGGGTGGGAGCAATACTGACCCTCTCGAAAGCCTCTTCAAAAAACAACAACGCCCGCGTCATCGCGGGCGTTGTCACATACCAGACCTGACAATCCGTTCAATGCATCACCAGCGGATGCGTCATGACCGTATCGAACTTTCCGAGAAAGTCATCCACCTCTTCCACCGACGGCTCGCTCTCGATCAACCGCTGCACGTCGGCCCGGAAGTTCTCGGCCAGCTTGCCGCCGAGGAAAATTTCGCGCTTCATGTTCTTGTCGACGATTTCATAACCACCGAATTCGAGAGGCGCTTGCTCGACATCCACGCCAAACTCCACGATGCAGTAGTTGTCGCTGTTGTAGATCATTTGCATGGCACACCTCCTCGCGTCATGGTTGGACGGCCGGCCTTTTCATTGTTGCCATTGAGCGGGGCGCCGCGTTCTTACCTCCAAGCTAGGGGCGGCCACGGCAATTTCAAGTTTTGCGTGCGGGCCGCCGTACGGATACAACGTTTGCTGCCTTTATAAGTTGGGCAACGGCAACATCAACAAGTTTCTTGAGAATAGGGCACCACTGCGTTGTGCGTTATGGAACGTCGCATTGGCCACCGCATGCGGCGTGGCCAAGAAAGGAATCCAGAGCAGCGTGAAAGCCGTCCGCCTGCTCTATCGACACCAGATGCGCCGCCGGCAAGACTTCCAGCCGCGAGCCGGGAATGGCTGCGGCAATGGACTGCGCCATCGCCACCGTCGCGCCCTGGTCGTGCTCGCCCGCGACCAGCAGCGTCGGGCAGTGGATGCGGGACAGCGCGCTTCTCGCGTCGAACGCCATGATGGCCTGCCCCACGCCGACATAGCCGCGCACCGGCGTGGCCATGAGCATGGCGCGGATGCGCGCGACCTCGTCCCCATGCGCGTGGCGGTACGGCTCGGTCAGCCAGCGCTCCAGCGTGGCATCGACCAGGCCGGACATGCCATGCGCTTCGACCTGCCCGATGCGGTTGTGCCACATCGGGTGCGCATCGAGCGGCGTGTGGCTGATGGTGGCCGCCAGCGTCAGGGAGTGCAGACGCTCGGCATGGCGCACGCCCAGCGTCTGGCCGATCATGCCGCCCACCGAGATGCCGCAGAAATGCGCCTGCGGGATCTGCAGCGCGTCCATGATTGCCGCCACGTCGTCGGCCAGGCGCACCATGGTGTAGGGCCCGACCGGGGCATCGCTGTTGCCGTGCCCGCGCATGTCCGGCCGCACCACGCGAAAGCGCGCGGACAGGTGGCGTGCGGTGGCATCCCAGAGCGTATGGTTGGCGCCCAGCGCATGGGCAAGGATCACCCATGGGCCATCGGCGCCGTCCACGCGGACGTGCAGGTCGACGCCGTCGGCGCGGATGCGGTGGGTCTCGCCGGGAGCGGTGGCTGCGGTGCTGGCGGTCATGGCGAAACTCCTTGAAGGGTTGGCGGGTGAACGCGGGCAGCGCCGCGCGCCCGCCGTGACTGGCCCTGTTACTGGCCCTCGGTATTGCGGTAGACGAGGTCGATCTGCGTACCGTCCGGCTCGGTCTGGCGCAGCCTCACCGGCATCCAGCCAAGCGATTGCGCCAGCCAGATTTCGACGCGCCGCCGGTCGCCGGCGTGCCGCTGGAGCCGCACAAAGTGCTTGGCGCGTATCATGCCGCGGCCAGTATCGATCTCCTCATCTCCAACATACTGCACCTGCATCGGTTGCATGTCGCGCGTATCGGCCACCTGGAAGGTTTCGGTGACGCCCGGCGACGCGTAACGCTGCGGATTGCCGCGTACCCGCCCGACCAGTTGCAGGAAGACACTGAACCGGTCCTGCGCGCCAGGCGGCAGGGCCGCCTGCGTGCCTGGCGAGAACGCCACGGTGCCCGCGGCCTGGTCGAAGCGGGCGGCCTCGGACTTGCCGCGACGGTTCTCCTCGTAGCGCTCCGGCAGCAGGCCGTTCTCGGTCATGGCGCCGCTGCTGTGGAACGCAAAGCGAAACCACAGCACGCGCGTCTCGACCGACAGGCGATAGTGCCTGCCATCCTGCTCCCAGCGGATCAGCCCGTCCGGGTTCTGCACGCCATTGACGAAGCTCGCGTAGTGCATGGTGGCCGACGGGGGCGCCACGTACTTCTCGGCGTCCTGCGCGGGTGGACCGGCCGGCGCCGGCGGCGCAGGCGGGGCAGGCGCCGGGGCGGCGGCCGGCGCGGTTCCGCTGCCGCCAGGGCCGGTAACGGTTTCGGTGGCGCCGTGTTCGGATGTCGCCACGGACGGCGCTGGGGGCTCGGGCGGCGTTTCAGCCGCTTTCGGTGCGGGTCGCGGTGGGGCCGGGCGCGGCTTGGGCGTGGGCTGGAGCACGGCGGGGGGTGGGCGCACGGGTTTCGGCGGCGGCAGAAGCACCGCCTCGAGTGCCGGCGTTTCGCTCACATCGAGCGGAATCAGCGGGCCGGGCATGCGCAGGAAGCCAATCACGGCGAGCATGTGCACGAGCAGCACCAGCAAGATGACGAGGATCCAGCGCCGCCGTCGCCACACGCGCGGGTCCGCACCGGTGCCGGCGCGGGTATCGGGAGTTTCAGGAGTTGCCGGTCCGTCCGGACGTTTGGGCGGCGCCAAGATAGCCGAGCTCCGATGAAAGCTGTTGGGCGATCTCACGCACACGGCGATCGACCGTACCACCCCATTCTGCATCGAATATGCTTTGCGCGCCCAGCACGATCAGACCCATGGCCAGGTGGCCATTGGCGTCGAATACCGGCATCGAGAACGCATTGATGCCCGGCAGCACGCCGCCGCGCGTGCGCGCCGCGCCATGCGCGCGCACGTCGGCGCAGATGGCGTCGTAGTCGGCGGGGCTGGCCGGAATGTCGGGCACGTCGTCCTGCCCGCGCGCGGCCAGTTCGCGCTCGATCAGCGGCTGGGTCTGCTTGCGCGACAGGTAGGCGCCGTACAGGCGGCCGGTGGCGGAATTCAGCATCGGCATCACGTCGCCGAGCCGCAGGCTGACGGTGACCGGATGGCTCGATTCCTCCCAGTGCACGATGGTGGGTCCGTGGTTGCCCCACACGGCGATGCCCGCGGTCAGGTCGATCTCGTCGCGCAGCTGCGACAGGATCGGCCGCGCCTTCTTGACCGGATCCAGCCGGTTCAGGCCGGCCAGCCCGAGCTGCAGGGCGAACGGCCCCAGGTCATAGCGCCCGCTCACCGGGTCCTGCGCCACCGCACCGAGGCGCAGGAAGCTGACCAGGTAGCGGTGCGCCTTGGCCGGGTTCATCTCGGCGGCGGCGGCAAGGTCGCGCAGCATCATCGCGCGCGGCGAAGCCGCCAGCGCCTGCAGCAGCTTGAAACCTACCTCGATGGACTGGATACCGGAGCGCAGCTTGGTGTCGTCTTCGTCAAGTTCGGTCATGCGCGGCGAGCGTTGGGCACCGTGAGTGGAGTCAGTCGGGAAGAACAGGAGGATTGTGGGGTATTCGCCGCCGCGGGCACAGGGGCTCCGGCAAATTCCCTACGTAAATTTACTATAGCGAAATCGATTTACCAATTTTTAAACGGTGAGTAGACTTTCCTTTCGCGACAGACCCGGTGCGCCACGGATCGCGGCGCCGCACGCCAAGCCGGGCTGAGAACACCCGACGGAGACAACCGATGACGCCCTTCCGCCCCTCGCGCGCCGCGCTGCGCGCCGCCTGCTGCTCCCTTGCCGCCTTCGCCGCCACCGCTGCGCTCTCGCTGGGCGCCGCAGCGCCCGCCAGTGCGGCGGACGCATGGCCGTCGCAGCCGATCCGCTGGGTCGTGCCCTACCCGGCCGGCGGCGGCACCGACGTGGTGGCGCGTACGCTGGGCCAGGCTATTTCGCCGGCACTGGGCAAGCAGGTGGTGGTCGACAACCGTCCGGGCGCGGCGACCATCGTCGGCGCCGATGCCGTCGCCCACGCCAAGCCGGACGGCTACACGGTCCTGACTGCCGACACGGCCACGCTGGCCGCCAATCCGTCGCTGTACAAGAAGCTTCCCTACAACGCCGAGAAGGATTTCGTCCACGTTGGCATGGTGGCGCGCTTCCCGCTGGTGCTGGTGGCCGCGCCGAACTTCCCGGCCAAGACGCTCAAGGAAGTCATCGAGTACGCGCAGAAGAACCCCGGCAAGGTCAACTTCGCCTCGCCGGGCCCAGGCAGCCCGCACCACCTGGCGATGGAACTGTTCATGGACCAGGCCCACATCAAGATGACCCACGTGCCCTACAAGGGCGCCGCGCCGGCCGTGCAGGACCTGCTGGCCGGCCAGGTGGACCTGATGTTCGTGGACCTGGCGTCGGGCCAGCAGAACGTGGCCGCCGGCAAGCTGCGCGCCATCGGCGTGGCCACGCCCAGGCGCCTGGCCGTGCTGCCCAATGTGCCGACCGTGGCCGAAGGCGGCGTCGCCGGCTTCGAGGCGTATGCGTGGCAGGGGGTGGTGGCGCCCGCCGGCACGCCCAGGCCCGTCGTGACCCGGCTCAACGCCGAACTGGTCAAGGCCCTGAAGAGCCCCGAGGTGCAGAAGCGCATGGAAGGCGTCGGCGTGGAGCCGGTTTCGAGCACGCCGGAAGAGTTCGCGCAATACGCGCACGCCGAGGCGGAGCGCTGGGGCAAGCTGATCAAGGCCAAGGGCATCACGGTAGACTAGAAATCTGCCCGCCAGGCTACTGCGCGGTCGCCATGCGGCACCGTCCGCTGCTCGGAATCCTCACGTACCCACAGGTACGTTCCGGTTCCTGCGCTGCGGGCGGTACCACCTGGCAATCGCTCGCTACGCCTGGCAGGCAGATTTCCCGCTTTCGCAGGCCAATGCATTTCTGACAAGCAATCATGAAACTCGCCACCCTCAAGGATGGCTCGCGCGACGGCCAGCTGGTGGTCGTCTCGCGCGACCTGAAGACCGCCCACTACGCCGCCGATGTCGCCGGCCGCCTGCAGACCGTGCTGGACGACTGGGCCTTCTATGCGCCGCAACTGCAGGACCTGTACGACGCCCTCAATGCGGGCCGCGCGCGCCACCCGTTCCCGTTCGATCCGAAGCACTGCATGGCGCCGCTGCCGCGCGCCTACCAGTGGGCCGACGGCTCGGCCTACGTCAATCACGTGGAACTCGTGCGCAAGGCGCGCGGCGCCGAGATGCCGCCCGAGTTCTGGACCGATCCGCTGATGTACCAGGGCGGCTCCGACGATTTCCTGGGCCCGTACGACGACATCGTGTGCGCCAGCGAAACCTTCGGCATCGATTTCGAGGCCGAAGTGGCCGTCATCACCGGCGACGTGAAGATGGGCGCCACGCCCGCGCAGGCCGCCGAGGGCATCCGCCTGGTGGTGCTGGCCAACGATGTGTCGCTGCGCAACCTGATCCCGGCGGAGCTTGGCAAGGGCTTCGGCTTCTTCCAGAGCAAGCCGGCCACGGCGTTCTCGCCGGTGGCGGTCACGCCCGATGAACTCGGCGATGCCTGGCGCGAGCGCAAGGTGCACCTGCCGATGACCGTGCACTGGAACAGCAAGAAAGTGGGCCAGCCCGACTGCGGCACCGACATGGTGTTCGACTTCGGCCAGCTCATCGCGCATATCTGCAAGACGCGCAATGTGCGCGCCGGCAGCATCGTCGGCTCGGGCACCATCTCCAACGTCGACCGCAAGAAGGGCTACTGCTGCATCGCCGAGAAGCGCATGCTGGAGACCATCGAGGACGGCAAGCCGTCGACCGAATTCATGAAGTTCGGCGACGCGGTGAAGATCGAGATGTTCGACGCACAGGGCCACTCCGTGTTCGGCGCCATCGACCAGCTCGTGGCGCAGCCCTGAACGCAAGACCGTGGGCCAGGCAGGGCCGTGCCGGATGTGCATATAATTTACCGACCGGCCGGTTGGTGAATTGATTCCCATGCACCCGGCACGGCCCTTTTTCCATTCCGCAGGCCTGCCATGACGACACCGACCCCAGCCCCCACGCCGCCCTCTTCCCGCTACGAACGCTATCGCGCACTCACGCTGCGCCGGCATGGCCCGATCCTTGAAATCATCATGGGCGCGGCGCAATCCGCCAACCAGAAGCTGGCCACCGCGGACGCCAATATGCATCGCGAGCTGGCCGAGATCTGGCGCGATGTCTCGGCTGACCCCGAGGTACGCGTGGCGCTGATCCGCGGCGAGGGCAAGGGCTTTTCCGCCGGCGGCGACCTGTCCCTCGTCGAGCAGATGGCCAACGATTTCGAGACGCGCACGCGTGTCTGGCACGAGGCGCGCGACCTCGTCTACAACGTCATCAACTGCGACAAGCCGGTGGTCTCGGCCATGCACGGTCCGGCCGTGGGCGCGGGGCTGGTGGCCGGGCTGCTGGCCGATATCTCGATCGCGGCGAAGACCGCGCGCATCGTCGACGGACACACGCGCCTGGGCGTGGCGGCCGGCGACCATGCCGCGATCGTGTGGCCCCTGCTGTGCGGAATGGCCAAGGCCAAGTACTATCTGATGCTGTGCGAGTCGGTCAGCGGCGAGGAAGCCGAGCGGATCGGCCTGGTCTCGCTGGCGGTGGATGAGGACGAACTGGTCGGGCGCGCGTTCGACGTGGCCAACCGGCTGGCGGCCGGTTCGCAGACGGCGATCCGCTGGACCAAGTACGCCCTCAACAACTGGCTGCGCATGGCCGGCCCCGCCTTCGATTCCTCGCTGGCGCTCGAATTCATGGGTTTTGCCGGCCCCGACGTGCACGAAGGCATGGCGAGCCTGCGCCAGAAGCGGCCGCCTGAGTTCAAGTAGTTCAACCAGATCGGACGGAGACAGACCGCGGCGCCCTTGCTGCGCGGCTGGCTCCATCACGGAGCGCGCGACATGTTCGGACAGATTCCCGATTTCACCAACGGCTTCGAGCTCATGCGCAAGCTGTGGGGCAGCGGCGCGGGCGGCCTGATGCCCGGACTGCAGGCGGCGATGACGCCGCCCATGGATATCGAAGACCTCGACAAGCGCATCCAGGACCTGAAGGCCGTGGAAAGCTGGCTGCAGCTCAACACCAACCTGCTGCGCACGACCATCCAGGGCCTGGAGGTGCAGCGCGCCACGCTGGTCGCGCTGCAGACCTTCGGCAACGCCCTGTCGCCGGAGACCATGCAGAACGCCATGGAAAGCGTGGCACGCGCCGCCAACGCGCCCAGCGCCACGCCCTCGCCCTCGCCGCAGCGACTGGCCGCCGGCGAAAAGCCCGCGCAGGAAGCGGCATCTGCGCAAGCCGCGCCGGAATCCGCAGAGCAGGCCGATGCCTCGGCCCAGGCAGGCTCCGGCAAGAGCGGGGACAACGCGCTGCCGCCCAACGCATCGCTGTGGTGGGACATGCTGCAGCAGCAGTTCAACCAGATCGCGAGCAGCGCGGCCGCGGCCAGCATTGCCCCGTTCGGCATGGGCGGCTTTGGTACCGGTACGCCCGCCGCGGCAAAACCGGACGAAAAGCCAAACGACAGGCCGGACAAGAAGCCTGCCGCCAGGCCGGCTGGCACGGACAAGTCCGCGTCCGGCCCCGCGCGCAAGAGTGGCACCGCTCCGAAGGGGGCCACGAAGGACGCAGCCAAGGGCACTGCCGCGCGCAAGAAGCCGTCGGGCGCTGGCAAGGCAGCCAAACCCGACAACGGCGACGAATAAGCGCGCCGACGTCCAGCCCCAGCCGCCCCCGCCCGCCGCATGCATCGAGACAGCTTCCCCCACCATGAGGCCACGCCGCCGCGCCACCGGCACCATGGCGGCGTGCAACGCAACGCCACCGCGCTGATCATGATGGGCGGCGGCGCGCGCGCGGCCTACCAGGCCGGCGTGCTCAGCGGATTGGCACGCATCGCGGCACAGCATGGGCATGGCCATGAGCCGATACCGTTCGGCATCATCGCCGGCACCTCGGCAGGCGCCATCAACGGCGCCGGACTGGCGATCCAGGCGGCGGACTTCCAGGCCGCCGCGGATAGCCTGTCGGCACTCTGGCATGGCATCCACACCGACGACGTCTACCGTACCGACGTGCTGCGCGCGGGCGTGTCGGGCGCGCGCTGGCTGTCGGCGCTGGCGTTCGGCTGGGTCACGCACCGGCGCGCGCCGCGCGCGCTGCTCGACAACGCGCCGCTTGGCAGCATGCTGGGCGAACTCTTCGAGGGCCAGCGCGTGCAGGCGAGCCTCGATGCCGGCATGCTGCAGGCGTTCGCGGTCACGGCGCTGTCCTACAGCACCGGCCGGCACGTGACGTTCTACCAGTCGCACCGGCGCATCCACCCGTGGCACCGCAGCCAGCGCATCGCGGTGCCCGCGCAGATCACGGTGGACCACCTGCTGGCGTCGGCCTCGATCCCATTCCTGTTCCCGGCCATGCCGCTGGAACTCGAGGGCCATCACGAGTGGTTCGGCGACGGCACCATGCGCCAGATGTCGCCACTTTCACCGGCCATTCACCTGGGGGCCGCACGCGTGCTTGCCATCGGCTCCGCGTCGCGGCAGCGCCCGGGCTGGTTCGACACCGTGCCGGCCGGCGGCTATCCGTCGCTGGCCCAGGTCGGCGGACAGGCGCTGGCGAGCATCTTCCTGGATGGGCTTTCGGCCGACCTGGAACGCCTGCTCCACATCAACCGCCTGCTGGCGCGCATGCCGGAACTGGCGGGCGATGCCGAAGGCTGGCGGCCCGTGCAGGTCATGACGATCTCGCCGAGCGAGCCCATCGAGGCCATTGCCGCCGATCACCTGCAGCAACTGCCGCGCACCGTGCGCGCGCTGCTGACCCCGCTGGGCGGCACCGAGGCGCGCGGTGCCGCATTCGCCAGCTACCTGTTGTTCGAGCCCGAGTTCACCCAGGCCCTGATCGCGCTCGGCGAACGTGACGCCGCGGCCCAGGCCGATGAACTGGCGGCCTTCCTGTACGGCATCATTCCGGGCACGCCGGCGCTCCCCGATGACGGCCAGGCACGCCCCGCACAGATCACCCGGGCACCCGTTGCATGAAGGCACATTTCCCGCGGGTAAGCGCCGCCACTCGCACATTGTTACGCGCGCGTACCGCTAATCGCCCAAAATGGCGCCGAATCCGCTCGAACCACTGCGATAGTCGTTGCATTTGCGGCGATCCGCCCTAAAAAAAGGGAATAGAGAATAATTCGCATCTGGTAGAATCCGCCCGTAATTTCAAAGGCTTACCATGCTCTACCCCGAACTGTTCAAATCGTTGGAAGCGGTCCGCTGGCACATGGACAAGGACATCCCCTGGGATACCTTCGACGCCAGCCTGCTGACGGACGACCAGGCCAAGACCATCCGCATGAACGCCATCACGGAGTGGTCGGCC
>NZ_CAJPUY010000005.1 GCF_905397275.1 Cupriavidus yeoncheonensis | reverse complement strand
CGCTTTTATAGCCCGCAAGGGCAGGAAGACGCGAATAACAGTCGCTTCCCCAGCGAAATACCCTTTGATCAACCGGCCAAGCGTCAATTCAGAGGCTTGTTCAGCGTTGCCCTAACGGTCGTATCGTCGACAAATCTCTTCGTTGGCTGGACGGCTCGTCCAAAGGAAAGCCTTGCTGGCGCGAGGCTTGAGAGTGTCTATTCATACGGTCAGGCAAGCGCAGGGTAATCCGTATACCGTTCTGCCCCCGGGTGATAGGTCACCTGTGCTGGCAGCACTCCCGGCGCATCGCAATGTATTCATGACAATAATTTGATTGTCATGGCGCGCCGGACTACGATGGGCTCGCTTTCTGTCGATGAAGGGAAACGGGCAACATGGAACTGAACGCCACCACCATCCTCATCACCTTCGCGGGTGTCTTCCTGATCTGCTTCATGAAGGGCGCCTTTGGTGGTGGCTTTGCCATCGTAGGTATTCCATTGCTGTCGCTCGTCATGGACCCGGTGACAGCGGGCGGCCTGCTTGCGCCCCTGTTCATCGCGATGGATCTGTTCAGTCTGCGTTACTGGAAGCCATCCACATGGTCGAGGCCTGACCTCCTGCTGCTGGTGCCCGGGCTGGTGGTCGGCATTGGGGTCGGCTACGTATTGTTCAAGGTGCTGGACCACCACGCGATCGCCATCGTGATGGCAGCAGTCACGCTGGCTTTCGTCGGGCTGTGGTTCTTGCGCGGTGGAGAGGTCGTAGTGCGCCCGCGCTCATCGCCCAAGGCCGTCGCCGCCGGCGTGACGTCGGGTATCACCACCATGGTCGCGCACTCTGGTGGACCGCCGCTGGCGATGTACCTGTTGCCGCTCGGCCTTGGCAAGCAGGTTTATGCCGGGACGACCAGCCTGTTCTTCACGGTAGGCAACGTCGTCAAGGCGGTGCCATGGCTTGTTCTGGCCAAGCCAATGGGTGCCGTCTGGACCTTGATGGCGATCTGCCTTCTTGCCATTCCCTCTGGCGTCTGGCTGGGCTGGCGCCTGCATGCCAGGTTGGACCAACGCCAGATGTACAAGGCCTGCTACGGCTTGCTGGTGCTCACGGCCATGAAGCTGCTGTGGGATGGTGTGTCGGGTTACGTGCACTGATTATCCCCAGTGCGCAACGGGATGGCACCCGCCGGCATTCGGTGTAGTCGATTCGCCGCCTCTGTTTCATTTGCAGCACCTCCACTGCTCGCGCAGTCTCTTGTGTGTTGCATCGACCGGTTGAATCCACAGTCGAATACGGCCCGCCATAAATTGCAGCAGGTCAGTTCCGCTCGTTCAAATCGTGTCGCAAGGCCAGGCAGGCGCCCGCTCAAGGCGAACAATTGGAAAGCCTGCTGGCGAGTCGCGACACGCCACCATGGAACGCGCTGACGTCTCCTGCAGCGGTGCATCCGGCGCTGTTTGTGCACCGCGTGGACGGTTTGGAGCCGGGCCTGTATCTGCTGGTGAGGAATTCCGCAGCGCTGCCTGACCTCAAGCGGGCCATGCGCCCGGAATGGCTGTGGCAAAGGACTGGACCAGACCATCTGCCACTCTATTTCCTACTGCCTTTCGATTTACGCGCGGTGGCAAAGCTGATCAGTTGTCACCAGGATATCGCCGCCGATTCCTGCTTTGCGCTGGGGATGCTCGCAAACTTCGAAATCGCCATGAAGCAGCCATGGCGTTACCGCCATCTTTTCTGGGAATGCGGCATGCTCGGCCAGGCGCTCTATCTTGAAGCCGAAGCCATCGAAGTGCGCGCCACGGGGATCGGCTGCTTTTTCGATGATGAAATGCATGCCATGCTCGGAATCAAGGATCACGCCTGGCAAAGCCTGTATCACTTCACAGTCGGCGGCGCCATGGTCGATCAGCGCTTGTCGACGTCTGCACCGTATGAAATTCAACCTTGACAAGCAAATGGTGTCGCGGCCAAGGAACGTGTCACCTCCCTCCGCCGGCAGAAGTCGGCCAGCCCTTCGGTGTGTTTCACTGAGTGGCCGGAATGGAAAAGACATCGGTCACCTCTCCAGCTGCACGAAGAAGGGGTGGTTGGTTGAAATCGAAATGTTCTTCAATGCTGCCGGGATCCCCGCATGCGGACGACGCGGCGTTACTTCTCCACGCAATACGCGAGGCATTTTGCCGCGTAAGCGTTGAGTGACAGCTTGTGCGTTGAGGATTCAATTGGTCAACGCAGTGGATGCGGCCACAACGACATTTCTGCCAAGAAAGGCTGGTGGCCTGTCCACACCACAGGCCACCAGATCACCAATCTCCACGACCATACCGCCGACTCCTGGCCGCGGGCTTACCAGGCTTGGGGTGACAAACACCTCTCACCCCGAGGAGAGCGGGTTGAAAAGTGATGTCTAGATGGTAGCCGGCACTCGTTCCCATATCTTCGGAGGCAAGCAACGAAAAGCGCGGTCGGATTTTCTACGCGAAGCACGACCCACGACGGGACTCCTACCAGCCGTAGAAGAATGCGCGCACCCATTCCTACTGGACGCAGGATGAGGAGCCGGAGCCGGGAGCCTATCCTGACGCAAACTACGCGAGGAGACTCCTGTGAATCGACGCCACTTCACGTTAAGCGCCGCCACCGGCCTATTGGCACCGTCATTGACCGCAAGCGCGCAGCCGGCAGCCAGCGCAGTACCGGAACCGGCAGGCGTAATGGATATGGCTATGGCTAGCATTCGGAATGCCGATTCGGTGCAGGCAGCTCTCCGAGCGTGGGCACTGGCGGTGGATAAGGCGCTGCCGCACCTCCAGATGACTGCATTGGTCTCGAAGATCGCGCCGGACGGAAAGTCACAAGCGATAGGGGACGTCAGACGCATCTTCTCCACCATTCCTTCAGCTTACCCCGTGGGCGGTTGGAAGCATCTGAGCGGAAGCGATTGGTCACGTCATGTGCTTGAGCGCCAGCAGGTTCTGGTCGCATCCGGCAACGAAGCGCTGGCGAAGTATTTTCCCGACCATGAGTTGCTACGGTCATTCGGTACAAAGACGCTGGTTAACATCCCCGTGGTCGTATGCCGAAAGACGGTAGGCGCTTTCGCCTTCCTTTGCGCGCAGGAAGCCGTAGGGCAGGATGTAACCGCAGCGATCGATCGCTTAGCGTCTGTCGCCGCTCCCGTCTTCCTGTTTCCGGGAGTCGCAGACGCATGAGCCCCGAGGCATCCGGTCAACTCGTAGCCGACCGTTTGCCGGAGGCAACGAAGGCCCCGTTCTCACTGACGCGCCAGGCGCAGATCGCCATGACTATGGCCATCTGCGCGCTTCTGATCTGGAGCACCTTAGCCGTGTCCGTGGTGAGCATTTCGCAACTGTCGCCGCTGCTTACCACAGGAATCGGGTTGGCCGGCGGCGGCCTCATCGGCTTGCCATGGGTTCCATGGCGTTCGCTGCGCCTTCTTTCAGTTGCAGTGGGTGCGCTGGCCATGTTCGGCTATCACGCACTCTATTTCGTGAGCCTTCGCACCGCCGATCCCGTCGCAGCGAACCTGCTTCACTATCTCTGGCCGCTCCTTATCATGCTGTTCTCGCCAATCATGCTCAAGGGCGTGAGGATCGAGGTTCGCCACATCGTTGCGGGAATCCTTGGCTTCGCGGCCGCCTGTGTTTGTCTCGCACCTACCGTTTCCATACAGGGTTCGCAGATCGGTGGATTGAGTGTCGCGCTAATGTCGGCCGCAATCTGGGCGTACTACTCAGTCTGGTCCGGCAAATTCCCCGAGATACCGACCGCCGCCGTCTCCCTGTACTGCCTACTGGCCGGGATCGGCTCACTTGTTGCGTACCTGGCCCTGAGTGCTCTCCCCGATCTCGACGTTTGGCAGCTAGGCGGCAAATTTGGCGCACCTACGTCTGGGCAATGGCTGATGTTGGGATATCTGGCTATAGGTCCCCTGGGCGGCGCCTTCTATCTTTGGGACCACGCCATGAAGAAGGGTATTCCACACCAGATTGCATTGATCGCGTATGCGGTGCCGATCGCATCAACCACATTCGTCAGCGTCTTCCTTGGCCGCGGTCTTGAGATTGCGACCGCATTGGGCGCGGCTCTGGTGACGCTGGCAGTTGCCATTGGCGGTCGCCCCTCGCGCGCGAAGCCCTCCTACACAGCAGAAACAGGAATTCAAGATGGATAAGCCAAAGATCGAGATCGGCGAGGAGATTGTGGCCGGCTTCGCAAAGTACAGACTTCCCGGCGTCACCGCCGCGCGTGGCCGTGATCGTGGTGTTGGACCCTACCAGCGCATGGTATTGCGTGGCGCCACGCTGATTGATGGCACCGGGGCGCCACCCTGGGGATTGGTCGATATCGTCGTTGAAGGTGGCACCATCATCGATATCGTCAGTGTGGGCGCGCCAGGTTTGCCCATCAAGCCAGACCGCCGACCTGCTGAAGCCGAATTCGAGATTGACTGCGAAGGTCGATTCGTGACCCCCGGCTTTGTCGACAGCCATGCGCATGTCGGCGCTCCCTTCCACGCCTCCATGGGCGAGATGCCCCCTGCTGATTACGTCTACAAGCTTTGGCTTGCGCACGGCGTCACGACTGTCCGCGAGACAGGGTGCTTCAACGGCCTGGCCTGGACGCTCCAACAAAAAAATGCGTCTGCCGCGCATGAAATCGCCGCGCCAAATCTCTACGCTTATGCCTACTTCCCCGCCATCAACGATTACCTGAAAACGATTCATACACCGGCGGCAGCCCGGGAATGGATGCGCCAGCTCGCAGACAAGGGAGCCGATGGCGTCAAGTTCTTCGGCGCCCCGCCGGCCATCATGGAGGCCGCACTGGACGAAGCCCGGAACGTTGGCCTTCGGACCTGCTGCCACCACGCGACCCTGGCCGTCAGCCGGATGAACGCACTCACCACAGCCAAGTGGGGACTGACAAGCTCGGAGCACTCGTACGGACTACCCGAAGCGCTCTTCGACGACAAGACGGTGCAAGCATTCCCGTCTGGCTATCACTACAACGACGAGTACCTTCGCTTTTCCACTGCGGGAACGACCTTTCTGCAGGCTGCGAAGCCCGGCAGTGCCAAGTGGGAGGAAGTGCTCGACGGCTTCATCGAAGCGGGCCATACATTCGTGCCCACGATGAACGTCTACGACGCGAACCGGGACCTGATGAGGACCCGACGCGCGGATTGGCATGAACGCTACACTGCGCCCAACCTCATGCGCTACTTCGAGCCACATCGCGGTGGCCATGGCTCCTACTGGTATCGCTGGAGCACGCAAAATGAAGTCGAATGGCGAGAGACGTTCCGTCTGTGGATGCACTTCCTGCGGGACTTCAAGAATCGCGGCGGCAGGGTATGCGCGGGTAGCGATTCCGGATTCATGTACCAGGTCTATGGCTTCGGCTATGTCCGGGAACTGGAACTGCTTCAGGAAGCCGGCTTCAACCCGCTCGAAGTACTGCGTGCCGCGACCGCCCATGGAGCAGATCTTCTCGGCATCGACGACCTGACCGGTTCCATCGAAGTCGGAAAGCGGGCGGACATCCTGATTCATGACAGCAATCCCCTGGATGACTTCAAACTTCTCTACGGAACAGGGGCGCTAAGACTCGACGAGGTGAAGCAACAAGGCAGATGGGATCGGTGCCTGCGCTACACCATCAAGGATGGCGTGGTGTTCGACTGCGCAGAACTCCTGAGGGACGTCGAGGGTATGGTAGAAGCGTACAAGATATCCGAGGCGTCCGGGGCGCAGTGACAATGATTGAACAGTGCGATTTCACGGTGTTATCCGGGTTTCTTGGTAGTGGCAAGACGACGCTTCTATCTGCATACCTCGCTTGTTCCGACGTTGGCCGCGTCGCCGTCATTGTCAACGATGTCGGAGAGGTGAATATCGACGGTGCCGTCCTCGCGTTGCAAGATGGCGTTCCCATGGCGACACTGAGCAACGGATGCGTCTGCTGCAGCCTTACCAACGATTTGCCTTACACAATCGATGCGCTGGTTCGGGAGCGACGATTGTCGGGACAGCAACCCTACACACAGATCATCCTCGAGTGCAGTGGTCTGTCCGATCCTGGCGGCGTGATGCGCAGCCTCAGCGCGCTCGCGGGCCTTGGCATGCGTGTCCGGGTAGTGACCACCTACGCTTGCGACCGGCACGTCGCACCTGAGGACTTTTCCTTGCTCGCGCAGCAGGTAGGCGCAGCGCATACGATCGTCCTGACGCGCACCGACCTTGTCAGTCCCCAGCAAATCGCCGACGCGGCAACCGAAGTAAAGTCCATGGGACCGATGGGTAAGATCATTGTGGAAACCTCCCCGGAGGCCCGGGCTCGCGCAGCGTTCGATGTGCCTGCCGCGCTACCGCTCAGCGACGCGGGCCATGTGCCAGGCGGGCGGTATGAATCGCAGCATCCGCGCATCAAGGTGTTCTCATTGCAATGGGATCACGAACTGCCCTGGGACCATGTCGCCGCGTGGCTGGAGAACCTGGCCTTCTACTTCGACAGCCGGTTGCTGCGAACCAAAGGCTTGGTCAGGTTGGAAGGTGGCGATGTATTGCTCATCCAGGGCATCGGGCAGCATTTCGATACACCTCGGAGGCTGAACCAGCTTGATGCAGAACGCTCCAGCCTTGTCGTGATCTGCAGGGACGCTTCGGAGAGCGAAGTTATCGAACTCGCCCCGCAGATTCCTGGTATGACCGTGTCCGCGCGCACCGCCGGGAGCAAAGCCATCGAGCTGGCACGCCCCAGATACGATTAGGTTGGAGCTCGTCCATCAAGGAAGAAGGCCGGACTATGTCCGGCCTTCTTGTCGTCCGCGCCTCGTTCTATTTCCCGGCGAGACTCTCGACAGGCTGCCACTTTCCGGATACGACCTTGTAGATCGTAATCCCGCCTTCCTTCAGATCGCCGCGTGCATCATATGCGATCTGCCTGGTAGTCACGCCTGGCGTCGAGGTTGCAGCAAGAGAAGCAAGGTACTTCTGCGGGTCAGACGAGTTCGCCTGCACCATTGCCTTCATCATTGCCATGGCACCATCGTATGCATAAGGTGAGTAGGTCTGCACCGGGCCCGAGAAGCGCTTTTCATAGCGCTGCTTGTACCCGGCACCGCCGGGCATTTGATCCAGCGGCAGGCCCGCGAGCGAACACAAAGTGCCATCTGCGGCGTTCCCGGCCAGCTTGATGAAGTTCTCGGTCTTCGACATTTCGCCAGACACAAGGACAGATTTCATGCCCAGCTCTCGCATCTGCCTGGCCAGCGGCGCGGATTGAGCTTCCGCTCCGCCATAGAACACCACATCGGGAGACTGGCGCTTCAAGTTGGTCAGCACGGCCTTGAAGTCCACAGCCTTGTCGTTGGTGAACTCGCGTCGAACGATGGTGCCGCCGGCGGCTTTCGCAGCCTTCTCGAACTCGTCAGCCAGGCCCTGGCCATAGGCCGTACGGTCGTCGACAATGGCGACGCGCTTTGCCCCGAGCTTATTGACCACATACGCGCCGACCACGCTTCCCTGCTGCGTGTCAGACGTCATCATCCGGAAGGTCGTCTTGAAGCCCTGTCGGGTGTACTCCGGGGCAGTAGCCATGGAGATCTGCGGAATACCGGCACGGCTATACACGCCTGATGCCGGAATGCTCGTCCCCGAATTGAAGTGTCCGAGCACTCCCTTGATGCCGCCGTCTACCAGCTTCTGGGCGACCACCGACCCCGCCTTCGGATCCGCCTGATCGTCTTCCGAGACCAGAACGAACTTGATCTCCTGACCATTGATGCGAGGATGTGTGGCATTGAAGTCCTCCAGTGCCAGCGTGACGCCATTCTGCATATCCTTTCCGTACTGGGCCTGGTTGCCAGTCATCGGTGCCGCAAAGCCCAGCTTGATCTCCTGCACCTGCGCGACGGCCGAATTGGCGAAAGCCAGGCCGAGGGCCGCCAATGCGGCCATGCCAAGGACGTGTCTCTTCATAGGTATCCTCACGATGTTGTTGTTACAGGCTTGGTTTGGTGCGATCGCGGAAGCCGAGTGTCACACCCGCAAAGCTGACTGCGGCCGCGGCAATGACATACAAGGCCGGCGCCATGGCACTACCCGTCGTGGCGATCAGCCAGGTCAGGATCAGCGAGGCGAACCCGCCAAAGGTCATGACAGCGATGTTGTAGGCGACCGATAACCCCGTCGACAGCACCCGCGTCGGGAATATCTCCGAAAACGCGGCCAGGATCGGACCCGTATAGCCGGCAATGAGAATGCCGAAGACGGTCTGGAAGATGACCAGGTTGGTTTGCGTCGGTGCGGATACCACCAGCGCAAACATTGGGTACGCAAGCAGCAGGATGCCGCCGGAGCTCAGCGCCAGAATCTTCTTGCGACCCATACGGTCAGACAGTGCGCCCACAAACGGTGACAGCACGGTGATGATGAGACCACCCACCACGCCGGCGATAAACGACATCGATTGCGGCATCTTCAGCGTCTTGACGGCATATGTCGGCATGTAGAACAGCAGCACATAGATGCAAACCGTCCACAGGATGACCATGGAGAACGTCGTGAAGGTCTCGCGCGGAAAGTTTGAGAGAACCTCGCTGAACGGCTTCTTTACCTTCTCCGTCGTAGCCAGGAATGCCGGCGTCTCGTCGACATTGCTGCGGATGTAGAAGCCAATCGGCCCAATGAGGATGCCTAGCAGGAACGGAATGCGCCACCCCCACGCCTTCACCTCTTCGGGCGTGAGCCACAAGGTAAGCACAGTGCCAGCCGCAGCGCCAAGCACGACAGCAAAGCCGATGCTGCTCTGAATCCAGCTTGCGTAATAGCCCTTCTGGTTTGCAGGTGCATGCTCGGTCAGGAATGCGGTCGCACTTCCCATCTCGCCACCGGCCGAGAACCCCTGCAACAGTCGCGCGATGATGATCAGGATCGGCGCCCCGATGCCGATCTGTTCATAAGTCGGCGCGATGCCAATCAATGCCGTGCCCCCCGCCATCAGCAGAATGGTCAGGGACAAGGCCGCCTTGCGCCCGACCCGATCCGAGTACATTCCGATCAGGATGCCGCCGATTGGTCGCACGACAAAGCCCACGCCGAAGGTGGCTACGGACAGTAGCAACGACGTCAGTTCGTTGCCGGTCGGAAAGAACAGTTGCCCGATGGTGATGGCAAAGAAGCCATACACCATGAAGTCGAACCATTCGAATCCGTTTCCCAGAATGGTGGCAGTAATTGCTCGCCGCCGCCTCTTGGCTTCATCCTGCGAAGCCTCCATTGTTGCTGCGATCTCCATCTCGCACTCCTTTGTCTTGGCCGGGTGAAGTGTGTGATCCGATGCTTGTGTCGGCACACTCGTTCTTGCTCAACTCGAGCTACCGGTCATTCAATCCCAGCGCCCGATGCATTCCTATCTACGTTTCGCAGGAAGGATTCGCATGCCCGTCCGACGCTCAGTAGGACATCCCACAATCGGTGCGGGTAAATGCTGAGAAGAGGTGCGAAGAAGATGAGGGACGAGCCGACCGGAAGGCGGGCGCCCCCCTTTCCAAGTTATTGTCTTGCCGCGATTTTTCGCACAGCGGCCTGTTGGATGCGTAGCGTGACTGAGGCGAGGCGCTTGAACCCACGCACCGTTGAAGTGCGGCGAAAATATTGTCCCAAGTCGATTGCTTCCTCAGACTCAGATGTACGAATCGTACGAGAACACCGGTCCCTTCCCGTATGGAACGTAGGTAGTCCGACAAAAGTGCCAATCCTAAGATGGTGTCATCCCCTTGAAAGCAAGGGCAACCAGGCCGGATGCCGGCCACGCACTCCACAGTTGACGACAACAGGACAGGACATGGCATTGGAAAGCACTCATAACGATCTGGCTGCGGCGCGCTCGCAGCACGTGGCTCGCGGCGTGGTGACCGCGCATCCGATCTTCGTGGACCGGGCTCATGGTTCGCGCGTCTGGGACGTCAATGGCCGCAGCTATCTCGACTTCGTTGGTGGCATTGGCGTGCTGAATGTCGGCCACAACCACCCGCGAGTCGTAGCTGCCGTGAAGCAGCAGCTTGAGCGTGTGAGCCATGCCGCGTTCCAGGTCGCCGGCTACGACGTCTACATCGAACTCGCAGCTCGACTGAATCGACTGGTGGGCGGCTCGGAGGCCTACAAGACCGTGTTTCTGACTACCGGCGCCGAAGCAGTGGAGAACGCAGTCAAGATCGCCCGCGCCTATCGCAATGCGCCGGGCATCATTGCTTTCCGCGGAGGCTTTCACGGCCGTACCCTGCTGGGCATGACCCTGACCGGCATGAGCACGCCGTACAAGCAGAACTTCGGGCCGTTCGCGGGCGATGTCTATCACACGCCGTACCCCGACCCGTATCGCGGCTTCAGCGGCGACGATGCACTGCGAGCGCTCGATGACCTGTTTGCGACGCAAATCGCTCCAGACCGTGTAGCGGCGATCATTCTCGAACTCGTTCAGGGCGATGGCGGCTTCCTGGCAGCCGGTTCGGATTTCCTGAAGAAGCTGCGGGAGTTGACGACGAAGCACGGCATCGTCCTGATTGCCGATGAGATCCAGACGGGCTTCGGTCGCACTGGCGAACTCTTTGCGTTCCAGGAGGCCGGCATCCAGCCCGATCTCGTCACCGTGGCGAAGAGCCTGGCGGGTGGCCTGCCGCTGTCCGGCGTCGTGGGCCGTGCCGAAATCATGGATGCCCCGCTTCCTGGTGGCCTCGGCGGCACCTACGCAGGCAACCCGCTTGCATGCGCAGCGGCACTCGCGGTTCTCGACCTGTTCGAGGAAGAAAGACTGACCGAGCGCGCGCGCGAACTGGGCACGACCTTGCGCGGCGGCCTCTTCGCGCTCGCCGACAAGTACAAGGAGATTGGTACCATTCGCGGCGTGGGCCCGATGCTGGCGATGGAGTTTGTCAGGAACAGCGACCCGCACCAACCGGATGCTGATTTCGCTCAGCGTGTGATTGATGCCTGCCGCGATGATGGCCTTCTGGTGATCAAGTGCGGCGTACATCGCAACAACGTTCGCCTGCTCGCCCCGGTGAACACCGAGCTCGACGACGCGCGCGAGGCCATTGCTATCCTTGACCGAGCCATCGCCAAGGTCCGCGGATAACTGAGAGTCAAGATGCCCCCCGACAGTTTCGCAAGCGACAGGCAATTGGAAGATGTTGCCGGCAATTTTGCCGGCAAGACGGTGCTGACCTTAGACGTCTATGGCACGCTGATCGATTGGGAGCGGGGCATCTGCGATGCATTGGGACCCATTTTGCAGGACCACGGATCTTCGATCAGCGAAGACGAGATGCTGGAGCGATACGCTACGCATGAGGCCGCGCTGGAGGCAGGTCCCTACCTCACGTATCGGGAAATTCTTGAGGAATCGCTGCGGCGCATCGCGGCAGATCTGGGGTTCACCCCCGCGGAACATGAACTCGACACCTTTTCGCATTCCGTCGGTGACTGGCCAACGTTTGCCGATTCGCGGGCAGCCCTCCTTGCGCTTCAGAAGCGCTTTCGGCTGGCAGTCATCACGAATGGTGACGACGAGTTCTTCTCGCTCTCAAACAAGCACCTGAAGATCGAGTTCGATTACGTTGTGACTGCTCAGCAGGCACGCAGCTATAAGCCCTCCTTGAACAACTTCCTTGTGATGCTAGGCCGGATAGACGCACCTCGATCGCAGATCCTGCATGTCGCTCAGAGCCTGTACCACGACCACGTCCCGGCCCAGGCGCTGGGACTGCAGACCGTCTGGATCAATCGGCGTCGCGGCAAACCGGGTTTCGGCGCCGTTCCGAAGGCTGAAGCGGTACCTGACACTGAGTTCGACGACATGCGCAGCTTTGCAGAGGCGATCCTGGCGCGCTAGGCGCCGCACAAGAGCCGTCGCGGAACCACTGAGAGTTGCCTTTTGCTGCACTCGCGCTATGCTGACGGAAATTCGGCGTGCTACATGGAGGGTTATGGACATCACGACAGCCCTTGAGTCGACAGTCCTGCGGGGAGCACGGGTTGTCGCTGGGCATGCAGGACTGACAAACGAGATACGGTGGGTCCATATGGTGGATCACCCGGATATCGCTGCATGGGTACAGCGCGGCCAGCTGCTCTTGTCCACAGGCTATAACTGGCCACAGGACGAACGAAAAGCCAACCAGCTCATCAGGGATCTCCATGACCGCGGACTGGCCGGTGTCGTGCTCGCAGTCCCGAATTTCCTGGAGCACTTTCCCTCGGCATCCGCTCTCGCGGCGAATGATGTCGGTCTGCCCCTGCTCGAAATCGACTGGGACATACCGTTTAGCTCGATCACCGAAGAGATCCATTCGAGCATCATCCGCCTTCAAGGCGAAATAATTGAACGCTCTGACGAAATCCATCGCTCGCTGACGCACGCCGCGGTTGTCGCGAATACGCTCGGGGATCTGGCTCGCGCGCTTGGCAAGCTGCTGAACCGCGCCGTGAATTTCGTTGACACGGATGGCCTGCCGCTTGGATCCAGCGATGAGACTCGGCCAGAGCAGGAGCGTGGTGAGAGAGAGCGAGGGTACCTCCGGCTCCTGAACAACCGGATCATCCTTCGCCAGATCCAGGACAGCATGAGCCCCCTTCTCCTGGATGCCATGCCGGAAGTGGGTGTACCGAAGCGATTGGGATGTCCGATTCGTATTCGCGGGGAGATCGCTGCGTTTATCTTCGTTGACGGTGGAGAGGCACCATTGGGTGAGCTTGACATCCGCGCAACGGAACATGCCTCGATTATTGCCGCGCTGCATCTCGTGCATATGCGGGCCCTCCATCTGCAAGAGGAACGGTTAGGCTACGCGCTGGTCGGTTCGTTGCTCGAGGGAAAGTTCGAAGAGACGCCCACCGCCTTGGAGCGCGCCCGATTGAGCGGCTGGGACCCTTCTGGCAATTACCGGGTATGCCTCGTGCTGTTAGACGAGCCGCTGCCGCTTTCCAAAGAAGGCTTTCTCCGTCGCGAGCGCTGGGTGGAAAGGCTGCGCAGGTACTTGGAGAACTCAGGGCAACCACCGCTTATTCTTGTGTCACTCAATCAGATCACGTTCCTGATGGCGGCAGAAGCCGAGCCGGAGCCTTTGTGGAAGTCGCTTGGCAGCCGAGGCGCCGCGCTTGCGGTCAGCCGCGTGCATCGTGGAATCATCGGCATGGCGCAGGGCGGGCAGGATGTCCAGTCGCTGGTTCCAATGCTTCGCCCTGGCAAAGTCCATCATTTCCAGGAAGTCATGTTTCCCAGGGCGCTAATGGGAGACGCCGATGCCAGGGAACTGTTCATTCAAAGCAAGATTGGCCCGCTGCTGAATGACAAGAAAGGCGAGGCGCTCCTGGAAACCCTGGAAGCGCTTTGCGCCGAGGGCTTTCAACTTGCCAATACGGCCAGGCGGTTAGGCGTCCATATCAGTACGCTCCGTTACCGACTGGAACGCATCGAATCACTTCTGGGTTCCGCCCTGGAAGACCAGGCCAACCGCTTCGAGTTGCAGGTAGCTGTCGCTCTGTACAAGCTCACAAGCGAAGGCTAGAGATTGAATCACACGATCACACAAGCAGGAATTCATACACCGATGACACCTTATGAAGCATTCCAGAGCGTCGACATGCGAGTCGGCACCGTACTCAGGGTCGAATTGAACGAGAAGGCCCGTAAGCCGGCCTACAAGATGTGGATTGATCTCGGCGAACTTGGCACGCTGACATCCAGCGGCCAGTACGTTAGCCGCTATACGGGCGACGAGTTGGTCGGCAGGAAAGTGGTGTGTGCCACGAAGCTTGGCGAGCGACGCATCGCAGGCTTTCTGTCCCAGGTCCTCGTCATGGGCGTGGAATCAGAGCCTGGGGTCGTGAATCTGCTTACGGCAGAAGGCAACGTTCCGAATGGCAGCAAGGTGTTCTAGCCAAGGGCGTGTCCTGCGATCGTTGAAGGGACGCAATGCCGGCGAGGTGTTCTACAGTGAAGGACCTTGCAGCCGCAAAGGAGCACCACAGTGACCTCCCCAAACACAAACCAGCAACCGTCGACACCGAGCAACCCAAACTGGCCAAGCCGGACCGGCAACCCCTCTGGAGGTGGTAGGGGAAACACCCCGCCCAAGGGGAAGTGACATAAAAGAGGAGAGCCAGCTACGTGCAGGTTCTCTCTTTCCGTGAGCAAGAGCCTTTTGGGCCCTTGCCAGTCGCAAGTTAGACGATTTCCAGATGCAGCGTCTGCACTTCGAGGAATTCGTCGATTCCGTGATGCGATCCTTCGCGACCCAGCCCAGACTCCTTTACGCCGCCGAAAGGTGCAACGGCGGAGGAAATGACGCCCGTGTTGGCCCCGACCATGCCGTATTCCAGCGCTTCGCTGACGCGGAACACACGATTGACGTCCCTGGAGAAGAGGTAAGCGGCCAGACCGTACGGCGTGTCATTGGCGCGTCGAATGACCTCCGCCTCGGACTCGAAGGGAAACAGGGCAGCAACCGGACCGAACGTCTCTTCGCTGGCAATCAACATGCTGTCCGTAGCGCCAGCGACGACCGTCGGCTCGAAGTACTGCTGGCCTCGCGACAACGACGCGCCGCCCACGATGACCTTCGCGCCTTGTGCCACAGCGTCTTCCACGTGGCAAACCACCTTCTTGAGCGCGGCTTCATTGATCAGCGGACCGATAGAGACGCCATCTTCCGTCCCGGCTCCAACCTTGAGCTTGCGAACTTCCTCGCTCAGACGTGCCGAGAAGCGATCGTAGATGCCCGCCTGCACATAGATGCGATTGGCGCACACGCAGGTCTGCCCGCTGTTGCGGAACTTGCTCGCCATCACGCCCGCGACCGCCTGATCGAGGTCAGCGTCGTCAAAGACGATGACGGGAGCGTTGCCGCCGAGCTCCATGCTCACACGCTTGACCGTATCTGCGCATTGGCGCAGCAGCAGCTTGCCGACTTGAGTTGAGCCCGTGAATGTCAGCTTCCTGACGATCGGGTTGCCGGTCAGTTCGCCGCCAATGCCCTGCGGCATCCCAGTCACGATGTTCAGGACGCCGGCCGGAATGCCAGCGCGCTCACCAAGCTCCGCCAGTGCAAGTGCAGAGTACGGCGTCAATTCGGACGGTTTCACGACGACGGTGCAGCCAGCGGCCAGCGCCGGCGCGAGCTTGCGGGTAATCATGGCATTGGGGAAGTTCCACGGCGTGATCGCTGCGCACACCCCGACCGGAACCTTTCTCGTGATGATCCGACGGCTCGCTTGTGTAGCGGGGATCGTTTCGCCATAGGCCCGAATGCCCTCCTCAGCAAACCACTCCACGAATGACGCCCCATACAGGATTTCGCCACGCGCCTCGGCGAGTGGCTTGCCTTGTTCCAGGGTCATGATCAGCGCGAGGTCGTCGGCATGAGCCACCATGAGTTCGCGCCACTTGCGCAGGACCGCAGCGCGCTGATGCGTAGTCAGCGCACTCCATGCCGGGAGCGCGCGATTTGCCGCCTCGATCGCGGCGCGCGTATCCGCGGCATCGCAGGCGGGAATAGTGCCGAGCGGTTCGCTGTTCGCCGGGTTGATCACGTCCAGCGTCTTGCCGGACTCCGCGGCACGCCACCGGCCATCGACATATGCCTGCTGCCGCAGCAGACCAGGGTCTTTCAGAGAGAACATTGACATTACCTGCATGTACGAGCCGTGGCGGGCATGTGCGAGCACGCGCTAGCCCATGTCGCGTCGGCAGTAGTAACGGGGGATGACCGGAGCTGGCGGTTAGCCAGCTCCAGCACTTCGCAACTGAGCGCCGTCAGGCCTTCAGCGCGGCCTTGTGAGCTTCGGCCAGCGCGGCCATGCTCTCGAAGCGGAAGTCGAATTTTGGCGTGCCCGGGGGAGGCATCGTCGCACCCCAACCCCTGTCGGCATGGCGGCGATCGATCCATGCCGATGCCAGGCCGAAGTCGTTCGCTGGTGCATGGTCATGGAACAGGCTTTGAGCCGTATGCAGGATGTCCTTCTTCTCCAGTCCGAAGTCACGGCTCAGACGACCCAGCATGTAGTCGAAGTTCTTCGGGCTCGGCTTGTAGGAGCCAATGTCCTGCGCCGTGTAGATCGCGTCGAATTCGACACCGAGCCGCGCATTGCTGCTACGGAACGACAGTCGATCAACGTTGGATAGAATCACGAGCTTGTAGTGCTGCTTCAGATAACGCAGCGATTCGACCGAATCCGGGAACTCGGGCCAGTCGGGAACGGACGCGCCAAAGATATTGCATTCTTCGTTGGTCACGCCGACGTTCCATTCATTCGCCAGGCGGCGATAGACGATGGCCAACAGCGCCGAGTAGGCCAGGCCCGGGGTCATCAGTTCCTGGTCGGCCTCGTGCCTGGCGTAGTTCTCGAGGATCTCGTCGCGGCCCTTGCCGGCATAGCTGGCCTTCTCGATCAGCGGTACCAGGCCGTTATAAATGCCCGTCTCCCAGTCGATGAGGGTGCCGTAGCAGTCGAAGGTCAGTACCTTGAAATCCGTCAGTTTCATCATTGCTCCTTTTCAATAGGTCTCTGCGACGGCTTTGTCGATGGAATATCGCAGAATCTGTATCAAGGTATCCACATCTGCCCTGGTGTAGTTCAGGGCCGGTGCGAAACCAGGAATGTCGTCAGCGAAGGCGCGAAAGATCTGCGTGCTTGTGTTGTACATGGGCGTCTCCATTGGGACTTGAACGCTCAGTTCGTGGGCATGAGGGGAAGCACTTTCCCCGGGTTCATCAGGTTGGCAGGGTCCAGGGCACGTTTAACGCTCCACGCGAGTTTCAGTTCAACCTCGCTGCGTACGTGGAGCAACTCGTCGCGCTTGGCGGTTCCGACTCCATGCTCCGCGGAAATAGATCCGTTAAGCTCCATTGCGGCGTCATCGACAAGCTTCATAATCGCGTCTTCGTGCTGGGCGAGGTAGTCCTCGGGGGTCATTTCCGCGGGGCGCAGAGGATTGAAGTGGACATTGCCGTCACCAACATGGCCATAGATGACCATGCGCGTCGAGGGCGCAACGGCCGTCACCTTTGCCGAGGTCTCGCGGATGAAACCTGGGATGCTCGACAGCGGCACCGAGATATCGCAACGCACGCTGCCACGCGTACGGGTCTGTGCGTCCGATATCTCCTCGCGAATGAGCCAGAAGTCGGCAGCTTGCTTTTCGTTGGACGCAATGGCTGCATCGTCAATCATCCCCTTCTCGGCCACCTCGCTCAGCGCTGAATAGAAGGAGGCTTCAGCAACCTCCTGCGACGAGGTCGACGACACTTCAACGAGGATATACCAGGGGTGAGTCGTCGGAAGCGGTGATGTCTGCCGACCCAGATGCTCGAGGACCAACGCCATCGCGTCCGACGAGATCAGTTCGAATGCCGTGACGTCCGTGCCAAGACGCTGTCGCAACAGACCGAATGCTTCCAGAGCGAGGTCGGCACTTGCTGAACCAAGCATCGCGACACATTTGGCCCGGGGAATCGGGTACGTCTTCAGGACGGCTGCGGTAATGATCCCAAGCGTGCCCTCGGTGCCGATGAAGAGATGCTTGAGGTCATAGCCAGCGTTGTCCTTGCGCAGCCCCCTCAAGCCGTTCCAGATCTCGCCATTCGGCAGCACAACCTCCAAGCCGAGGACGAGGTCGCGCATATTGCCGTACCGAAGCACTGCCGTACCGCCGGCATTAGTGGAGAGATTGCCACCAATCTGACAACTGCCTTCCGAGCCAATGCGAAGCGGAAACAGCGCCCCAGCTGCCTCAGCGGCAGTACGAGCCGCGTGAAGCGTAACGCCCGCCTCGACGACCATCGTCGCGTTCAGCGAATCGACGGCACGCACCCGATTGAGTCGAGTCAGCGACAGCAGGACGGCGGTGCCGCTCGCATCCGGCACACTGCCACCCAGTAGCGATGTGTTGCCGCCCTGTGGCACTACAGGAATATTGTTCTGGCTGCAGTACGCCACGACAGCACTCACCTCCGCAGTCGACGCCGGTCTGACCACCGCAAGGGCTTGTCCACGGAAAACACCTCGATAGTCGGTGGCGAAGGACTGGGTGTCCTCGCCGACCAGTACATTGGTCGGGCCGACGATTGAGATGAGATGGATCACGTGGTGGTTCGACATGCGGGCTCCGACGGTGAGAGGGTTCTCGTGACGCCGGAGAGGTCTGCACTGAGCCGTCCGGCACAGTCCGAAGCATATGGGCCGACATGCCGTCCGCATATGTACGTCTCATAGGAAAAAGGGCGGAGATTTTCACACTGACGGGCATAAACGAGCAGCGGATGCCCTGTCACGCCCCTTTTGCAGCGGGCCGCGTCGTCGATGTGCAGCAAAGGGCATCAGCAGGATGCCCGTCACCACATTTCCTACTAAAGCTACGTATTTCACGAGATCGAGCCTCTGTAATATCGGGGCATAGAACGAAGTGGCCGCACAAGACCTGGTATGAACATCCAATCTCCTCAAGGCAGACTTTTGGACCTATTGCAGGAGGTTAGATGTTGCAGCAACGAATTCCACCGGCAGGCGCGTGCGGCGGCTCGGCCAGGCTTCAATGAGCGACGCTATCGACAAGCTCTACACGTCCTGCTGGACAGGCAACTTCAGTCCACGATCACGCGGGAGCAGGTCGTTGGGTATGCTTCCGCTGCTGAACTAGGGCTCAGATTGGATCCGCCTATCGAACTGGTACGGCGCGTGAGCGCCGATAGCAGCTTCGCAATCAGAGTTCTATTTTGGGCGGTTCAGCGGCGCATGCGTGCTGCGGGAACTGTCACGAATATGTGGGATGCGTCTTAATGGATGCTCTCTGGCATTGCTGCTCTCTCCGACGTCTGCTCATCAGCGGCCAAATCCTTTTCAAGTCCCAGCGGCTGAGATGGGTCGGCTACGGCCCCACGCGGGACGGTCCGGGAGGAACGCTCGGTTGTACTCTGCGTCGGGCCGCATGCTGCCAGCAGCCGACAGCCACTACGTTTGGCAGCAGGATTTCACTCCGACGTGAAGATCCCTGTCTGAAACTCCGGCGTGACGATGCACGATTGGCACATCAGTATGCCAGCCAATGCTTCTGGCCCAAGCCTGCTCACGAAAGCTTCGGATGCAGCGCCCTAAGCAACTCGATAAACCGCGCTCCGCTCGGAGGTAGGGGGCGCGTGCGGTCTGTCACAGCACAGAAGGTTACCGTGTACTGCGGGGTACCAGGAACAATTTCCAGCTTAACCCGCGCTGCGAGTTGATCAACATAGTGGCGCGGGAGAATGCCGCTAAACCGCCCCGAACACACGAACAGTGCGACCGAGTCAAGTCCAACTGCGTCTGGCCCTCGCTCGAACCCAAGTTCGCTAAGCGCGTTCTGCACGAACGGCTGACCAATGCGGTTGACCAAAGGCGGGCGGCTCCGGCCGATAGCAGAGGCATTGAGTGTGTATATGCAGTGCGTCTCTTGGAAGAGCTCGACGTATTGCAGCGAAGCAGTGCGCACGTGAACCCCCTGGATGGCCACGTGAATCCGTCTTTCAAGCAGGGCTCTTGTTAGCTCATTGATTGTCAGCGTGTGAGCCTCGAGACGAACACCAGGAGCCGCCTCGTTGAGTTGCTGCAGCGCATCCGAAACGCGGCAAGCCGGATTGCTGAATGCGTGGTCGGTTATACCAACAGCCAAATCTCCGCTTACGAGACCTCGCAAGGCATCAACGTGCGGCTTAATGCGATCCAGTGCGTCGAGAGCCTCCGCAGTCAGCCCCAGCACCGCTCGCCCGGCTTCCGTAAGTTCAAAGCCCTGAGGGCCCCGTGTGCACAATGGCGTACCCAGCTTCGACTCCACCTCCTTGATACGCCGGCTGATCGTCGCGCGGCTCATGCCCAGCCGACTCTCTGCAGCGCCGAACCCTCTGGCCTCTGCCGCAACTCGGAAAATGCGGAGGCCTCTCAGGTCGCGCTCGATGAGTCCGTCTGGCAGATGGTCCTTCGTGTCAATTTTCGTAATCATGGGTGCAAGTTTTGGCAGTTTTCACCTCGACAAATCGCTATCAGAATAGGGCCTCGCTCGCCGGCATAGCAACGCGACCTCGATGAACGGCCTCGAAATGTCGATCACACGTGGTGTGCAATTCTATCTACCCGCCGCCGAGAACGAGAGCACTGGTGTGATCACGGGTCCCCCGAATATTCGGATTGGACCGGGTAGTGCCGACGACTGGATCCCGGCCCCGCCTGCCAGAAACCGAAGCCACGAAAGAAAGGGCTAGAAAGCCCGAGGAGATGCAATGGAAGCAGCACAGCCGGCGGCGATTGTCGCGCCAAAGCCGACACGCTATAGATGGTTCATGGTCGGTCTCGCATTTGTTGCGATCGTGACGAACTACATGGACCGAGCGAATCTGTCCGTGGCACTACCCTACATGAACGCGGAACTTAATCTCTCCGCCGCCGAGTCCGGATTCATTCTTGGTGCATTTTTCTGGACATATGCCGCGTTCCAGATCCCTGCCGGCGCGCTTGTCGATCGCCTCGGCGCAAGGGTTGTATTTGCAGCAGCGGTGGTCTGGTGGTCGACGTTCACGATCGCAACAAGCTTCGTCCGTTCGAGCGCTGGACTACTCGGCCTCCGTCTGATGCTTGGCGTGGGAGAAGCCGGCGCGTTCCCTGCGGCAACCAAGTTCGTCGAGCGGTGGTTTCCCCCGACCGAACGAGGGCTGGCGACTGGCATCTACGACAGTGGCGCCCGTGGCGGCACGCTCATCGCGATTCCATTGTGCACAGCGATTATTGCTGGATTTGGATGGAAGGCGTCATTCGTTGTCACCGGCCTGGTCGGATTCCTTTGGGCGGCAGTATGGTTGCTCACTGCGACCGAGTTTCCGTCCCAGTGTCGGTTCGTCAACAAGGCCGAAGTCGAACATATCAACCACGGAAAGTCAGACGAGAAGATCTCGTCAGTACGCATCAAGTGGCGCTCGCTGCTGAAGTCAAAGACGATCTGGGCAATGTCCCTCGGTTTCGCTTGCCAGAGCTACGTAATCTACTTCTTTATTACGTGGTATCCGACATACCTCGTCAAGGAGCGTGGCTTCTCGCTTCTCCAACTCGGATTCTTCGGGATCCTGCCGGGTCTGCTGGGGCTGGTCGGCTCCTGGGTCGGCGGATGGGCCTCCGACAAGATTGCAGAGACCCGGTATGGTCTGAGTTTCGGGCGCAAGATCTGCATCGTTGTCGGTATGGCGTTGAGCGCAACGATTGGACTGGCAGGCATTGTCCCGCAGGCGTGGTTCGCCCTCGCGCTCCTGTCGATTGCCTTCTTTGGTGTCTCCGCCGCAACGTCCGCCATACTTGCCTTACCTGCCGATGTATCTCCACGGGGGTCGCGTTCAATCGTAGGGACGATCGCCGGGTTTCAGAACTGCGTCGCGAATTTTGCAGGGCTCGCCAGCCCGGTGGTCATCGGCTTCCTCAAAGACAGGACTGGTTCCTTCACACCAGGTTTGGTGTCCGCATCAATTGTTGCCCTTGTTGGCTGCCTCATATACAGCTTCGCGCTGGGTCCGATCAAGTCGGATCTCTTCGAGCACGTAATCGAAGATCGGTAATCGCTCGATCTTCACGAACTCTCCCCGATTCCTTGCCCCTCTGCCGTGACGCCTCTTCTGCGTCGCGCGGGCTCTTGCACTCAAAAATGGAGCAAATTTTGAGCTTTCCGTTGACTGTTCCTCCTTCCAGGAAGCATCAGAGCTTTCTCTGGTCGCCGATCTGTACCGATCTCGACCAACTGGACGCCCATGTCGCCATTCTTGGCATACCGTTCGGCCAAGCCTATGTCGCTGAACACATCAGCAACGACCAGAGCAAGGCGCCAGATGCCATTCGTGCCATGAGCGACCGCATCTGCCGTGCACTGCACCACTATGACTTCGACGTCGGTGGCCCGATCTATGACAACCGGGCCCTGAAGGTGGTGGACTGCGGCAATGTCCCCGCTGACCCACGTGATCTCAGCACGCATGGCCCCCGTTCGGAGGAGGCTGTCCGGAAGATCCTGAAGGCCGGTGCCATGCCGATCATCCTGGGTGGTGACCACGCTATCCCCATCCCCGTACTGCGCGCCTACGACGACCAGGGTCCCATCACACTTGTCCATATCGACGCTCACCTCGACTGGCGAGAAGAAATCAATGGCGTTCGTGAAGGTCTGTCGAGCACCATTCGTCGTGCGTCCGAAATGGAACATGTTGGCGAGATCTTCCAAATTGGACTGCGCGCACAGGGCAGCGGCCGCCAAGCCGATTACGATGCAGCAGTAGCCTATGGCTCGCATCTGATCCCGGCCTATGAGGTTCATGAGAAGGGAATGCAATCGGTACTCGACCGCATCGCCGACGGCGGTCGTTACTATCTGACCATCGATGCAGACGGCCTCGACCCGTCAATTGCTCCTGGCGTTGCCGGGCCGGCGTTGGGAGGTATCACCTATGTGCAAATGCGCCAACTGATTCACGGCCTTGTGAAGAAGGGACGAGTCGTGGGAATGGACATCGTCGAGATTACGCCATCGACCGACGTGAACAACATTACGTCGATCACTGCGGGACGCCTGATCGTCAACATGATCGGGGCTGCCGTGCGCGCTGACTATTTCGATGCGCCGCGCATCGGCTGAGCCCCATTGACGTAGCACGAGACCCGACTGTGCAGGACGTCGTGGCGGGAGATCAAAGCGGCATGTTATGAATGACGGTAGGATCGCGAACAGACGGTCGGCGTCCGCCTCCACTCCGCCGGCCGTGGTCGGCCATGAAGCGTCGTTCCTTACCTAAGACATTCGGACGCCCGGTGTACCCACAAGATCGCCTTCAAAGACGTCTGCGCCATGCGAATCGCGGCTGTTAAGGTCCCTTCGCCGGGCGGCGGTTGTACATAGGCAGCGGTCGTTACAGTGTCTCGGCCCGAAGGGCCGTTCCGGGTCGGGAAGAGCCGGCCCGCGTCTTTCCTCACTCGGCGGATGCCGAACCAGCCGTCAGTTCTGCCGCACAGTGGCGGATAGCTGGACGTTCGTCGGAAAGGGACCGCGAAACGAGGCAGGCCGTTCGCCAGTGACACCTCTCGTGCACTATAACTAACTGACGCAGTTTGGGGCGTGCCCTCAGGGCTTGGAATGCTACCCATCGCCCTGTCCGGCGTGCTGCGGTCGGCATGGCTGGATGTCACCAGACCACCTAGGGAGGCGACATGTCCGAGACAAGCAAAGTAGTCCTGGTCACGGGGGCTACCGGCGGCATCGGGAGCGCGGTCTGCGCACGGCTGGCGCACGCAGGTTATTCGCTGATTCTCGCCGCGCGCGACATCGGGAAGCTGGAAGCCGCCTGCGCGAGGCTCCAGAGGCTTGGCGGCCAGTCATTTCGCTGGATCTCCGTCGACATGTCCAGCGATGCCTCTGTCACAAAGTTTGCCCAAGAGCTTGCGGCGAAAGCAACAGTCCTCAACGGCGTCGTACTCATGCCACCCCAGATGCGGCCCACCGACGAATGCCAGCCTCCAGCGGACACGTGGCGCCAGTTGTTTCAGAGCAACTTTATCGGCCCCCTTGAAGTCCTTAAGAGCGCGATCTCGATCATGCAGCCGGAACCCTCCCAGGGACACCGGTCGAAAGTTGTCATCATTTCCGCCATCACCTCAGTGCAAGCCCTTGGAAACTACGCCACCAGCAACGTCCTGCGTTGTGCATGGCTGGCTCAGGCCAAGACGCTTGCTTTCGCGATGGGCGAAAGAGGGATTCACGTCAATACACTCTCCCTCGGCGGCACGCTGACCCCCGACTATTTGGCATCGATCGGCCAGCGCGCCACCAGGGCTGGCATGACGTTCGATGAGCGGTTGGCCGCGGAAACCTCGAACATTCCCTTGCGGAAGTATGGAAGCCCGGAAGAGGTGGCGCTGGCGGTTGAAATCCTGTTATCCCCCTTCTCCGACCACATCACCGGCGTGAACCTGCTGCATGATGGCGGATTCACGAGAGCCTATTGAGTGCTACACCAGCGAAGCGACGCCCTTTCCCGGCCAGTAACGGCCCTTCGGGCGTGTCCCACGAATGACGACTGCTGGCTTGAGGATTCAACTGGTCGAAGCGGCCATTAGGGGTTTATATGCCATGACCCCGCTTGGCAAAATCTCCGTCAGAAGCGCAAGATCTATGGATAGAAGGTTTCGCCACGGTTCAGCATATTGACGAATTCCTCGATTTTACGCGCCTTTGTTTCCGGCTTTTTTGCAGTCTGTACCCGAAACAGGATGGCATAGCGGTTACGGCTGTTCAGGGTTGCAAAGAACTTTCTGGCTTCCGGATTTGCGTCCAAAGCCACCCGCAGGTCGTCCGGCACGATCGAGTTGCTGGCCGACGTATAAGCCGCCTTCCAGCGGCCGTCCTTCCTGGCTTTCTCGATCTCGCACATGCCGGGCGGGCGCATTCTGCCTGCGGCGATCAGCGCTTCAGCCCTGTCCTTGTTGAGTTTGGACCAGATGCTTTTTGCGGAACGTGGGGTGAAGCGTTGTAACCAGTATTTCTCGCTCTCGGCCTGCTTTTTACCATCAATCCAGCCATAGCAGAGGGCGCTTTCCAACGCCTGTTCGTAGGTTACGGTGCGCTGCTCGGTGCCTTTTTTCGCCAGACGCAGCCATGCTCCGGTCGAAGTGCTGTTGTTTTGCCCTAACCAGCTTTCCCATTCGGTCTGACTGGTAAATGTCAGAGCGCATTCGGTCATGTCACTATCCTGAATGGTTGAGTACATGTGCGGGGAACGCGTCCGCAGTCCAGCAGTGTTTATACGGACATCAACGTCCGTGGTGCGACCAAAGACGGTCGCTCAGCAGCCACTAGCCCGTCGGCTGTTTTGGGTCGTTCAGGGGCCGTCGAATCGCCTGATAGCGGTCATCCGCTGGCCCGCATGCCCATTGGATGGAATAACTTTCACTCGGCTGTAAAAGGATAGGAAGGCCGCTGTCATGCGACTGAGCCTCGGCAGAGGCCCAGTCGATCCCGAAGACAGTCACCGCTGGGTGATGCGTTTGGGAGTGGCCCGTGGCTCATTGCACCTTCGGATACCCTACGTAGTAAATGCCGATGACACCGCCACTGGCGTCGTGGATGGGCTCATATCCAGTGGTATATGGCTTGCCAAGAATGTCAGCGTCACCGTAGTAGGCACCACCACCACGTATTGCCCCAATAGCCTTGCCCTTGGGATCAAGGACGGTTCCAATTGCCCTCGATCCATCATCCTTCTGTACATTCGTCGCCACGCGCACGAAGTCATCGCCGCTCTTGACGAACAATGTTGCCGTGCCGCCATGCTCCTTCTTGACTTCATCCACTACGGCAAAGTTGTTGTTCATCTTGGTCGCGCCAAAGTACAAAGCTGGCGCGGGTTTTCCTGCAACAGCATCTTCTCCTTTAATCCCCGGTGCGCCCAGTTTGGCCGTCTTAGCCTTCAGTGACGCCATGGCCTGCTTTACGTTCTCTGGTGATTGCGCATAGCTCATGGCGGGAGCGAAGACCGGCAATGCGAGTGCAAAGATCACAGGGGCGAACCATCGCCCTATAGCACCTGCGGGGCTTACTTTTGCCATTTTTTCCCCTTTGGGCAGCGTCGCCGACGAGGCGGGGCGGCAACTTCCCCGGGACCGGGCGGTGTACCCATTAGTCCGATTGGAGTATAGGCAGCAGTCGCGGCGCTGCACGAGGACGATGCCGCACATTGATGGGGAAATGTCGTGATGCGCTCAACATTCGCAGCTTCGCCGCCAGCATATCCACATTGCTTTTGCCTTACTCAATTGGCAGTTGCCGCACCGGTTTGCCGGTGAGCTGGGCGACGGCATGCGCCACGGCCGGTGCGATCGGGGGCACCGCAATTTCACCAACGCCGCCGGGTTCGGCCGTGCTGGGCACGAGGTGGGTTTCGATCACCGGTACGTCGGCCATCTTCAGCACCGGATAGTCAGGAAAGTTGGCCTGCACGACCTGCCCGTCCTTGATCTGAACCTGGCCGTAGAGCGCCGCTGTCAGTCCGAAGATGATGCCGCTTTCGATCTGCTGCGCAACGATATCCGGGTTGACCACCGTCCCGCAGTCCACGGCGCAGACAACGCGATGCACACGCGGCTTGCCGTCCTTGAGCGACACCTCCGCCACCTGTGCCACTACCGAGCCGAACGAGTTGTGCAGCGCAAGTCCGCGTGCGCGCGCTACGCCGTCCGCGGCCGGTGCCAGCGGCTGGTTCCATCCTGCCGCCCGCGCTACGGTGTCGAGCACCTTCAGCTCGCGCGGGTGCGCCCTGAGCAAGTCGCGCCGCATCGCCAGCGGGTCGAGCCTGGCGGCGGCGGCCACGTCGTTCAGGAAGCCTTCCAGGAAGAAGCCGGTGTACGAGTGGCCGACGCTGCGCCAGAATCCGATCGGCACCGGCAAATCGACCGCCACGTGTGCAATGTGCTCATGCTCGATCTCATACGGCAGGTCGAACAGGCCCTCGGCTGCATAGCGGTCGATGCCGAGCGACGGCGCGCCGAACAGGCGCTCCAGCTCGCCGGCCAGGATCGACTGCCCGGCACTGCGCGAGGCGATGGCCGTCACTTTGCCGTTCTCGACGCGGGCCATCAGCCGTGCGATGGCCTGCGGGCGATAGAAGTCGTGGCGGATGTCATCTTCGCGCGACCAGATCACCTGTACCGGGCGGCCCTCGGTCCTGGTGGCGATCGACACGGCCTGGCCGATGAAGTCGGACTCCAGTCGCCGTCCGAATCCGCCGCCAATGAGCGGAATGTCGATATGCACCCGGTCCCGGCTCACACCTGCCGCGCGCGCGGCGACCAGTTGCGCCAGCGTGGCCACCTGGGTGGGCGCCCAGAGCTGCACGCGATCCTTCGTCACCTGCGCCGTGCAGTTGATCGGCTCCATGGCGGCATGCGCCAGGTACGGCGCACTGTATTCCGCCTCGACGATGGTCGCGCCCTGTGTCCCGTCAAAGGCCTTCAGGCCATCGCCCGTTGAACGGTAGGTGAAGCCGCCCTGGTCGCTGTCGAGCGCGCCAACGAGCTGTTGCCGGATGCCGGCGGAATCGAGCGTGGCATGCGGCCCGTAGTCCCAGACCGGGTCGAGGGTCGCCAGGGCCTGGCGTGCTTGCCAGTAGTGGTCTGCCACCACGGACACGCCCGGCGCGCCGCCCGTGGAGCCGTCGAACGGCACGACATGGCGCACGCCGGGCATGGCAAGCGCCGCCTTTGACTGGAAGCTCTTGAGCTTGCCGCCGAACACGGGACACATGACGACCGCCGCGTACAACATGCCGGGCGGCCGCGCATCGATGGCAAAGCGTGCGCTGCCATCCGTCTTGCTGGCGATGTCGTTGCGCTGTGCAGGCTTGCCAATCAGTTGATATTGCGCAGCCGGCTTGAGCCTGACCTTCGATGGCGGCGCAATGTCGCGCGCCTTCTGCGCGACCGCGGAGAAAGGCATCTGCTTGCCGTCGGGGCCAACAAGCCGGCCTTCCCGCAACGTCACCTGCGCCGGCTGCACACCCCACACGCGCGCAGCCGCTTCCACCAGCGTGGCGCGCGCGGTTGCGGCAGCCTCGCGCACGGGCTGCCAGCCGTCGGCCACGCTGCTGCTGCCGCCGGTGATGATCAGTCCGATCTCGCGCGCGCTCTTGGCCATGATCCAGTGCAGTGCGCGCGCCCAGGTCTTGTCGGCATGGTCCGGATGGAGCGGCAGCGAGCTGTCGCCCATGACGACAACATTGCCGTAGATGCGCTCGATGGGCGACGACTCGATGCTCACCCGCGCCAGTGGAATATCGAGCTCCTCGGCGGCCAGCATTGACAGCGCAGTGTGGATGCCCTGCCCCATCTCCACCCGCGGCATGGCAAGGATGACGTTGCCTTCCGGCGTGATCTTGATCCAACCGTTCAGGGCAACCTGGCCGGACGCCTCAGGGAATGCTGCGGGATCGCCAAGCCGGCTGCGAGGCGGCATCACGCCCCAGCCCACCACCAGCGCGCCGCCCAGGCCGAGCGCCCCCAGCAGGAACCGGCGCCTTCCCCGGCGCGGGGTCGTTGCGCTGGCGTTCATGCGCGGCCCTCCCTCAGCGCCTTCGCTGCGCGCTTGATGGCGGTGCGCACGCGGGGGTACGTGCCGCAGCGGCACAGGTTGGTGATGGCCGCGTCGATGTCGGCATCGCTCGGGTCGGGCTGCCGGGCCAGCAGGTCCGCCGCCGCCATCAGCATGCCCGACTGGCAGTAGCCGCATTGCGGCACCTGTTCGTCGATCCAGGCCTGCTGCAGCGCGTGGCGCTTGCCCGGCGCGCTGGCCAGCCCTTCGATCGTAGTGATGCGCTTGCCGGCCACCGCCGACACCGGCAGGACGCAGGAACGCACCGCCGCCCCATCCAGATGCACGGTACACGCGCCGCAAGCCGCGACCCCGCAGCCGAACTTCGTCCCCGTCAGGTTCAGGTGGTCGCGCAGCACCCACAGCAAGGGCGTGGCCGGGTCGCATTCGACGCTGACTGGCTGGCGGTTGACGTCCAGATTCATGTATTGCCTCCTTATCCTCGCCGAGGTTCTTCTATTTCATCCAGCCAAGCTGGTGCCCAATGCGGCAGTGTTGCCCAGGCCATCGACGGTTCCTTAGCCGGCCCTGACCGGCCGGCGCCGGCTTGCCTTGCGCAGGGTAGTGACATCGCCGGTCGCCAGGACCGGGCTTTCCAATTCCCCGGATCGTATCCGCGACAACACCCGCCTCGCATTGGCGGCGCAGTCAATTTCCTCAGGCTTCGCCTCGATCTCCGCCAGGAGTGCGACAAGGTGCGCCTTGCTCTGCGCAAGCCGCGCCTGCAGCGCCTCGATGTCCTGCACCTTGCTGCGGAGCGTTTCAATCAACGTGCCATGCTTCCACTGCGCCAGGTCCGGCGGCAGCAGCGTGCGAATCTCGTCGAGACTGAAGCCGGCCTGCTGCGCAGCCGCGATCAGGTCGAGCAGCAGCACCGCCTGCGGTGGATACGTCCGGTAGCCGTTCGACTGACGCTCGACCTTCAACAGTCCGATGCGTTCGTAAAAGCGGATGCGCGACGGAGCAAGGCCAGTGCGCCCCGCCAGTTCCCCGATCTTCATGTTCGCCACACTCCTCACACCGCTTGAACTCGCCCTCAAGAATCTCTGACTCTATATGTCAGTTAAGACGCGCTACCCAGCCTAGCGGCAGGGTTCGCATCGGCACGCCCACAAATGCCCAGGGCCAGCCAGGAACACAAGCCTCATCTGGCTCGCGCTCGATGGCTCTTACCATGTATCGGCAGCCGCGGTCCTCCGGAATTTCAAACGGCAGCATCTTCGCTGCTGCGTTGCCACCTTCCAGCGGTCCGAATTCGATCCGTGCAAACCGCCTATCCCTGTTCATTGAGCTTTCTTGATGATTGACCCTGTACGCGATGCCTGAGGTAGTGCCCGGCGCATGCCGGCTAACGGCCGGCAACCAGCACTTTAAGGTTAAACTCAGCTTTAAGGTCAAGCATCCGGAAGCGGATCGTCAGGCTGCCCTCATTCCCCTGGCGTCGTTGGCAATACAGATATTGAGAGCGGCGGAACCGAAGTAGACGTTCCGGCACATTGAGAGACAAGTGCGCCAGCAGTTCCCGGCGCTTCCCGGTACGTTCCGGGATCAGCGCGCTGCGGCGCGACGCGTCTTGCCCCGCGCCGGCTCGACGGCCCCTTCTTCGCGGAGGCGGTCCAGCACCCACTTCGTCCTGTCAGAGCACGGCATATCCGCAGGCCTGTTCTCGATGCTTCTGATGGCGGCGAGCAGATGGGCCTTGTTCTGTTTGAGGCGCCTTTGCATGTCCTCGATTTCATCAACTTTCCGCTTGAGGGCATCGAGCAACTCATCATGCTGCCAGTTCCCCGATCCGAGCGGCAACAGATGACGGATCTGATCGAGCGAGAACCCCGCACGCTGTGCGCTGGCGATGATTTCCAGAATCCACACCGCATCCGGAGAGTAATCGCGATAGCCATTCGCCTTGCGCTCGACCGCCGAGATCAGTCCGGCAGCCTCGTAAAAGCGGATGCGGGAGGCCGTCAGACCGCTGAGGTTCGCCAGTTCTCCGATTCTCATACGGCACCTGGGAAAGCATTGACATTAAGGTTCACTTCAATCCTACAGTGAATGCTGGCCCGGCGAGGCAAGCCGATGAACCGGTTCGACGGGTTAACGCCCCCTCGCTTTCGTGCGCAGCTAACAGCCACGGGGGCCGGAAGCATGGCCTTCCGGCCCCTGGCTGCTCCAGCATTTCAGGACGCTCGACCGCGCTGCAGTAGAAAAAATGCAGTCCTGCTCGCCACGATTCTTGTGGCGGGCCTTTTTCATTTGGTGGGTATCGTCATTGTGAAGCGGGAGCCCCGGCCTGAAGTCGCCGCACGGCCGCCGTTCGGCACCCAGATCTCGCAGCCATGCACGCCGATGCTCATACATCACCTCAAGAAAGGTGTTGACCTTAAAGTTGACTTCAACCTTAAAGTCGAGCCACGACAAACGAGGTGACCCCATGAACGTCTTCGACAAGTTGATCCTGCGTAACGGTTCAAGCGTTCCGAACCGCATCGCCAAAGCCGCCATGGAAGAGAACATGGCGGACGCTGACCACGCGCCCTCCGAGGCGCTGATGCGCCTGTACAAGGCCTGGGCAGAGGGCGGCGCAGGCCTGCTGATGACCGGCAATGTGATGGTGGACAGCCGTGCCATGACAGGGCCGGGCGGCGTCGTGCTGGAAGACGCCAGGCACCTGGACCGGTTCAGGCGCTGGGCACAGGTCGGCCGGTCCAGGGGGGCGCAGTTCTGGCTGCAGATCAACCATCCCGGCCGCCAGATGCCTGCCAGTCTTGGGCAACCCACCTGGGCTCCCTCCGCTGTGTCGATGAACCTGGGCAATATGTCCAGGCACTTCAACACGCCGCAGGCCATGACGCAGGAAGTCATCGAGGACGTGATCCGGCGCTTTGCCCGTACGGCGAAACTTGGGGAGCAGGCAGGTTTCACGGGCGTCGAGATTCACGCGGCGCATGGCTACCTGCTGAGCCAGTTCCTCTCGCCGTTGAGCAACCAGAGAACGGATGCATGGGGTGGCCCGCTGGAAAACCGCGCTCGCCTGCTCTTTGAGATCGTCAAGGCCGTACGCGCCGTGGTTGCGCCCGGATTCGCGGTTGCCGTCAAGCTGAACTCCGCCGACTTCCAGCGTGGCGGCTTCAGCGCGGATGACGCCCGTCAGGTCGTGAAGATGCTCAACGAGTTCGCCGTCGACCTGGTCGAGTTGTCGGGAGGGAGCTATGAGGCCCCGGCCATGCAGGGAGAAGCCCGCGACGGCAGCACGCTCGCCCGCGAGGCCTACTTTGTCGAGTTCGCCCGCGACATCCGCGCGGTGGCGCAGATGCCAGTGATGGTCACAGGCGGCATCCGCCGTCGGCCGGTGGCCGAGCAAGTGATCAGGAGCGGCGTGGACATGGTTGGCATCGGTACGGCCCTGGCCATCGATCCAAATCTGCCGCGCGACTGGCATGCCGGCAAAGACAGTACACCTGCGTTGCAGCCGATCAGGTGGAAGAACAAGCCGCTGGCCTCATTGGCCAACATGGCGGCAGTCAAGTTTCAACTGCGCAAGCTCAGCCGAGGCAAGGTCACTGATCCCGGCGTGTCACCGCTGCGCGCGCTGGTCCTGCAGCAGGTGTCCGACGCATGCCGCGTCCGTCGATACCGGCGCTGGGTGGCTCAGCGCGTCCATGCCTGACAGGCTTCTAGTTACGTTGGTGCTTGGGATGCTTCAAGGCATCAATCACTCCCGAACCAGACCTTCTCACCTTAAACACCCAGAGTATCGTCAAAATGAAACTCAGCAATCTTGCGGCCACAGCAGGGGTAATCATGAGTGCCCTCTCCAATCCTTTATGGGCCGCTGGCACGGCGGAAGCCACGCAAACCGAAAGCACAACAATCAGCATCGCCGGCCATGAGGTTCCCGTGCTCAAAGGCGGGCTGTATGACCGCTATCGCTCCAATCCTCCGCTCTCCGTCATTGAATCTGAAGCTCCGGACGTTGACTTGAGCTGGTTCAAGGAACTCAGGAAGGAGAAAGTAGATATTGGCTTTGAATCCTATTCGCCAAACTTCTACTACAAGAACAGCAGGGTGACGGTCATCTTCACCGCCGACCTGAACAGGCTGCGGGAATTGATGCCTGCCCAGGTCCTGGAGAAGGTTCAACCGATTCAGGTCTGGCCGGGCAGAGGCCTTGTCGCACTCACCGCCTACGCCTATCACTTTTGCGACAACGACAGCTACAACGAGATTGGTCTTTCCGTCATCACGAATCGGCCAGGCAGCTCCAGTCTTGGACCGCTGACCTTGATGAGTCAGGCGATGTCCAACGACTTCTGGGGCTACGTATTGAAGCTTCCGGTAAACACCGAGCTCGCTCGGGTACGGGGTGTTGTTGGCTACAACCTGCCCAAATGGCTGACGGGCATTCACTACCGCGAAACCGACCAGTCGGTTGTCGTCGAGATCCTTGACAGCGAGACGGGCAAGGTCGATGTCACCGTCGAAGCCAGGAAGCTGGATGACCTTTCAAAAAAGGTCTCCATGGTGACCAATAGCTTTACAAATGTCGATCAGCAAGGGCGACTGACCACTGGGTATGCAACTTCCCGCCAGCTCAGTCATGCCTCCAGCACAAGTGCGGAGACGGTGAGCCTCGGCCTGACAGAAGGAAGTCTGTCGACGTTCATCAGATCCCTGAAACTCGGCAAGATGCTCAAGTACGAGTACGTGCCCGAATTCCAAAGCGCGCTGTACTCCCCCAGGCCGCTGTGATTCTTTGTTCTCGTCGAGTCGACGCCGGTGGCCCCGCAGACATGTCTGGGGTCACCGCCTGGTGCTCGTCATCGTGTTCGTGTGGTCGCACCTGGCGGCGCAGTCGGCGCGGCTCGACGAACTGCACGTTCCTCAGGACGCACTCCAGGCCGGGCGGTTGCCGGAGCCGGACGGGCAAGCCGGGTGGTAGCGGGTGACGCCCTTACGCCGCCTCAGACACCCGAGGCGCTGGCGGAAGCCGAAGCCATCGCTGACGCGCTGCGCGCCGTCGCGCTGGTGTCCGCCGTGTGCGCATTCGCCGGAGCGGGTCTCGTGGTAGCCACCATCCGACCCCGCAGGTGAGCGCTTCCCGTCGCCGGACGCGTGCGCATGCCGCATCGATACGTCGATCTCCGCAGAAGCGATTCCGTGGCCTTTTTAGTTCTCCGCCAAGGCTCGGGCCCAAGCTCCATGAAGTTCCTTTCCGTCCCAATGTTTAGCCTAAGCTATAGACGAGTTGGGGGTGCGCTATGAAACCAGATCTGAATGCTATGGTCCGCCCAGTGGCGTCGACGGTTCTCGTTCTGGGGCTCGCCGCCTGTGCCCACACGGAATACCATACGCAAGCCTGCCTTTCTGGCGTTGATGTTTATGAGGTTACGGCTGATGGCAGCGATGCCGGCGCGGTGACGTTCTCAGGAACGGACAGCAGGCTCGTCGAACCGTGCCGACGGACGGGCGCGGGCCAGGGTGGTTTCTGGATTGTCAGCCTTGACCGGACAGGCCCGGTGCGGTCGAGTCAGGACGCCACTGTTGAAGCCACTGTTCTCGGCGGCGAGTGGCAATGGTGGCAGGCTGACGGTACCCTGCAGAGTGGCAGCGTTACCGGGGGGCGTGTGATATGGCCAACCGATTCGCGCCATGACGTCGGCAGTTGCGGCTACGGAGTTGCACAAATCAGCGTCGCGCTCTCAGTGAGCCAGGCGCATCGGGGTAGCGGCACCTTTGAGGGCTGTCTGGATGGCACGCACATGGACCCGACATTGCCGTGGGTTGTCTTCCCGCCCAAGATCTGGGGCAGGTTGACGACAAGTTCGCCATAGTGCAGTTCGCGCACCAGGACGGAGCCCGATAAGCCCGATGACGCAGGCCGCCCTGCAACATATGCCTGATACTCCCTACCAGAGCGGGGACATCATGAACGAGGACACCGTTTCGACCGTTACCGTACAGGACAATGGCCCCTACCGCATAAAGGGTCCCGTCAGGATCGTGACCCCGGCAGGCGCTGCCTTCACTTTCGAAGGGGATCAGGTCTGGCTGTGCCGGTGCGGCCATTCCGAAAACAAGCCCTTCTGCGATGGCTCGCACAAGCGAGTCGGGTTCTCCAGCACGCCGCAACCCAAGCCTTGAACTGCTGATTGCATACCTGCTCGACGCGCGCGAGCAGGCCCCTCCCCGCAACGTCGGTTCCCGGGCCAGCATGAGACCTTCGACGGCCACGACCAGATTGGCAGCAATCGTTGCGACCTTTAGCTCACGCTATCGGCCGCTATTGCTGCGTGAGCATCAGGTTCAGGTTCTGAACCGCGGCGCCGGATGCGCCCTTGCCAAGATTGTCGAAAACCGCGGACAGCAGGACGTGCCCGTGTTCCATGTTGGGAAATACGCTTAAGTGCATGTCGTTCGTACCGTTCAGCACTTGCGGGTCCAGGTGCTTTAAAACGCACGATTCGTGCAAGGGCAGGACATGTACATGGGCCGCCCCGGCATAGTGGCAGGCGAGGCATGCATGGAGCGTGGCGCCATCCACGTCGGGGGCCAGCAGCCTCAACGCGAGGGGCACCGTCAGCACGATGCCCTGGCGGAACGCACCATACGCGGGAACGAAGATGGGACGCTGCGCGAGCCCGGCGTGCTGCTGGATCTCCGGGGGGTGCTTGTGCGCGAGTTCCAGGCCATACACCTGGAATGCCGGCGCGCCGACGGCATCCGCCCCTTCATACTCCTCCACGCCGGCACGCCCGCGTCCGGAGTAGCCGGACACCGCATGAATGCTGATCGGGTAGCTGGCCGGCACAAGCCCGGCCTGCACCAGGGGACGCAGCAGGCCGATCGCACCGGTCGGATAGCAGCCGGGATTGGTGACCCGTCGCGCGTTCGCGACGCGCGCGGCCTGTCCCGGTGCCATTTCCGGAAAACCATATGTCCAGTCCGGATGCGTGCGGTGGGCGGAACTTGCGTCGATCACCCTGACGGCGGGATTGACGATGGCGTTCACCGCCTCGCGTGCGGCGGCATCGGGCAAACAGAGGATGGCGATGTCGCAGGCATTGATGGCTTCCGCACGACGCCGTGGGTCCTTGCGTTCCGACGCGGCAAGCGTGAACAGGCTGAGGTCGGTCCGGCCGCGCAGCCGTTCGTGGATTTGCAGCCCGGTGGTGCCTTGGTCGCCGTCGATGAAAACCAGGGGAGAGCTCATGCGAGGAATACTCCGGTGACTGAAGGGGTAACACGTCGAAGGAGCCCCAATCTTCCATGGTCCACTAGAATAGGGAAAGTTGAATTTCATAACCCTGACATTCAGCTTTCCTGACTCTGGAGCCGACATGCGAGAGATCAGCCTGGACCGCCTGCGCACGCTGGTCGCGATTGCCGACCATGGCTCATTCGCCGAGGCGGCGCGTGCATTGCACCTTGCGCCGCCCACGGTCAGCCTCCACATCGCTGAACTGGAACACCGCATCGGGGCACCGCTGCTGTCGCGAAAACGCGGACAGGTAAGGCCGTCGGCGATCGGAGAGGTGCTGGTCGAGCGCGGGCGTCGGCTGCTGGCCGATGCCGAGCAGGCGCTGGACGATATACAACGACAGGTGCAGGGGCTCGAAGGGCGCGCCCGGCTCGGTGCGTCGACTGGCGCGATCGCGCACCTGCTGCCACAGGCGCTCGAGGTGCTGCGCCAGCAGCATCCCGCCATCGACATTCAGATTGCGGTCCTCACTTCGCAGGAAACACTGTCCCGACTGGCGGACGGCACGCTGGATATCGGGCTGGTTGCACTGCCTCAGCCGCCGGTGGCCGGGCTGGTGATAAAGCCCTGGCGTCGCGACCCCGTGATGGCCTTCGTGCCGGAGCATTGGCAGTGCCCGGCCCGCGTCACGCCGGAATGGCTCGCCGCCCAGCCTCTGATTCTCAATGACGCCACCACGCGTCTCTCGCGTCAGACTGCGGAGTGGTTCGCGGCCGCGGGACACCATCCCGCACCACGCATTCAGCTCAACTACAACGACGCGATCAAGAGTCTGGTCGCGGCGGGTTACGGCGCGGCGCTGTTGCCCCACGAGGCCACCACGCCATTGACGGACAAGCGCATCGTCATGCGTCCGCTGCGCCCGGCGTTATGGCGTCGGCTCGGCATCGCGCATCGCGCGGGGTACGTTGAACGCTCCACCCAACACGTACTGGATGCGCTGTGGGATTTGCGATTGGTGTAGTAGTGCCAGTCGCAGCTTCGGTTCGTTCTCGCTGGGGCGGTAGCCCTATTGCACGCCACGGCGAATGAATGGCCGGTTTGTAGAGATCTGATTGACGAAATGGGTCGTTCAGGGACGACCCCAACCTGGAGTTGAGCCGGCCGCGACCGGCCATCATCTGCCGACCGTCGTCACCCGCACTTGCATGCCATCAGGCGTCGGCTATGGTGAATCCATGACTACACAGGAGTACCGTCCTGGTCAGAAGGACATACTCCGCCACATTCGGTGAGGGCCGCAACATGGGCGTACAGCTAAACCACACCATCGTCTGGTGCAGCGACAAGCAGAAATCGGCAAGCTTCCTCGTGGACATCCTGGAGCTTCAAAGGCCCATCGAGTTCGGGCAGATGCTGGTCGTTCAACTGGACAACGGCGTCTCGCTCGACTTCTTCGAAAGCGAAGGCGCGATCTCCATGCAGCACTATGCGTTCCTGATCAGCGAGGACCAGTTCGACCGGGTCTTTGCCCGTATTCGGGACAGAGGGCTTCAGTACTGGGCCGACCCCAGCAAACAGCGGGCCGGCGAAACCTATCAGCACAACGGCGGCCGGGGAATGTATTTTGACGATCCCGACGGTCATTTTCTTGAGGTCATGACCCGCCCTTACAAGATCGGCTCCTGACGGATTGCTGCTGAATGGGGACCGGCACCGGCACTTCGTGCCGGGTGTGCTGGCGCTCGCCGATCGCGCCTCAGCCGTCAAGGCACGCGCGCAATGCTTGCGCGAGACGGTTCCGGCCTTGCAGCCGGCATGCTCAAGTGCCGGCCTTCGCCTGAACCGCCCTCAGTTCGTGCTTGACCACCTTGCCCGCGGCGTTGGTCGGCAGCGCCGCCATGAACGCCACGGAGCGAGGCACCTTGTAGTTGGCCAGGCGGGGCCGGCACCATTCCAGCAAGGCCTCGCCGCTCAGAGTCTCGCCTTCGCGCAATACCACGAAGGCGCTGCCGACCTCCCCCATGCGCGCATCGGGAACACCCACGACGGCAACCTGCGCTACCGCCGGATGCGTGCCGATCAGGTGCTCGATCTCCGCCGGATAGCAGTTGAAACCGCCGACGATGAACATGTCCTTGAGCCGGCCGGTGATCGACAGGTTTCCGGCGGCATCCAGCTTGCCGATATCGCCCGTGTGCAGCCAGCCTGCGTCGTCGACGGCCTCGCGAGACGCGGCCTCGTCATCGAAGTAGCCGCGCATGACGTTGTAGCCGCGGATCCACACTTCGCCCTGCTCCCCGGCCATCACGTCGCTGCCTTGCGCGTCCACGCAGCGGATCTCCACGCCGTCAAGCGGACGCCCGCTGGTAGTGGCGATGGTCTGCAGGGCGTCGCCCAGCCGGCAGACGGTGGCCAGCCCGCAGCACTCGGTCAGTCCGTATGCGGTGAGCACGACGTCGAAGCCGAGCACCTTGCGCATGCGCCGGATCAGTTCGGGCGCGATCGATGCCGCTCCGGTGACGGCCACGCGCAGCGACGACAAGTCGTATGCACCCAACCGCGGATGGGCCAGCAGGCTCAGGTAAAGCGTGGGCGAGCCCGGCAGAAAGCTGACACGGTAACGCGCGATGCACCCAAGCACCACGTCGGCATCGAACTGCGCCACTGGCAGGATGGTGGCGCCGCGAATCACGGCCGCGAGCCAGCCGGCCTTGTAGCCGAACGCATGGAAGAAGGGATTGATGATCAGGTAACGGTCGCTTGCGCGCAGGCCGACAATCGCCGACCAATCGGAGAAAGCGCGCAGATTCTGCCCATGCGTGCTGATCACCCCCTTGGGCTTGCCCGTGGTGCCGGAGGTGTATAGCAGGTCGGACGGACTGTCCGGTGTCAGCGCGGCCATGCGCGCGTCAAGCCTCTCCGCTGGCGTGTCTTCGGCGCGCGCCATGAAGGACTGCCAGGACAGCCAGCCCTCGCGTTCGCCGCGCAGGATGACTTGGTGGCGCAAGGCGGGCAGTGCATGCCCGCGCAACATCGCGGGATAGTCGGCACCCAGGAACCCGGCGATGCCGAACAGCACGCGGGCTCCGCTTCTGGCGAGAATGTCGGCCGCCTCACCGCCCTTGTACCGCGTATTGAGCGGCACCAGCACGCCGCCGGCCATGTGGATGCCGAGCGCCGCGACGATCCACTCATGCAGGTTGGGCGCCCAGACGGCGACCCGCTCGCCGGGCTCCAGGCCCAGCGCCATCAGTGCCCGCCCGGCAAGCCGCGCCGACTCGTACAGTTCGCCGTAGCGCATCAGATGGCCATCTTCCTCGATGGCTACCTGATCCCCATATCGCCGCGCCGTGTGCGCCACGGCGTCAGGGATGGTTGAAATCGCCGGATCCGTTGCAATCGCCGGAAACTGTGGCAGGCAATCGCTCATCGCTGCAAACCTCCTTCACGAACGCCACACGCGGCAAGCTCCGCGGCGGCCGGGTAATCCGTGTAGCCGCGCCCACCCGGCGTATAAAGCAGCGAACGGTCGAACGTGGCCAGCGATGCGCCGTGCCGAAGGCGCGCAGGCAGATCCGGATTGGCGATGAAATGCCGCGCAAACGAGACTGCCTGGCCGATGCCGTCGGCCAGGGCTCGTGTGGCGCTCGCGCCGTCAAAGCCGTCATTGACGATCAGCGCGCCGCCGAAATGCCGACGCGCGAGCGCGAAGGCATCCAGCGCGGGATCCGGCGAACGGCTCACGTGCAGGTAGGCCAGCCCGAGCGGTGCCACGGCATCGAGCAGCGCGCCATACGTGGCGGCCGGATCCTCATCGTGCATGTCGTTGAACGGGTTGCCGGGACAGATGCGCACGCCCACGCGCCCCGGGCCGATTGCGCCGGCAATGGCCTCGATCGTCTCCACGACAAAGCGCAGGCGCGCCGTCAGCGAACCACCGTAGCCGTCGCTGCGCCGGTTGGCACAGGCGAGCAGGAATTGCATCGGCAGGTAGCCGCTGCTGCAATGCAGTTCAACGCCATCGAAGCCGGCAGCCATTGCATTGACGGCCGCCTGACGGTACTCGTCGATCACGGCCACGATCTCGTGCCCGGCCAGCGCGCGCGGCGTCTCCATCCCGACCAGGCCATGGCCGTCGGCATAGATGGTGCCGCGCGCTCGGATGGCCGAGGGCGCCACCGTCTGCGCGTCCGCCGCCTTGTTATGACGGCTTGCGATGCGCCCCACGTGCATCAGCTGCAGCACCATCGCCGCGCCCTGGCTGCGGGCGGCGCCGGTCACCTCGCGCCAGGCGTCGATCTGCGCCGCGGTCTCGATGCCCGGGGTACGGCAATAGCCCTTGCCGTGCCGGCTCGGGTAGGTGCCTTCCGCGACAATCAATCCGGCGCCAGCGCGCTGCGCGTAGTACGTCTGATGCAGCGCGGTGGGCAGGTCGCCCGCGCCGGCGCGGCTGCGCGTCATCGGCGCCATCACGATGCGATTGGAGAGTGCTATATCGCCGAGCCGCAGGGGCTCGAACAGGCTGGCGCTCATCTGGGACTCCTCCTGTGGTGTCGGCATCGCGTCAGCGCGTGCGGACTTTCGGTAGCGAGGATCCCCGGCGCATCGCTGCAAGAAACTGATCCAGCGCCACCGGCTCCGAGACGCCGGGCAACAGCTCGCCCGGCTTGGCATTCCAGAATGCCTTCCACGAGGGCCATAGCGCATGCCAGGAGCCTTCGTAGGGTTCGCGGCCCGGCCAGCGCATCTTCCTGTCGCCGATGGGCGGCTTGTTCAGGTCGCTGGCATAGAGATAGCACGGCAGGCGGCGACGGAAATGCCAGCGTCCGCCAATGCGCTCGTAGTCGTCCCAGTAGAGCATCTGCATGATGACCCATTCCGGGCCGGTCTCATGCTCGTTCTTCGAGTACACCACGCCGCTCGCATGATCGGCGTCCTGGAACTCGATGATGTGTCCGCCGATGTGGTGCGACGTCACGGTGAACTGGTTGCGCAGCGTGTCGTCGATCCAGCGCCGCAGATGTTCGCGGCCCACCTGGTCCTTGCCCACCGCCACGTCCTCCGGAAACAGGCTGGTCCAGGCATCGAGGTCGCGCATGTCGAGCGCCAGCGCATACTTGGCCGGCAGCATGCGGATCTCCTCGATCGACTCCAGCCGGTCGAGCCGGGCCTGCAGCGATTCCGTTCGCGCCGCGTCCGGCGCCATGTCAGTTGTCACTTGCCTCTCCTTGGTCAGTCAGCGGATACGTTCAGCTTGCCTGCGGCTCTGCGCGCCGCTCGGTCGACGTTTGCGACACGTAGTCGGTAGCGCCCACATCCAGCCGGCAGGTCTTGCCGCCATCGACGACCAGGCTCTGCCCGGTGATATACGATGCCTCGTCCGAGGCCAGGAACAGGATGGCGCCAGCGACTTCCTGCGGCTCGCCCACGCGCCCCAGCGGCACGGAGCGCGCGGTACCACGGGCCATTTCCTCGCTGGCAAGTGCCTCGCGCGTGCCCTCGCTCCAGACGACGCCGGGAATCACCACGTTGACGCGTACGTTGTGGGCCGCGCCTTCAAGCGCCACGGCGCGGCTGAAATTGAGCACACCGGCCTTGGCAGCGCCATAGGCCGACAGTCCCGGACTGCCGAGCAGGCCCACCACGGAACCGAGGTTGACGATGGCGCCGCCCCCCGCCGCCTTCATGACGCGCAGCGCCGCCCGCGTGCCGAAGAAGGCCACATCGAGGCTTCCGCTCAGGCACTGCCGCCAGGCTTCGGTGCTGACCTCGTCGAGCACGCCCCAGGTGTAGTTGACAGCGTTGTTGACCATGACATGCAGGCCCCCGAAGCGGGAAACGGTCTGCGCCACCGCCCGCTCCACGTCCGCCTCGCTGGTCACATCGGCCTGAATCCACGCGGCCTCGCCGCCGCGCGACTGGATCTCGTCGGCCATGGCACGCAGCGGGCCCTCGCGCCGCCCGCACAGCATCACCTTCGCCCCTTCGGCCGCAAAGCGCACGGCCGTGGCCGCGCCGATTCCCGTGCCCGCGCCGCTGATCAGCGCCACCTTGTCCTGCAAACGACCCTTCACTTGCATGCTGTTCTCCCTTGCATCCTTATTTCCGGGCAGGACAACGATCCGAATGCGTTGCCCTCGTGCCCGCGCCGTTAAATCATGGCCATGCCGCCGCTGACGGACAGCGTCTGGCCGGTCATCTGCATACCGTCCCCGCTCACCAGGAACAGTGCCGCCGCCGCGATCTCCTCCGGCTCGGCCATGCGGCCCAGGGGGATCGCACGCTCCAGGCTGCGCGCCCATTCCTCGCTGATCGACTGCATCATCGGCGTGCGGGTGGGACCCGGGCAGATCGCATTGACACGGATCCCTCGCGGGCCCAGGTCACGCGCCAGGCATCGGGTAAGGCCGAGCACAGCCGCCTTTGACGCGCAGTAGCTGAGCGGACCTTCTCCGTTCAGTGCGGAGACACTGGCGATATTGACAATGGCGCCGCCACTCCCCGCGCGCGTCATCAGCCGCACGGCCTCGCGCGAGCAATAGAACGTGCCATTGAGATTCACGTCCACCACGCGCTGCCATCCGGCATCGTTGAGGTCGACGATCATGTCGGTATGGACCGTAGGGGTTTCGCCGGCCGCCAGTTGTCGTCCGCGCTCCGCCGCGCGCGTCTGATAGTGCTCGAAGCCGTCTCCGGGCACCTGCCCGATGCCTGCGTTGTTGACAAGAATGTCGAGCCGCCCCCAGCGCCGCGCGACCTCGTCGTACAGCGCCGCAACCGCCGCGCTGTCCGCGACGTCGCAGCCGCGCGCGATGCCGTGTGCGTTGCCGATCCGCTCAAGGGTTGCCTGCGCGGCGCCCGCGTCGCGATCGACGACGACCACCGCCGCGCCCTCGGCTGCAAAGCGCTCGGCCATGGCGCGCCCCATGCCGGATCCGGCGCCGGTGACCAGCGCCACCTTTCCTTCCAGTCGCATGATCTCTCCCTGATCAGATCAGATGCAGCTTGCTCACGGCGTCCGGCGGCACGTCGTCGAGCGTGCGCCAGGTGCCGTCGCGCCGCTCGAAGACCTTCTTGCGGTCCAGGTCGGCAGGCAGGTCGGCAACGTCGGTGTAGAACTGGCGGTACCACTCGCGCAGCTGGTAGACCGGACCGTCGGCGTCGCTGAGCACGGGGCGGTCCACGCGGATCTTGTTGTGCCAGATCTCCACGTCCTGGAAGAAGGAGGCCTGCGCCTGCTCGACATAGGCCTGTGCCATCTGCTGGTTCTGCGCCTCCGACTGCCCCGGCACCTTCCTGACCATGACGCCATAGCGCAGCTCGAAGCTCTGCGCGTCGACCGGCACATGGCAATTGAGCAGGATGGTGTCAATGGGCTTGCCGTCCACCTCCGCGGTCATGCGCGTCACGTGGTAGGCCGGCCCGAAGTACGCACTGTCCGCAACCATGCCGCTGCCAAGCAGTTCGCTCTCTTCGCCGCGGAACATCTGGTAGCCGATGTGGCGGTCGAACGTGTTGCAGAAATAGACCGCGGGCGAGCCGTGCACCGGGCCGAAATGGGCGACGTCCGCGAGGTTGTCGACCAGCTCGCGGCAATGGGTGCCGATCACCATCTTGCGGATCGTCCAGCCGGTCCACTCGCCGGTGAAGCAGGCATTGATGCGCGGTACCGCGACCTCGGGCGGCGGCGGCGCGCCCTCGGGGTCATGCCAGATGAACAGCAGGTGGTTCTGCTCGCAGACCGTCCATGCACGTGTGCGTGCCTTGGGCGGAATGCGCTTCGCGCACGGCACGTGCTCGCAGGCGCCTTCGCCATTCCAATGCCAGCCATGAAAGCGGCACACGATGGCATTGCCCTTCACTTCGCCCAGGGCCAGGTCCGCACCCATGTGCGGGCACCACGCGTCGAGGATGCGGATGCGCCCGTCCTCCCCGGCGAACGCCACCAGGCGCGTACCGAAGATGTCCAGCCGGTGGGGCTTGCCGTCCTTATAGTCCGAGGCTTGCCCGAGGCAATGCCAGCCGCGGGCATAGCGACTGGCCGGCGGGGTTGTCTGCGAGGTTTGCTGCGCTTCCATGTCTGCTCCGTGATGACTGTTTGCACACGGCCGTATTGTTTTGACAGGGCCGGTCCGGGGGCATGGTCCTGACGGACTAGATTCGGCGCATTGGCGAGCAACATGACAGCGCGAGGCCCAAAGCTAGTCTGTTGGGACGACATTTCGTCACACGACGGGCGTCGCCAGGACCCGCGTCCGGGGAAATACCCACTGCGAAGCGCGCGGACAAGCCGCTATGATTTCCGGCCGACCGCAGGGCGGTGGCACCGAAGGACCGGTTTGGTGCCGCGCCGATGCGGCCATTGCACGGCAGAATTGAGACAAGACCGATGACACGCCCCTCCTGGATCGACGCCCGGCGTCCCGGCCAGTCCGCGCTCGACATGGACGAGATCAGCGATCTGATCGGCCTGGTGTACGACGGCCCGCTGCTCGAGATCCCGTGGCAGTCCTTGCTCGATGCCCTGCGAAACCTGCTGGACGCCAACTACGTGACACTGGTGTTGCGCCCGCCGTCGAGTACATCACCCGGGCTGATGATCACTTCGAGCGCGGTCGATACCACCGTGGGCACTGGCGCCTACGCGCAGCATTTCTACGCGATCGATCCGTTCGTCAACCTGCCCACCGGGCGAGTCCTGACCGTTTATGAACTGATCGGCGAGGCCAGGTGGCTGGAGAGCGAGATCTATCGTTTCTTCAACAAGCCCTACGACGTGCTGCGGATCATGGGCGTGGACATCCGCGCCGAGCAGGGAGAGGAATGTCGCCTGCGCGTGTGCCGCCCGCACGGAAGCGAGGACTTCTCCGATGCCGACAAGGCGCTTTGCCAGCGCATCGTGCCGCACCTGCAGCGCGCGGTGCGGATCCACGCCAACCTCAACACGACCGAGTCGGAACGGCGCCTGTACGCCGGCACGGTCGACAGGCTGCTCATCGGCTCGGTGGTCCTGGACGATGCCGGCCAGATCCTCACCACCAACGGCATGGCTGACGAGCTGCTCGCGGAGAAGAACGGCCTGGTGGTCTGCAACGGCCAGCTGACAGTCGACTCTCCGCAGGAGAACCGCAAGCTGCAGGCACTGGTCCGCCAGGCCACGACCTTGCGCGACTCGGTGCAGCCTGGCATACCGATCGGGCTCTCCGTGCCGCGCAAGGGCGGCCGCGCCAAGCTGGGACTGCTGGTGCGCCCCATCGCCACGCCGACGTGGTCCCAGCAGCCGCGCCAGCCCGCCGTGGCAGTGCTGATCCGCGACCCGGAGCAAAAGGCCCTGGCGTCGACCGACCTGCTGCGCAATATGTTCGAGTTCACCCGGGCAGAGGCATCGCTGGTGCTGTTGCTGACCCAGGGCCTGTCGCTGGACGAAGCGGCGCAGGAACTCGACATCCGCCGCAATACCGCACGCGCGCACCTGCGTGCCGTGTTCGCCAAGACCGGTGTGACGCGGCAGGCGGCGCTGGTGCAAACCGTCCTGCACAGCATCATTCCGCTCGGCTGATGTGCATGCGGACGGCGAAATGGTCCCCGATGCGGCGGTTCTAGTCAGTTCGGACTATGTTGCCTGCGGCGTCACCCGAAACAATGCGCATATCCGCCGCGCCTGTCGCAGTCTGTCGCAGCGGTTGACCAACCATGACGGGAGACCCACCAAGTGACCATCCAACCTGACGACGCGCATGACTTGCGCGTGACCCTCAACACGCCGGCCAGCGCGGTCGTGGTAACCGGGGGCGCCTCCGGCATCGGCGAGGCCTGCGCGGCAGCCCTGGCCGCCATCGGCCGGCCCGTGGCCGTCTGGGATATCCGGGAGGACAAAGCGCGCGAGGTCGCTACCGCGCTTGCCGAACGCTATGACGTGCCGACCTGCGGGATCGGCATCGACCTGCGGGCCCCCGACGGCATCGGCGACGCGCTCGCACGCACCCGTGCGGCCCTGCCGGCGCTGGGCGGCATGGTGCACGCCGCCGGCGTGGTGGACCAGAGCGGGATCGATGGCCTGACACAGGCGCGCTGGGACGCCGTGCTTGACGTCAACCTGCGCGCCATGGCGCTGCTGGTGCAGGCCATGCTGCCTGACCTGCGCGCGCAAGCCGGCGCCGCCGTGGTCGGCATCGCGTCGATCAATGCCACGCTGGGCAACGCACTGATCCCGGCCTACTCCGCCTCCAAGGGCGGCCTGCTCTCGCTGGTGCGCTCGCTTGCCGACAGTCTTGGCCGCGACGGCATCCGCATCAATGCGGTGTCTCCCGGACAGATCCACACGCCGATGCTCCAGCCTGCCATCGACGCCCTGCCCGCGGGCACCTTCGAGCGTCGCATCCAGCTCGGCCGCCTCGGCACGCCCGCGGAAATCGGGCGCGTGGTCCGTTTCCTCCTGTCCGACGAAGCCAGTTACGTCACGGGTACCGAACTCATTGTCGACGGCGGTAACATCCCCTCGCAGCGCTGAACCGGAGTGACCCGCCCCGTGGCCATGCGCCTGACCGCACGAATCGGCATGGCGCGAAGCCACGGGCTACCTTCCTCGCTTGCCGGCAGCGGCTACGGCGCGCAGCCATTCATCCTTCCAGCCGACACCGCGGGGAGCGCCGGCCGGAAGGACAATCGCTCATTCCGTGCGCCGGCTCATGCCGGAACTGCCTCCGATGGTTGCGCAAGCTGACAGGCGGCAATGTGCCGGCCCGCGTTGCGCCCGGACCAGATACTGTCGGCCAGTGACAGGCCGCTCACGTAATGGTTTGACGCCAGCCCTACCGCGGTGCGGCCCACGGCATACAGCCCGGTGACCGGTGCTCCCGTTGCCGAGAGCACCTGTCCGCACGCTTCGTTGACCCGCAGCCCGCCCAGCGTGATCGAGGAGCACGGGAAAACGCGGCTGTGCGCGGAGATATCGATGGCAAGCCACGGGCCTTCGTCGAGCGGCGCGCACATGGCGGAGGACTTGCCCGCCGGGTCGGGCCGTTCACCGCGCGCTGCGGCGCTATAGGCGGCAAGCGTTGCCTGCAGCGCGGCGCGCGGCAGGCCGAGGCGATCCGCGAGCGTGTCCACCGAAGACGCGCGATGGCTACCGGCCAGCATCAGCAGCGCTGCCGGCACGGCCTGAAATGCCCACAGTTTCCCGCTCAGGCATTCACGCAACGCCGCGCGTGCCAGCTTGCGGTTCAGGATGAGCCAGGCCCGGCCCCCGTGGTGCTCGCACATGGCATGTCCGAGCGTGGCGCCGTAGACCTCTTCATTGCCGATGCGCGCGCCGTGCGCGTCAACCACGCAGCCGCGCGCCCAGTCGAATGGCGGATTGATGAAGCGCCATGCCGATACGCGTTCCAGGTGCCGTGCCTCGCCCCCGGCCGACAGGCCAAGCCGGATGCCGCTGCCATCGCAACCGGTGGCGCCGAGGCGCCAGTTCGAGCGGTACTTGCTCGCATGTTGCGCGACCATCTGCGGGTTGAAGATAAAGCCCCCGCTGGCCAGCACCACCGCGTCGGCCCGTACCGCGTAAGGGCGGGCATGACGCAGTTCCAGCCGCAGCAGCCGCGCGCGCAGCGCATCGGCCAGCGCCGGCGCCATGTTGTGCACCTGCTCCGCCCAGCGTGCCAGGCGCGCATGCCTGCGCTGCAGCCGCCCGGGCGGCACCTGCCACAACTCGACACCGATCACCGCGCCGCTGGCATCCGTAATCAGCCTGCGCGCCGCCGTGTGGCGCAGCACGGATACGTTCGCGCTGCCCTGCACCGCACGCTGCAGCACGCCGTAAAGCGCGCGCCCGGACATGCCACGCCCCTTGGTGCGATGTCCGCGTGGTGCGGGCTCCGCGAAGCGCGCATAGGCCGGCACGGCCTCATTGCCCGAGTAATAAAGGTAATACGGCTGTGCCGGATACGACGTCTTGCGCGGCGGCATGGCCGCCGAAAACCCGGCCCCGAGCCCCTCCAGCCAGCCGAGCATGTCCCGGCTGCGCGCACAGAACGACTGCAGTGTGGTCTCGCTGACGACGTCGCCGACCTCCTGGCGCAGATAGTCCGCCATCGCCTGGGGCGTGTCGTGGTAGCCGGCCTCGGCCTGGTAAGGCGTGCCGCCGCCGGCATAGACCACGCCGCCGCTCTTGATGCTGGCACCGCCGCCTTCGAAGCGCTCCGCAACGATCACCTTGCACCCGCCAGCCGCGGCTTCGAGCGCCGCACAGGCGCCGGCCGCCCCGAAGCCGACGATGACCGCGTCACAGCGTGCCTGCCAGGTGAAGGCGTCAGGGTTGGCGAGCCGCAGAGGCGCGGCGATCGGCGTAGTGGATCCATCCAGTGTTGTCATGCCTTTCTCCCCGCATATGGATGCAGCGTGATGCCGCACACAGGGAACGCAGCGGTGCCGGCGCGGTGTCCGCGCGGCACTGCGGTCTCCTTGTTGGCGTCTTGTGTGGTGTCTTGGTGTCTTGTGCCTGACCGGCATTCATGGTTGCATCGGCACTGGCGGGCGCCATCGTCTGATGGGACTACGGGCGCCCCATTCGCAAGATTCCGGCCCCGACATGGCATGTGGCAACCGGACGGTCAGCCGAGCGATATCACGCTGCCCAGCAGCATCCGCACCAGCTTCGCCTGCCGCGTGACCCCGGTCTTCGAGAAGATCGCCCGCAGATGCGCGCGCGCCGTGTTCTTGCTGATTCCGAGTTCCGCTGCCGACTCATCCAGCGTCAGCCCGTTGGCCAACTGCAAGGCGAGCTCCGTTTCGGCCGGTGTGAAATCGAATAGCTGTCGCACCATGTCACGCGACGCCTGCGACTTCCGCTCGGGATCGCGGATAAAGATCACGCACGCGGGTCGGCGCCGGTTGTCTTCCGACCACTCGCTCAGCGGTATGGTGCGGATCAGCAGGCCCAGCCGGGCCTTGCCGGACGGACGCGTGATCGACATCGCTTCAGTCCCCACCGTAGCCGTGCCCCGGTGCGCCATCATGGACTGACGCAGCAGGCGCTGGAGCTTTCGATTCTCCTGCCCGTAGCTCGCTTCCAGCGTTCCTGCGGCGACACGAATGCCATCCCTGGCGGACAGAATCTCGTCCGCCGCGGCGTTGGTCTTGATCATGGTGCCCGACTCATCAATCATGACCATGCCGACCAGCATTCGATCGATGGCAGCGGCACAGACATTGCGCTCGGATTCGACCATTTCCATCCGCGAGTGCAGGTCCACAGCGCGTTTCAAGTGCGGCAGCAATGCCGTGCAGAGGGACTTGTCAGATTGGCTGAAATCCGGCGCGTCCAGATTGCGCGAGACGCGGAGCCGACACTCCACGCCATCATCCGTACGCAAGTCCGCGCCGAGTACAAAGCGCACGCCGAGAGGATGCAGAAACTGCCGGTACAGCTCGCTGCTGCACCACGCGGCCTGGCCGAGGTGCTCATCGATGGTGACCACACGATTGGACGGCAGCCCGACGAAGGGGTCGAGCGAATAGTAATAGCCGTTGTAGGAAGCTTCGCCGGGCTGCGTCGTACCGTGCTCGGACGCATTGACCATCAGACCCGCGCGGTCCGCGGCCGGCGAGCGCAAGATCAGCGTGACATAGTTCGCGCGGAGTTGCTTGCGTATCAGCTCGAGCGCCTTTCCCCACGGCACCTTCTCCATCGGACCCTGATAAATCTGTCCGAGGAGTGCACTGAAATCCGAAGGCGACAGCTCCAGCTGCGCGAAGGGGCCAACGGCCACCGGATTCTGGCTCACCTCCGTCCGCATTTCCTCTCGCCTCCATCTTTCTCATCTCGGCCGGGGCAACCCCTGGCGTTGATACACATGCTCTGCGGGCACTGATGTCGTCGCGGATTATAGGAGCCGGTATCTCTCATTCCGGCAACCGGCGCGAGCTTAATTCGCAGAATCCAGTGAACGTAATCCGGACGGACTAGGGAGTCGGGCAAGCGCGCACACCCAACCCCGCGCCGCAGTGCCGCGAAGAAAAAAAGCCCGTCGTAATGATGGGCCAAAGCCATGCGATAAGAGGAGATGGATATCGCATGGGCGAGACTACCTGTGCGCTGCCGCGAGCCAATCAAACCTCGCGCTCCAGCACCGGGGTGGCCACTCCGGTCGATGACCGGAAGCCGGAAGACTGCTCTCGCGGATCGCGCATCGCCCCCGTTGACGGGCGCTCCGCCCGCTCGACGCCGAGCCACGCAGCAAGCGCAGGCAGCAGGAACACAGCACCGAACAGGTTGACAAGAAACATGAACGCCAGCAGCACGCCCATATCGACCTGGAACTTGAGGGCCGAGAATACCCACGTCCCGACACCGATGAACATCGTGACAGCGGTAAACAGCGCCGCCGTGCCGCGTTGCCGCATCGCCTCCAGGAACGCGTCGGGAAGCGAAGCGCCGGAGCGAAGCTCGTGCTGCATGCGCTCGTAGAGGTAGATGCCATAGTCGACGCCGACGCCGACGCCGAGCGTGATCACCGGCAACGTGGCGACCTTCAGCCCGATGCCGAGCCGTGCCATCACGGCATTGCACAGGATCGAGACAATGGTGAGCGGCACGACGATACACAGCACCGCGCGCCACGACCGGAAGGTAAGCAGGCACAAGAGGGCGATCGCACCGAAGATCGACAGCAGCATGGCCACCTCGGCTTCGCCGACGGCTTCGTTGGTCGCGGCCATCACGCCCACGTTGCCACCGCCAAGCCTGAACGCGACGTTCGGGTTGGTGTTCTGCGCGGCCAGCCGCTTGGCTTCCGAGATGATGTGCGCAATGGTCTTGCCTTCATGATTGCGCGAATAGACCAATACCTGCGATGCCTTGCAGTTTTCGGTATTCATTCCGTTGTCGGGGTCATAGGCGCTCGCGCCCTGGGTCAGGCCTTCGCTGCTGCGCGGCAATGCGGCCCAGCGGGGATTGCCTTCATTGAAGGCCGCGATCGAAACCTTCGCTGCCGTCGGCACGCTGACGACGGACTGCACGCCCGCCACGCCCCGCATCGACATCTCGAAGCGCTCGATGGCGCTCATGGCCGGGAAGTCCAGGCAGGCGCTCTCGACGCCGGTCACTTCGACGATGACGGACAGCACGTCCACGCCGATGTCGTACTGGCTGGTGATGGCTGCGTTGTCAAGGTTGTAGCGTGAGGTACTGCGCAGTTCCGGTGCGCCCGCGCCGATGTCGCCGATCTCCAGCTTGCGCGATTCCAGCGTCCCGCAGGCAAGCAGCGCAAGAGCGGCCAGCAGCACCGCCGCGGCGGGCACGGGCCTGGCGAACGCTGCAAACCATGCCCAGCGTCGGCCGCCGCCGGCCGTCTCGCGTCGCCTGGCGTGGGCCAGTGCACCCGCTTCGATGCTTGTGTAGGACAAGAGGATGGGCAGGAAGACCTTGTTGGTCAGGATCATCAACAGCACGCCCAGGCAAGCGGTGACACCAAGTTCGCGCACGATTTCGATCCTGATGCGCATGATGACCATGAAGCCGAGCGCGTTGGTAAGCAGGGCAACCGTACCGGGCAGGAACAGCTTGCGGAATGCGTCGCGGGCAGCATCCACCGGATCCAGGCCCGCAACCAGTGCCTGCTTCCATGCATTGGTCATCTGCACGGCATGCGATACACCGATCGAGAAGATCAGGAACGGCACCAGGATCGACATGGGGTCGATGCCCAGTCCGAGCATTGGCAGGGCGCCCAACAGCCACACAACCGGCAGCAAAGCCACGGACAGCGCCAGCAACGTTGTCCGGAGCGAGCATGTGTAGAGGCGCAGCAGGACAGCGGTAATCAGGAAGGCCAGCGCAAAGAAGGCCACCACGCCGCTGATGCCCGCCTCGACGTCCCCGACGAGCTTCGCGAAGCCGATGATGTCGACTTCGATATCCTGGCTGGCGTAGCGTGCACGGATAGCCTCGAGTTGCGTGGCGACGGCCGCATAGTCCAGGCGCCGGCCGTCGGCGGCGTCGGTGTCGCGGAACTCCGCGCGCACGAGTGCCGATTTCAGGTCGTTGCCGACCAGGCTGCCAATCTGGCCGGAGCGCGCCACGTTATGCCGTACCTTGGCGAGGTCGCCGGGACTGGCGCTGGAAAACTGCCCTGGCACCACCGACTCGCCACGGAAGCCGGCTTCCGTCACCTCGGTGTAGTGGACGTTCGGCGTGAACAGCGAGAATACGCGCGCGCGATTGATGCCGGGAATGAAGAAGACATCGTCTGTCGCATGGCGAAGCGCATCCATGAACTTCTGGTTGTAGATGTCGCCCTGGCCCTTCCAGCGCAAGCTGACGAGTACGGTATTCGCGCCCGGGAATGCGTTTGCGTAGCGGTTGAAGACCTGCATGTACGGGTGTTGCATCGGGATCATCTTCTCGAACCCGGGATCGAGGCGCAGCCGCGTGGCGGATATGCCGAGCGCCACGGTTGCCGCCATGCACAGGATCAGGAGGATGCGCCGATACCGGATCAGCATGTCGGCGCAGCGGTCCACCAGGCGAACGGGAAGAGAGCCGGCGCGCAGGCGCGGGGGGCTTGACGGGTTCATGGGCATTCCAGGGAAGTGCTGCAGGCAGCGGACGGGGACAAGGCATTCGATGCGGGCGGCGCTCCGGACTCGACTGTCACGCCGAGGTCGCCACCGAGAGCCAGCATTCCCCGGCCCAGGTCCGACACTGCGGCCAGACTTTGCGCACCGCCCGCGCTACGCACCGCGAACGTCTTTCCGCTGTCCCGTGACGTGACGATGGCCCCGCCCTGCCCGACCAGCACGACTTCGCCATTGTCACGCTGCGTGCCGCCGAAGTACGACGCGCCGAGGCTTCCCTCGGCGCTTGTCCAGGTTTCTCCACGATCCGGACTGCGCAGCACGTGGCCGCGCATGCCATAGGCAATCCAGTCTCCATTGGCCAGCATCAGCACGCCGAACAGCGATCCTTCATAGGGCAGGGACAGCTTCTTCCAGGTGGCGCCGTGGTCGAGCGAGCGCAACAGCAGGCCGGACTCGCCGGCAATGACCAACCGACCTTTGCCGTCGCCCACGATGCCGTTGAGATGGTGGTCGCCCGCCGGCGTCTCCAACTCCTGCCAGGTCAGTCCGGCGTCGCGCGAGACCAGCAACTGGCCGAAGCTTCCCGCCGCCAACACCTGCCCCTGATCATCGCCCCATACCGACAGCAACGGGTCCGGGTGCTCCGCGTCGGATCGCACTTCATGCCAGTGCTCCCCGCCGTCCTCGCTACGGACGATCAGGCCCTGGTGCCCCACCGCAATGCCGATGCGCGCGGAGATGAAAAACACCTGGGTCAGCGTGGTCCCTGCGGCGGGCGAGACTTGCGCCTCGCGCCATGCCGCGCCGTCGTTGTCGCTGATGAGGATGACGCCGCGTTCGCCGACGGCGACCAGCCGGGCGCCGGCCCTGGCGATGCCGTTGATCTGGACATGGTTGGCGTGAATGGCCGTCGCGGCGAACGCCGGCAGCGGGCGCGGCGAGAACGAGAGCAGCGCCGCGCATAGCACAACGGCCGAGAACGAAACGCCGGGAATTGTTGTTTTCATCGGTGCCTTTGTCAGTACGGCGCCGATGCTCTCACAAATGCAACACACGATGCATTAGGGAATCCCAGTACTTCGTCCAGACTATGCGCCGCACACCCGCTGCTACCTACACTTCGCCGGCAACTTTCAGGTAGGCATTCTCAAGAAGAAGGGAGAGGCGATGCGCATGCAGCAGCTTGGGTTGGGCAGGCCACCCGCGCGGTGGCGAAGGACATTAGTGGCAATGGCAACAACGGCGGTGGTCATGCCGGCATGGGCCGGGGACACCATCGATCTCGGGGCGGACACCACGCTCGACTATCACATGACGCTCGGCTACGGCGTCGGCATTCGGACGCGATCGCCGAGCGGCGTGTTGCTCGCGCCCGAGAACATCAACGGCGATGACGGCGATCGCAACTTCAGGAAGGGCGGACTGATCGAGAACCAGGTCAGCCTGCTTGCCGAGGCCGATCTGAAGCACAAAGACCTCGGGTTCTTCCTGCGCTTCAGTGCGTTCTACGATCAGGCCTATCATCGCCCGAACGCCAACGACGCGCCGGAGACGGTCAACCATGACGGGCCGTCCAACCGGTTTACGCCGGACGCGCAGCGTTTTCTCGGCGAGCGCGTGAAGCTGCTCTCCGCCTATGCCTACGACACGGTCAAGCTCGGGGGCACCGACCTGAACGTCAAGCTTGGCAGCCAGGTCGTCGCGTGGGGCGAAAGCCTGTTCTTCGCAAATATCGCCGCAGCCCAGGGGCCTGTGGATGCATCGAAGGGCTATGTCGCCGGCGCGGAAGTCAAGGACATACTGCTGCCCACGCCCCAGTTGTCGCTGCAATGGCAACTGGCGCCGAGCTTCAGCGTGCTCGGGTACTACCAGTTCCAGTTCCGCCCCAATGAACTGGTGCCACCGGGCGGCTATTTCAGTTTCTCCGATGTGGTCGGACCTGGTGCGCAGTTCATCATCGGGCCGGACGGCCTGCGTATCCCCCGCGGCCCCGACATCAAGCCCAAAAGCCACAACCAGTGGGGCCTGGGCACGCGCTGGCGCGCCGACAAGGGTACGGAGTTCGGACTCTACTACCTGCACTACAACGACACGAATCCCAATGTCGTCGCGAGCTTCTTCCCGACCCTGCAGTATCAACAGGAGTACTTCGGGAATATCCAGCTGGTCGGGGCAAGCTTCTCGACAGAACTCGGCGGCGTCAACGTAGCCGGCGAGACCTCATACCGGTCCGGCGCGGCCGTGCTGGTCAACACCGCGGACGGGCCGGCCGCCACGCGCGGCAATGTCTGGCAAACCAACCTCTCCGCGATTCACACCATAGGCCCGACCTTCCTCTCGGCGTCGCAGTCGATCGCGGCTGAACTGTCCTATGTCCGCGTCCTCGGCGTAACGGCGCTGCAGGGTTCGACGGAACTGACCAACACGCGCGACGCGGCCGCTTTCCAGGTCGCCTGGACGCTGAACTACAAGAATGTGTTCGACGGCTGGGATCTCGACGTGCCAATGACTTTTGCGCATCAGTTCGCGGGCAATACCGCCCTGGCCGGATCGTTGGGCGCGTTGAGCGGCATACACGATACGCAAGCGTCGATCGGGCTGACCTTCACCTATATGAACAACCTGAAGCTCGGTCTTGTGTATGCGAGGTACATGGGCGGGGCGAACCCCGTCACCCGCCCGCTCGCCGATCGCGACTATGTCGTCGGCACGGCGACGTACTCGTTCTGACGGGCGCTCCACACTCCCTTCGAGTCACTCACCATCCTGAGGAATCCGAGAATGAAAAGCATCGCTCTTCCCACACTGAGAGCCCTGGCCTGGGTGGCTGGCGCCACCTTCGCCGTCGCGGCGTTCGCCAAGCTCACGCCCGACGAAATCAAGCGGCTTGACGGCCCCCTGACGCCCATGGGCGCCGAGCGCGCCGCCAACGCGGACGGGAGCATTCCCGCCTGGACCGCCAGGATTGTCGGTACGCCGCCCGGCCTCCAGTTCAACTCCGGCGATCGCTACCCGGATCCCTATGCCAGCGAGAAGCCGTTGGCAGTGATCACGCCTCAGAACATGGCCCAGCATGAGTCGAAGCTCACTGAAGGCCAGAAGGCGATGTTCAAGCGCTATCCGGACACGTTCAAGATGTACGTGTATCCGAGCCACCGCGACTTTGCCCTGCCCGAGACCAAGTACAACGCGATCCGGACCTGGGCTGCGCGTACGACCATGACCAGCGATCAGAACGGGCTTCGTGATTTCCCGCCGCTGGCGCCGTTTCCGATCCCAAAGTCGGGCGTCGAACTGATGTGGAACCTGCGCTTCGCCTCCGACCTCGTTGCCGAAGACGCCATCTACGACCAGGCCGTCGTCTACCCGGGCGGCAACATCGTCTGGGGCAAGACGCAGTACACCATCTACGCGCCGATTGGCGCTGAAGTGTTCGATCCGAAGAATCCGTTGAACAGCAGGAGTTTCTATCGTCAGTCGATCCTGCTGCCGCTGTCCGACCGCGGCACCATCATCACCGGCTACGAGTTATGGGACCAGGAAAGCGCGGATACGCGACGCACCTGGGTGTACAACCCCGGCACGCGACGCGTGCGGCAGGCACCGGAGTTTGGCTATGACCAGCCGCAGGGGCCAGGGGGGTTCCGCACTGTCGACGACGACCGGCTCTTCAACGGCTCGGGTCAACGCTATGACTGGAAGATCGTCGGCAAGCGGGAAGTCTATATTCCCTACAACAACTACAAGTTGCTGGACCCCAAGGTGAAGTACGCCGCGTTGCTGACCAAGGGCCACGAGAACATGGAGTTCATGCGGTTTGAGCTGCATCGTGTCTGGGTCCTGCAGGCGACCCTGAAGGAGAACTTCCGCCACCAGTATGCGAAACGGGTTCTCTATATCGATGAAGACACCTGGAACGCAGTGGCCGCTGACAACTACGATGCGCGTGGCACGCTGTGGCGAACGAACTTCGCCCCGAGCATCTATGCGTTCGACGCCAAGGATTTCTATTCCACGTCGACGTTCTATCACGACCTCGTTTCCGGCGCTTATTACGCCGACCGCCTGACCAACGAGGCGCCCGCTCCGGTGCTGACGCCGAACGCCAAGAGCACCGAGGCGTACTACTCGCCCGACGCGATCCGCGGCGCCGGCAAGTAAGGTTCCCGGCTGGCGTCCATCGCCACGCGCGTTCGGCGAGGCGCCAGCACAGTGCGACGCATCAGGCCCGCCCGTCAGGGCCGGCCTGGAGGACTCGAACAACATGAAGACAACCATCCAACCAGACTCGCACAGCGGCTGGGGCATCGTCATCGGCCTGGCCGTGGTGTTATGCATCATCTTCGGTACCACGCTCAATGTGCTGAGCGTATTCACGCCGCCGATCCAGCAGGCGTTTCAATGCTCGAACGAGCTGGCGGCACGCGTGGCCACGGTGTTCCTGCTCGCCATGACGCTCGCCATGCCGGCGGCCGGATGGCTGCTGGACCGCATGTCGCCCCGGCCGGTGATGACCGGCGGCGCCGCCCTGACGGTGCTCGGCTACCTGGCTGCCGCGCAGGCCGGCGACATTGCGCAGCTCACCGCCATGCTGGGCGTGGCAGGGGTTGGCGTTGGCGCCTCGACGTACGTGCCGGCTATCACCCTCGCGTCTCAATGGATCGCCCCGAGCCGGCAGGCCCTGGCCTTCGGCGTCCTGCTCGCGGGCGCGGCACTGGGCGCCATCCTGTTTCCGCTGCCGATCACCTACATCACGCAATGGCTGGGCTGGCGCTACGCCATGCAGGCCATCGCGGCCGTCATTGCCTTCACCTGCGTGCCAATCCTGGTCTGGATCGCCCGGCTGCCCGATTCCCGCCTGACGGCACCGCATGGCGAGCCGGCCCCGATGCCGCTGCATGGACATGAAATCGGCGAGGCGCTGCGCATGCCGCGATACTGGTTGTGGATCGTCATGCTGATGCTGATCACGCTGAGCAGCCTCGGGGTGTATATCGCCCTGGTGCCTTATCTGGTCTCCACCGGCTACTCCGCCGAACGTGCAGCGGCCATCTATATGGCAATCGGCGCGGCAACCCTCGTGGGCAATGTCCTGTTCGGTGCCCTCAGCAACCGATGGGGGGCAAAGGCCGTCCTGCTGATGGGCACGGCGTTGGGCGCGCTGGGCATCCTCTGCCTGCTGGCGGTCGGCCACCAGGCCCTGGGCATGATGGCCATCGCACTGTTCTCGCTGATCTGGGGCAGCACATTCAATCTTGCGAACCAGCTTTCGCCGCTGCTGCTCGCGGAGTCCATGGGGCAGCGCAACTTCGGCAGCCTGCTGGGCATCGGCAACCTGATCTCGGGCGTGGGGTCCGCGTTCAGTCCGGAAGCGCTCGGCTATCTTGTGGATGCCACGCACACATACACGATCGCCCTGGCAATCTGCGCTGCCCTGCTTGTCGCTGCCCTGTTGCCGATCTCCCTTCTGCAGCGGGCCGCGCCTGACTGGGAGGCTGCCCGATGATGCGATATATCCCGTCGGCCAGGCATGCCGACTATGAGACGGGTGCGATCCCCATCGAACACAGCGGATGGCGGCCGGAACAGCGCCTGCCCACACACAGGATGCTGGTCGACGACGTTGATACCGACATCGTCGTGATCGGTGCGGGCCTGGCAGGCGCTTCACTCTCGCTGCACCTGGCCGAGCGCGGCGTGAACGTCGTGACGCTCGAAGCCCGGCAGCCGGGCAATGGCGCATCCGGACGCAACGCGGGACATGTGCAGACGTTCCTTGACAACCTGGAACCACTGCGTAGCTGGGGCGATCGCGGCGAGCGCTTCATCACATTTTTCATGGAACATCGCGACATCGTGTTCGATCTGTGCGCCAGGCACGGCATCGATGGCGACGCCGTCAAATGCGGCATGGTGGAGGCTGCTTACCGGCCGCACGCGGCGCTCGCGCGAAAGGCCGCGCTGTGGAAGGCGCATGGCTACGACGTCGACGTCGTCATGGCGGGGCCGCTGCAGGAGCTTCTCGGTACAGGGAAGTACCGCTACGGTATCCACTGGCGCGAGGGCGGTCGCGTCAATCCGTACCTGTTCACCAACGGAATGGTCTCGGCAGCCGTGCGGCAAGGCGCGCGGGTGTTTGGTGATTCACCGGTCATCGGGTGTCATCGCGAAGGGCAGCGATGGCGCGTACGTACCGCGCGCGGCAGCGTGCGTGCGCAGCGCATCGTCATTTGCACCAATGGGCATGCCGGCAACCTGTTCTTCCCGGAGCTGGCGCGCACGCAATACCCGCTGCTCGCGTGCGGGATGGCAAGCAAGCCCTTGTCGCCGGCACTGCTCGACATCATCAATCCTGCCCGTGTCGCCATGACGCACTATCCGACCGGACTCTACCCGATGGTGATCGACGGACGCAATCGTCTCGTCACCGCCACCATTCCCCATCCGGGGCGTGCGCATGAGGCAAGGACCTACTTCGCCTACTTCCTGCGCCACCTCCACCGCATCTATCCCCGGACACGCGACTTCGACATCGGATTGGGGACGTACTGGACTGGCATCACGGCCAACTCGTCTTCCGTCTACCACGAGGACTACCCGAAGCTGTACCAGGTCGACGACGGCGTGCTTGCGCTGATGAACCTGGGGACATGGGGCAACGTCATGGGGCCTCAGCTTGGCCTGAGCCTTGCGCAGGCGCTCGCAAGCGAGCGTCTCGACGACTGCATGCTGCCGCTTGAACACCCGGAGCCGGTACGTTGCCAAAGACTCTTCGAGTACAAGACCCGACACCTCATGATCCCGGTCGCCAGGGTCATCGACCATTTGCACCTTGCCTGAAAGGAGATTACCTATGACAAAACAGCACCTGAACCCTCCCGGCCTGCTCGGCTTTCCGCCGCTCAGCCAGGTGGTCGTGAGTACCGGCAACAAGCTCGCATTCGTCGCCGGCCAGACCGCCTGCAATGCGCAGTTCGAAGTGCTGGGCGGCAACGATTACCGCCTCCAGTCGATCCAGGCCCTGAAGAACCTTCAGATCGCGGTACAGGCCGCCGGCGCGACGGTACACGATATCGTCAGCAGCACCGTCTACCTGCGCGACCTGACGCCCGCGGTCGCGGAGCAGTTCATCGCGGCGCTCTCGCTCGCCTTGGACGGGGAACCCTTCCCTGCCCATGCGTTCACGATGGTGGGGGTGCAGGCATTGGCCAGCCCCGACGTGCTGGTCGAGATCTCTGCGATTGTGGCCTTTGACGCGTAAGCGCGCCGCCCGAAGCGCCCCGCGGTACGGGTTTCATCGGGGAGCACGGGCGGCTGCTTTCACAAGGAGGAGGGAGCTCCCCCCCGCTTTCCAGGATGCGTTGTCAGAGCTGCCCTTCACTCAGCAGATCAAGCGGATTGCGCAAATCAACCATCCCCAGATAGCCACCGTTGTCCTTGATGGCATCGTGCACGCCATACCCGAGCAATCGCTGCGCCTGGCGCGACAGCCGCCGCGCCCGCGCCGGCGGCACTGACAGGACGTTGTTCTCCTCGGTCCGTAGCCAGCCAAGGGCATAGCTCATGTGGAAGCCGCGCCGCCACTGGTCCGAGGTCGCGTTAGCGCCGCCTGCGTGCAGCGTTGCCCCCTGGTAAATGACCGCGGACCCCGCGGGCATCTCGGCAAAAGCGATTTCGGCTTGCTCGGGCTGGCGTTCGCGCGGCCATCGATGGCTGCCGGGGACGACCAGCGTAGCACCGTTTTCCCTGGTGAAGTCCACCAGGGCCACGACGGTAGCCAGTTGCAGGATCGGGCGCGGGTGGCGGAAGTGAATCCACAAGTCCTCGTCGCGATGCATCGTCTGTGCATGAGCACCCGGGCCGCGGTCCATCATATGCCCGAGGTTGAGCTGGTAGTCCGCGCAGTTGGGCAGCAGGAAGCGATCGCAAAGCGCCAGATAGACGGGATGGCACATGACCTTCTCGGCAAACGCATCGGATTTTCCGGCCAGACCGGTCAGATGACGAACGTGCTTGCCGAAGAACGCGGCAACGGTTTCATTCACGTGCGCTTGCGCCGGGTCGGAAGCCGAGATCAATGGATCGATATCGCGATCCAGTTCGGCAAGCGTGGGGGGATCAAGCAATCCTTCGACAATCACGGCGCCATGCTCCTCAATCGCATTGCCGATGATCTCAAGGGAAGTGTCCGCTCTGTAACGGGCGATGTCTGCCATATGTGTTTGTCCTTTGTTCGGTGGCAACAGTCATGTGGCAAGCGTTGAACGGTGAGATCACCGGCCGTAGCATGCCACTAATGCATCTTGCGATGCATTAGTGGCATGCTAGCTACGAGGAGATGTCGCGTCAAGCTATGATTCGGCGTGCAAAAAAAGACGGAGCGCAAACGATATGGGAGTTAAGAATGGGCCTGGCCTCCTCCGGCCGGGCGGCCGCACGGAACAGGTTCGCAAGGCCATTGCCACGACCGTTCTCAAACTGATCGAGTCAGGCGACCTGGATTTCGAGTTGCAGGAAGTAGCCAGGCTGGCCAACGTCCATCGCACGACCATCCATCGCCGCTGGCCGGATCGCGCCTCGCTGATCGCAGAGGCGCTGAGCGAGCACACCTCGCGCATCGACATCGAGTTCACCGGGGACTGGCGGGCGGACATTACCCGCATGGCGTTCACACTGCGGGATTTCCTCAGCGATCCGGTCGAGGTCGCGATGAATACGATCCTGGCGTCGACCAACAACGCCGAGTTTCGCGAAATGATCTCCGCGCATTGGAGCGGTGTACTGGCTTCCTTCCAGACGCCCATACTGGAGGCGCAGGCCCGGGGCGAGATCGACGCCAAACACGACGCCGAGATCCTCGTGTCGATGATGGTCGCGCCCATCGTTTCGGCCGTGATTTTTCTGAAGCAGACGCCGGATGACCGCTATATCGAACGGCTGGCGGCACAGCTTATCAAGGCTTGCAATTGAGGCTTCCCGGAGGATGTCGGGCGCGTCAGGGCCCAAACGGACATGCCGCCCTGAAGCCACGGCCTTGAAGAGAAAGACGGCTACCCCCGCCGGCACTCTTGCTGGCGACTGTCGACCCGGACCCAGCGCGGGCAGCCGGAGTCGGGCAGCCAGACTTCAAAGGCATGCACGCAACGTACGTGCGAGACGGTCCGCTTCACGTGCATCGGTGATGTTCGCGAAGCCCATCACGAGGCCGCGTGCATTGTGGTCATGAGCCGCGAATTCGCTGCTATCGACCGAACGCAAAGACGATCTCATCGATCGTCACGCGGATCGCGCGGTGTGCCACAGATCCTGATGCGTGACGAGCCAAATCTCTGCACAGAAGCGCGCGTTGCGCGGATCAAAGCCCGCTCATTGCGCATGGTCCGTACAGACGATGAACGCACGCACGCCTGCCAGCAAGATGCATCTCCAGACCATGATTGCCAGGAGACGCAATGGACAATGCCGTACAGAACCTGCTTGAAATCGAAGCCATCCGACAGTTGAAGTACCGCTACTTCCGCGCCGTCGACTGCCACGACTGGCCGCTACTCGCAAGCTGTCTTGCAGAGGATTGCACCACCTGGCTGGACAGCGGGAAGTATCGATTCAACGGGCGCACCGAATTCGTCGCCGAACTGCGCAAGCTCCTGGACAACCCGCCGCTGCTCACGATGCATCAGGGACATCATCCCGAGATCGAACTGCTGGGCGCCGACAAGGCCACGGGAATCTGGTACCTCGAAGACTATGTGATCTCGCAAGAGCAAGGCTGGCTGCTTCGTGGCACCGCCTACTACCGTGACGAGTATGTCAAGCGCGATGGCCATTGGCAGATTCTCTCCACCGGGTACGACCGCGTCTTCGAAGCCGTGACCTCGCCGATCCCCGAACAATTTCGCGTGACGGCCAACTGCTTTGCTCCAGCGCAGTGATGCCAGCGGGAGGCGGCCAGTACCCCTGGCCCGCAGCTCGCCCCTCTGAGCCTTGGCTCCCATGCCAGGACCGATCCACACGCCTTCTTCGATGCCGTTGGAGATGACTCCAGGCTCAAGCGAAACATCGACAGCATGATGGAAAGCTGCAATCGCTTCAATGGCGCCCGCCTGCTTCGGCTTCCTCACCGGCGCGACAGCCCGATTGCGGGCGCCCTATTGCCTGGCGCAAACCTGAACGGAACTGTACCCCCGGAACTGCCCGCGCGTTCTTTGAGCGCCGGGCTGCGCCCGGGTAACGCCTACCCCCAGTAAGCCTGCCCGCCATCAAGAGGAATTGTCGCGCCCGTGAGGTAACCCGCCTCTGCGCACACAAGGTGCGCGACGGCTCGCCCGATGTCCTTCTCGCAGTCACCGACGCGCCCGAGCGGAATCGTCTTGAAGAAGGCGGCTGCTTCCTCCGGTCGCGCGGCGACCCATTCGGCCATGCCGGGCGACATGGCGTGCGGGGCGATGGCGTTGACCCGAATGCCGTCGCTGCCCCATTCACACGCGGCAGCGCGGGTCAGCGCGCGGATGGCTTCCTTGACCGCCGCATAGGGGCCGTAGCCCGATGCGTCCCAGCGCACCGCTGCGGACGAAACACAGTTCACCACCGCGCCATCGCCCCGCAGGTACGGATAGCAGGCGCGCATCATGCGCATCGTTGCCAGCGGCCCCGAATCGATGCCTTGCATGAACGCTTCGTCGGTGACCTCCAACAGGCGTCCGAGCGGCACCACCTGCGCGTTGTTGACAAGGACATTGATGGCGCCGAAATGCGCAAGCACCTGCGCGACGCAACGCTCGATCTCTTCCTTGACCATCACGTCGCACATAAATGGCAGTGCGTCGCCACCGCGACGGCGGATCTCCGTGCATGTGTCCTCCAGCTTGCCGGCAGTACGGCCGACCACGGCAACGTGCGCCCCCTCTGCGGCAAGCGCGTAGGCAATCCCCTGCCCCACGCCCTGGCCGGCCCCGGTAACCAATGCGACTTTCCCTTGCAGCCGACTCATGCCTGCCTCCTTTTACTATCCCTGGCGCATACGTGCGTGCCCGACGATGTCGTGGTCATGCGCCCTCCTTCAAGCGATTCACGCGATCTATCTGCATTCCCGCTGCGCTATGTGCCGTGCATAGCAACGCGTCGTCTTTTCCGACTACGAGATGTCCAAGCCGGCGACATGCCGGCCCGCTTGCCGGCCGAAGAAGGTGGCATCGGCCAGCGACATGCCGGAGCTATAGCCCCCACCCCAGCGCGGCAAACCACAGGCGGTGCGGCCAGCCGCATAAAGACCGCGAACCGGCGTCCGCTTCTCGGTCAGTACCTGTCCGGTTGGCAACGTGTCCAATCCTCCCAGGGTGAAATGCGGATAGAACGCGTAGTCGACGCGGCAATCCAGCGCAACAAAAGGCGGCTCAACCAGTGGCTGCAGCCACTTCGCTGCCTTGTGGAACAACGGGTCGGCGCCTTCGGCGGCGTGCCGGTTGTAGACCGACACCGTGGCACTCAGTGTTCCCTGCGGCAGGCCAAGGTCATGCTCGACCTCTTCCCAGGTCTCACCGGCGGCCGCGATACCGATACGCGTGAACTCCGCCGGTGGCTGGTATGTCGCGCTGTCGACCAGGAGATAGATCCGGTCGCCGAGCTGCTGCATGATGTGGTGCCCAATCCGGCCGTGATAGCAGTCCTCATTGATGAAGCGCTGACCGCGTTCGTTGACGAACACGCCCTTGATGAGCGATTCGGGCGCGTAGAAAGGCAGGCTGACGAACGCCTGGTCCATGTGGATCGCGGCGCCGCCCACACTCATGCCCATCAGAATGCCCGAGCCATCGTCGCCGGGACTGCCGATCGGCTCGTTCGCGCGTAACAGGCCAGGCGCGTGGCGCCGAACCATATCGCGATTCATCGCGAACCCGCCGGCGCACAGAACGACGCCCTTGCGCGCGCGCGCGAAGTGCAGCCGGCCGTCGATCCGCGCGACCACGCCGTGAACGGCATCCGCCTCGTCGGCAATCAACGCGAGTACGCGGCTGTCATAGCGCACATCCACGCCCAGCTTGACGACGCGCGCGGCCAGCACATCCATCAGCATGCGTCCACCACCCCAGCCGACCCATTGCGGGGTATGTCCGCGCGGGCAAGGCTTCGCACTGGCGGAAAACGGCCACGCCTCCTCGCTGCCAGACCAGATGAGACAGTCGTCTGTCTCGGGCTCCATCATCCGTTCGGGCAGGTAGGTGTTCTTGTAGACCAGCCCTTGCTCGACCAGCCAGTCATGGTGCGTCCGGCTGCCTTCGGCATAGAGGCGCACCTTGTCCTGGTCGGCATCGGGACCACCTGCCATCAGCAGGTAACGGTACAGGTCCTCGGTGTCGTCGACAAAACCGGCTTGCCGCTGTGCGGGTGTGCCTCCGTCACCGCCCAGGTAGATCTCGCCACCGGACAAGGCGCTGGTGCCGCCGCTGCCGGAGGCGAGCTCAAGCAGCGTGACAGCCGCGCTGGCCTGCGCGGCTTCGATGGCAGCGCACGCGCCTGCCGCGCCAAAGCCGACAACGATGACATCCGTTTCAATATCCCAATGCGGAACATCCCGGAGGCGACATGGGCGTGTGACAGAGAATTCGGCAGACATGGTGTGGTCTCGCAAGAATAGGGATGCAGATCAATCAACGATGGCCGGATGCGCCTGGACGGGCCCGCCCAGCATCTCGCGATAAGATGGTGGCTGCCTGCCCTCGTCATCCTGAATGCCGTACTCCCGGGCGATCTCCGCGCCGATCAATACCCCGCCGGTCTTATCCATCAGGCGTGGATCGCGGTAGAGCGCGTGGATGATTTTCCCGGTGAATTCCGGTGTCTCGGCCCGTTCGGCAAAGTCGGCGTACTGGTCCGGGCTGCGCGCCAGCGAACGCATGCTGCGTTCGGTCTTGAGCATTCCCATCCAGATAGAAACGGCCGCGACGTTATGGGGACGCAGGTCCACGGCCATGTCCTTTGCAAACTTGTCGACCCCGGCCTTTTGCGCGCCGTATGCCGGCCCGTGCATGTAGCAACTTGCACCAAACGATGAGGTGAATGCGATCAGCCCGCTGCGTTGCTTGACCATCAACGGAGCGGCATGCCAGCTTGCCATGTATGCCGAGCGCAGGCCGACGTCGAGGATATTGACCAGATCGGGCGACTTCTGCCAGAACCCGGCGCGCACAGTCAACTCGTCATGCAGAAAGGTGGCGTTGTTCACCAGGATATCCAGCCTGCCCTGCTCCCGCGACACGCGCTCAAATACAGTACTTACCTGACTGTCGTAGCGGTGGTCGCAGGGCACGGCAATGCCTTCCCCCCCGGCCTTGTCGATCTCCGCTGCAGTCGCCCAGATCGTACCGGGCAGATCGGCATCGCCTTCCTGCTGCGAACGGCCGGTCACATAGACGGTTGCGCCTGCGGCAGCGAGCGCCAGGGCAATGCCCTTGCCGGCGCCACGCGAGCCACCTGTCACGACGGCCACGAGCGGTTGATCAGTAGAACGCACGACATTCTCCTCTCTGGTTGCACTGCCCAGTTGCAGCGCCTCGGCCGCCTGGGCTTCAAGTACGTAGATCTGGGCCGGCGGCTCAATACCACCGGAACTAGGAACGGTAAAGCGCCGCTCCACGCCGGCAGGCGTCACCGCCTGCCGCATCCGCGTAAAGCCGCGCGTACCGCTTGCGCATCTGGCACATCGGGCGATCTGGATCTCCGCGGCCATCGCCAATGGCTGCGGCCGCATATCGGACATCGCAGAAGAACCCAAAAAGAATGCCGACCACCACCGGCCGGCACCAAGCTCACAGCAGCTGGAGACTCGCTGAGCATGCCGTCACTGTGCCTCGTCACCGTGCCACCGACTTCGTCCACGTGGACTCGTCCGTTCGGAGTATGCGCAGGCAAGCTGCCCGGCCCTAGTGTTGAGACTCCCCACAATGACTGACAGTAAGGAGCAGACAATGGCCAAGGCGGAAAACCTGGTGACCTCGATCACCGTAGAGATCGAGGCGCCGGCATCGCTGGTATGGGAGGTGCTGACGGACTTTCCACGCTACGCGGCGTGGAACACGTTCTGCCCGGGACTGGAGACCAGCGGCCGCCTCGGCGACCTGGTCTGCATGCAGGTCCGCATCCCCGGCACCCAGCAGGTCATCCCGGTCAACGAATACCTGATCGCCTGGGAACCCGAACGCCTGCTGTCGTGGGAACAGCGCCCCACCGACGACAACAAGGACGCCGCTCGGCGCGACCAGTATGTCGAGGCGATCGGCCGGAACCGTACCCGCTACTTCACCACGGACCTGTTCCTGGGCCTGAACGCGGACACCATCATGCGCGAACACGGCGGCTGGGTAAAACAGGGCTTCGACCAGGTAGCGCGGGACGTCAAGGCACGCGCCGAGGCGCTCCACATCCAGCGGCAGGCCGGTCAGCGCTGACCGCCGGGACTCCGGGCCCGCGGCCGATCATTGCGGCGGGCGTTGGCTCAATACCAGCAAGGCCGCTGCGCCGCGGCCACGCGCGCAGGCATCATCACAATCATCGTGAACCACGCCGGACAACGCCATGCCGGGCGCAGGGCCCTCGTCCGGGCCGCCATCCGCATAGACGACCCCGCCGCCCGTGACAAACACCCAGGCCACGCCCGCACCAGCCACCGCCGCTATCAGGCCGCCCACCCAACGAAATCCGAGCCGCTTCATCGCTGTCTCCTCCAACCCTTTCCGGGCTTCAAGGTCCATGACAGCATCGTAGGTGCCACCTGTCCCCGGGACTTCGTCCGAGCGGACTAAGGAGTGTCCCGGATGCGCACCGGGCTGCCTGCCGGAAAGGCTGCACCGGGTTGCATGCCCGCTCGCAGATATAGCGTGGCCAGCGCCGGCGCCGCGCCGGACAAGCCGGTTGGCGTCAGCTGCAGGGCGTGCGCGCTCAGCAGGCCCCACACGTGAGCCACCAGCAGCCCGGCAAGCGCCGGGTCGGGCAGCAGATCCGCGAGCGTGCCGCGCAGCGTGCCGATGCCTGTCTGCACACGGTCGCGCAGCGGGCACAGCTCGCACGCGTCGCCGCATTTGTGCTGCAGCAGGGCCGCCAGCAGGCTGACATGGCGCGCGATGGCATCGCCATCGAGCAAGGCGGCCAGTGCCGGCTCCAGCGCGCCCTGCCGGGCCCGGGCCCCATCGGCCAGCGGCGCGAGCCGCGCGGCGAAATCGGCTTCGGCACACGACAGCAGCGCGCCCAGCAACGCCGCGCGCGAGCGGAAATGGGCGTAGACCGCGCCGCGCGTCATACCGATGGCGCGGGCCACGTCCTCAAGCGTGACGCAGTGCAGCCCGCGCTGGTGCATCAGCTGCTGCGCACTGTCCAGGATGCGCGCGCGCGTGGCCACGGCATCGTCGCGGGTTCGCCGGACCATCGGCGGGCTCGCGGCGGCGCGTTACAGGAAATGCACGTCGTCCGGCCCCCAGTGGGCGCGCATGCTCTGGATGCGCCCGTCCGCGGCGAACGTCATGATGTCGGTCACGTCGATGCGCGCCGGCCGGCCTTCCAGGCGCGCGTGGACCGCGAACGTCAGCGCGGCCGCATTGCCGTGCGAGCCGCGCGGCGGCGCCACTGCCTCCAGCCGCGCGCCGAGCGACGTGGTGTGCTGGTAGAACGCCAGGATGGCCGGCTTGCCGGCGATCGGCTGCGCGCCGACCGGGTCCTCCACCGTGGCATCGTCGGCGTAGAGCGCGGCGACGCCCTGGGCGTCGCCGGCATTGAAGCGCTCGACATAGGCGAGCAGCGTGGCTTTCATCGCGGCGCTATCGGGCATGGGACTTTCTCCTTGTCGCTTAGCGTGCGGTGTAGCCGCCGTCGATCACCAGCTCGGCGCCGGTCACGTAGCGTCCGGCGTCGGACACCAGATAGAGGATGCCGGCCGCGATGTCGCGCGGCTGGCCCACCTTGCCGATCGGGGTCAGGCCGCCGAGGTAGTCGAACAGTGCTTCGCCCTGCCCCGATGCCTGTGCCACGTGTTCCAGCATCGGCGTGCGGATATAGCCGGGATGGATCGAGTTCGAGCGGATGCCCCTGGCCGCGTAGAGCATGGCATCGGTCTTGGCCATCATCCGCACCGCGGCCTTGGATGCGTGGTAAGGCGGTACGTCCGGGCCGGCGGCGATGCCGTACATCGACGAGACGTTGACAATGGCGCCGCTGCCGGCGCGCTCCATGTGCGCGATCGCGTGCTTGGTGCACAGGAAGGTGCCGGTCACATTCACCTCCATCACCTGCTGCCATTGCTCCAGCGTCACTTCGTGGGTGGGCATGTTCGGTCCTTCGATACCGGCGTTGTTGACCAGGATGCCGAGTCCGCCGAAACGGGCCGCGACCTCGTCGAGCACGCGCGCGACCTCGCTTTCGCTGGTGACGTCGAGCTTCCAGAACGCCGCCTCGCCACCCGCGCCGCGGATCGCTTCAGCCGTGGCCTTGCCATCCGCTTCCAGCACATCGAGCACGGCGACCTTCGCGCCGGCCGCTGCCAGCACGCGCGCGGTCTCCGCGCCGATGCCACGCGCGGCACCGGTGATGGCGGCAACCTTGCCGCGCAGGTCGAACAGGCTGTACGGGTATTCCATGATGTCTCCGATCGTCTTGTTGGTTGCGTGCGGGCGCCAATTATGCCGCGCGGTCCTGCCCCGTGTCGGCCAGGAAGCCGAGGCATTCGCGATTGAAATAGGCCGCGTGCTCGACCATCACCCAGTGGCCGCAACGGTTGATCATGACAAAGCGCGCATCGGCGCAGCCGCTCAGGAATTTCATCGCGCCGGAGGCGGGATTGAACTGGTCCTCCGTGCCCCAGAAGCCCAGCACCGGGCAGCGGATCTCGCCCAAGCGCGCGGTCAGGTTGGGCACCTTCATGGTGGCCAGCACCTCGCGCGGCTGCTCGCGGCACACCGCCATGCGCTCGTCGACCAGCGCGTCGGTGACCAGGCTGGCGTCGTGCACCAGCAGTTGCAGCAGCTGGCGCATGGTGTCCGGGTTCATGTGGCCGCCGGTGAACAGCGACACCATGCGCTGGATGCCCTCCATCTGGAAATAGGTCTCGCGCTCCTCCACGCCGCCCGGGGCCATCATCACCAGGCGGCTGACATGCTCGGGGAAGTCCAGCGCGTACTGCAGCGCGATGGCACCGCCCAGCGAATTGCCGACGAGCACGCAGCGCGGCAGCTCAAGTGCCAGCAACTGCTCGCGCAGCGCGGCGACAAAGAAGTCCAGTGTGTATTCGACATCATCCGGCTTGGACGACTGCCCATAGCCCGGCAGGTCCACCACCACCGTGCGGAAGCCCGCCTGCGCGAATGCCGGCGCGTTATGGCGGAAGTTGCTGTGCCCGCTCGCCCCCGGTCCGCTGCCGTGGATAAAGACCACCGGTTCTCCGCTGCCCGTGTCGAGGCAGTGCAGCCGCAGGCCCGCCGACGTGGTGACGAAGCGCCCGACCGGCAGGTTCGGGTGCAGGGAAGATGGCGTTTGCTGTGACGTAGCGGGCATAAGGGCGTCTCCGGTGTGGTTGGCTGTGATATTGCTCAGCGACGGCCCCCGGGGCATCGTTCATTCGGACTAAGAACGGCACGGCCACTTCTCCTACGATGGGCGCTCCATGCATCAGGGGGGACCCATGACAGGATTCGACTACACCGGCCAGACCGTGCTGGTCACCGGCGGCATGCGCGGCATCGGCCGCGCCATCAGCGAAGCCTTCCTGCGCGCCGGTGCGCAGGTCTTCGTCTGCGGACGCACCGCGCCCACGCACGACAGCGAGCTGCCGCACGCGGAGGGTCGCCGCGCCCACTTCATCGCGGCGGATATCCGCGACATCGAACAGGCCGACGCCATGCTCGCGCGCATTGCGCAGCACAGCCCTACGCTCGATGTGGTGGTCCACAACGCCGGCGGCTCACCCTACGCGCTGGTGGCCGATGCCTCGCCACGGCTGCTGGAATCGGTGATCCGGCTCAACCTGGTGGCACCCCTGCAACTCGCGCAGCGCGCCAATGCCCGCATGCAGCAGCAGGCCGGCGGCGGCACGCAGCTGTTCGTCGGCAGCATCAGCGCGCTGCGCCCGTCGCCGGGCACGGCAGCCTACGGCGCCGCCAAGGCCGGCATCCTCAATGCGGTGCGCTCGCTCGCCGTGGAATGGGCACCCAGGGTGCGCGTGGTTGCGGTCAGCCCGGGGCTGGTGCTGACCGAAACCTCGCAGCAGCAGCACTACGGCGACCCCGAGGCGCTGCGCGCGACAGCCGCCACGGTGCCGCTGGGCCGTCTCGCACAGCCTGACGATATCGCCAGCGCCTGCCTGTTCCTGGCCTCGCCACAGGCCTCGTACGTTTCCGGCGCCAATCTCGTGCTCGACGGCGGCGGCGAACGTCCGGCCTTTCTCGACACGGCCTCGGTCAATCGCGGCTGATCGACAAACTCTAGGGAAACCGCCTAGTCCATTCTGCCGATTTGTGCGTGGCTCCCCCTCTCTACGCTTGCGGCCAGATGAGCGCCATTCGAAGTGCCAGGCCATGAACCACCACCAAGACCAAGGGGAGACCACCATGCACCAATCACCAAGCGGCACAGTGAAACGCCGCGGCCCGCTGCGGCCGATCGCTGCCGCGGCGGCACTGGCAACGCTGCTCGCGCCATGCGCCCGCGCCGGCGAGACGATCGACCTCGGCCACGACACCACGCTGGACTACAGCGTGACCGCGTCCTATGGCGCGGCGGTCCGTACCAGCCACCAGAGCAACACCCTGCTGAGCCCCGCCAATATCAACGGCGACGACGGCGACCGCAATTTCAAGCGCGGCGACATGACCGCGAACCGCGTTTCGCTGCTGGGCGAGGCGCATGTCAAGCATGATGCCTTCGGTGCATTGGTGCGCGGCAGCGTGTTCTATGACTGGGCCTACAGCGGCACCAACTCGAACAACGCGCCCTTCACGGTCAACCACAGCGGGCCGTTCAACGAGTTCACGGGGTCGGCGCGCGACTATCACGAGCAACGCGCCCAGCTGCTCGACGCATACGTCTACGGCACCACGCCGATCGGCGACACGCAGTTGAGCTTCAAGCTGGGCAACCAGGTGGTGGCATGGGGCGAGAGCCTGTTCTTCGCCAACATCGCCGGCGCGCAAGGGCCCGCCGATGCCACCAAGGCTTTCGTGCCGGGGGTCGAGGTCAAGGACATCCTGCTGCCGGTGCCGCAGGCATCGCTGCAGCTGCAGGTCACGCCGTCGTTCAGCCTGATGGGCTATTACCAGTTCACCTACAAGCCGAACCAGCTCTCCGCACCGGGCAGCTACTTCAGCACCAGCGACCTGGTCGGCCCGGGCGCGGAGTTCATCATCGGGCCCGGCTTCCGTATTCCGCGCGGCCCGGACATCAGTCCCTCGGACTGGGGGCAATGGGGCATCGGCACGCGCTTCCGCGTGTTCGAAGGCACCGAGATCGGGCTCTACCAGCTGCGCTATCACGACAAGAACCCGAGCGTCGTCACCTCGCTGTTCCCTTCGCTGCAGTACCAGCAGAAGTACTTCAGCGGCATCAACCTGACCGGCGCCAGCTTCTCCACACAAGTGCTGGGCGCCAATATCGCCGGTGAAATCAGCTACAAGGACGGCATCCCGATGCTGGTGGACGTGGCCGGCTCGCCCACAGCGTCGCCCGGCCGGGCGCTGCAGGGGCAGTTGTCCGCGATCTACTCGATTGGCCCGACCTTCCTCGCCAACTCGCAGTCGCTGGTCGGTGAAATTTCCTACCTGCACGTGCTCGGCGTGGATTCGGTGATGGGCTACAGCCAGCTGACCAACACGCACAATTCCGCAGCGTTCCAGGTCGGCTGGTCGCTGACCTACAACAACGTGTTCGATGGCTGGGACATGACGGTGCCGCTCACCTATGCGCAGCAGTTCAGCGGCAGGTCGGCCGTGGCCGGCGCGTTCGGCACGCTGATGGGCTATGGCGACAAGCGCGCCAGCGTCGGCGTGACCTTCAAGTACCTGAACAACCTGGAACTCAACCTGACCTACGCCGCGTTCATCGGCGGGCCGAGCATCACCAACCGCCCGCTGGCCGACCGCGACTACGTCGCCTTCAACGCCAAGTACTCGTTCTGACGCACGCCTTGCCCCCATGCCGCCGCGGCGTGACGCCGCGGCGGCGCTATCCGACGCTTCTCCCGCCATGAATGCCGACCTGATCACCACGCTGAGCAACGAACTCCACCATGCGCTCGTCACGCGCACGCCCGTCCCGCCGCTCAGTGGCCGGGGCCTGGCGCTGGACGTGGGCGATGCCTATCGCATCCAGCAGGGCTTTATCGCGCACCGGCTGGCGGCCGGCGACCGCGTCACCGGCAAGAAGATCGGCGTGACCAGCGAGGCCGTGCAGAAGATGCTGGACGTGCACCAGCCGGACTTCGGCATCCTGCTGCAGAGCATGCACTATGCCGCGGGCCAGCCGATCCCCGCGGACACGCTGATCCAGCCGCGCGCCGAGGGCGAGATCGCCTTCTTCCTGCGCCGCGACCTGCGCGGCCCCGGCGTGACGCGCGACGACGTGCTCGACGCCACCGAAGCGGTGGCCGCGTGCTTCGAGATCGTCGACTCGCGCATCCGCGACTGGCGCATCCGCATCGAGGACACCGTCGCCGACAACGCTTCCTGCGGCGTCTACGTGCTCGGCGACGAGCGCGTCAGCCCGCAGGCGCTGGACCTCGCTTCGTGCGAAATGGTGCTGGAAAAGAACGGCGAATGCGTCGCCACGGGCCTGGGCAGTGCCGCGCTGGGCCACCCCGCCGACGCGGTGGCGTGGCTTGCCAACACGCTGGGCAGCTTCGGCATTCCGCTGCTGGCCGGCGAGACCATCCTGTCCGGCTCGCTGGCGGCGCTGATCCCGGTACAGGCCGGCGACCGCCTGTCCATGCGCATCAGCGGCATCGGCGGCTGCAGCGCCGTGTTCTGCTGACCTTCTGATTCTCTCCACTTGCGAAGCGAGACCCCATGAACAAGATCCGATGCGCCCTGATCGGGCCCGGCAATATCGGCACCGACCTGCTCTACAAGCTGCGCCGCAGCGACATCCTGGAACCCGTCTGGATGGTCGGCGTGGAGCCCGGCTCCGAAGGCCTCGCGCGCGCCCGCGAGCTTGGCCTGAAGACCACCAGCGACGGCATCGACGGGCTGCTGCCGCACCTGGAAGCCGACGATATCCGCATCGCCTTCGATGCCACCTCCGCCTACGTCCACGCCGAACACTCGGCCAAGCTCACCGCGCGCGGCGTGCGCGTGATCGACCTGACGCCCGCCGCGATCGGGCCGTTCTGCGTGCCGCCGGTCAACCTCGACACGCACATCGGTACCAACGAGATGAACGTCAACATGGTCACGTGCGGCGGCCAGGCCACCATCCCCATGGTGTACGCCGTGTCGCGCGTGCAGCCGGTGGCCTATGGCGAGATCGTCGCGACGGTGTCGTCGCGCTCGGTCGGGCCCGGCACGCGCCGCAATATCGACGAATTCACGCGCACCACCGCAGGGGCGATCGAAGCCGTGGGCGGCGCGCGCCAGGGCAAGGCCATCATCGTGATCAACCCGGCGGAGCCGCCGCTGATCATGCGCGACACCATCCACTGCCTGACCGACGACGCGCCCGACGTTGCCGCCATCACCGCGTCCGTGCACGACATGATTGCCGAAGTGCGCAAGTACGTGCCCGGCTATACGCTCAAGAACGGCCCGGTGTTCGACGGCAAGCGCGTGTCGATCTTCCTGGAGGTGGAGGGGCTGGGCGACTACCTGCCGAAGTACGCCGGCAACCTCGACATCATGACCGCCTCCGCGGCCCGCACCGCCGAGTGCATCGCCGCCGCGATGCTGGCCGTCCCTGAAATCACCACCGCCTGAGGAGCCACGCCATGGGCCAACGCATCACCCTGCACGACATGACCCTGCGCGACGGCATGCACCCGAAGCGCCATCAGATTTCGCTGGAACAGATGAAGGGCATCGCCCGCGGCCTGGACGCCGCCGGGGTGCCGCTGATCGAAGTGACCCACGGCGACGGCCTGGGCGGCGCCTCGGTCAACTACGGCTTTCCCGCGCACAGCGACGAGGAATACCTGCGCGCGGTGCTGGGCGAACTGAAGCAGTCGCGCGTCTCGGCGCTGCTGCTGCCCGGCATCGGCACCGTCGACCACCTGCGCATGGCGCACGAGATCGGCGTGCATACCATCCGCGTCGCCACCCATTGCACCGAGGCGGACGTGTCCGAGCAGCATATCGGCATGGCGCGCAAGCTTGGCATGGATACCGTGGGCTTCCTGATGATGGCGCACATGGCGCCGGCGCAGACGCTGGTGCAGCAGGCGCTGCTGATGGAAAGCTACGGCGCCAACTGCCTGTACATCACCGACTCGGCCGGCCACATGCTGCCGCACGACGTCACCGAGAAGCTGACCGCCGTGCGCCAGGCGCTGCGGCCCGAAACCGAACTGGGCTTCCACGGCCACCATAATCTCGCCATGGGCGTGGCCAATTCGCTGGCCGCGATTGCGTGCGGCGCGAACCGCATCGACGCCGCCGCCGCAGGGCTGGGCGCCGGTGCCGGCAACACGCCGATGGAAGTGCTGGTGGCGGTCTGCGAGCGCATGGGCATCGAGACCGGCGTCGACGTGTTCCGCATTGCCGATGTGGCGGAGGACCTGGTCGTGCCGATCATGGACCACCCGATCCGCATCGATCGCGACGCGCTCACGCTCGGCTATGCCGGCGTGTACTCGTCCTTCCTGCTGTTCGCCAAGCGCGCCGAGGCCAAGTACCGCATTCCCGCGCGCGAGATCCTGGTCGAACTGGGGCGCCAGCGGCTGGTGGGCGGACAGGAAGACATGATCGAAGACACGGCGATCACGCTGGCTCGCGAGCGTGGCCTGCTGGTGGCGTAAGCAGCGGCCGTCCTGACTGGACCCGGCCCGGCGGCAATCCGGCGCCGGGCACAGACTCCCCACGTATCAGAGACAGGAGACCGTTCCCATGCTCCGCACTCCCGGGCGCCTGCGCCTCGGTATCAGCGCCGCGGCACTGGCTGCCGCGGCCAGCCCCGCGCATGCGCTCAACGTGCTGCTGACCAATGACGACGGCTGCGCGGCGCCCGGCATCACCGCGGTGCGCAAGGCGCTGCTGGCTGCCGGCCACCGCGTCATCACGGTGGGGCCGGCCAGTAACCAGAGCGGTTCTGGTGCCGCCTATGCCGTGCCGGACGGCAGCACCCGGCTGGTCGTGGTGCCACTTGCCGGCAGCGCCGACACGTTCTGCGTGCATCGCGTCAAGGCCGGCTATGCCGCGGGCGGCGCGCTCAACGCCACCAACCCCGACTACCTCGGCAGCGGTTCGCCCGTGGATGCCACCGCGGTGGGCCTGAAGATCGTCGGGCCGGAACACGGCTTTGCGCCCGACCTGGTCGTCTCCGGCGCCAACTTCGGCGAGAACCTGTCGGACTCCATCCCGCACTCGGGAACGGTGATGAACGTTCTGTTCGCCGCACGGCGCGGCGTGCCCGCCATCGCGCTGAGCGTCGGGGTCGATTTCGCCGAAGCAGGCAAGGGCTTCCCTGCCACGCTGGCCGCGTTTCCGAAGGCAGGCGCCTTTCTCGTGCGCGTGATCGCCAGCCTTGAAGCCGGCCGCGCATCCGGCCGGCCGCTGTTGCCGGCGGGACAGCCACTGAACATCAACTATCCGGTCGCAGGCCGGCAAGATCCGGCAGGCGTCCGCATGACCGTAGCCGGCACGGTGGATTCGTTCACCACTGCCTACAGGCGCAACCCGGACAGCACCGTATCGATCGAAGTGGGCGCGCCCGATGCCGAGCCGAAAGCGCTGGCGGGGATCGCCGAAACCCCGGCGTTCCTGTCCGGGTTCATCACCATCTCGCCGCTCGACGTGGACTTCCGCCCTTCGGCCGAGGCACGCCAGCGGTTCCATCGCACGCACCGCGGGCTGACGGCGCTGACGCCGTAGGCAAGGCTGCAGTCGTCGCGGGTCAATGCCCCATCGGCGCGGGACAAGACCATCGCCGTGATGTGGAGCCCGGCGCAGCGGCAATCGTGAACGTGCAAAGCGGTCGCCATGCGCCCACACAGTAGGAGCCCCCATAGATGCCTTGCTACAGCCTCGACGGCCTGACCCCGGTGGTGGATCCGACCGCTTATGTGCACCCGACGGCGGTGCTGATTGGTGACGTCATCGTCGGTCCCGGCTGCTACGTCGGCCCGCTCGCGGCGCTGCGCGGCGACTTCGGGCGGATTGTCCTGGGAGAGGGCGTCAACCTGCAGGACACCTGCGTCATGCACGGCTTCCCCGGCAGCGACACCGTGGTCGAACGCCACGGCCACATCGGGCACGGCGCGGTGCTGCATGGCTGCCACATCGGCGCCGATGCGCTGGTGGGGATGAACGCGGTGGTCATGGACCATGCGCGCATCGGCGAGCGCTGCATCGTCGCCGCTACGGCCTTCGTCAAGGCCGGCTTCGAGTGCCCGCCGCAGAGCCTGGTGATGGGATCGCCGGCCAGGGTGAAGCGACAGCTTGGCGAACAGGAGATCGCCTGGAAGCAGCGCGGCAGCGCCGAGTATCAGGCGTTGGCCAGGCGCTGCCTGGCCGGCCTGCTGGAGTGCGAGCCGCTGGCTGCGATGGAAACGGACCGCCCGCGTGCGCACGATTCGGGGATTCGGCCCAAGCGGCCCGGCGGATAAGCTTCATTCCTCGCGCGTTGCCGGTTCCGATACCGACGGCCTGCGCTTGCGCGCGAAGCACCTGATCGGGATTTACGGACAGGCGTATTGGATTCCATCGCAAGAAACGGAGAGCACCGCCAGGACAGTCTGCCTACTCTTCATTGCGAGTTAGTCGCAACCTGTCCCGGTCCCACGTGTCCGGGGTCCGCCCGCTATGTCCTCAGGCGAGGAGTGTGTCATGCCCATCAATGAAGTCCGGCCAGACGCCTATGCAGACCTTGGCGACATCTGGCTTCGTGATCAATCGGCGCGGCTCATGCAAAAGCATCTGCAGTTTGGACGGCACTATCGGTCGGATGTCGAGGCGCTGCTGGCTCGAAACGCCCGGGCAGCTCGAACGGACAGAGGGACCGCGATACCTGCCAGGAGTCATGGCCTGCCCACCAGTCGCATTCGGCGAGCGACGATCGAGGCCATTGAATACTGTTCGCGGTTGAACGATCCTTTGGCGCGCATGGCACTGCTGCCGGCGGCAAGCAATTCGGGTTCGCGCCGGAAGCCGGCATCGGCCGGTTGAATTCGCAGCGATGAGGCGACATGGTCGTTGCACGCTGTCAATTGCCGTTGTCGGGCCCTGACCGGTCGGGATGGTGGCTACGTTCATATCGTGGAACAAATGGCATAGCCGATCTCCCTCTGCAGCATAGGTTGCTGCCATCCGCCCCCTGCCCGATTTTCAAATGCCGGCGCCGGCAGTAATCTCTCGGTACAGCCAATCCATGAGGAGATCCGCCAATGCCTGTGCCAAGACTCGCCCGCCCCCTGGAATCACCGCGTTCGTCACCTCCTGCCGCGATGACGCTGGCAATCGCCGCCACGGCAGGACTGCTCGCCGCTTGCGCCGCCAACCCGACCATCCAGCCGGTCAAGGTGCCCGAACTACGCCCCGGCGTCCCGGCTGGCTACCTGGCGCCGGAAGCCCGCCCCGACAGCGTGGCCCTGTTGCCGCCGCCGCCGGCGGGCGATTCGGCGGCCTTCGCGCTGGACAAGGACACGGCAAAGCTGGCCCGGACCCAGTGGGCAAAGCCCGGATCGGCGCGCTGGAAGCAGGCGCAACTCGACGCAGACCTGGATTTCCCCGCCGCGGCGGGCACGTTTTCCTGCGCGCTGAACGCGCCCGTCAGCGAGGCGCAGACGCCGCGCCTGTACATGCTGCTGCGCCGGACGCTGGTCGATGCGGGCATGACGACCTACCGCGCGAAGGACCGCTACAAGCGCACGCGCCCGTTCGTTGCCACGAACACGTCGTCCTGCACGCCCGCCGACGAAGCCAAGATCGCCAAGGATGGCTCCTATCCGTCCGGCCATAGCGCTGCCGGGTGGGCGTGGGCCCTGGTGCTGACCGAGATCGCGCCGGAGCGCGCCGATGCCATCCTGGCGCGCGGCCGCGCCTTCGGGCAAAGCCGCATCGCCTGCGGCGTGCACTGGCAGAGCGACGTCAACGAAGGCCGCATGGTGGCGGCAGCCACGGTGGCACGCCTGCATGCCGATCCGGTGTTCGAGTCCGACCTCGCGGCCGCGCGCGACGAACTGAACAAGGTTCGCACCCAGGGACTGCCGCCGAACCGGGACTGCGCCGCGGAGGCTGCCGCGCTGGCGACGAATCCCTGAGGCAGGGTCCGGTAAGGACCGACGACGGTGGGTGCCAGCCGAGTTCGGCCATCCACCGCCTCGCCATTTCTTGCAGACCGACTTCTGCTGTTTTTCCGCCGCTCGTTCTCCTGCCTCGACGGCTCTCAGTCAAGCTTCTGTCATACCCGTTCATCTATCGGCCGCCCCCAGGGCGATCGCGCCACGCACGTCACCGGGAATTGGACGCGCCCGCACCATAAGTCCGTCAGCCCCCCCGGTTATGTCCCTTCGTGGTTTTCCCGAGCCACTCCGAAGCCTTCTTGCACCCATACAGGCGCCTCGCAAGAATGTCATCCCAGCTATGAATTCATCCGGCGGATGCCGCGCGAGGGTCGTCAAAAGCCCCCGAGCGATGCTTCTTCCGCCTTGGGCAGAACCAATACAGAGAAGCGAACATGAACGAGGTTTTCGACTACATCGTGGTGGGTGCAGGGTCGGCCGGGTGTGCCGTCGCGGCACGGCTTGCTGACGGCGGAGCAGGAAGCGTCGCATTGCTGGAGACCGGCGGGCATGACTTCAGCCCCGCCATCACCATCCCGATCGGCCTCGCCTCGACCGTACCGAAGCCCGGCCGCTACAACTACGGCTTCGCCACGGAGCCTCAGCCGGCATTGAACGGACGTCGCGGCTACCAGCCGCGCGGACGCGGCCTTGGCGGCAGTTCGTCGATCAACGGCATGATCTACATTCGCGGCGTGCCGTCCGACTACGACGGCTGGGCTGCGTCGGGCTGCGACGGCTGGGCATGGGAAGACGTACTGCCCTACTTCAAGCGCTCGGAATGCAATGAACGCGTCGCGGGTCAGAGCGAGGACGCGTGGCACGGCGGTCGCGGGCCGGTGCACGTCGTCGACACGCGTTCGCTCAACCCGTTCGACCGCCGCTTCGTCGAATGCGGGCAGAGCGCCGGCATTCCGTACAACCACGACTTCAACGGGGCGCAGCAGGAAGGCGTCGGCTACTACCAGCGCACGCAGCGAAACGGCGAGCGCTGGAACACCGCGCGCGCGTATCTCCACCGTGGCAACCAGAACGCCCTGAGCGGCGGGCGCGCGAACCTGCGCGTGCTGCCGGACACGCAGGTACTGCGCGTCGTGTTCGAAGGCAAGCGCGCGGTCGGCGTGCGCGTGGTGCGCGACGGCGTGGAAAGCGTGCTGACCGCCCGCCGCGAGGTCATCCTCAGCGCCGGCACGTTCGGCTCGCCGCAATTGCTGATGGCGTCCGGCATCGGACCGGCCGCGCACCTGCGCGAACAGGGCATCGAACTGGTAGCCGATGCGCCCGGCGTGGGTCAGAACCTGCAGGAGCATCCGGACATCAAACTGCAGCATCGCCTGCGCAGCACGGACCTTTACGCGGCGAGCGTGCGCGGCGGCCTGCGCCTGCTTGGCGAATGGCGCCGCTACAAGAAGGAGCGGTTCGGCATGTTCGCGTCGAATATCGCCGAGACAGGCGGCTTCGTGAAAAGCCACCCGGACCTCGCCAATCCCGATCTGCAACTGCACTTCTCGACAACGCTCGGCGATTCGAAGCAGCGCAGTGTGCATGGCTACTGCCTGCATGCTTGCGTGCTGCGCCCGCATAGCCGCGGACAGGTGCTGCTCGCGTCCGCCGACACACGCGTTGCGCCGCGCATCGACCAGAACCTCCTGTCCGACCCGCGCGATATGGATACGATGGTCGCAGGCGTTCGCATCGCGCGGCGCATCCTGGCGCAGCCTTCGCTCGCGTCGCTGGGCGGGGCGGCGCACAACTACGACCATCTTCGCCTCGATGGCAGCGACGACCAGGCCGTGCGTGAATGGATCCGCGACCAGGCCGACATCATCTTCCATCCGGTCGGTACCTGCCGCATGGGCAGCGATGCGCTGTCGGTGGTCGATAGCGAACTGCGCGTGCGTGGCGTCGAGGGCCTGCGCGTGGTGGATGCTTCGATCATGCCGACCGTGATCGGCGGCAATACGAACGCGCCCGCCATCATGATCGGCGAGAAGGCGGCCGATCTGGTGCGCGGCATCCGTCGCGCCGACGCTGTTTCGTTCCGGCAGGAGACCCCGGAAGCCGCAGCGGAGCCGGTCGCACAGCGCGAAGCGGCCGGCGCCGCGCGGGCGAACGCCGCGTCGCAAGGGTCCTCGCCCCGGAACCATTGGAAGACGCTGGCGACCGCTGCCGCGCTCGTGGTCGCATCCAGCGCGCAAGCCGTGAACGCCGCCGAACAGCCCAAGCCGGCCAGCGCGATCACCACGGCGGCGAATGCCGCCCTGCTGCAGCAGCTGCCGTTCGACGACCGCAAGGACTACGAAGAGGCCAGCCGCGGCCTGGTCGCACCGTTCACCGGCGACATCCTCAACGCCGACGGCAAGCCCATTCGCAGTGTTTCCGCCTACGCGTTCCAGAGCGCGGCGAAAAGTCCGGATTCGGTCAACCCGAGCCTGTGGCGCATGGCGCAGCTCAACAGCAACGCCGGCCTGTTCAAGGTGACGGATCGCGTGTTCCAGGTGCGCGGCATGGACCTGGCGAACATGACCATCGTCGAAGGCGATCGCGGCATCATACTGGTCGACCCGCTGATGTACACCGAGACGGCCAGGGCCGCGCTCGCGCTCTACTACGCCAACCGTCCGCACAAGCCAGTGGCGGCCGTGATCTACACGCACAGTCATGTCGACCATTTCGGCGGGGTGCGCGGCGTCATCGACGAAGCCGACGTCAAGTCGGGCAAGGTGGCAATCTATGCGCCGGCGGGGTTCATGCAGGAAGCCGTCAGCGAGAACGTCTTCGCCGGCACGGCGATGTTCCGGCGCGCGGTATATCAGGCCGGGTCCGGCGTGCCGCGCGGCGAACATGGGCAGGTCGATACCGGCATCGGCAAGAGCAGTATCGCAGGCGGGACCATCAGCCTGATCGCGCCGACCGTTTCGATTTCAAAGCCATACGAAACGCGCCGGATCGCGGGCATCGACTTCGAATTCCAGTTCACGCCGGGAACCGAGGCGCCGGCCGAGATGAACTTCTACCTGCCGCAGATGCGCGCGCTGTGCATGGCCGAGAACGCGACGCGGACGATGCACAACATCCTCACGCCGCGTGGCGCGCTGGTGCGCGATCCGAAGGCCTGGGGCAAGTTCCTCGACGAAAGCCTGGTGCGCTACGGTGACAAGACTGACGTCCTGCTCGCGCAGCACAACTGGCCGACCTGGGGCGGCGAGCGCATCCGGACGCTGCTGGCCGACCAGCGTGACACCTACACCTACCTCAACGACCGCACGCTGCACCTGCTGAACCAGGGCCTGACGCCGATGCAGATCGCGCAAGCGATGCAGAAGCTGCCCGGCGACCTTGAGAAGAAGTGGTACGCGCGCGGCTACTACGGTTCGCTCAGCTTCAATTCGCGCGCGGTGTACCAGCGCTATCTGGGCTTCTACGACGCCAATCCGGCCAACCTGAATCCGCTCGAACCCGAAGCGGCCGGCCGGCGCTACGTCGAGGCGATGGGCGGCGCGCGCAAGGTGCTGGCGATGATGCGCGACGCCATCGCCAGGGGCGATTATCGCTGGGCAGCCGAGATCGGCAACCGTCTTGTCTTCGCCGAACCGCAGAACCAGGAAGCGCGCAACGCGCAGGCCGACGCGCTCGAGCAACTCGGCTATCAGGCCGAGAACTCGCTGTGGCGGAACATGTACCTGACCGGGGCGCTGGAGCTTCGCAACGGGCCGCGCTCGTATTCCACGCGGCAGGCGGAGGATCTGGTCCGTGCGCTGGAGCCTTCGATGTTCTTTGACTACATGGGCGTGCGGCTCGACTCCGACAAGGCGGTCGGCCACGACATGACGCTGAACTGGGTGTTCTCCGACCTGAAGCAGCCGTTCGCGGTAACGCTGCGCAATGGCGTGCTCACCTATCGCGAAGGCTTGCAGCATCCTAAGGCCGATGCGACCGTGACGATGAGCAAGGCGACGCTGGACCGCATCAGCCTGCGCCAGGTCACACTGCCCGATGCCCTGCGCGGCGGCGAGGTCAAGATCGATGGCGACCGAAGCAAGCTCGCCGAACTGATGGGCTTCATGACCACGTTCGATCCTTCGTTCAACATCGTGACGCCGATCGCGGAGCATTGATCACCACCATGAAGAGAATCGACACCTTCTATATCCATGGCGAGTGGATCCCGCCGGCCGCCGGCGCGACCACGATGGACATCGTCAACCCGGCCACCGAAGAAGTCATCGGCAAGCTGTCCCTCGGCACTGCCGCCGACGCCGACCGTGCCGTGGCCGCCGCGCGCGCCGCGTTCCCGTCGTGGTCGCAGTCGAGCCGCGAAGACCGCATCGCGCTGCTCGGCCGCATCATGGCGCTCTACAAGGAACGCCTCGGCGAACTGGCCGAGGCCGTGCGTACCGAAATGGGTGCGCCGGTCGGCGTGTGCAACGCCGTGCAGGCCCCTGTCGGCCTTGCGGCCATGAACGCAACGCTCGAAGCGCTGCGCACCTTCGAGTTCGAAACCGAGCACGGCCGGAACTTCGTGCGCCGCGAGCCGATCGGTGTCGCCGCGCTGGTCACGGCGTGGAACTGGCCGCTGATGCTGATTGCGACGAAAGTCAGCGCGGCCATCGCCGCCGGCTGCACGATCGTTCTCAAGCCCTCCGAAATCGCGCCGCTCGACGCGCACCTGTTCGCGCAGATCATGCACGACGCCGGCACGCCGGCCGGCGTGTTCAACATGATCTACGGCGAGGGCAAGTCGGTGGGCGCGCGGCTGTCGTCGCACCCCGAAGTCGACGTGATCTCGATCACCGGCTCGACGCGCGCCGGTGTGGAAGTGGCGATCAGCGCCGCGCCGACGGTCAAGCGCGTGCATCAGGAACTCGGCGGGAAGTCGCCGCTCCTGATCCTCGACGACGCCGACATCGCGGATGCCGTGCAAGGCGGCGTGGCGTCGATCATGATGAATTCTGGCCAGACCTGCATCGCGCCCACGCGCATGCTCGTGCCGCGCACCCGCTACGACGAAGCCGTTGCCGTGGCCGCCGCAACTGCCAACGCGCTGAGGGTCGGCGATCCGGCGGACCCGGCAACGAAGCTTGGCCCGATCTCGAACCGCGCGCAGTACGAGAAGGTGCAGCACATGATCGGCGTCGGCATCGAGGAAGGTGCGCGCGTGATCGCCGGTGGTCCGGGTCGCCCCGAAGGTCTCGACAAGGGCTTTTACGCGCGCCCGACCGTCTTAGCCGACGTCAACAACGCCATGACCATCGCGCGCGAGGAAATTTTCGGGCCGGTGCTCGTGATAATTCCGTACGATGCCGAGGACGATGGCATCGAGATCGCCAACGACACGAACTACGGCCTCGCCGCCTATATTGCGTCGGCCGACCGCGCCCGCGCTCTGCGTGTGGCGGCTCGGCTTCGCGCGGGCTCCGTCAGGATAAACGGTGCTCCGGTGGACTTCTCGTTGCCGTTTGGCGGCTACAAGTCGTCCGGCAACGGCCGCGAAAACGGCGCCCATGGGTTGACGGAGTACCTGGAAGTGAAGTCTGTTTCGATGTGAGGCGTACCTGGCCGCGGGGACCGCCTTGTTTCCGTCTGTCGTATGAAGTTCCGTTGCAGCCACAAGCAAGCCGTGCGCCCGTTACTGCCGCCACGCCTCACTGTGGAACCCTGCCGGAAATCTTCATAGCTACGAGGCCAGCACAGATTGTGAGAAGCATCCGTTCTCGAAGCGGTCGCGTCCGCACAAGTGCTGCTACTCGCGATGCAGGCCGGCCTGCTTCACCACGACAGGCCATTTCTTTTCGTCCGCCTGTATCAGCTCTGCAAATGCCCCCGGCGTGCTGCCACCCGGTTCGAAGCCGCGGCTCGTCAGGCGCTGGCGAACGTCCGGGCTGCGGAGAGCCTTGACGAATTCGTCGTTGAGCCTGGTCACGACGCTGGCGGGCGTACCGGCAGGCGTCACTACGCCATACCATTCCGCGGAGTCAATGCCGGGCACGCCCGCTTCGGCGAGCGTCGGCGTGTCCGGCAGGCCGGGCAGCCGGTGCTTGCCCACCACGGCGAGAGCCTTGAGCTGGCCGGACTTCAGCAGCGGGGCCACCACCGGAAAGCCGGGGAACATCATCGCGATGTGGCCGCCCACCATGTCCACCAGCGCCGGCGGCGCCCCTTTGTATGGGACATGGACGATGTTCACCCCCGTCTGCTTCTGGAACGCCTCGCCGATCAGGTGAAGCTGTGTTCCCTCGCCGGACGACGCATACGTGATCCGGCCCGGCTGGGCCCTGGCCTTGCTTACCAGTTCCTGCACCGATCCGGCCAGCGAAGGGTTCACGACCAGCACATAGTTCGAGGTCACGAGCGTGCTGACCGGGCTAAAATCCTTTGCCAGGTTGTATGGCAGGCTGTCATTCAGGCTCTGGTTGATGATCATCGCACTGGTGGCGACCAGCAACGTGTACCCGTCGGGCGCGGACTTCACGGCCGCCACGGCACCGATGTTCCCCGTGGCACCCGGCCTGTTCTCCACGATGATCGGCTGCCCAAGCCCGGCGGAGGCCCGCTCCGTCACGATGCGGGTGGCGATATCCACGCTGCCGCCCGCTGGCCAGGGGACGATCATGCGTATTGGCCGCGTCGGGTATGCCGCCTCGGCCAGCGCGCCGGTAGCACAGGCTGCCAGCGCCATCGCGCCAATAGCGCGGCTAATGCGTTGTCGTATCGTTTTCATCGCGCTATCCGCTTCCGCCTTCATTTCAGTCGCTTGCCGACCGGATAGAGCGCCGGTGCGTTGGGACTCGACGTGAGCTGAGTCAGCAGCGTCGGGAAGGGCTGGGCGAAGCTGTGCCGATCCGTGATGACTACGCGCATGCCCTTGCGCAAGACGGCTTCAGCCAACGCGAATCCCATGCCCGCGGCTGCACCGGTAATGACGGCGACCTGTCCTTCTTCCAATCTGGCCATGTCAGGGCCTCCTTTCAAGCGGAATGATGTGTTGGCCCCGGTGTTCGCGTCGGTGGCGAACGAAAATGGTCCGGAAGTATGCGGATCCATTGGATAAGTGCGACGGTGGATGACATGATCGCCATAGGGCTTTGGGGATCTGCATTGGCTGAAGGTCTGCGTGGCCGACACCCGGGAAGGAGCCAGGATCCTGAATTCGGACTTTCAGAGATACCTGCACCCGCCGCATACAAGAGAACGCTGCACAAGACATGTGCGCAGCCTGGAACAGGTTAATGGGTTGACCTAAAGGGCTCACCTAAACATTCGCAACCGAGATGGCACGCACGTTCAAATAGGCATCCATCGCTTCGGGCCCACCCTCCGAGCCATAACCCGAATCCTTGATCCCGCCGAACGGCAACTCGGCCGAAGGCATCGCAGGCATGTTGACCCACAGCATGCCGACTTCAATCTTGCGCGCGAGCAAGTCGGCATGCTTCAGCGACCGCGTGAACGCATAGCCAGCCAAGCCAAACGAAAGGCGGTTTGCCTCGGCAATGGCCTCCTCCATGGTATGGAATCCTCGAATCGCTGCCATGGGGCCAAAGGGCTCATCGTTGAATACCTTCGCCTCGAGCGGAACATCAGTCAGGATCGTGGGGCGCCAGAAGTTGCCGGCGTCACCGAGTCGTTCCCCGCCAAACGCCAACGTGGCCCCTTTCTCCATGGCGTCCTGCGTGAACTCGGCCATGGCGGTCACCCGTCGGGCGTTGGCCAGCGGACCCATCCTGGTGCCTTCCTGGAGGCCGTCACCGACCGTCAACCCTTGTGTGTACCTGACCAGCTCCGCGACGAACTCGCACTTGACACTTTCATGCACCAGGAATCGCGTGGGAGAGATGCAAACCTGCCCGGCATTGCGGAACTTTGCCGCACCGGCAGCCCTGACGGCCAAGGCAATGTCCGCATCCTCGCAGACGATCACGGGCGCATGCCCGCCCAACTCCATCGTCACACGCTTCATGTGCTGACCGGCGAGCGCAGCGAGTTGTTTGCCAACCGGTGTGGAACCCGTGAACGTGACCTTCCGGATAGTCGGATGCGGGATCAGGTAGTTCGAGATCTCGACAGGGTTTCCATAGACCAGTCCGAGGACGCCTGCAGGCAGGCCGGCGTCCGCAAACGCACGAATCAATTCTGCCGGTGAGGCGGGCGTCTCCTCCGGTGCCTTGACGATCATGGAACAGCCGCAGGCCAATGCCGCACCGAGTTTGCGGACTACCTGATTGATCGGGAAATTCCACGGCGTGAATGCCGCGACCGGACCGACGGGATCCTTGACCACCATCTGGCGCGTCGAGAGACTGAAGCGCGACGGGACCAGCCGGCCGTAGACGCGCAAGCCTTCGTCCGCGAACCACTCGATGATGTCCGCGGCCGCCATGGCTTCGCCCTTCGCTTCGGCGAAAGGCTTGCCCTGCTCCTGCGTGAGCACACGGCCAATCTCCGCCGCGCGCTCGCGCATCAGCGCTGCAGCGCGACGCATTATCTGATTGCGTTCGATAGCGGGCAATTCTCGCCAGGTCTCGAAACCTCTTTGGGCCGCCGCCAACGCACGGTCGAGGTCTGCAATTCTCGCGTGTGCCACGCGACCAATCTCCTTGCCCGTGACGGGGTTGAACACTGCCAGTGTCTCGCCGCCGGCGGCGTCCTGCCATTGCCCATCAATGAAGAGCTGAACATCGGGATATGTCATGAACGCAATCTTTCGTCTTGTAAGTGAACACTCTCGGTAATCCGGCCCACCGAAAGACAAACAGCACCATCGCATGGCCCGTCGACCGGACCTCGCACATCTTGATCGCTGGAAGGAGCTCCCTTTTTGGCTATTCCAATGCAGAAACTCTGACGCACTCGGTGGAAAAGTAGCCGTGCAGGTTGTCAAGAACCAGGTCGCCCATCGCCTTGCGTGTCTCCTCGGTGGCACTCGCAACGTGCGGCAGCAGCACGACGTTGTCGAGTCCAACCAGCGCCTCGGGCACCTGTGGCTCGTTCTCATAGACATCCAGGCCAGCGCCGGCGATGCGGCCGCTTACCAGGGCATCGACCAGTGCAGCCTCATCAACCACAGTGCCGCGGGCAATATTGATGAGATAGCCCGTCCGGCCGAGGGCATCGAGCACGCCAGCATCAATGAGATGTCGCGTTTCCGGTCCCCCAGCCGTCGCAATCACGAGGAAATCGGCCCACTCCGCGAGTTCAACGAGAGAGGCCGCTCTTTCGTAAGCAACATCCGGCACCGCCCGACGGCTGTAATAGCGCACCGGCATGTCGAATCCCACGCTGCGCTTCGCAATCACTCGCCCGATCCGGCCCATGCCTACGAGACCCAGGCGTTTGCCGCTGACGCGCGTGGAAAGCGGAAACGGCCGGCTGGTCCAGTCACCCCGCCGGACAAAGCGGTCGCCGGCACTCACGCGCCTCGCCACGTCCATCAGAAGAGCAAATGCAACGTCTGCCACGCAGTCATTGAGCACGTCGGGCGTATAGCCGACCGCGATGCCACGCCGACGCGCGGCCTCGAGATCCAGCTTGTCCAGGCCCACGCCCAGGCTCGAGATCACGCGAAGCGCCGGCAAGGCGTCAATCAGTCCCTTGCTGGCACCCACTGTCGCTGTCGTCGCCAGCGCATCAAATTCATGGCCGTGGGCTGCCAGATAACTCCACGCATCGGGTTCTGCCCACAGCGGGTGGACGTCGTACGCCTCTGCGAGCCGTGATTCCACTGCAGGTGGCAGGCGAGTGCTCTGCAACAACTTGTATTTTTCGGTCATGCGAATCGCTGAAGTGGATTAGCCGACAAGCTGCCGGACCCCGGCTGGCACCGTTCATACCGAGGCTCCCGAACAGATCGACGGGGAATTCCTGCCATCTCGGAGTCAATAGATGCTTGGTTCGCCAACAGGTGCGCCGAAATCCGTTTCCAGGTAGTCGAAATCGCAACCGTCGTTAGCCTGGCGGACATGCTGGGAGAACATCCAGCCATAGCCGCGTTCAAACCGGGCGGGTGGTGGCGTCCATTCTGCGCGGCGGCGTGCCAGTTCCTCGTCGGAGACTTCGAGATGGATGCGTCGTGCATCGATGTCGACCGAAATCAGGTCGCCGGTCCGTACCAGCGCGAAAGGCCCCCCGACATACGATTCCGGCGACACATGGAGAATGCACGCGCCGTAGCTGGTGCCGCTCATCCGGGAGTCAGACATGCGCAGCATGTCGCGGACACCTTGCTTCACCAGCTTCGTCGGGATGGGCAGCATGCCCCATTCCGGCATGCCCGGGCCGCCTTGCGGACCCGCATTGCGCAGGATCAGGATGTGGTCTGGCGTGACATCGAGATCTTCACGGTCCACGGCTTCCTTCATGGATGGATAGTCATCGAACACGAGTGCCGGACCCGTATGCTTGAAGAACCGCTTCTCGCAGGCACTGGGTTTCATCACACAGCCGTCGGGAGCAATATTGCCTTTGAGCACTGCCAGTGCGCCTTCGTGGTAGAGAGCGTTTTCCGTCGTGCGAATGACGTCATCGTCGTAGACCGCCGCGCCCTCAATGTTTTCTCCCAGCGAACGGCCCGTGACGGTTTTTGTGTCAAGGTTCAGTTTGTCCCGGATGCGGCTCATCAATCCAGGCAATCCGCCCGCGTAATAGAAATCCTCCATCAGGTACTTGTCGCCGCTGGGTCGGATGTTGGCGATGACCGGCACCTTTCGGCTGGCCACGTCAAAATCCTCCAGCCCGATATCGAAGCCTGCGCGACGGGCCATCGCGATGACGTGAATGATTGCATTGGTAGAGCAACCCATGGCCATGGCGACGGCAATCGAATTTTCAAACGACTGGCGTGACAGGATGCGCTTCGGCGTGAGGTCTTCCCAGACCATGTCGACAATGCGCCGGCCCGATTCCGAACACATGCGGATATGACTGGCATCCACGGCCGGAATCGAAGACGCATTCGGCAGTGTCATGCCGATCGATTCGGCAACGGCAGTCATCGTGCTTGCCGTGCCCATCGTCATGCAGGTGCCATGGCTGCGTGCGATACCGCCTTCGATCCCGATCCATTCCACCTCACTGAGATTGCCGGCACGACGTTCGTCCCAGAACTTCCACGTATCCGAGCCTGATCCCAGCACCTTGCCCTTGTAGTTCCCGCGCAGCATCGGTCCGGCCGGCACATAGATGGCGGGCAGGCCCGCGCTGATCGCGCCCATCAGCAAGCCCGGCGTGGTCTTGTCGCAACCGCCCATCAGCACTGCGCCATCGACAGGGTGGGAGCGAAGCAGCTCTTCCGCCTCCATGGCCAGGAAATTGCGATACAGCATTGTGGTCGGCTTGACCATGACTTCCGCCAGGGAGATCGCGGGCAATTCGATGGGGAAGCCACCCGCTTGCAGGATGCCTCGCTTGACGTCGTCGACGCGTTGCTTGAAGTGGGCGTGGCACGGGTTGATATCCGACCAGGTATTGATGATCGCGATGACCGGCTTGCCCATCCACTCGGAAGGTGCGTAGCCCATCTGCATGGTCCGGGCACGATGGCTGGACGAGCGCAGGTCATCGGGGGCGAACCAGCGCGCACTGCGCAGCGTGTCGGGCGTCTTCCTGAGAGTCTTCATGGAGTTTCCACCTTTTCGAGAATTGCCTCCGCGAGGCACGCTGTCGGTGAAGCGAGCTGCCGCGCGGGAGGAAGGGGCGTCTTGGTGGGAACAGTGTCAGGCAAGCGGCCGGAACCGTCGAATGACGGCGCCACAACAATGTCCGCATTGTTGCAATGTGCCGAACTCGAGCCGGCGACAACGCCCCTGAAGTCCGGATCGTCTCGATAGCATGCGCGAAAACCCTGTGTGTCGCCCTCGCAACTACCGGCCGGCACATTGCAACAAATCGGACATTTGCCCGCCATTGCCAATCGACCCTTGCCGGCAGCAACGCCAGACTGGTTGCGTCGGGCATTTACCTGGCTCAGGTAGCCTCATTGAACCGATGCATGCCAGTCATCACCGTTCCGATTTCATCGACATGGCTGGCAGGACGAACATAAACCACAAAAAGGTAGACAACGGAGGAGATAGATGGGAACACGTAGTATTTGGTCGGCTTGCATTGGCCTCGCAGTCCTTTCGAGCCAGGCATCCGCATATTCAAGTCAGACCTCCTCATCGAACATGCTGTTGTTTGGCACCGCCGACGCATCGATCGAGTACGCAAAGGGATCGCAGAGCGTGGTGAAGATGCGCGAAGGCGAAGGTGCCGCATCACGATTCGGCATGCTCGGCAGCGAGGATCTCGGTGGCGGCCTGAAAGCCATCATGACGCTCGAAGCGGGATTCAATATTGATACCGGCACCGAGTTCTTCGGGAACGGCACCCTGTTCGGGCGGCAGGCGTTCGTGGGCCTGTCAAACGGTTGGGGTGAGGTCCGTTTTGGCCGGCAATACTCTCCGGCCTTCTATGCACTACTGAAGCTCGATCCATTCTCCCTCAATGGCCAGAACTCGCCATTCAACATCTTCAGTTCCGTTTCATCCCAGGGCACCGGCTATGTCCCCTATACGTCCCGGTTCAACAACGCAGTCCAGTACCTCTCGCAAGATCTAGGACCATTCTCATTCGCGGCGTTCGCCGCACCGGGCGAAGTTCCAGGTGCTACAAGCACCGGATTGAGCTTTGGCGCAAACGTCATCTATGAAACCGAAAAGGCCCTGCTGTTCTACGCATATCTCGGTCAGCGAGGGGGTGCCGCGGTAGACTCCGCTCTGTTCAACAACCATTTTGTTGGCGGATCCTACAGGTTCGGTCCGGTCAGGCTGGGCGGCGTGTTCGAGATGGCAAGCAGCAAGTTCAAGAACACCAACGCTGCGCGGGGCTATGGTCTGACCTTCAGTTGGGACGTGACCACCAACGACGTGTTCAAGGCAGCAGCGACCAAGCGCCACGTGATTGGTGCGAGTGACTCGCCGCTGTTCGTGACCGTGGGTTGGGATCATTCGCTGAGCAAGCGAACGACGCTCTACACGCGCCTGGTGTTCGTAGACAACAGCGCTGGCGGCAGCACCACCCTCAACGCCATTCCGATCGATCCGAAAAGCGGTGCGTCTGGCCGATCGATCAACTTCGGCATCACGCATCGCTTCTGAAGCGGTTGATGACTTGAGCCGCTGGCACAGCGGTGCGAAGGGCGCAAGCCAAAGCGTCGCTGTGCAGCGGGGTGCCAGGGCTCGGGAACGGAAGTCATCCGCGCGAAGGCCGGCATATTCGAACTGGTCCAGCAGTTGGGCAAGGTCAGCCAAGTCTGCCGCGTGTCGGCATACTCGCTCGACAGCTTCTACCGCTTCACTACTATCGACAACAATTCGCCGGGAAGTCTTGCCCGATCGCCTGAATTAAACCGGCCAGCCCCCCGCGCAAGCCGGGGCAATTCTGTTTCCCCGTGATTAACCCGATAACATCTTCCGGGAATCGCGCTTCAGCGGCTTGCGTCGGGCAGTGTAAAACTGGTCAACTTCTGCCCCAACAATCTGGCCGAACTGCATGCCGCTTGAGCCAGGACGGGCTATAGATTAACGACGTTCGCGTGCGTCTCTCCGCGAAGCAACCGCATGGCAATGTCGACTGCCGTCAGACCCAGAACGCGATCGGAGTCTCGCGTAATGCCGGCCAGATGCGGGGTCAGAAGGACATGCGGGTGCTTTCGCAATGCACTGTCCGGAGGCAGCGGCTCTGTTTCGAAGACATCCAGAACGGCCCCCCCCAGCCACCCGCTCTCAAGGGCGGAAATCATATCGGCCTCGTTGATCACTGCGCCACGTGATACATTGACCAGCACGAGCCCCTTTTTCGCATGCGAAAGTACACTGGCGTTGATCATGCCGCGCGTGTTCGGTGTCAACGGGCAACAGAGAACGAGAAAATCCGAAACCGAGATCAGTTCTTCGACTGACATGTATGGAACGTGCCCGGGCAATCGGGCGGGTGTGCTGGTATTGACCCGGACATCCATACCAAAGCCGTCGCGAGCTATTTCGCAGACCCGCTTCCCGATTTGCCCGAACCCAATGATGCCAAGCGATTTGCCACGTAGTTCGACTGATCTGCTACTGGCTGAAGCCCTGATGGAACGCCATTTCAGTTTTCTGACTTCACTATCAAAGTCGGCCAGCCGACGGCTAATTGCGAGCATGCCAGCTATGGCAAATTCGGCGACCGAGTTGGCGTTCCCACCGGGTATGTTGGCCACAGGAATCCCCCGGTGCGTGGCCCTGTCCACAGGGATGATGTCGACCCCTGCGCCATGCCTGACTACCGCACGAAGGCGGTTCGCTTCCTCAAATATGTCATTTGGCAATCTGCGACGCACTATAATCGCATCAGCGCGCTGTATGAGCACGCGAAGCGCCTTATCCGCCTCCACCGGTGACAGGTTCTGGGGCACTTCGAGCACCTGCGCTTGTTCCTGGAGCAAAGCATGTGCATCCGGATGAATAGGATCCGTCAGCAGGATGACAGGTCGGCTTTCTTCGGTCTTCAGGCTCATAGCTATTGCGTGACTTCCGTTGGAGATAGATCTCAGTCTAAAAGATATAGAGACATTTTCAATTACTGTGCGCCTACCGCATTGTCCTCTTTGTTGAGTTTTTGTCTACATTCCGGCACCATGTCTCGGTACTGTGGCTCGTACGCTTGGGACCTGTTATTCCCGTTTTGCCGGCATTTTCACTGAGCGGATTTCAGAATGAGCCATACCCTTATAAAGTTGACCATTACGCAGTCCGAGCTGTTCTCATCGTGGCCGGCGGAATCTATTGAACGGCTGATAGCCGTCGCAGATGCCATCGTGGTCGAACCCGGAACCTGCGTACACCGCGCGGGGGACGCCGCCGATTTTCTCTATCTGCTTGCCTCAGGCTCGATGACCCTGACGCGTGACATGCCGTCCGGAGTTTCGTTTGCTGGTGGTCTTCACCTTCCAGGAGAGTTCCATGGGCTTGGTCCTGTCATCAGCCGAAAACCTCATATTCATACCGCGGTCTGCAAGGAAGAGACCGTATTGGTTCGCCTGCCTGCACAACTGCTGCGGCAAATCCTGGCAAACGACGGCCGCCTGTTTTTCCCGATTTTTTCCGCCCTGGAACGTCGCCACCTCAGGGCGTTGAACCTCTACGCGGGTGCCGTCATGCACTCGACGCAAGCACGAATTGCTGCTTTATTGATATCTGTCTACGCGCGCAGTCCGTCGGGCTCGACGATGCAGGTTAAATTGTCGCAGAATGAGATCGCCTCGATGCTCGGAACCCAACGTCAGGTCATCAATCGCGCTCTGAAGAATATGGAAAGCGAGGGAGTCATACGAGTCGAATATGGAAGAATAATAATTCTGGACACAAAAAAACTGGCAGGGATGTCACAAGATATCCGCGACTTTGGCTAGCCGATCGCAACGATGATCAATGAATCATCCGCCATGCGTTTTCCACACCTACTGTAGCGTTTCAGACTCTGCCAGCACGCCTGCTTTGCGCAACGCCAGCGTCAGCCATGGGCCTCGTTTCTTTCCTGCCCGAACGGACGCAATTGTTTCTGCCTCTTCGGCCACCTTGCTCTCTGCAGCCACAAGCACATCGGAAATGCGGTGTCGCTCTACGACAACAATCCCGTCAGCATCACCGACGATGAGATCGCCGGAGCTCACTGTGACCCCACCGGCGCTGACCGGGTGGCCGATACGCCCGGCCCAGTTTTTCGTGGGGCCATTCGGGTTGGTTCCCATGCAGAATACGGGGAAATCCGGGTTTTGAATCTCGATACTGTCGCGCACGGCGCCATCAACAACGACACCCGAGATATGGCGAGCCTTGCACATGGCTACCATAATGGCACCCAGCAATGCCGACGTTTGATCACCCTTGCCGTCGATGACAAGCACATCGCCAGGTTGTGCAAGATCGATCGCAGCATGGATCATGAGATTATCGCCGGGCCGCACATCAACGGTCAGTGCGGTTCCTGCGACGCTCATACGTGAATCAAGTGGTCGGATACGGCCATGCATCGCGCCTCGCCTTCCCGATACGTCGGCCAGGATCGCGGTCTGAAACTGCGCCGCCTGTTGCAGAATATCTTCAGGGAGACGAGGAAAGTCGGAGATAATGTTGGCTTGCTTCATATGTTCCTGGGCGGCGTAGTCTGTGCCTTCAAGGCCAAAATCGATTCAGAGGGAGACCAGCAAGCGATTTTCGGCCGGGGCAACATCAGGTTGCCAAATCATTCTGGAATTTAGGCGCCCGGCTGATCTTTATCACGCTTCCTCCGTATGCCTCGTGTGCACGCGATTTGGCGATCGCGTAATCCATTTCGTTGACATGTTCCGGAAGCCATCGCATCAGCTCCGACGCCAGGCTCACCCGCAATCTCTCCGCCAGATCAGCATCCGTTGCCGGGCCGGATAGTCGAGCAATGACTTCATCCAGCGACTTCAATACCGCGGCGTGCTCGTCCAGGTGGCACTGCCCATTGCTCGGCTTCAACCGCCTGATCTCTGCGTCTTCTTTATCAAAGTGGTCCGCTGCGTGCGCGCGTAGATCCTTCAATACGTGAACAGCTTCCTGCTGTGGCGCGCCTGCCAGCATCCGGATGTGCAACTCGAACAAGGCATGATCTCGATCGAGTTCGGTGTCGCCCAGGGCAATCGAGGGGGAGGGTTCCATTTCGCGCATGAAAATCGCTTTCCGCTGTTTTCGTGAGAAAGACCGGGTTGCCAGTTCCCTCTCTCGTTTCGGGTGGCGGCGGACGCCGCGCACCCCATATCCCCGAGATGGAACTGCCGGAAGAATGCTGAGCGTCGCCGTGATCAAACCATGAGTTCAATCAGGAACGGGTGCGTGCTCTCGAAGCTCCTGGCCATCAGATCGGCACACTCCTCCATGGTGGTGGCCCGGGCGGCTTCAACGCCCATCCCCTGTGCGAGGCGCACCCAGCAGAGCGCCGGATCTCCCAGATCAAGCATATTCATGGCCGTCCGGCCCGGTATCGCGCCAACATCCCTGTACTCACCAAGGAGGATGTTGTACTTGCTGTTGTTGAGGATGATGGTCGTGACCGGAAGCCGTTCGCGCGCCTGCGTCCACAAAGACTGAAGCGAGTACATCGCCGAGCCGTCTGCTTGCAGGCTGATGACACGGCGCTGTCTTCGCGCCCCGATTGCCGCACCGGTTGCGACCGGGAGGCCGTCGCCGATAGCGCCGCCGGCAAGATGCAGCCAGTCGTGCGGCGGCGCGGCATGCGTATATCGATAGAAGCCGCGGCCATACGAGATGCTTTCGTCAGACACGATCGCGTGCTCCGGCATGAGCGCCGCCACGGTCTGCGCCAGCCCTTCGGGCGTCGGGCGCCCGCTGGCGACTTGTGGGCGCGGTCCCGGGTCGGGGATGGGCGCATGCGGAGCATTCAGGGCTTCCGCCAAGGCTCGCAGCGCCTGCACCGGGTCCTGCTCGGGACGCGTCAGCACGTGCAGTTGCGTCTGCGGCTGATACAGCGTTGAAGGCTTGCCGGGGTAGGCAAAAAAGCCGACCGGCGGCTTGGCGTTCACCAGGATGATCTGATCGAAACCCCCCAGCGCCTCGATGGCGGCATCCATGACGTACGGCACGCGCTCGAGTTGCAGGCGGCCGCGGCCGCGAGCGAGATGTGGCGTAACGAAGTCCGCCATGACGCTTGCCCCGGTGGCGCGGGCAATGCGCCAGGCGAGGGCCTGCGATTCGCTCATCACTGCCTGGCCTGCCAGGAGAATCAGTACATTGCCATGGCCGCGCAACACGCGCGCCGCCTTGTCGATGGCACTTCCGTCGACCGCCGGCGGCGCGGGCGGTGCAAGGGGCGCCGCCACGACTCCGCCTTCGTCCCAGGAGACATCCGACGGCACGATCAGCGTTGAAATCTGACCTGGAAAGGTTCGCGCCGCCTGGACCGCGGCCGCGGCATCCTGACCGAGGTCCGCCGCCCGGGTGCTGGTACGAACCCACTGGGACACGGTGCGGGCCATAGCATCGGTGTCGGCGGTCAGGGGCGCGTCAAGCGGTCGATGGTAAGTGGCCTGGTCGCCAACGATGTTCAGGACGCCGCTACGTGCACGGCGCGCGTTGTGCAGATTGCCGAGGCCGTTGGCGAGGCCCGGGCCGCAGTGAAGCAGCGTACAGGCCGGCTTGCCCGCGATGCGGTAGTAACCGTCGGCCATACCGGTCACGATGTTTTCCTGCAATCCAAGCACACAGTGCATGCCATCGCTTTGATCCAGCGCGGCGACGAAGTGCATCTCGCTGGTTCCGGGATTGGCAAAGCAGGTATCGACACCTGATTGCAGCAACGTTTCAACAAGGCTCTTGGCGCCGTTCATTCATATACTCCGGACTGACAGACAGGGACTCATATATGGCAACCAAGGCGTCAGCAGATGCCTTGGCGCACCCACGATTCAGGCTCGATACCCGGTGTCGTCGCGGTCGATGAGGCGCAGCAGTGCGGTCCAGAGCCGATCCAGGTTCTCCGCCCCGCGCTCGCCTGCATCGCCGATCTGCCTGGCGGCGTGCTCGCATACCTCCGGCGGCGGCATGACCAGTTTCTGCCCCGCGGACAGGGTCTCGATCTGAATCTCGCAGGCCTTGTTCATCGCGTGCATGCGGACAAACGCTTCCGCAACTGAACGACCGGTCGTGAGCAAGCCGTGGTTGCGAAGAATCAGATGATGATGCGGGCCCATGGACTGCACGATGCGTTCGCGCTCGGAAAGGTCCAGCGCCAGGCCTTCGTAATCGTGATATCCCACGCGATTGTAAAGGCGCATGCCGACCTGGTTGAGCGGCAGAATGCCGCATTCCATCGCAGCCACCGCCATGCCCGCCTTGGTGTGGGTGTGGACGACGCACTCGACGTCGGGACGGGCACGATGCAGCGCGCTGTGGATGGTAAAGCCCGGTGCGTTCACCTTGTAGCGCTCGTCGTCTACGGGGTTTCCGTCGACGTCAATCTTGACCAGACTGGATGCGGTGATTTCGTCAAAGAACCAGCCATGCGGGTTAAGCAGGAACTGGTCATGCCGTCCTGGCACACGCGCAGAAATATGGGTAAAGATCAGATCGTTCATCCCGAGCTTTGCCGTCATCCGATACGCGGCGGCCAGCTCGACCCGGGTCTTCCATTCTGCCGGGTCCATGTTGCGGGGAATGCGATTGAGGTGAGGATCGGGGTTCGAGTTCATGAGCTAAGAATCCGTTTCAAAATGCAATCGGGATGATTCGTCGCTCCCGCACAGGCGGAAGCCCAGCGACTTTAGGTGGCCATTCGAGCACCGAGAAGGCAGTGGGTCCCCGCCTCCATAGTGACGGCGGCTCCATCTGCAACTGACTTTCATTGTGCTTGCCGGCGCTAATCCGTGTCGATCCGGTTCGTGGATCGATTGTCGCATTTGGTGCAATTCACGCGACGCGCAAGAGGCCGTGAGAATTCGCGAAGCCGTGGTTCGGGGACGCGCAGGTCCGGCGCAACGATGCCGCTCGCGCGTGGCCCGCAGGGAATCAGGGTACTCATCACACGATGCCCGGTCGCGAGCACCCGGATTCCAACGGCCTCTGCGCTACCATCTGCGCAGCATATCGCCTTGCAGGTCTTGGCACGTGTTCACGCCGAGCATTCCCATGTTGCGATCGATTTCATCTCGCAGCAATTGAATGGCATGCGTGACGCCGGCCTCGCCCCCCACGGCAGAGGCATAGTTGAATGGTCGCCCGACGAAGACCATGCTCGCGCCCGCTGCAAGCGCCTTCAGGACGTCGCTGCCCCGACGCACGCCGCCATCGATGAAGACAGGGCGGCCGGCGGCCTCTTCGAGGATTTCCGGCAGGACCTGCAATGCAGTGACCGCGCCGTCCATCTGCCGGCCGCCGTGATTGGATACCCACAGGCCGTCCACCCCCTGCTCGCGCGCCAATCTTGCATCGGCGGGATTCAGAATCCCCTTGACGATCAGTACGCCTTTCCACAACTGACGGATGAGTGCCAGGTGGTTCCAGTTGAGGCGATCGCGGGCGGTGTGCTCACGCATGACGGTTGCGGACAGCACGGGCGCCCCACGCTCCGCAAGCGAGTTCTCGAAGTGGGGCATGCCGTGGCACATCAAGGTTCGAACGAACGTGCCAAGGAGCCATCGCGGCCGAATTGCTCCATCCCATGCCAGCCGCAACGACGGTCGAAGCGGGGCTGAAAATCCACTGCGGACGGCGTTCTCCCGGTTGCCCATCACGGGTATGTCGACGGTCACGACCAGGGTCTTGCAGCCGGAGGCCTGCACGCGCGCGAGCAATGCGCGGATCTTGGCCTCATCACCCGGAACGTACGCCTGGAACCAGGTATCGGGGGCCTCCGCCATCACCTCCTCGAGGCGGATAAGCGATCCGCCGCTGAGGACCATGGGAATGCCGGCGGCCTTCGCCGCGCGCGTCTGTACGAGATCTCCACGGTATGCGCTCAGGGCACTCAACCCCATGGGCGCGATGCCGAAGGGGGAGGCGTATTTGCAGCCGAAGAGTTCGACTTCCTGGGTCCGGGCGGAAACGCCGACCAACACGCGCGGCGTGAGTGCCCACTGCGAGAATGCCTCCCGGTTCTTCGCATGCGAGAGGTTTTCTTCCGCTGCACTCGCAACGTAGCCGAAAATGGGGCGGGGCAGGCAACGCCTGGCGGCGGCCTCGAAATCATCGAGGCTCAGGATGCGCCTCAGCCTCGGCGAGGCGGATTCGACGCGGGCTGAACGGCGCGGGTTGTGGTTCACGGCAGCGGGCCTTTAGCCAGGATTGATGATTTTCGGGACTGGGAGCATGGTCGTTTCTGGCGACTGCCGAGAGTCACCAAGGCTTGAAACTCGCCGTACGTTGCGGGACGACCGAAGGGCCGCGGCCAGGCATTGCTTCCCTCCCTCACGCCAGGACGGGCCAAACGCTCTACAGATGTGATCCGCTCATGCTTGTGCCCCTAGATGAAGTCCTCGCTGCCTCACCGCGCATGTATGGTCGCTTGCGTGTTGCGATCAGGTCGTCGGGGATGCGGTTGATGAACCGCATCATATTGCGCGGGTTGGGGCCGTCCGGAGCTACTATTTCAGTTCAAGCCTGGTTTCTTTGACGATGTCATCAAATCGTGCAATTTCTTTCGCCACAAAATTCATGGTCTGCTCTGGCGTGCTTCCCAACACATTATGTCCCTCATGAATCCACTCATTCCTGATCTCCGGCTGGGCAAGCGCCTTTCGAACTTCGAGGCTAAGCCGCTGGAGAATCGGATCGGGCGTCTTGGCGGGCGCCAGGATCCCTCCCCACGCGCCGACATCAAGGCCGGCGATACCGGCTTCCTTTGACGTTGGCACATCGGGGAGAAGGCGTGATCGGTTCGAACCGAGAACCAACAACGGCCTGAGATTTCCACCTTGAATCTGAGCAAGGGAAACTGGCACAAATTCAACGATGAAATCCGGCTGGTCCCCTTGCATAGCCGTAAAGAGAGCCGGCGCTGAACGATAGGGAACGATTGTAAAATCCAGATTTGCGCGATGTTTTAAAAGTTCCGCAGCCAGATGCTGGCTCGATCCGAGCAATCCGACTCCTGCCATGAAGCCGTTACCGCGTTTTTTTGCTTCCTGCGTCAGGTCGGCAAATGTCCTGATTTTCGAATTGCGCCCGACGAACACGGCCAGATCACTACTGATTACCGTCGAGACCCCTTTGAACTGCTTAAGGATGTCGTAAGGTTGTGGCTTCAGGAGCGCTTGGCTAATCGCAACGGCAGTTCCCGCGACCAGGAGCGTATAACCATCAGGTTGGGCAGCAGTCACCAGCTTGACCGCTCCAACTCCACCCGCGCCAGGCCTGCTGTCAACCACGACCTGCTGTCCAAGCGACTTGCTCATGGCTTTCGCCAGCACTCGCAGAACAAGGTCCATCCCGGTTCCTGCGGCATACATGCTCACCAAAGTTATTGGCTTGCTCGGAAACGACTCTGTCGCCATTGCGGCCAGGGAGTAGCCGCCACACGCAGCGGCGAACGGAAGAGTACCCAAGGTCTTGAGCGCGTCTCTACGATTTGGCATTTGATGACTCGATGTCCGTTGCTTTAAAAAATCTGTGCGTGACGCCTTTCCGATCTATGTGACCCGAAGCGCGCAGGCTGCTCCTCCCTCGTTCGAGTCGCTCTTTCGCGTCGAATCCGGGAAAGGAGCAGCCTGGCTGGCAACGCCTTAGTTGGTCGCGTATGACATAAGGGTGGAGGGGTTCTCCAGCCGTTGCCAGACCTTGGGAGGCGTTCCATTACGAACCGCGTCCATTTCACGATTCAGGATCTGGCGCAGCATGGCAATGCCGCGGTCCGACGCACCAAGGATCTCGTTAGCGCGGTCGGCAATCGCGCCTTGTCCAACCAGGACAACATAGTCCTGTGCGCTAGTCAGACGCACCAGCGGGTCGTCAGGATAAATGCCGGCAAACAGTTCGTCGTGGAAGTCCGACGATTGATAGGATTCGCATTCGTCAAAATAGCGCTGGAGATCGCGATCCGCTTCCGGTGTCGTCGAAGGCGAGGCGCGTAGCGAAATACGCAACGTATGGGTATCGTCGATCGGCACCATGAAATTCACACTTTCAATCCACGGCTGCCCCTCCTTCACGGACGGCACCGAAACGTGGTTGCAGTATGGGAACGTCCAATCGCTGATCCGGGTCTGAAGCTTCCCCGATGTGAGCTTGCGTACCGCAGCCTGTCGAATGCCAGCCGAGGTCTCTTCGTAGCTGACTTCAGGCACATCGGCGGTCACGTATTCGCCGAACACGCCGACTCGTCCCATTTGATGCGCAAAGCTGACATGGACCGCATCGAGGGAGTTCTCCGAGTGCTGAAGCCAATTGCACGGCCAGATCTCCTGGCGCGAGTTGACAATGACACCGGCTTCCTCAAATTTCGGCTTGCGGAACAGGTCGAAGGCTGGCGGCTCCCCCTCCCCCATGTAAATGAAGACAAGGCCGCAATATTCGTGCACCGGATAAGCCGTAACCCGAATGTGACGCTCCGTGCCCGGACGCTCTGCCGGGCGCTCGGTGCACTGCCCTGCTCCATCATATTTCCAACCATGATACATACACCGGAGTTCATCGCCCTCCACCCAACCGGTGTGAAGCTTGGTGAGGCGGTGCGCACAACGGTTCAACATAACATAGGCACGTCCGCTTTGCCCGCGATAAAGCGCGAGATCCTCGCCGAGCACGCGGATTTCCCGAGCCTTTCCTGGCTCAACGCTGCGCGATAGCGCCACCGGATGCCAGAACTGACGGAGTACCTTGCCCATCGTGGTATCGGCTGACGTTTCCGAGAGTTGCCGCATCCTTTCGGCGAAGTCTTCACGGGCTTTGTTTCGTTGTTGATCCATGATTATGCAACCCCCACATTAAGAACATCCAAGCCACTGACTTCGAACGAAAGCTCGTCCCCGGCCTGCAGGAAACGACCACGCGCAAACCCGACTCCGGCCGGAGTACCGGTAGCGATAATGTCACCGGGCAAGAGAGTCATATAGGAGGACAGCGCAACGATGATTTCCTCTGTCGAAAATACCATCTCGTCCATACCCGCGTGCTGAACAATCTCCCCGTTAAGGCGCGTGGTAACCGTTAGCGTACGATCACGCAAGGCCTTGAGAACTTCAGGATCGCAGCTAATAGTCGGCCCAACTGCAGACGAATCGTCGTGCGACTTCCCCGCGGTCCAATCGGGCCAGAACGCCGTAGCCGGTTCCGTCTTGCCCAATGCCACCTTGCCCAGGTTACGGGCACTACCATCGTTCAATGCACATACCCCGGAGACAAAATCCAGCGCGTTTTCGAGCGTCGCATTCTTGCATGGCAGCCCGATAACGACGCCAACCTCTCCTTCGTAGTCAAACTTCGTCACCAGGTCTCGATTGGGAGCCATGCACTCGCCGGGGTCGACGAAGTTGGACGGGGCCTTGTAGAACATCAGAGGGCGAGACGGTGGCGCAGTCTTCGCTTCTGCGCCATGGGCGACATAATTGACTGCGATCGCAAACACACGAGCGGACGGATCAATTGGCGCCACCACACGTGCCTCAGCTGCCGGTACCCGGCGCAACGGCTGGCAAGCGGACACGCCTTTCGACAACACGCGTGCCAACGCATCCTCCTCCGAAACCACGTCGACATAATCACCACTCGGTTGGCCCACGACGATCCGACCATCAATCTCGTAGCGGCCAATTCTAAAGTTCTTCACGATCTGCTCCTCACTGTGATTATCTTTAACCAATTTTAGAATTCCTCGGCCACGTTATCGACCAGCAAAGAACTCCAAATGTCATGTTTGTTGCCTTCTGAACCGGCAGTTTTTTTGGCAGATGGACATGCTGTAGCCCGGAGCCCCTCGGAATGGGATCCTCATTCCATCCTTCTCAAACTGAATATGTGGGGCGTGAGGCCTTCCCAGCGCCCGACCATGTCTAGTCGGACAGACCGACGGAGATCAGAGCGTCCTGGCACTGCGCGATGCCAAGCGCGGCAAGTGCATTGGTCAGCGACTGCTGCTGCTCCGCTGCGTAGAGCGCGAACTCATCGCCGACCGTCGCGCCGAGCGCCTCCTCGAACGCTGCGCGGTTGGGCGATGCCTTGATCGCGTCACGGCCATCGGTGCCGAGATTCGACTGAAATATGCCCGCGGCGCTCACGGGGAGGAAGTCCTCATAGGTAATCGGTTCGGCCTTCAGCACGCCAGCGGCCACCAGCGCTTCAACGTCACCATCGGCGCCAGGTATCGCATCACACGGTCGGCTATCGCCGGCCGCGTAGCGGAAGTATGCAAGTCCCTGCTTGCGCATTGCGGCGTACGTGTCGGGGAAAGCCGTGAAGGCATGGCCGAGGGCATTGCGGTAGTCATCCGCATTGGAGCCATCGCCTGCCGGCTCTATCGTCGCTCGCACGTCCGCCAGAATCTGGTCGTAGAGCCGGCGGCCGTCTGGCGTCAAGGCTACGCCCCGCTGCTCGATCTCGCCAAAGCGTGCGGTGTGGGTGCCCGTCTCACCCGGGTCAGTCTCCTGGATAAAAGTGATCGGTTCACTCAGGGCCATAAAGCTGGTCTGGCGCAAGAGGATCGGGCAGTCACGCGCAGGCGGGCCTTCGATCACCGCCTTTGGCCGGATGCCGCGCGCGGGCATCCTTGCCTGTGCCGCGTCAATGTCCAGCGTGCGCGGCGTGAGGTGATTGATGTGCGGGCCGGGAAAGCACACGATGTCCGCGATCAGCGGATGGGCCTTGCGCAAGTCCTGGTACAGCTTCGCCGACACCGTCGACTTGCCGTGCCAGCGGAACGTCTCCAGGGCTTCGGCGATCAGCTGCTCGGCATCATCGGGGGTCAGGCCGCCCTGCTGTTCGCTGCGCTCGATCATGGCCACGCAGCGGGGAGTAAAAATAGAGCGCTTGCTCAATACCGAGGCAGCGGCACCTCGCAGATCGGCATCCTTGATCAGGTCCAGGCGCAGAAGGGAGGTGAATACCCGAAACGGATTCTCGGCGAGGCCCGCAGCGTCGATGGGGCGGAACGCTGTGGAGTGCACCGGCACGCCGGCTACCGCCAGGTCGTAGTAGCCGACAGGAAACATTGCCATCACGGCAAACAGGCGGCGAATCATTGCCAGTTCAGCCGGTGTACCGACGCGAATGGCGCTGTGTCGCTCCACTTCAATGCGGGATTCCCGCGTCGTGATGCCGGCGTCGCCGCCGGCGCGACTCTGTGACACATCGGCATTGATCTCGGCAACGAGATCTATCAGAGTGCCATACTGCGGGACCTCGGCCCGGTACATGTGGGACAAGGCGCGCGAGAACCGGGCGCGAATCTGGCTTGGCGAAGCGAATGCGGTTGACGTCATCTCAAGGTGCCAAAAAAATGCCGGAAAGGCTGGCGTTAGGAATCGGGGCGGCAGCGACGAGGTCGGCGGCCTCTCCCCTACAACCGGGGGAACCGGAAAGAGTTGATGCACTTTCGACATCAACTTCATTCCTTTACCTGCTGCTGTCTCTTGTCATGCCGAAGCGTCTTGATCGCGCTGCCGGAGCAGCCACTCGGACACGGCAAATCAAAACCTTGATTGCTCTTTAATATTTATAAATCCAAGATCAACTCTCTGGATTTTGAGCGAGAGCAGCAAATCATCATCGTATTGCCTGACTCACGTTCGGCGTCGGTGAGAACAAGATCCCGATGATCAGGCGTACCTGAAATGACGGGTGTTTCGCAAGCACGGCAAAGTCCACTCATGCAAGAGTATGGGACGTCAATGCCCGCAGCGAGCACGGCATCGAGAATGCTCGTTTTCTTGTCGACCTTGATTCTTTGGTTCGTGCGAGACAGCACGACCTCGACTTCTTCGTCGGTGGTGATTGCGGGATTTGCAGAGACGGGAGCAGCAAAGTATTCCCGATGGACCGTTCCGGGGTCTCGCCCCTGACACGCTTCGTCGAACGCCCTTAGCATTGGCGCTGGGCCGCAGGAGTACAAATGGGTCGCGCTCCCCTGGGATGCAACCAGGGAATCAATATCCAGCATTCGCTCCCGGACGCCACCGTCGAATGTCAGGTGAACGGCATTTCCTGTTTGCTCCGCGAGGTTCACAACCTGATCGACGAATGCGGCGTTGGCGCGCGCCCGAGCGGAATAATGGATCTCCCAGGAAGATCCTATTTGCGAGAGGCGCTGCACCATACACCAAATTGGCGTAATGCCAATTCCTCCTGCAATAAATACCGAATGACTCGCCGATTCATCGACCGGAAAGTGATTGCGAGGAGCCGATATCCTTATTTTTTGCCCGACCCGCAAATTGTTGTGGACAAAGATCGATCCCCCGCGGCTCGCCGCATCCATGGCGACGGCTACAGTGTAGCGATGGGACTCACCAGGCCTATTGGTCAGTGAATAGCTTCGAGTCAGTCCGTTTGGCAGCAAAAGGTCGATATGCGCGCCAGCTGTGACAATGGGCCAATCGGCGATGTCACAGGGCCGCAGTTCGATGCCAATCACGCCATCGGAGAGCCATTCGATAGCGTGAACACGTGCGTCCAAAAAGTTCATGGTGTCTCCAGAGTTCGTCGAGCCAATCCTCCGGTAGTACACCGGCAGCGATTCATAGCCTGTACGACCGATTCTCGAACGATTGGAAAACACCCTCAAGCGCAGGGAAGGCGGAACTGTCCGCAAAGTTTCAGTCGCCGTGCACGGCTCGAAAAGTCCGCAATTCCAGGGCATCCGGCCAGCGCCACCGCCCGAAGGGGCTCCATCGAAAAGATAACTGTAAAGCACAAAATGCACGACCGTGCCGGGCTGACGCTGCACTCCTCAAAAAAACGGCTGGATAGTTGGTGTCCGCACTCTACTGATATATTACATATCTGATGGGATTGCCGTGACGATCGACGTAGGCCACCGGTGTGCGATTCAGGGAGCGTCGCCGGTTGAAACCGAGTACAGCCGAACATGACAACTACGATTATTTATACCCACACCGCGTGTCTCGAACACCGCCCCGGGCCGCACCATCCGGAGTCGCCCGAACGCCTGAGAGCCGTCGTGCAGGCGTTGCGAACGCCGGCGTTCGCTTCGCTGGAATGGCGCGATGCGCCAATGGGCACCGTCGAGCAGTTGCGATTGATCCACGATTCGCACTACATCGACGAGATCGTGCAAAGCGCCCCCACCCAGGGATACGTGCCGCTGGACGCGGGCGATACGATCATGTCGCCGGGCTCGTGGGAAGCCGTCATGCGCTGCGTCGGCGCTGCTTGCGCGGGTGTCGATGCGGTGATGGACGGCCAGGCGCGTAACGTGTTCTGCGCGACGCGGCCGTGCGGCCATCACGCTGAACCGGCGAAGGCGATGGGCTTTTGCATTTTCAACCAGGCGGCGATCGCGGCAGCCTACGCCTATGAGGTCCACAAACTCGAGCGCGTCGCTGTGGTCGATTTCGATGTGCATCACGGCAACGGAACGCAGGCAGCATTCTTCGACCGCCCGGAGCTGTTCTATGCATCCAGCCACCAGTCGCCTTTCTATCCCGGTACTGGAGCCCGGTCCGAGACAGGGGTGAACCACAATATTGTCAACGTTCCGTTGCCTCGCGGCTGTGAGCCGGCACAGTTCCGTGCCGCGATTTCCGCCCTCGTGCTTCCCTCGCTAAGGGCGTTCGCCCCTGAAATCCTCATTGTCTCCGCGGGATTCGACGCGCACCGGCTGGATCCCCTCGCTGGCATGAACCTGGAGGACAGCGACTTCCACTGGATCACCAGGGAACTGATGCAGATTGCCGACGAGACGTGCGACGGCCGCATCGTCTCGATTCTGGAAGGCGGCTATAGCCTTGACGCATTGGCCACGAGTTCGATGGCTCATGTCAGCGCTCTGATGCAGTTCGATGCCGAGTGAACAGACGGCGGCGCGACCGCGTTCAGCGCGCGCTCGCGGCTCCGACGATACGGGCGGTCACGAGGATGGATTCTTGCGGAAACTGACGTCCCGTCGGCTGACGGGCCGAACGGCGTTCGCCCGCGATCAGAAGTCCCGTGGCTCGGTGATACGCAGTACCAGCTTGCTTGCCGCCTGGCCCGACTGGACCAGATCGAGCGCGCGTCCGGCTTCTTCCAGTGGCAGGCATTCAATGCGAGGCGGTCGCACTCGCCCGGCTCCGAGCAGGGCTGCGATCTCGCGCAGCCGCGTGCCGCTGGGCATCTTGCTGAACGCCAGGGCGGCCCGGACGCCGCGTCGGGCGGCCTCGGCAGGATCGGGACCGTAGTCACCGCTGACCAGCGTCAGGATGGCCACCAGGATGCCGCCGGACTTGAGAAGGTCCATGCCCTCCGGCAAGGTGCCACCTCCGACGGCGTCCAGTACCAGATCGGCGCCGGCCGGCGCCCATGCCCGCATGGCGGCTGCGATCTCACCGCCCCGGTAGTCGATCGCCTGCTCGCAGCCGAGCGCCATCAGTTCGTCGCGGCGCGCTGCACTGCAGGTGGCGGCCACGGTTGCACCGGTCGCGTTTGCCAGTTGAACAGCAAAGGTGCCGACCGCTCCTGCGCCGCCATGGACGAGCACGGTCTGCCCCGACCTGAGTCCGCCTTCGTCGAACAGCCCCGTCCAGGCGGCCAGCGCCGGGGTCGGGACTGCCGCGGCGTCTGCGAATCCCAGGTTGTCCGGCATGGGCACCACGGAATCCTGGCTGACGGCAACATACTCGGCATAGGACCCCCATTTGCCTGCGCCGACCTCGGTTTGCGCGAACACGCGCTCCCCCGGGGCGAAGCCCTGTACGCCGGAGCCCACCGCTGCCACGACACCGCTCACATCGAAGCCGATCACGAACGGGAAGCTGTATTGCATGAAGTGGCTCAGATAGCCTTCCCGACATTTCCAGTCCGCTGGATTCACCCCGGCACAGGCCACGCGGATCAGGACTTCGCCGGCGGCGGGTTCGGGCACGGGAACGTCCGCGATCCTGAGTACATCGGGTCCGCCTGTACGGTCAATAACGACTGCGCGCATGCGCTTTTCCATGGGCTCAACCTCCGCACAGGCCAGACTGGTTCAACGCCGGATGCGCCCATGCCGGGACAACGGGCGGCGGCAGATCGCCCTGCCCGTCAAGCGTACGGACGTCCAGTCCGTGCGCGAGGGGGAAGTGCAGGCTGTGGGCGATGTAGCCGGTGCGCTCGCGAGCCGGAACGCTGCATAGCGCGAGCGCCGTTTCCACCAGGTACTCCACTGGTTCGGTCGGATAGCCTTCCGGTATATAGCGCTCGCTTCCCGGCGTACGAATCGCTGTGCTTGGCGCCACGGAATTCACCGCGATACCATCGGCCTCCAGTTCCGCTGCGAGTCCCTCGGTGAATCGGTTGATGGCGGCCTTGACCGCGGCGTAGGCCGTCGCCCCGCCCGCGTGGTCGAAGTCGTTATAGGGGCGTGAAGGAGACAGTGCGGTGACGGATCCCAGGTTCAGGATCCATCCCGCGCCGCGTGCGCGCATCCACGGGATCGCTGCCCGGCTGAGCACAAAGGGCACACGCAGGTAGTGCTCGATCGTTCTGTCGAAGACTTCCAGCGGCATCGATTCGATGCGGCTGTATTCCGCCATGCCGGCATTGTTGACCAGGATGTCGAGACCACCCGCTGCTTCTGCGGCCTGCGGCACAAGTTGCTCTCGCTGCGCCGGATCCTCCAGGTCCGCCGCCAGCGCCATGGCACGCCCCCCGTGCTGCCGGATCAGGGCAACCGTCTCGGCCAGCGTGCCGGGTTCGTCTTCGGACCGGCCAAGGTGCCGCGCCGTGGCAACCACCACAGCGCCCTCCGCCGCGAAGCGCTGTGCGATGGCGCGGCCGATGCCGCGGCTGGCGCCGGTGACCAGCGCAATCTTTCCTGTCAGTTTCCCGTATCCGGTCATGGCGCGTATTCCTCTCTGTTGGTGTGGTTGGCAATCAGGCTCGTCGCGAACGGACAGAACGCATGGGAGATCGCATCGACCGTCCATTCGGGAAACTCGGGGTCGAACCATCGGTCGACCCGGCCCCAGTGGAAGGGGTGCATCAGGTACTCGCCCAGCAGGTCGTCCACGCTGGCGAACTCCTGCTGCCAGACATGGGTCCACGCGCCGGGCGACACGACGCGGGCAAGCCGCCAGTTGAGAATGCCGGGCATGTAGTCCGGCATTCTCAACAGGTCCCGCTCCAGGCCGCGGACCTGCCAGTCGGGCGCCTCGGGCCGGACGCGGAACATCAGCGTGCGGCAGATCCCGTGGCGAAGCAGCGGGGCACGCAGTCCGTACGAGATCGGACGGTATGTAACGCTATCCACCTCTGCCATGCCGTTCACAGCGGCCGCGAGGTCAGGTGATTCGGGCGCGGCCGGGTCGAATTGCAGGTCGAGCGTGCAGTCGCCCGCTCCCCAGCTTCCCGTCAGATTCCGGCCAATCGCCACCTGGCGGATGCCTGGCAGGTCTCTAACCCGGGCAAGGAGTACTTGTTCCTGTGTGTCCGCCCCCGCAGGGGTGCCAGGGCGGAATCGGATCTGTGCCGTCTCAAACCGCATCGCGAAGCTCCTTGCGCTGAGGTAACGCCGGTGTCGCATCGGTCATCACATGGCGCCGCCTGATTTCACACAACGTATCGACCTCCGACCAGAACGCGATGACCGGAGCTTCGATGCCGGCGCGCATGGCGTAGTACGCTGGCGCATCCGCCACTTGCCACAGCAGCCAGAGCGTATTGGGCGCGTCGTCCAGCGCCACGGGCGGCGAAGCCCAGCGCTGCAGAAGCGTGAGGCCCCTTGGGCCGCTACCGGGAAGGTAGTGGCTTTCCAGCAAGCCAAGCACGGCGGGCAGGTGTCGTGGGGCGAGCACGATTTCATCGAGTATGTGGATCATCTTTGAATCTCGCGCGACGCAAGCCGTGCGCGGCAGGGCTGCGATGCGGGAATCCCGGATCTCCGGGAGGGGAAAGCGGTCATGGTTTTTCCCGTATAGGCAGGTGGATCAATGCATGGCAACCTCCGTGGCCCAGGCCGTACGCAGGTTTTCTGCGCGGGTGGAAGTGCCGGGATCATTATGGGAGGCCTGGCCGCCACGGATCCCTACCCTGCCGATCAACCATCGCTACCGAAGCAATCAGGACGACCATCCATGAATGCCAACTTGCCGGGAAATCCCGGTCCAGTCCCGCAAGGCATGGTGCAGCGCTTGCTTGAGGAACTGAAGCGGCAAGGCGTCGAGGTACCGCCTGAGACCGGCGCTCCCGGGCATGCGCGGCCGGCGCAGTTCACCGCGCTCTATCGTGCTTCGATCGAGCGGCTGGAAGCCCTGGTCGCGAAAGGCAACGGCCACCCTCCAATGCGCAAGCAGGAGGTGGACTTGTTGTGTCGTTGCGTCTTGAGTTGCCAGACGCTCAGGGAGGCGATCTGCTGCGCGGCCGATTTCTGCGCGATGCTGTATCCGCGTGCCGGCGCGCTCAGCCTCGGGCAACGCGCAGGCCAGGCGGTCTTCCGCATGGATTCACTGCGACGCGCGAAAAGCTCTGCAGCTTGCCTGGTGGACCTGACAGGGCTCTTCTTCTACATGCTGCTGTTCGGTTGGCTGATCGGCCAGCCGGTGCGTCCGACCCATGTCTACCTGGCGCATCCCCGGCGCGAGGATGCCTTGCCTTTCCTGGGCTTGTTCCATGCCACCGTGACGTCCGGCGCGCAGACCTACGGATTCGAATTCGATGAGGCCTTGCTGGACCGTCCGGTCATGCGCCAGGCAGCGGAACTCGATACCTTCCTGGAAGACTTTCCTTACCGGCTGATCGGTGCGCCGGTCGAGGTCGTATCACTGAGCCAGCAGGTGCGCGGCATACTGCATGCAGCGCTGGTGCATGGCGCGCGGCTGCCGACTCTGGCTGAGCTGGCCGTACGATTTGACGTGAGCGAGCCGACCATGCGTCGCCGTCTCGCGGCCGACGGCAGCAGCTACCGGGTGCTGCGCGAACACAGCCTGCAGGAGTATGCCGAGCAATGCCTGTGTGCGACGAACTGGTCGGTAGGAAGAATCGCCGAGCAGCTTGGCTTTGCCAGCGAGGAAGCATTTCGCCGGGCGTTTCAGCGCTGGACAGGCCATGCACCAACCCGGTTCAGGCGCGAAAGCAGAAGTGAGGCGCTGAAAACCGGCCAGTAACAAGGTAGTTTGGCACCACCCTACGAATCCTTGCCTTCCTGCCCCAGTAGATACCTTTCGATTCGCGAATCAGGAAAAAACCAGAATGCAGCCATCGCAATCAGAATGAACGTTGCGGCGATAGTGCTGTAGAAACTGACCATGATCGCCAGTGCGTACACGACAAGCGATACCCTCCCCTTCAGATCCTTGCCAATCGCACGTGCGAGCGAGGAGCCCTTTCCCTCCGATGCGATGATGAGCCGCTGCAATATCCAATAGGAGATGGCGCACATGAACAGCACAAAGGCATACAACGCAGTCGGGACCTCCGAGAATTCTGACTTTCCGGTCCAGGTGGTGGTGATGGGAATCATCGTCAACCAGAACAGCAGATTGAGATTTGCCCACATGATCTTTCCATTGATGCCGCGCACCATCTGGAACAGGTGATGGTGGTTGTTCCAGTAGATTCCGACGTAAATGAAGCTGAGCACATATCCGAAGAATTGACGCGCCTCTGCTCGTACGCCATCCCAGTTGAATTCGGCGGGAAGCTGAATCTGATAGAGCATCAGCGTCAGGCTCACCGCAATGACCCCGTCACTGAAGGATTCCAGTCGGCTTTTGTTGATGGTCATGGCCTCCCTCAGATGAACTGTTTGCGGAAGGACAGACTGGCCAGATACAGAATCACCAGCGTGAAAGGCAACACGCTCCAGAATCCGATACGCATGTAAAGCACGGCGCCAAGAAACGCGCCCGCAACGAACCCGACGACGATGCTCCCGCTTTTCAGCACGGCCACCCCGTGCTCACGGCCGGGCGTGCGCATGAAACTGGATAGATCGATGCCGAACTGAGTGGTATTCCCCGTCATCATGGTGCTGGGGCTGATGTGCTTGATCAGGGTCTTGCTCGCCGTATTGCGGATTGCCAGGGCCATCAGACCCAGGCCGCCCGTCAGCGCCAGTTCGCCCGCACCGGGATCGGAAAACGGATCGAAGTAGAGGCCCGTCAGCATGAAGCCCGACAGGAACACCGCCTCCGCCACGAACATCCAACCCAGGGTCTTGTGGGACTGGCTGCAGCGGTCAATCCATATCTTGGCAAGCATCACCGTGACGATAAATAGCGGAATGGCCCCGAGCTTCACCCACAGGCCCGCGCCTCCTTTCACGAAAGCCGCGCCGGCCAGCACCAGGTTGCCAGTCACATGGGCGGTAAAGAAGCCGAGCAACGCGATGAAGCCTATGGTGTCGATGGCCCCACCCACGATGGTGAGCAGCACTGCCGTGCGGCATTGCGCCCACAAGCTGGTAGCCGGGTTGTCGTGAGGCTGCGAATCGATGATGAGCGCCATGTCGTTTAGATCCTCCGAACGGCATTGACTGGTTCGGGCAACGGTGGTTTGGACATGGGGAGTTCTCCTGTTCGTTCGGGACTGCGATCTGGTTGCAAACCGGGAATCTGCACCGCACGCTCGTTCGATCGTGTTGAGGTTGTTCCGCGGCGCTATTCTGCCACCTGTATGCAATAGCCGGGGAGTATCGGGATTCATCGAGCGGACACGTCGAAGTGCGGCCAGGGATGCGACTGCGTATCCGCCGGACCCGCGCGTTGATACAAGGCCGATCGGCGCTTCCATCCGGCGAACCGTGGGATCGGTCCTCGCTGCGGCGTCCTGGTCCGCCGTGGTGGCAGCCCAGGCCGCAGTTCCGCAATAGGTCGTCGCTGCCGTACGTCAGCCCCCCGATCGGGCACGGTTATCTCGCCCGTCTGACCGGCAAATCGTCCGGCGCCTGAATGTTCATTTATTTTGAACAACTATTACAGCGAAAGCCCCGTTTCGGATCACATCTCGTCGCTATAGTTCTCCACATGGCGACGCGACAACAACACGCCGCCTAGCGTGAAACTTCAAACCAATTGAATTCATTCCTGAACGGAGAGCCCCCATGTCGAACGCCAAGCTGCAAGTCCTGACCCCGCGCAACAGCCAGCTCATCATCATCGACCACCAGCCGCAAATGGCGTTCGGCGTGCAGTCGATGGACCGCCAGACCATGAAGAACAATGTCGTCGGACTGGCCAAGGCAGCGAAGATCTTCGACGTGCCGACCACGATCACCACCGTGGAAAGCGATTCGTTCTCCGGCTATACCTACCCCGAACTGCTCGACGTGTTTCCCGGCAAGGAAACGCTGGAACGGACCTCGATGAATTCCTGGGATGACCAGAAGGTGCGCGACGCGCTGGCGGCCAACGGGCGCAAGAAGATCGTGGTAGCCGGCCTGTGGACCGAAGTCTGCAACACGACCTTTGCGCTCAGCGCGATGCTGGAAGGCGACTACGAGATCTACATGGTGGCCGACGCGTCCGGCGGCACCACCAAGGAAGCGCACGACTACGCGATGCAACGCATGATCCAGGCCGGCGTGGTACCCGTGACCTGGCAGCAGGTGATGCTCGAATGGCAGCGCGACTGGAAGAACCGCGAAACGTATGACGCCGTGACGGGCCTCGCCAAGGAACACTCCGGCGCCTACGGGATGGGCATCGACTATGCCTATACGATGGTGCACAAGGCGGCACAACGGACCGCGACAACGCACGCCTCGATCGCACCGGTCCACGCGCCCGTGATCGAGCACTGAGCGTCCTTCGGCGCAGCTTGCCCGGCAACGCCGGAAGGGGCTTCACGGCCCCTTCCGGCGTTGCGCGGTGCCGCCCTGCCATCAAGGTTGCCATGACGGAATTTGCCCGCAAGAATCGGAGTTCTTGCGGGCAAATTCCGGCCTATTCTGGCACCGTGATCGACAAACCCCAGGCAAGCATCATGAACACGAAGGCCACCCACAACCCCGCGTACGCGACCGACGCATTGCGCTGGCAGGCGGTACAGGCCCGCGACGCCGGCGCCGACGCGCACTTCGTCTACGCGGTGCGCACGACCGGCGTGTACTGCCGCCCGAGCGCCTCGGCACGGTTGCCGAAGCGCGAGAACGTCGAGTTCTTCGATAGCGCCGCGGCCGCCGAGGCGGCGGGATACCGCGCCAGCCGCCGCGCCCGCGCGGACCGGACCAGCGCCGCCGCCGGGCGCGCCGCGCTGGTGGCAGAGGTCTGCCGCCTGATCGAGGCTTGCGACACTATCCCCAGCCTCGAGGCACTGGCCACCCGGGCAGGCTTGAGCCCGTTCCACCTGCATCGCGTATTCAAGGCCGAGACCGGCCTGACGCCCAAGGCCTACGCGTCGGCCTATCGCGCGCGCCGGCTGCGGACCGTGCTGGCCACGCCCGATACCTCCGTGACCGAGGCGATCTACGATGCCGGCTTCAACTCCAACAGCCGGTTCTACGAGACCTCCGACCAGTTGCTGGGCATGCGCGCGCGTGACTACCGCGACGGCGGCACGGGTGCGGTGATCCGCTTCGCGGTCGGGCAGTGCGCGCTGGGCGCCATCCTGGTCGCGCAAAGCCAGCGCGGCATCTGCGCAATCCTGTTGAATGACGATCCGGACACGCTCGTGCGCGAGCTGCAGGACCAGTTCCCCAACGCTCAGCTGATCGGCGGCGATGCCGGGTTCGAGCAGCTGGTCGCGCAGGTGGTCGGCTTCGTCGAGGCGCCTTCGATCGGGCTTAACCTGCCGCTGGACGTACGCGGCACCGCCTTCCAGGAACGGGTCTGGCAGGCCTTGCGCGAGATCCCGCCCGGCAAGACCGTGAGCTATGCGGAAATCGCCGAACGCATCGGCGCGCCCCGGGCAACGCGCGCGGTCGCGCAGGCCTGCGGCGCGAACCACATCGCTGTCGCCATTCCCTGCCATCGCGTGGTCCGCCGTGATGGCGACATCTCCGGCTATCGCTGGGGCGTGGACCGCAAGCGGGAGCTTTTGCGGCGTGAAGCCGAGGCTTGATCGCGACCACGCCATGTCGTCATCCGTCACGATGTTCGACCGGCTGGACTGGCCGGACATCGCCGCACAGCTCGATCTGCAGGGGTACGCCGTGCTCTCCGGCCTGCTCACACCGGAACAGGCCCGCCACGCCGCGCAGCTGCCCGCCTTGCGCGGCGTGTCGCTGGCCCGCGCCGGGCTCGGGCGCGGCGAACTGCTGGGCTTCGGCGATGCGCTGCCGGCACCGTGGGATGTCTGGCGCGTGGCGCTGTATCGCAGGCTGGCACCCATCGCAAACCACTGGAACGCGCGGCTCGATGCCGGGCTCGATGCCGGATACCGCTACCCTGCCGAACTGGACGTATTTCTTCAGCACAACCGGCAGGCGGGACAGGTACGGCCACAATCCCATCTGACGCGCCTTCGAACCGGCGACTATATCGCCCTGCATCAGCGCAGCGATGGCAAGCACGTGTTCCCGCTGCAGGTCATCGCGCTGCTGAGCGAACCGGGCGTCGACTTCCTGGGCGGCGAGTTCGTGATGACCGAGCAGCGGCCGCGCATGCAGTCGCGGCCGATGGTGTTGCCGCTGGCGCTTGGCGATCTGGCGATCATCGGCACCGCCCAGCGCCCTTTCAGGGGGGCCAGGGGCGACTATCGCGTCAATCTTCGACATGCGATCAGCCGTGTCCGCGACGGGGAGCGCATCGGCGTCGAGCTGTCGTTCCACGACGATCCATAACGCCGGCAGCCGGCCACGCAGAGCCAACCTATCCGTAGTTACCCTAGGTATCCGTGACGGCGAAATGACAGCTTGAGTCTCTAGCATCCCCCCTCCAGCCATTCGGGCGGGCACCGCTTTGTCAAGGAGACACCTGTCATGCAGATCGCCAGCATGCTTCACGAATCACAGCGAATCGCGTTCGCAGGCCTTCCCGCGGCGGCAGCCACCGGGCCGTTGGCCGGTGCGCAAGAGAACCAAAGGCAATGCCACGCACGCCTCTCGCGCAACATATACTGCCTCAGTATCGACACAGTGATCGCGGCGTCGCAGCCGGCGATGCTGTGGACGCCATTGGCAGCCAGCCAGGCCGGCGAGCGCAAGCTGAATACGCGCGCGGCGGCGTCGGCCTGCCGGTTCGTAGCGTGAGCACCGCCGGAGGTTCGACCATGCTGACCGCCATCGCCTATACGATGATCATCGTCTTCATGGCGCTGATCATGACCAAGCGCCTGTCGGCGATGGTTGCCCTGATCCTGGTGCCGATCGTCTTCGGGCTGCTGGCGGGCTTCGGCATCGAGCTGGGCCCGATGATGCTGGAAGGCATCAAGAAGCTGGCACCCACCGGCGTCATGCTGATGTTCGCGATCCTGTATTTCGGGATCATGATCGATGCCGGCCTGTTCGACCCCGCGGTGCGCGTCATCCTCAGGCTGGTCGGCAACGACCCGACCCGGATCGTGATCGGCACCTTCGTGCTGGCGACCGTGGTCTCGCTCGACGGCGACGGCTCGACCACCTACATGATCACCTGCGCCGCGATGCTGCCGCTGTACAAGCGCCTGGGCCTGAGCCGCCTGGTGCTGGCCTGCGTCATCATGATGGCCGGGGGGCTCATGAACGTCCTGCCATGGGGCGGCCCGACGGCGCGCGCGGCCAGTTCGCTCGGCGTGGACGTGGGCCAGCTGTTCGTGCCGATGATCCTGCCGATGATCGTCACCGGCATGTGGGGCATCTTCGTCGCGGGCCTGCTGGGGCGCCGCGAGAAGAAGCGGCTCGGGGCACTTGTGCTGCAGCAGGCCGGGACGCCGGCCGACAGTGCTCCGGCGGTCACCGCCGGCAACCCGGCCACCGCGCGGCCCCGGCTGCTGTGGTTCAACTTCGCGCTGACGGTGGCCCTGATGGCGCTGCTGATCCACGGTGCGATCCCGCTGCAGGTACTGTTCATGGTGGCGTCGGCGATCGCGCTGATGGTCAACTATCCGAACATGCAGGACCAGAAGGAGCGGATCGCCGAGCATGCCGGCAATATCGTGCCGGTGGTCTCGCTGATCTTCGCCGCCGGCATCTTCGTGGGCATCCTGTCGGGCACGAAGATGGTGGATGCCATCGCCGCCAGCGTGATTGCCGGCCTGCCCAACTGGCTGGAGCCGTACCTCGCGGTCGTGACGGCGGTGCTGAGCGTGCCGTTCACGTTCTTCATCTCCAACGACGCCTTCTACTTCGGCATCCTGCCGATCCTCGCCAAGGCCGGCGCCGTGCATGGCATTACCGCGGCGGAGCTCGGGCGCGCTTCGCTGATCGGGCAGCAGGTCCACCTGCTCAGCCCGCTGGTGGCGTCGACCTACCTGCTGGTCGGCCTGGCCGAGGTCGAGTTCGGCGACCATCAACGCTTTACGCTGCTGTGGGCACTTTCGGCGGCGGTGGTGATGCTGGCCGCGTGCATCATTTTCGGCGTCATCCCGGTCATGGGCCGGACCTGAGGCATTGCCATGCGAAATCACCGCACGCCACGGCTCGCCCGGCGACGCGCCCTGCTTGGGCTGGCGCTGGGCTGGCCCCTGGCATCATCCGCGCAGGACGCCAATGAACTGCTGGACTATGCGCCACGGGCGAAGCCGCCGCCTGGCTACGCCCCGGACTATGCCAGCGTTGTCCGCGCGGCCGAGGACGAAGGCCGCCTGGTGATCTACGCCACCGCCGACGCCGACCTGGTCCGGCCCATGCTGGCCGACTTCCGGTCGATGTATCCGCGCGTCCGGGTCGAGTACGACGACCTGACCAGCACCGAGCTGTATCACCGCTACCTGGCCGAGACCCAGCTTGAAACCGAGTCCGCCGACGTGTTGTGGAGTTCGGCGATGGATCTCCAGGCCAGCCTGGTCAGGCGCGGCTATGCCATGACCTACGCCTCGCCCGAAGCATCCGGCCTGCCCGCCTGGGCCCGCTGGCAGGACCAGGGCTGGGCCACCAGCATCGATCCGGTGGCGATCGCCTACAACCGGAAGCTGCTGCGCGCCGCCCAGGTACCGCGCACGCACGCCGACCTGGCGCAGCTGCTGGCGACGCAGGCCGGCCAGTTGCGCCGCAAGGTCGTCACCTATGACATCGAAAAGTCCGGCCTCGGGTTCCTGCTGGCCACGCAGGATGCCACGGCGGGCCCGGCCTTCTGGGACATCGCCGCGGAACTGGGCAGGCTCGACGCCCGCTATGTGTCGACTACCGCCGCCATGCTGCGCCAGGTCGCCAATGGCAGCATGGCGATCGCCTACAACGTGCTCGGCGCGTACGCGACAGGCCAGGCGCAGCACAATGCCGCAATCGGCGTCGCCTTCCTGACCGACTACACGCTGGTGCTGTCGCGCATCCAGTTGATCAGCCAGCGCGCGCGCCATCCGAACGCGGCCCGCCTGTGGGTCGACTACACGCTTTCGCGGCGCGGCCAGACCCTGATGGCGCAGCGCGCCGGGCTGTACGCCGTGCGCAGCGACGTCGGCGGCGACACCACCGCCGCCCGGCTGGTGACACAGCTCGGCACCAGCATGCGGCCGATCCAGAACGACGCGGCGCTGACGCGTCACCTCGACATCGCGGCGTATCGCGAGTTCGTCACGCGCTGGCGCACCGCCACGGGGCAGAAGTAGTACGCCAGGCGGGTTTCTTGTATCGGCGTATTGGGCCGCCACGCGCATATACACGGCGATACAAAGCCCCGGGGTTCCCGACACATGCCGCTTGCCGCGGCCTCCTAGACTCGTGCTCAAGTTGATCACGCACACAGGAGAAAGAGATGTCGGAGAGAATCGATCTGCCCCGCCGGGGCTTTCTGGGCGCCGCGGCAGCAACGCTGGCCGCGGCGCAACTGGGCCTGTCGCAAGCTGCCCGGGCGCAGACCGGCGCGGCGAAGGCGGCACCCCTGCCCCCGGTCAAGCCTGGCACCCACACGACCTTCGCACCGATCCGGCAAGTCAATGCCGGCGTGCTGAACGTCGGCTACGCCGAGGCCGGCCCGGCCGACGGGCCGGTCGCGCTGCTGCTGCATGGCTGGCCCTACGACATCTACAGCTTTGTCGACGTGGCGCCCCTGCTGGCGGCGCGCGGCTATCGCGTGATCATGCCCTATCTGCGCGGCAATGGCTCGACCACCTTCCTGTCGGCCGATACCAAGCGCAACGGCCAGCCATCGGCCATCGCGGCCGACATGATCGCGCTGATGGACGCGCTCGGCATCCGTAACGCCGTGGTGGCCGGCTTCGACTGGGGCGCGCGCACCGCCGACATCATGGCCGCGCTGTGGCCGGACCGCTGCCGGGGACTGGTATCGGTGAGCGGCTACCTGATCGGCAGCCAGGCGGCCGGCAAGCAGCCGCTGCCGCCCGAGGCCGAGCTGCAATGGTGGTACCAGTTCTACTTCGCCACGGACCGCGGCCTGGCCGGCTACCGCAAGTACACGCGCCAGTTCGCCAGGCTGATCTGGAAGCTGGCATCTCCGCAATGGCACTTCGACGATGCCACCTTCGAGCGCAGCGCGGCCGCGTTCGACAACCCCGACCATGTGGAAATCACCATCCACAACTACCGCTGGCGGCAGGGGTTGGCCAGCGGCGAAGCGCGGTTCGATGACATCGAGAAGAAGCTCGCCACGGCACCGGCCATCATCGTGCCGACCATCACCATGGAAGGCGATGCCAACGGTGCGCCCCATCCCGAGCCCAGCGCCTATGCCAGCAAGTTCACCGGCCGGTATGAGCACCGCAACCTGACCGGCGGCATCGGCCACAACCTGCCGCAGGAAGCGCCTGCCGCCTTTGCGCAGGCAGTCCTTGACGTCGACCGGCGCTGAGGCGCGGGAGGATGGATGCAGAGACTGCTGATACTGCTTGCCATGACGCTGTCTGCGCTCGCCTCGGAACTGGGCGGCGCGGGGCATCGTTGCACATGGACGGGGATGCCGCGGCTGGAGCGCGTCAGAGAGGAGGACCAGGAACGGTCTTAGTCCTGCGCCGCTCGCGTCCGGAGCCGGGGTGGCGGGCACGTAGTGCATCGCCATCGTCAAGGCGCCGTGCCGGTCCGGCCCGGCGCCATTGACGATGTCCCGGGCGCGATGGCGCCCGCGCCGGTTACAGCGGCACGATCTTCGGCTGGGCTTTCGGCTGGAACGGGAATCCCGGCGGAAACTCGGGCAGGTGCGGCATCGGCGGCATCGGAGGGAACGCTGGCAATGGCGGCATCGAGGGCATCGGTGGCATCGGCGGCATCGACCCGTTGGGGTCGGGCTCACCCACGGCAATGGACGGCATGGTGGCATAGCCGCCGCGGATGGCGGCGCGCGCGGCCAGATCCAGTTCGCGCACGTGCGCGAGGTTCTCGATCAGTAGCGTGGACATGGGAATCTCCTGTTAGTCGTGAAAAGCGAACGGCGGAAACGACGTTCGATCGGGACTATGCAGATGCCGTGCCACGGGTCGCGCGGGCCTTCAGGTGCGCGCTACGGCCTTGTACGGAGAGAATCTGGTGGGCGGCGGCCAACAGCCGCGCGAAACGTCGGCACGGTCCGAACAGCGATGGCCGTGTGCAGATGAACCCGCGCCGGCCTTGTTCTCAGGCGTCGACCTGCTCAAAAGTCGGCTCGCACAAGATGGGAAAGTTGAGCGAGTTGGCGATGAAGCATTGCTCGTGCGCCGCATGGTGCAGCCGCTTCGCCAGTTCCAGATCATCCGCGGCACGGATGGCGACGCGCGGCCGCAGCAAGATCTGCGTGAACCGGCCGGACTCGCCCTCGACCATCGTGCCCTGCGCGTCATCGGCATACGCGAGCACGACGATGCCCGCGTCGGCGCACAGGTGCAGGTACCAGAGCTTGTGGCACGCCGACGCCGACGCCACCAGCAATTCCTCGGGGTTCCAGCGTGCCGCGTCTCCCAGGAACGCCGGGTCCGACGAGCCGGGAATGGCGGGCTTGGCACCGGAGCGGATCACGTAGTCGCGCGCGTACGCCCGGTAGCCGGACGTTCCGCTTCCCTGGTTGCCGGTCCATTCGACCGAGACCTGATAGTGATGCTCACGCTTGGCCATGTCTGCGCTGCTCCCTGGATGGATGCCGTCGTTGAAGTGCGGCACATGACAGGCCCGGCCCGCCCCGCGTCGCCGGACACCATTATTCCAGAGGACACGGAAGCGCGGCCGAAGGTCCTCTGCCGTGGGTGCCGAAAACTGCTCAGGCGATGGATCGCCGCAGCTCGCGCGCCGGGCGGCTGGCCAGCCGCCGCGCCATCTGCAAGGAGACGCCGAAGCGGTCATAGAACGCAGATTCCACATCGCCGGCCGGAGGCCATCCGACAAAGCGCTTCAGGTCCGCCATGGCAACGTCTCCGGTCATGGCTTCGAACAGCAGGCGCATCAGCCGTTGCGTGCGGCAGAGATCCGTCAGCGCCGTGCCTTGCGAGAACAGCAGGCGGCGCAGCTGCGCCGCGGGCATGCCGAGCCGTTCCGCGATGAAGCCGGCGCTCCACGCATACTGAGGCTGGAGGAACACGCGCCTGGAGATGCGGTGATGCAGGCCGTCCTGCGGTGCCCCGGGCATGCCGCGCCGGATCTCGAAGGTACAGGCCGACGGCTGCGCACCGCTGCCGTCCAGATACATGTCGATGGCCTCGAACGGCTCGATCGTGACTTCCTGCCCCGGCACCAGCAGCCGCTCATGGCCACGCCGGCGGATGACCGAGCGGCCCTGCGTGGGCGCGACCGTCAGCGGAAACGCCAGGAACAGGCGATGCAGGCTGACGTGCGAGTGGGACTGCAGGTGGACGCGCATGGTGGATCGGAAATCGGTCGGTGTCGGGCAGGATCATCGCCGTTAACCGGGCCGCGCACCATCTGCAATTCCCGAATGCATTGTTTGCCTGCACCACACGCTGCGGCCACGGGTCAGACCCCTGGCAAGGCGCTCCGCGCGAACCCGTCCGACAGGACTGCCGCCGGATGCCGTTATCATGAGGGGGCCTGGTATGTCTGCCGGCGCACGGCAGACCCATCGTTGCCTGATCGGCAACGGGCTGCCGGGCCCGCCGCAGGAACGCCCCCGTTTTCAATCCGCCGCTCCCATTCGTCCTGCATGGAACACAACATTCCTCTTATCACCACGCTGGCGGCCGGCTTCGGCATCGCCCTGGTCCTTGGCTACCTGGCCGAGCGGATCAAGGTGCCGGCGCTGGTCGGCTACCTGGTCGCCGGCATCATCATCGGCCCGGGTACGCCGGGCTTCGTCGCCGACGTCCACCTGGCGTCCCAGCTTTCCGAGATCGGCGTGATGCTGCTGATGTTCGGCGTGGGGCTGCACTTCTCGCTGAAGGACCTGCTGGCGGTCAAGCGCATCGCCGTGCCCGGCGCGGTGGTGCAGATGGCGCTGGCCACGGCGCTCGGTGCGGGCGTGGCATGGCTGTGGGACTGGCATTGGGGCAGCGGGCTGATCTTCGGGCTGTCGCTGTCGTGCGCCAGTACGGTGGTGCTGCTCAAGGCGCTGGAGACGCGCGGCGTGCTCGAAAGCATGAACGGCCGCATCGCCGTGGGCTGGCTGGTCGTCGAAGACCTGGCCACGGTGCTCGTGCTGGTCCTGCTGCCGCCGCTGGCCGGGATTCTCGGCGGATCGACGGGCGCCGAAGCGGCGGAAGCCACATCGCTGTGGACCACCATCGCGCTGACGCTGCTGCAGGTCGGTGCCTTCATCGCGCTGATGCTGGTGGCAGGCCGCCGCGTGCTGCCGTGGTTCCTGTGGCTGGTCGCGCGCACCGGCTCGCGCGAACTGTTCACGCTGGCGGTCATTGCCTCCGCCATCGGCATTGCCTATGGCGCGGCCCAGCTGTTCAGCGTCTCGTTCGCGCTGGGCGCGTTCTTCGCCGGCATGGTCATGCGCGAATCCGAGTTCAGCCACCGCGCCGCACAGGAATCGCTGCCGTTGCGCGACGCGTTCTCGGTGCTGTTCTTCGTCTCGGTGGGCATGCTGTTCCGGCCCGCCATCCTGATCGAGCAGCCCCTGCACGTGCTGGCCACCGTGGCGATCATCATCCTCGGCAAGTCGGCCGCGGCCTTCGGGCTGGTGCTGGCCTTCCGCTATCCGCTCAACACCGCGCTGACGGTGTCGGCCAGCCTGGCGCAGATCGGCGAGTTCTCGTTCATCCTCGCCGGCCTGGGCCTTTCGCTCGGGCTGCTGCCCGCCGAAGGCATGAGCCTGGTGCTGGCCGCCGCGCTGATCTCGATCGCGCTGAACCCGGTGCTGTTTGCCGTCAACGAACCGTTCCGCCGCTGGATCCTCAAGCGCTCGGCACTGGCCAGGCGCCTGGAACAGCGCGGCGACCCCTACGCCGAACTGCCGATGAGCACCGAGCGCAAGTACCTGGAGGGCCAGGTGGTGCTGGTCGGCTACGGCCGCGTGGGCCGGCGCATCGCCAGTGCGCTGCAGGCGCGCGGCATCCCGTATGTGGTCGCGGAGCAGAACCGGGAGCTGGTGGAAAGCCTGCGCAATCGCGGCATCGCGGCGGTCTCCGGCAATGCCGCCGAGCCCGCCGTCCTGATCCAGGCCCATATCGCGCGCGCCGCGATGCTGGTGGTGGCCATTGCCGACCCGATCGATGTCCGCCAGATGGCCGGCATCGCGCGCACGCTCAACGCGTCGATCGAGATCGTCCTGCGCACGCACAACGAGGACGAGTCCGTCATGCTGCGCAAGGATGCGATTGGCACGGTCTTCTACGGTGAAGAGGAACTGGCCAGAGGCATGACAGCCCATGTGCTGGAACGCTTTGCGCCGGGTCCGCAGGTTCACGCAGCAGGCCATGCCGCGGGCCACGCGGCTTAGGCACCGCAAGCACCACGACGGGCGGCATCAGCAGGGCTGCAGGATGCCGTCCGCGCCGGGCGGGCGCTGAAGGCGTGCGGGGCGCTGCCCCCGCAATCACTCCGCGGCGGCGCCCGACGATTTCGCAACCTTCGTCCACCGCTCCGTCTCCTTGCGGATGAACTCGCCGAGTTGCGCCGGGGACATGTCGCCCGCGGTAACGCCCTGCTCTTCAAAGCGTTTCAGCACATCCGGTTGCCTGAGCGCCTGCGCCAGCTCCGCGCCCAGCCGCTGCGTCACTGCGGCGGGCGTGCCGCGCGGCGCCATCAGCGCGTACCAGGTGGTCACCTCGTAGCCCTTGATCCCGCTTTCCTCCAGCGTGGGCACGCCCGGGTAGGCCGGGGAACGTCTCGCGGTGGTGACGGCCAGCGCCCTGACCTTGCCCGAGCGCACATGGGGCGCGGCGGAAGGGCTGGTTTCGATGGCCATCTGGATCTGTCCGGCGATCAGGTCGGTCATCATCGGTGCGCCACCCTTGTACGGGACGTGGACGATGTCGGTTCCGGTCATCGCGCGGAACAGTTCCCCCGACAGATGCTCGGTACTGCCAGGACCGGCCGAGCCGTAGTTGACCTGCCCCCGATGGGACTTGATATAGGCGATGAGCTCCGCCACCGACCTGACGGGCAGCGACGGGCTGACCAGCAGCACATTGGGCGTCAGCGCCACCAGGCCAACCGGCACCAGGTCGCGCGTGAAGTCGTAGGGCAGCGACTTGTAGATGCCGGGCGCCATGGTATGCGCCACGGTGGCAAGCAGCAACGTATGGCCATCCGGCGTGGCGCGCGCAACGTTGGCGGCACCGAGGGTCCCGCCGGCACCGGGGCGATTGTCCACCACCACGGGCTGGCGCAGCGCTTCGCCCAGCTTCTGCCCGATCGTGCGGGCGATGATGTCCGTGGTGCCGCCGGAGGCGAACGGCACCACGAGCGTGACGGGCTTGTCGGGCCAGTCCTGGGCGGCGGCGGGCGCCAGGCCGGACCACGCGAGGCCCGCTCCTAACAGGCAGGCAAGAGCGGCGCGGCGAACGGGGTTGGTCATCGGACAGTCTCCTTGGGAATCGATGGTTTTCTTGTCGGTGTCGCAGGCTTCAGTCCGAGCCGAGCTGCAACGAACTGGGCTGACGCTTCTCGATCGCGGACTTGAGCAGTGCCGCGCAGCGGTAAATGCCGTGCGCGAACTTGCCAAACGGCAGCGTGGCGAAGAGCGCCATCACCACGCCCAGGTGCATGGCCAGCAGCAAGGCCATGGCGCCGGTATTGCGACCGGCCAGCAGGGCCATGCCGGAAATCGCGGTGAGCAGCAGCAGCGCGATGAAGCCGCGGTCCATGGGACGCTGGGCCGCATCGCCGCGGCCCGGGTCGCGCCGCAGGTTCAGCCACAGCAGCCCGGCCGGCCCGGTGAGCAGCCCGATGCCGCCGGCAATGCCAAGCATCACCGGCAGGCTGGCCACCGGATACGGTGCGTGCAGCCCCAGCACGTAGTGGTACAGCGTGGCCACGGCGGTTGACGCAAAGCACGCCATGAAGCCGTAGAACGTCAGGTGATGGAAGCGGCGGCGTGCCAGCGTGAAGCGGTCGTCCAGCTCGTTGCAGCCCTGACCGTGACCGCCGTCCAGGTACCTGAGCGTGAGCGCGTCGCGCGCGGCTTCGCCGACTGCCGGCGCGTTGGCGTGCCCCGGCGAAACGTCGCGCCAGAACCTCCGCACCCCGATGCCCAGCGACATCACCGCAAAGCCGAAGACCGCGCCGAACATCGCGGCCATCATGTTGTGCGGGAAGATCGCGTAGAAGTTGCCCGCCAGCGGCGCATGCCAAAGCGCGCCTTGCCGCGCGACGGCAAGCAGCAGGAACAGCGCCAGGCCGAACGCCAGCGCCAGCGCCACGGTCAGGCCATTGCGCCGGTAGAGCGCGCCCAGCGGCGCCGGCCACGCATACTCGGCATAGGTCTCTCCGCGCACCCGGGCCATTGCCTGCGGCACATTCACCGCGAATTCATGTGGCGGCGCGTACTGGCAGGCGTGATAACAGGCACCGCAGTTGTGGCACAGGTTGGCCAGGTAGTTCACGTCCGCCTTGCCGAAGGAAAGCCTTCGTGTCATGGCGGGGAACACGGCGCAAAAACCCTCGCAGTAGCGGCAGGCATTGCAGATCTGCATCTGCCGGGCCACCTCGGCTTCATTGCCGCTCAGGGGCAGCACCCGGATGGGGAGGGTCTTCCGGCCTCCCTTGCCTTGCGGGGCCATGCCGCCAGCGGCTTGTTCGCCGGCCTCGCGCACCAGCGCTTCAAGCTGCTTCACGTTGCGCTCCTTTCGATTGCGCGGCCGCCCGCGCTGCCCGGGTCCCGGCGATGCGGCCGAATGCGGTGCCGATCGACATGCCGACCCCCGCCGTATAGCCCTTGCCCAGCACGTTGCCGGCCATCATCTCGCCGGCCACGAACAGGTTGTCGCTGGGCTGTCCGCCGAAATGGACTGCGGCGTGCCGGTCGACCCTGAGGCCCAGGTAGGTGAAGGTGATGCCGGGCCGCAGCGCGTAGCCGTAGAACGGCGCGGTGTCGATGGGCCGCGCCCAGTGCGTCTTCGGCGGCACCAGGCCTTCCGTGCGGCAATCGTCCAGCGTGGTGTGGTCGAAGGTGCCGTTGCGGCAGGCGGCGTTGTAGGCCGCCACGCTGTCCACGAAGGCCTGCTCGGGCAGGCCCAGCTTGCGGGCCAGTTCCGGCAGGTTGTCGGCCACCGTGCCGGGAAACACCGGCGGCATGAAGCGGCCGACGGCCTTGGCGTCGATGACCGAGTAGGCAATCTGGCCGGGCTGCTGGGCCACCAGCCGGCCCCAGATGGCGTAGCGCTTGGGCCAGAAGTCCTCGCCTTCGTCGTAGAAGCGCTCGGCGTCGCAATTGACCACCACGCCCAGCGACACGCAGTCGATGCGCGTGCAGATGCCGCCGTCATACAGCGGTGCCCGCGCGTCGATGGCCACGCAGTGCGACTGCGACGGATCGCCGATCGGGTCGGCGCCGGCCTCGATCATGTGTTTGAGCAGCACGCCCATATTGAAGCGCGTGCCGCGGATCAGGAAATTGTCGGCCGGCCATTCGCCGCGCTCGTTCCGGCCCCACGCTTCGCGCAGCCAGTCGCGATTCGATTCGAAGCCACCCGCCGCCAGCACGCACGCGCGCGCCTCGAAGCGCTTGTCGCCACTGCGCGCGGCCACGAAGTGGCCACCGTCGAGTTCAATGGCATCGACGGGCGTCTCGTAGCGGATCTGTACGCCCATGGCCTCGGCGCTGCGGTAGTAGGCATTCACCAGCGCCTTGCCGCCGCCCATGAAAAAGGCATTGGTGCGGGCCACGTGCAGCGCGCCCGAGAGCGGCGGCTGGAAATGCACGCCATGGCGGCGCATCCAGGGGCGGCAGGTCGACGAAGCGCGGATGACCAGGCGCGCCAGCGCCTCATTGGTGATGCCGCCGGTGACCTTGAGCAGGTCCTGCCAGTATTCCTCTTCCGGGTAGCTGTCGACCAGCACGTCCTGCGGGGCGTCGTGCATGCAACGCAGGTTGCGCGTGTGCTGGGAATTGCCGCCGCGCCAGGCCCTGGGGGCGGCTTCCAGCAGCAGCACGCTGGCCCCGGCCTCGCGTGCCATGAGCGCGGCGCACAGGGCTGCGTTGCCCCCGCCGATTACGAGTACGTCCCACATCAGTACAGTCTCCGTTGTTGGCGGCGACTGTACTGAGCCGCCCGATGCCCCGCCAGAACGGATCGGGCAACGGGTGTTTACGAATCGTGAAGGGTAGCCCCGGGCCAGCGGCCGGCCCGCACCAGGTCGCGGGCCACCGCGGCCAGCGTGCCGCGCGCGGCCAGGCCCGCGGGAGACAGCTCGTCGTCCGACAGGCTGGCCAGCAGGTTCGGGCGCCGCACCGTGGCGTCGGCAATGGGGATCATGGCCAGGGGTTCGCCCCCGAGCCGCGCGACCGCCGCCCCGGGCTGCACCGTGGCGCCAAGGCCGGCACGCACAGCATCCATCAGCATGGCCAGGCCATCGATTTCGGCCACGACGTTGGGCGGATGGCGGCCTCGCGCGAAGGCCGCATCGAGTACGGAACGCAGCCCGTGCGGGCTGCTCGGCAGGATCAGCGGTAGCCCGCGCAGCTGCGCGAGCCTGGCGGTCTTGCCTGCCGGCAGACCCGGCATGTCGTCACGGCCGATCAGGAACAGGCGCTCCGTCAGCAGCGGTGCAAGGCTCCAGCGATGGTGCCCTTCCGCCTGGAACAGGACTGCGAGGTCGAGCTGGCGGGTGCCGATCATCGTCGCCAGGTTGCCGGACAGGCTCTCCACGAGGTGCAGGCGGATGTCGGGGTAGCGTTCGCGCATGGCCTGCATGAAGGGCAGGCCCAGCACGCTGATGGTGCTCGGCGCCATGCCCACGCTGACATGGCCGGAGAGCCTCGCAAGCTGGGCGGCGCGCACCGCGTCGTCGGCATGGCGCACCGCCAGCTGCGCCTGTCGCCAGAACGCCAGGCCGGCATCCGTCGGCACCACGCCCGTCGACGTGCGCCGCAGCAGGCGCGTGGAAAGTTCACCCTCCAGGCGACTGATCTGCTGGCTGAGCGCCGACGTGACCACGCCCAGCTTCTGCGCGGCCTGCCCCATGCTGCCGAGTTCGACGACCTGCAGAAAATACCGCAACTGCCTGAGCTCCATCCCCCCTCCTTCCAACCGGTTCCATCAGGGCACGCGGACGATCCCTGGGTGCGGCCCGTCGTCATTATCCGTGAACGCCGGGGAGACGGGCGGGTACGGAAGCGGCCGGGAAGCGCATGGGAAGCGGCCGCCCAGGTCCGCACAGCGGGAGCCGTAGCGGAAATTTCAATAGAATCCCGGATGGTCCGCATTTGCGCAGCGGCACGCCGCTGCACCCATCCCGGAGAAAACATGAAGGCAGTCAACATCCTGCAAACCATCGGCAATACGCCGCATATCCGCATCAACCGGCTGTTCGGCAAAGGCCACGAGGTCTGGATCAAGTCGGAACGGTCCAACCCGGGCGGCTCGATCAAGGACCGCATCGCGCTGGCGATGGTGGAGGATGCTGAACGCCGTGGCGTGCTCAAGCCGGGCGGCACGATTGTCGAGCCGACCTCGGGCAATACCGGTATCGGCCTGGCGATGGTGGCGGCGGTCAAGGGCTACAAGCTGATCCTGGTGATGCCGGAGAGCATGTCCATCGAGCGCCGCCGCCTGATGCTGGCCTACGGCGCGACCTTCGACCTGACCCCGCGCGAGAAAGGCATGAAGGGCGCGATTGCCCGCGCGGAGGAACTGATCGCCGCCATTCCCGGCGCCTGGATGCCCCAGCAGTTCGAGAACGCGGCCAATATTGACGTTCACGCCCGGACCACCGCGCAGGAAATCCTGGCGGACTTCCCCGAGGGTCTCGACGTGCTGGTCACCGGTGTCGGCACTGGCGGCCATCTTTCCGGCTGCGCGCAAGTACTCAAGCAGAACTGGCCGCAGCTCAAGGTGTTCGCCGTCGAGCCCACGGCATCGCCGGTGATTTCCGGCGGCGCCCCCGCGCCCCATCCGATCCAGGGCATCGGCGCCGGCTTTATCCCGGCCAACCTGAAGACCGGCCTGCTCGATGGCGTGATCCAGGTGGATGCCGAGCCGGCCCGCGACATGGCGCGCCGCTGCGCGAGCGAAGAAGGCATCCTGGTCGGCATTTCCTCCGGAGCGACCCTGGCTGCCATTGCCGCCAAGCTGTCCGAGCTTCCGGCCGGCGCACGCGTGCTCGGCTTCAACTATGACACCGGCGAGCGCTACCTGACGGTCGAAGGCTTCCTGCCCGCGTGAGGCAAGCGTCCGTGCGCCGGCTGGCAACGCCGGTGCGCGGCTCGATTGCTTCAATCGGCTCAATGCGACAGGAACAGCGGCACGCCGGTGTGCCGCACCAGCGTGCGCGTGGTGCCGCCCAGCATGCGCTCGCGCAGCCGGCTGCGGCCATAGCCGCCGGCCACCAGCAAACCCGCATTCAGTTCCCGCGTCAGCCGCAGCAGCACTTCCCCCGGCTGTCCACCCCGCTGCACGCGCAGCCAGGCGGCCACCCCATGGGCGGCCAGCCATTGCAGCAGGCGTTCGCCACCCGCTTGCTGCTCGTCTTCACCACCGTCGCCGGCCACCACCACGGCCGTCACGGCGGACGCCTGTGCCAGCAGCGGAAGCGCGTCGCTCACCGCGCGCGCGGCCGGCTGGCTGCCGTCCCAGCCCACCAGCACATGCCCTTGCGGTGCCAGCGTGGCGCCGGCAGGCACCAGCAGGACCGGACGCCCCGCATTCAGCAGCGCATACTCGGCTTGCTCCGCCATCAGCGGCGGGGCGTTGTCGCCAGCCTGCCATGGCGGCGGCAGGATCAGGTCCGCAAAGCGGCCTTCCGTTGCCAGCGCCCAACCGGGCTCGGCCTCGACCACCACATGGCGGTACGGCGCGGCACTGGCTGACGACGCCATCGCGGCCCGCAGCGTTGCCAGGTTTTCGTCGACGGTGCGCTGCAGCGCCGCCGCGGCCTGGTCGGCATACCGTCCCGCTTCGTCGCCGGCGCCGCGGAATGGCTCCAGCCGCATGCCGGTTGCGGTCAGCCCCACCAGCCCGGCGCCGAAGCGCCGGCACAATGCCAGTGCGGCTTCCAGGCGCGCCGCGCGTGCGGGGTCGTCGCCCAGCTCGACAAGGATCGTCTTGTAGTCCATCCGCTCATTGCTCCGTGGAAATGCGTGAGATCCGGCCCGGCGTCAGTCGAGCCAAGGCGTGAACCAGTGTAGGCATTGGCGCGCCACGATGCTTGATCGGTATCAAGGCGGCACGGCCCAGGCGTGATCCCGCGCCCTGTGCCACCCCGGCGATCCTGTTCCGCCCCGGCCAACTCAAAGCTTGATGCCGGTCAACCCGCCATCGTCCGCGGCGACTACGCTGAACCAGAAGCGCCCACGCGGCGCCTGATCCGATTTGCCGTTCCCGACGACTCGCCACGACTCACCGGAGGTTCCCCATGTATCAGCGCATCCTGCTGGCCGTAGATGGCAGCCAGTCTTCCGACCTCGCATTGAGCCAGGCCATCCTCCTGGCCACGGCCACCGGCGCCGAGGTCAAGGCCCTGTTCGTGGCCGACGACAGCGACGCCTTCTTCGATGTCGCCTACTTCGACGCCAGGGCCCTGATGGAAAGCATCCGCGCCTTCGGCCGCAAGGTCCTGACGGAGGCCGCGGGCAAGCTGGAGACAGCCGGCATCACGCATACCACCCAGCTTGTCGAAAAGCCGGTGGCCCCCGGCCAGATCTCCGCGACCATCGTCGCCCAGGCCGATGCCTGGAGCGCCGACCTGATCGTACTTGGCACCCACGGCCGGCGCGGCGTGCGGCGCCTGCTGATGGGCAGCGTTTCCGAGGGCGTGGTCGGCAAGAGCAGCCGGCCGGTGCTGCTGATCCGCAGCGAAGTCGAAGGGTAGCGCCGGGCCTGCACGGCCTTCGTCGCGGCGACGCAGGCCTATTGCGCACACCGCTACGCAGGCCGGACAATCCCGCCATGCGGGATCTCCCCGCCCGGAGCCCTTCATGAGAATCCGCCTGGCAACCATGGCCTCGCTGGCGTGCGTGGCAGCCTTGACCCTGGGCGCCTGCACGGCGCTGCAACCGGAACAGACAGGCCAGCGGCTGATCGGCAGCGACCAGAGTACCGTGCGCAGTACCTTCGGGGAGCCCACCGATACCTTCCGGTTTCCGAACGGCACGTCGCGCTGGCTCTACTCCGGGCAGCCGCTCGGCCATACGGTCTATGCCGCGGACTTTGACGCCACCGGCAAGCTGGTCAGCTATCGGCAGATGCTGACGGAAGCTGAAATCTATCAGGCGCAGGTCGGCGCGTGGACCAAGCAGGATGTGCTCGAACGCTTCGGCATGCCACGCGAGCCCACCCAGTACTACCCGCTGATGAAGCGCGAGGCCTGGACCTACAGGATGTATCAGGCGGGCTACCAGACCGCGCATTTCAGCTGCTACTTCGACGAAAACGGCGTGCTGCAGCAGACCATGATCATCGTCGACCCGCTCGGCGGCGACCGCCGCGGACGTTCGCGCTAGCGGTGCGCACCCCCGGGGGAGCCAACGTTGGCGGAAGGGGCTCCGGGACCGTGGCGGCGTTTTCGCGCAGAATAGGCCTTGCCGCGACGCAGCGAGGATTGCGCGCGGCTTCCCTGATCTCTACTTGCGCGGAACCTGAACGTGACCACTGCGATCCTGCTCGAAAACATCCACCCAAGCGCCGCGGCGCGCCTCGGCGAAGCCAGCCTGACGGTCGAACGCCGCAGCGGCGCGCTGGCCGGCGACGAACTGCGCCAGGCGCTGTCCAGCCATGATCTGGTGGGCATCCGCTCCGCCACGCACCTGCGCGCGGACGACATCCGCAGCGCACCAGACCTGCTCAGCATCGGCTGCTTCTGCATCGGCACCTCGCAGGTCGACCTGGACGCCGCGACGGCGGCGGGCATTCCGGTCTTCAATGCGCCGTTCTCCAATACGCGGTCGGTGGCCGAACTGGTCGTGTCCGAAGCCGTGATGCTGCTGCGCAAGATCCCGGAGAAGAATGCGCTCGCGCACGCGGGCAAGTGGGCCAAGGGGGCCAGCGGCGCGTTCGAAGCGCGCGGCAAGACCATTGCCATCGTCGGCTACGGCAATATCGGCTCGCAGGTCGGCGTGCTGGCCGAGTCGATGGGCATGCGCGTGGTGTACTACGACGTGCTGGCCAGGCTGTCGCTCGGCTCGGCGCGCGCGGCGGGCACGCTGGAGGAGGCCGTGTCGCAGGCGGACGTGGTCACGCTGCACGTACCCGCCACGGCGCGCACGCGCAATATGATCAACGCGGACGTGCTCGCCCGCTTCAAGCCCGGCGCGATCCTGATCAATGCCTCGCGCGGGACCGTGGTGGACATCGATGCGCTGGCGGCGGCGCTGCGCGACAAGCGCCTGGGCGGCGCCGCGATCGACGTCTTCCCCGAAGAGCCCAAGACCAACAACGATCCGTTTGCCAGCCCGCTGCAGCAGTTGCCCAACGTCCTGCTGACGCCGCATATCGGCGGCAGCACCGAGGAGGCGCAGGAGAACATCGGCACCGAGGTGGCCGCCAAGCTGCTGAACTTCCTGAATACCGGCGGCACGATCGGCGCGGTGAATTTCCCGGAAGTCGACCCGGGTCCGCTGCACGCGCCGGCGCGCCTGCTCAACATCCACAGCAACGCGCCCGGCGCGCTGGCCGCGCTCAACACGCTGCTGGCACAGGACGGCGTCAACATCAACGGCCAGCACCTGCAGACGCGCGGCCACACCGGCTATGTAGTCACGGATCTCGACCGGGTGCCGTCTGACGCGCTGATGGGAGCATTGCGTGCCCACGCCGGCTTCGTGCGTTCGCGCCTGCTGGTCCGCTAAGTCCTGCCGCCTCGCCAGCCCTCCGCTCCGCTATCCGGCCGCGCCCGCAGGCTTATCCCGTAAAGACGGGGCGAACCGGCCACATTCCGCGCCGGCTCGCCCCTTCCGAGCAACGCCGGCGCCGCCTTACTATTCCGCATTGCACAATGCCTCGTGACCTTGCTTGTCGCGGCAAGCATTCGCGCCCATGCTGAGGGCTCGAACAGGAGGACCATCATGCAACCCACCAACTTCGTCTGGCACTACACGGTCGGCACGAGGTTGCCGGCCATCGCGGAATCCGCGGTGCTGATTCCCGCGCGGTCGCTGCACGCCACGGCGTCACTGGGCGTGCTGTGGTTCTCGCGGCAGCAGACCTGGGAGCCATCCACGGCGCGCACTGGCTGGAAGCGCCACCCGGCCAACAAGATGGCGCTCCCGGAGAAAGAGGGCCTGTTCCGCTTCGGTCTGCCAGCCGCGGACAGCCGCCTGGTGCCGTGGCCGGGCGTCACGCGCCTGGCCGATATCGATATTCCCGAAGCGATGTCCATGGTCTCGGCCGGGCTGCGCCGGGGCGCCAGCCCGACCGACTGGCTTGGCGTGCTGACGCAGGTCCCGCTCGCGGAACTGCGCTTCCAGCGCTGGGACGGCACGGCATGGTGCGATGCACGGATGGACGACATCGACCTGGCGGCACTTGCCGCGATGCGGCCGGCAGTTCCGCCCGAGCATGGCAGGCGCATTCCCATGACCGCGACGCATGCCGGCGCGATGCACGACGTCCACTGATCCCGTGCCGGCCACAACACAGACACCATGAGCGGTGTTTGCGCCGCATGGGCCAGCACTTCCTGACGCTGACCGCGCCACCGCGCAAGCACTCTGCACGATGCAGTGAAGTGTTGCTGGCGCGCGCTCCCGCAGCACCGGTGCAAGTGCAGTCTTGACTCCTTGCCCCCCGCTATCTTTAATGGGTAACACACATCACGCCTGTCGTACGAAAGGCCCTGCCCATTACATCAAGCCATGATCCAACCTGGCGGCGTTGAAGATCCGCAGCGCAAGACGGAAGAACTGCGCAGTTTCCTGTTCCTCACCGCGGTAATGGTGCCGGTGCTGTCGGTCATCACCGTGGCCGGCTATGGCTTCATTGTCTGGATGACCCAGCTGATCAGCGGCCCGCCCTCGCACTGAACCCGGGCCACCCCGCGAGAAAGCGCGTTAATGGCAACAATAAAAAGGCTGCAGCACAGGATTAAACGGCCTTTAGCTGGAGTGACCGCATGCCAGCTGCAAAACCTGTCATCCCCATCGGGCTGATCCCGTCTACCGACGAGTGGCATATAGCGGGGATCGTGGTGTACGCGCATCCTCAAAGCGTGCCCCACGTTCGCGCCGCCGTCGAAGCCATGACCGGCGTGGAGATCCATGCTGCCAGCGACAACGGCAAGATGGTCGTCACCGTCGAAGCCCCCACCTCCCGCGCCATCGCTGCACAGCTCACCTGCCTTCACCAGCTTGAAGGCGTGCTGTCCGCCACCCTGGTCTACCAGCACAACGAAGACGCCGAAGCCATGAACGAGGAGATCACCGAATGAAAGTCTCTCGTCGGGAATTCATCAAGCAGACGGCCATCGCGGCAACGGCGTCGGTGGCCGGCATCGAGCTGCCCGCCGAGGCCGCCAACTTCGTCACCGACAGCGAAGTCACGAAACTGAAATGGTCGAAGGCACCGTGCCGCTTCTGCGGGACCGGCTGCGGCGTCACCGTGGCCGTGCGCGACAACAAGGTGGTGGCCACCCAAGGCGATCCGCAGTGCGAAGTCAACAAGGGCCTGAACTGCGTCAAGGGCTACTTCCTGTCGAAGATCATGTACGGGCAGGACCGGCTGACCAAGCCGCTCATGCGCATGAAGAATGGCAAGTACGACAAGAACGGCGAGTTCGCCCCGGTCACCTGGGACCAGGCGTTCGACGAGATGGAACGCCAGTTCAAGCGCGTGCTCAAGGAAAAGGGCCCGACCGCGGTGGGCATGTTCGGCTCGGGCCAGTGGACGGTGTGGGAAGGCTACGCAGCGTCCAAGCTCTATAAGGCGGGCTTCCGCTCCAACAATATCGACCCGAACGCACGCCATTGCATGGCATCGGCCGTGCAGGGTTTCATGCGCACCTTCGGCATGGACGAGCCAATGGGCTGCTATGACGATTTCGAAGCCGCCGACGCGTTCGTGCTGTGGGGCTCGAACATGGCGGAGATGCACCCGATCCTGTGGACGCGCATCACCGACCGCCGCCTGAGCCACCCGAAGACGCGCGTGGCCGTGCTGTCGACCTTCACGCACCGTTCGTTCGACCTGGCGGATATCCCCATCATCTTCACGCCGCAGACCGACCTGGCGATGCTGAACTTCATCGCCAACTACATCATCCGCAATAACAAGGTCAACAAGGACTTCGTCAACAAGCACACGGTCTTCAAGGAAGGCGTGACGGAGATCGGCTATGGCCTGCGTCCCGACCATCCGCTGCAGAAGGCCGCGAAGAACGCCGCCAATCCCGGCGACTCCAAACCCATCACGTTCGACGACTTCGCGAAGTTCGTCTCGAAGTACGACGTCGACTATGTCAGCAAACTTTCCGGGGTGCCGAAGGACAAGCTCAACCAGCTCGCCGAGCTGTACGCGGACCCGAATGTCAAGGTGATGTCGTTGTGGACCATGGGGTTCAACCAGCATACGCGCGGCAGCTGGGTCAACAACATGGTCTACAACGTCCACCTGCTGACCGGCAAGATCGCCACGCCTGGCAACAGCCCGTTCTCGCTGACCGGGCAACCGTCCGCCTGCGGCACGGCGCGCGAAGTGGGCACGTTCTCGCACCGGCTGCCGGCCGACATGGTGGTCACCAACCCGAAGCACCGCGAGGAAGCCGAGCGCATCTGGAAGCTGCCGCCGGGCACCATCGTCGAAAAACCGGGTTACCACGCCGTACTGCAGAACCGCATGCTCAAGGACGGCAAGCTCAATGCCTACTGGGTGCAGGTCAACAACAATATGCAGGCCGCCGCCAACCTGATGGAGGAAGGCCTGCCGGGCTACCGCAATCCCGCCAACTTCATCGTCGTGTCGGACGTCTACCCGACCGTGACGGCCCTGTCGGCGGACCTGATCCTGCCCAGCGCGATGTGGGTGGAAAAGGAAGGCGCCTACGGCAACGCCGAGCGCCGCACGCAGTTCTGGCACCAGCTCGTCGATGCGCCGGGCGATTCGCGCTCGGACCTGTGGCAGCTCATGGAGTTCTCCAAGCGCTTCAAGGTGGAAGAAGTCTGGCCGGCCGAGCTGGTCGCCAAGAAGCCCGAATACAAGGGCAAGACGCTGTTCGACGTGCTCTTCCGCAACGGCCAGGTCGACAAGTTCCCGCTCAAGGAAGTCAACGCCGAATACCAGAATGCCGAGGCCAAGGCGTTCGGCTTCTACGTGCAGAAGGGCCTGTTCGAAGAGTACGCGAGCTTCGGCCGCGGGCACGGCCACGACCTGGCGCCGTTCGACCGTTACCACGAGGAACGCGGCCTGCGCTGGCCCGTGGTCAACGGCAAGGAAACGCTCTGGCGCTACCGCGAAGGCAGCGACCCGTATGTCAAGGCGGGCGCGGGCTTCCAGTTCTACGGCAATCCGGACGGCAAGGCCGTGATCTTCGCGCTGCCCTATGAGCCGCCGGCCGAATCGCCGGACAAGGAATACCCGTTCTGGCTGGCCACCGGCCGCGTGCTGGAGCACTGGCACTCCGGGTCGATGACGCGGCGCGTGCCCGAGCTGTACCGCGCCTTCCCGAACGCCGTGGTGTTCATGCATCCCGAGGATGCCAAGGCACTGGGGCTAAGGCGCGGCGTCGAGGTCGAGGTGGTGTCGCGGCGCGGGCGCATGCGCTCGCGCGTGGAAACACGCGGGCGCGACGCGCCGCCGCGCGGCCTGGTGTTCGTGCCATGGTTCGACGCCAGCCAGCTCATCAACAAGGTCACGCTCGATGCAACCTGCCCGATCTCGCTGCAGACCGACTTCAAGAAGTGCGCGGTAAAGATCGTCAAGGTGTAGCCGCCCACGCCAACCCACAATAGGAGACGCCATGATGCCGAGCCGATCCTGGGCACCCCTGCTGGCCTTGTGTACCTGGCTGCTGGCCGCGTTCGCCATGTTCGCGGCCGCGCCCGCCGGCGCGCAGGGCCTGACGGACGCCATGCGCGGCCCCACGCCGGTGGCCAGCGAGAGCAAGGCCCCCATCCTCTACCCGACCGAGAACAAGGACATCCGGCGCACCCGCAACTACACCATGCAGCCGCCGACGATCCCGCACAAGATCGACGGCTACCAGCTCGACAAGGACTTCAACCGCTGCATGTTCTGCCATGCGCGCACGCGCACGGAAGAAACGCAGGCGATTCCCGTCAGCATCACGCACTACATGGACCGCAACAACAACGTGCTGGCCGATGTCTCGCCGCGTCGCTATTTCTGTACGCAGTGCCATGTGCCGCAGGCCGACGCCAAGCCGCTGGTAGGCAACAGCTTCGTCGACGTGGAAACGCTGCTCAAGCGCAAGCCCGGCGCCAAGAGCGCGGGCAAGTAGACAACAACAAAAGGGGCGCGCCATGCTGGACCTCCTCAAGCGCTACTGGCGGACCATCAACCGGCCCAGCGCCTATTTCAGCCTGGGCTTCCTGACACTGGGCGGCTTCATTGCCGGGGTGGTGTTCTGGGGCGCGTTCAACACCGCGCTGGAACTGACCAATACCGAGCAGTTCTGCACGGGTTGCCATGAGATGCGCGACAACGTCTACCAGGAACTGCAAGGCACCATCCACTTCACCAACCGCAGCGGCGTGCGCGCCAAATGCTCCGACTGCCACGTGCCGCACAACTGGACCAGCAAGATGGCGCGCAAGATGCAGGCGTCGAAGGAAGTGTGGGCCAAGATCTTCGGCACTGTCGATACGCGCGAGAAATTCCAGGAGCACCGCCTGGTGCTTGCCCAGCACGAATGGGCCCGTTTCAAGGCCAACGATTCGCTCGAATGCCGCAACTGCCACGACTACCAGTCGATGGATTTCACGCGCCAGAGCCCGCGCGCGCAGGCCATGCACTCCACCTACCTGGCCAACAAGGAAAAGACCTGCATCGACTGCCACAAGGGCATTGCCCACCACCTGCCCGACGTCTCGAAAGCGGAGGAACAGTAGCGCGTGCCGATCCGTTCTGGCGGGCTCTCCTGTGATGGCGTTGCCGGCGGCCCGGCTTTGCGGGCCAGCGAGCTGGCATTTTCGCGTGCGGGACGCCCGGTCTTCCGTGGCATCGACCTTGCCCTTGGCGCCGGCGGGCTGGTGCAGGTGATGGGCCCGAACGGCAGCGGCAAATCCACGCTGCTGCGCGTACTGTGCGGGCTGCTGCCGCCCGCCGAGGGCACCGTGAGCTGGCATGGCGAGCCGGTGCGCGCGGGCGATCCCGCCTACCTGCAGTCGCTGTCCTACCTGGGCCATGCCGACGGCATCGACACCGACCTCAGCGCCACCGAGAACCTGCGCTTCGCTGCGCGGTTGGCCGGCCTGCGGCCGTCATCGGAAGACGTGCGCGCCGCACTGGCGCGGCTCGGGATGGAGCGGGCGATGCAGGCCCCCGTGCGCACGCTTTCGCAAGGCCAGCGCCGCCGCGTCGCGCTGGCCCGGCTCGCCATGGCACGGCGCCCTCTGTGGCTGCTCGACGAGCCGCTCACCTCGATCGACGACCAGTCGGCCAACCGCTTTCATGAACTGCTGGACGCGCACCTTGGCGACGGCGGCATGGCCGTGATTGCCACGCACCGGCTGCTGCCCGGCGGTGGCGACGTGCTCGAACTCGGCGCCGACAGCGCGCCCGCGCCTGGCTGAATCGCCATGATGACCACGCTCGGCGCCATCATCATGCATGACCTCTCGCTCGCCTGGCGGCGGCGCGGCAGCCTGCTGGGCAGCGTGGTGTTCTTCGTCATCGCGGCAAGCCTGTTCCCGCTTGCCATCGGCCCGGACCCGCAGCAGCTGCGCGCGCTGGCACCCGGCATCCTGTGGGTCGCCGCCTTGCTGGCATCGATGCTGTCGCTGTCGCGGCTGTTCGCGCAGGAGTATGCCGACGGCAGTCTGGACCAGCTGCTGCTGTCGCCGCAGCCACTGGCCTTGCTGGTGCTGGCGAAGATCTGCGCGCACTGGCTGACCAGCGGCCTGCCGCTGCTGTTGCTGACGCCGCTGCTGGCCCAGCAATACAGCCTGCCGGCGGGACCGGCGCTGCTGCTGTCCGCATCGTTGCTGGTCGGCACGCCGGCGCTGAGCCTGATCGGCGCGGTCGGCGCGGCGCTCACGCTGGGCGTGCGCGGCGGCGCCGTGCTGCTGTGCATCCTGGTGTTGCCGCTGTGCGTGCCGGTGCTGGTGTTCGGCGCCAGCGCGGGCGCCGCGGCCGACGCCGGCCTGGACGTCATGCCGCAGTTCTCGCTGCTGGGCGCCTGCCTGGCGCTGTCGCTGTTCCTGTGCCCGCTCGCGACCGCGGCGGGGCTTCGCATCGCCATGGAGTAGGCCGCATGAGCCAACCGCTGCACTCCGCCCACGCTGCCGGCTGCCGGGGACCGGTCCGGCAGCCGGGCTGGCTGGCCTTTGCCGCGCCGGTACGCTTCTATCCGCTCGCGGGCCGGCTCGCGCCGTGGTTCTTCGCCGCCGCCGCGCTGCTGCTCGTGGCCGGCCTCTGGCTGGCCTTCGTCGCGGCGCCGACCGACGCGCAGCAGGGCGAGGTCTACCGCATCATCTTCATCCACGTGCCGGCGGCGTGGATGTCGATGTTCATCTACCTGGTCATGGCCGGCTACTGCGCGCTGGCGCTCGTGCTGCGCACGCGCCTGTCGTCGATGATGGCTTCGGCGCTGGCGCCGACCGGCGCGCTGTTCACCGCCATCGCGCTCTGGACCGGCGCGCTGTGGGGCAAGCCGACCTGGGGCACGTGGTGGGTGTGGGATGCGCGCCTGACCTCTGAACTGCTCCTGCTGTTCCTCTACCTGGGCTTTATCGCGCTGGAGGCCGCCATCGACGAGCCGCGGCGCGCCGAGCGCGCGTGCGCGGTGCTGGCGCTGGTCGGCGTGGCGAATATCCCCGTGATCTACTTTTCGGTGCAGTGGTGGAACACGCTGCACCAGGGCGCCTCGGTCAGCCTGACCGCGGCGCCGTCGATGGCCGCGACCATGCTGGCCGGCATGCTGGTGATGACGCTGGCCTGCTGGATGTACACCATCGCCGTGGCGCTGGTGCGCGTGCGCTGCATCCTGCGCGAGCGCGGCGAAGCCGGTACGCTGCCGGCCGACCTTCGGGAGACTGCACCATGAGTGGCTTCACGCTGGCTTCGCTGTCAGGCCACGCCGGCTATATCGCCGGCGCGTTCGGCATGGCCTTCGCGCTGATCGGCATCGAACTGGTGCTGCTGGGCCGGCGCAGCCGCGCCAGCGCTGCCCGGCACACGCCGCCGACGTCGCCGACCATACTGCGATGACACCGCGACGCCGCCGCCTCGGCATGCTGCTGGCCGCGCTGGCCTGCGCCGGCGTGGCGCTTGCGCTGGTGCTCAATGCCTTCCGCTCCAACCTGGTGTTCTTCTTCAGCCCGAGCCAGGTCGCCGCGCACGAGGCGCCGGCCGCGCGCAGCTTCCGCCTGGGCGGGCTGGTCGCGCCCGGCTCCATCCGCCGCGAGGGCGATGGCATGACCATCCGTTTCATCGTCACCGACAAGGCACGCGAGGTGCCCGTGGTCTATCGCGGCCTGCTGCCCGACCTGTTCCGCGAAGGCAAGGGCGTGGTCGCGCGCGGCACGCTCGACGGCAACGGCACCTTCGTCGCCAGCGAAGTGCTCGCCAAGCATGACGAGAACTACATGCCTCCGGAAGCGGCCGATGCATTGAAACAGGCGGAGCAGGTCAACCGGCGCATGGCCAGCCAGCTCGCGGAAGGCGAACGGGGAACGCAGCGGTGAATCCGGAACTCGGGCACTTCGCGCTGATCGTGGCCTTGCTGGCCGCTATGGTGCAGGCCGCGCTGCCGCTGGCCGGCGCCGCGCGCGGCAACCCGGCGTGGATGTCGGTCGCCAGGCCCGCCGCGCGCGTGCAGTGCGCGCTCGTGGTGCTGGCCTACCTGTCGCTGACCATGGCCTTTGCCGGCAATGATTTCAGCGTGCGCTATGTCGCCGCCAATTCGAACAGTGACCTGCCGCTCGCCTACCGCCTGGCGGCGGTGTGGGGCGGGCATGAGGGCTCGATGCTGCTGTGGACGCTGATGCTGGCGCTCTGGTCGCTGGCGGTCTCCGTCTTCAGCCGCCGCCTGCCGCTGCCGATGGTGGCACGCGTGCTCGGCGTGATGGGCGCGATCAGCGCTGGCCTGCTGCTGTTCCTGCTGTTCGCGTCCAACCCCTTCATCCGCCTGCTGCCGCCGGCCATGGCCGGACGCGACCTGAACCCGCTGCTGCAGGACCCGGGCATGGTGTTCCATCCGCCCATGCTCTACATGGGATACGTCGGCTTTGCCGTGACCTTTGCCTTCGCCGTGGCAGCGCTGCTCGAAGGACGCCTCGACGCCGCCTGGGCGCGCTGGGCCCGGCCCTGGACGACCGTGGCATGGATGTTCCTCACGCTCGGCATCATGCTCGGCAGCGCCTGGGCCTATTACGAACTGGGCTGGGGCGGCTGGTGGTTCTGGGATCCCGTGGAGAACGCGTCCTTCATGCCCTGGCTCGCCGGCACGGCGCTGATCCACTCGCTCGCGGTGACCGAGAAGCGCGGCGCGTTTCGCGCCTGGACCGCGCTGCTCGCGATCTTCACGTTCTCGCTGAGCCTGCTGGGCACCTTCCTGGTGCGCTCCGGCGTGCTGACCTCGGTCCATGCCTTCGCGGTCGACCCGAGGCGCGGCATCTTCATCCTGGCGCTGCTCGGGCTGGTGACCGGACTGGCGCTCGCGCTGTTCGCGTGGCGCGCGCCCAGGCTCGCGCGGCGCACGGGCTTCAGCCTGGTCTCGCGCGAGTCCTTCCTGCTGGCCAATAACGTGCTGCTGGCCGTGGCCGCGGCCACCGTGCTGCTCGGCACGCTCTACCCGCTGCTGCTCGACGTGCTGGGACTCGGCAAGATCTCGGTGGGCCCGGCGTACTTCGAACAGGTGTTCGTGCCGCTGATGGCGCCTGCGGTGCTGCTGATGGGCGCCGCGCCGCTGGCGCGCTGGCGCCATGGCGAGCTGCCGGACATGGCACGCCGGCTGCGCTGGGCCGCGGTGGCCAGCGCCGTCGTCGGTGTCGGCCTGTTGCTGGTGCTGCGCAACGCTTCGGCACTGACCGGGCTTGGCCTGCTGCTCGCGGCGTGGTGCGCGGCCAGCGCGGCAGCCAGCCTCGCCGCGCGGCTGCGCAACCAGCGCGGTCGCCGCCTTGCCACGCTGCGCCAGCTGCCCGCCGGCTACTACGGCATGCTGCTGGCCCACCTGGGCGTGGGCGTGTTCATCGCCGGGGTGACGCTGGTCAGCAGCCAGGAAAGCCTGCGCGAACTGCCGATGCGGCCTGGCGAGACGGTGGCTGTCGGCGGCTACGATTTCCGCTTTGGCGGCGTGGCACCGGGCACGGGCCCCAACTACGAAGCGCTGCGAGGCGCCGTCAGCGTGACGCGCCACGGCAGCACGGTGGCCACGCTGGCGCCGGAGCGGCGCATCTACCGCAGCCAGGACATGCCGACCACCGAGGCCGCCATCGACAGCGGCATCACGCGCGATCTCTACGTTGCGCTCGGCGAATCGCTCGGGGACGGGCGCTGGGCGGTGCGCGTCCATGTCAAGCCGTTCGTCGACTGGATCTGGGGTGGATGCGTACTGATGGCGCTCGGCGGGCTGTTGGCGGCGAGCGACCGGCGCTACCGCCTGCGCCGCCAGGTCGAGAGCGCGGCCACGCCGGCCGCCGATGCCACGCAAACCCAGGCCCCCGCGCTGGCACTGGCCGGCCGGGAGGAGACCCAGGCATGACGCGTTTCCTGCTCCCGCTTGCGGTGTTCCTGGCGCTCGCGGTCGCGCTCGCCGCGGGACTGCGGCACGATCCGCGCGAGCTGCCGTCGCCGCTGGTCGGCAAGCCGGCACCGGCGTTCGTGCTGCCGGTGTTGGAGCAGGACGGGCACAAGCTCGCTGCGGCCGACCTGCGCGGCAAGGTGTGGCTGCTCAATGTCTGGGCGTCCTGGTGCACGGCCTGCCGCGCCGAGCACCCGGTGCTGGTCGATTTCGCCGCGCGCTCGCGCGTGCCGCTCTACGGCCTCAACTACAAGGACCAGGACGGCGCCGCGCGCGACTGGCTGCGGCGCATGGGCAATCCCTACACGGCTTCGCTGGTCGATACCGACGGGCGCGTGGGCATCGACTTCGGCGTGTATGGCGTGCCCGAGACCTTCGTGATCGACAAGGCCGGCGTGGTGCGCTACAAGCAGGTCGGCCCGGTGACGAAGGAAGTGCTGGAACGCAAGCTGATTCCGCTGCTGGAGTCGCTGGAGAAGGGGGATGGGCATGCGTAGCGCCGTCCTCGCCTGCTGCGCCCTGGCCTTCGCCCTTGCATTTGCCCTTGCATTTGCCCTGCACGCCGGCGCCGCCACGCCCACCGACGCCGAACTCGATGCGCGCGTCCATGCCTTGTCCGAGCAGCTGCGCTGCCTGGTCTGCCAGAACCAGACGCTGGCCGATTCCAATGCCGAGCTGGCGGTCGACCTGCGCCGGCAGGTCCGCGAACAGTTGCGCCAAGGCGCCAGCGACGACGAGGTGAAGCAATATCTCGTGCAGCGCTACGGTGACTTCGTGCTCTACAAGCCGCCGCTCAAGCCGCTGACGTGGCTGCTGTGGTTCGGCCCCGTGCTGTTGCTGATCGCGGTCGGGGCGGGCCTGTGGCGCGTCCGGTCGCGCCGCGCGGCGCCCACGCCCCCGCTCGATGACGCCGATCGCCGCAGGCTTGCGCAATTGCTCGACGAGCCGCCGCCGCGTGCGTCCGCGCCTGCCGCCGACCCTTCACCACCGCTGCCACCGCTGCCACCGCTGTCACCGCCATGACCACGTTCTGGTTCCTTGCCGCCGCGCTGATGGCCGCGGCCATGGCCGGCCTGCTGTGGCCGCTGTTGCGCCAGCCGTCGGGCGCCGTGGTGGCGGACCGCCCCGCCCCGGCATTGCGCGACGTCTATCGCGACCAGCTGCGCGAACTCGACGCCGACCTGCGCGCCGGGACGCTGAGCCCCGCGCGCCACGCGGAGGCGCGCGACGAACTCGCGCACCGCCTGCTCGACGACACCGGGCAGCCTGGCATCACGCCGCGCGAGCACCGTTCCTGCGCGCTGCTGGCCGCCGCCCTGCTGGCCTTGCTGCCCAGCGCGGCCATCCTGCTCTACCTGCATCTGGGCAATCCGGTAGCACTCTGGGGCGCCGGCGACATGCACGCGGCCGGGGACAGCCAGCACGAACTGAGCGTCGCGCAGGTCGAAGGCATGGTGAATCAGCTCGCCACGCGCCTGCGCGACAAACCCGATGATCCCGAGGGCTGGTCGATGCTCGCCCGCTCGTACACGGCGCTGCAGCGCTATGACGACGCGGCCGCCGCTTTTGGCCGGGCCGTTGCGCTCGCGCCCGCGGTCGCGGCACTGCGCTCGGACTATGCCGACGTGCTGGCAAGCGTGAACGGCGGCTCGCTCGAAGGGCCGGCGATGGAGCAGATCCGGCGCGCGCTGGCGCTCGATCCCGACGATCCCAAGGGCCTCGCACTTGCTGGCAGCGCGGCCGCGGAGCGTGGCGAGACCGGCGAAGCCATCGCATACTGGGAACGCCTGTACCGCCTGCTGCCGCCTGACTCGCAGACCGCGGCGCGGGTTGCGGCCAACCTGGCGGCCGCACGCGGCACCGGCAAGCCGCCTGCCGCCGCGAGCATCAGCGGCACGCTCGCGCTCGCGCCCGATACCGGCAGGACACCGGGACAGGATGAAACCGTCTTCCTCTACGCCCGCGCGGTTGACGGCCCGCGCATGCCGCTCGCGGTGCTGCGCCGGACCGTGCGCGACCTGCCGCTGCGATTCACGCTGGACGATTCGCAGGCACTGACGCCGGAACGCAAGCTGTCGGGCCAGCAGCAGGTCATGGTGGAGGCGCGCATCTCGGCAAGCGGCAATGCGACGCCGCAGGCGGGGGACCTGGTCGGCCAGGCCGGACCGGTACGCATCGGTGCCGAGGACGTACGCGTCGTGATCGGCGGCACGCAAGCTGCGGCGCGCTGACGGGGCGGCCGCAATCCGCTGGCCGGGGCGCGGAAGTGGGGTTGGCTGGCGTAGATCGCCGCCTAGGTTGACGGATGCGCCAGGCCCGCGGTCTGGCGCAGGTTCTCCAGCATGTCCCGGACCATCTCCTCCAGCCCGTACTGCGGTGCCCAGCCCCAGTCGCGCCGGGCCACCGCATCCTCGATCGAATCCGGCCAGCCCTGCGCAATCGCCTGCCGGTAGTCCGGTTCGTAGCGCACCTCGAACCCGGGCACCTGCCTGCGGATGGCCGCGGCAATGTCGGCTGGCGTGAAGCTCACGCCGGCAACGTTGTAGCTGCCGCGCTCGGTCAGCTTGTCCGCGGGCGCCTCCATCAGCTCGATGGTCGCGCGGATGGCGTCGGGCATGTACATCATCGGCAGGCGCTCGTCTTCGCGCAGGAAGCAGGTATAGGGCTCGCCCTTCACCGCCGAATGGAAGATGTCCACGGCATAGTCGGTGGTGCCACCGCCCGGCGGCGTCTTGTGCGAGATCAGCCCCGGATAGCGCAGGCTGCGCACGTCCACGCCATGGTTGTCGTGGTACCAGCGGCACCAGCCCTCGCCCGCCTGCTTGGAAATGCCATAGACGGTCGTGGGCTCCATCACGGTCTTCTGCGGCGTGTGCTCGCGCGGCGTGGTGGGGCCGAAGGCGGCGATGGAACTCGGCCAGAACACGCGCTCGATGCCGAACTGCCGCGCGTGCTCCAGCACGTTCAGCAGGCTGGTCATGTTGAGGTTCCAGGCCCACTGCGGCGCCTTCTCGCCGGTGGCCGACAAGGCCGCGGCCAGCAGGTAGATCTGCGTGATGCCATGGCGTTCGACGATCGTCGCCAGCCCGCCGCGGTCGGTGGCGTTGAGCATCTCGTGCGTCAGGTGCACATGGCGCCCGGTCGGCACCACGTCGGACGTGATGACGCTGGTCCTGCCATAGCGCTCGGCCAGTGCCAGCGCAAGCTCGGAGCCGATCTGCCCGTTGGCGCCGACGATCAGGATTTTCGGTGCCGCATCGCTCATCGGGCCAGCCCCAGTTCACGGCCGGCCTGGCCGAACGCATCGAGCGCCGCCTGCAGCGCCGCTTCGTCGTGCAGCGCACTCATCTGCACGCGGATGCGTGCCTGGCCCTTCGGCACCACGGGATAGAAGAAGCCCACCACATACACGCCCAGCTCCAGCAGCCGCTGCGCGAGCTTCTGGGCCTTTTCGGCGTCGTAGACCATGATCGGGATGATCGGGTGCTCGCCCGGCTTCACGTCGAAGCCGAGCGTGGCCAGGCCCTTGCGGAAGAATGCGGTGTTGCGCTCCAGCCGGTCGCGCAGTTCCGTGCTGCCTTCCAGGATGTCGAGCACGGCGATCGACGCGCCCACGATGGCCGGTGCGACCGTATTCGAGAACAGGTACGGCCGCGAGCGCTGGCGCAGCAGCGCAACCACTTCCTTGCGCGCGCTGGTGAAGCCGCCGGACGCGCCGCCGAGCGCCTTGCCCAGCGTGCCGGTGATGATGTCGATCTTGCCGAACAGGCCGCGCAGTTCATGCGTGCCGCGCCCGCGCGCGCCCAGGAAACCCGTGGCATGGCATTCGTCGATGCCGAGCAGCGCGCCATGCGCGTCGCAGAGGGTGCGCATCTTGTCCAGGCGCGCAATGGTGCCGTCCATGGAAAACACGCCGTCGGTGAACACCAGCTTGTAGCGCACGCCGTCCGCCTCGGCCTGCGCGAGTTGCGCACGCAGGTCGTCCATGTCGTTGTGCTTGTAGCGGTAGCGGCGAGCCTTGCTCAGGCGGATGCCGTCGATGATGGAGGCGTGGTTGAGTTCGTCGCTGATGATGGCGTCTTCCGCGCCCAGCAGGGTTTCGAACAGTCCGCCGTTGGCATCGAACGCCGAGCCGTAGAGGATGGTGTCCTCGGTGCCGAGGAAACCGGCCAGCCTGGCTTCCAGCGTCTTGTGCAGGTCCTGCGTGCCGCAGATGAAGCGCACCGAACTCAGGCCGAAGCCATGCGTGCGCAGCGCCTCGTGCGCGGCCTCGATCACGCGCGGATGGGAGGACAGGCCAAGGTAGTTGTTGGCGCACAGGTTGATGACCTCGCGGCCATCGGTGGTGCGCACGCGCGCGCCCTGCGGCGTGGCAATGACGCGCTCTTCCTTGTACAGCCCCGCCTGGCGGATGGCGTCAAGCTCTGCACGCACGGATGCGTAGAATGCCTCGGCACTCGACATGGTTTGGCTCCCGATGCTAGGATCTGATCGATAAATCGAACACATTCGTTAAAAAGAACGTTTTGTGCAATATAACGAACCAACCGCCATGACGCAACCCCCCATCCAGAAGCCGCAGGCCGATGGGCCACCCGCCGTCGGCGCCGCGCTGCAGGCGCTGCGCCAGGAGCAGCAGCTTTCGCTCGACGACCTGTCGCGCCGGGCCGGCGTATCCAAGTCGATGCTGTCGCAGATCGAGCGCAACCTGACCAACCCGACCGTGGCGGTGCTCTGGCGCCTGGCGAATGCATTGGGCATCAACCTTGCCGATCTCCTGTCCGCCGATGCGGGAGGCCGCCCGGCGGGCGGCATCGCGCTGGTGCAACCGCACGCCATCCCCTCGCTCAAGAGCCCCGACGGCCACTGCGAGCTGAAGATCCTCGGCCCGATCGAACTGGCCGGGCGTTTCGAATGGTATGAACTGACGATCCAGGCCGGCGGCGTGCTGGCCTCCGAGGCGCACGAAACCGGCACGCAGGAACACCTTTCGGTGCTCAGTGGCGCCATGTCGGTGCAGGCCGGTGCGGACGAAAAGAAATTGCGGCATGGTGAAACGGCGCGCTATGCGGCGGACGTGCCACACACGATCCGCAATAGCGGCAAGGCGACGGCAACGGCCTTATTGGTTGTAGTGCACCCGGCTTAACTGCGGCAAGCACGGAACGTTGATCCTCTGCGGAACCCGGCCGTTGCTCCGGCGTCAAACGCCTTAGTCCTCGGAAACGCATTGACGCGCTGCAGCATGGCGCCGCCGTATCGCGCCGCATTGGTGCGTGACGCAGGCATGTGTCTTGCGTAATTTCTTGGCTTCGAACGCGCGGCATCCGTTCCGCGCCAGTCCCAGCAAAGCGACCCCCTTCATTCAAGGAGACGAACGTGCTGAGCCCGCATGAACTCGCTACGCTGCTGCTGATCAGCGGCGGCCCCGAATCCCTCGATACCACCGACTCCCGGCAGATCGATCCTGTCGACCTCCACGCGCTCGTCGACAAGGAACTCGTCCGGCTCGAGATCCTGAACGGCCAGCGGCAAAGCCCGCGCCTGACGAGCGACGGCCATTCGATGCTGCGCGCCATGGGCTGTAGCCGCTGAGCCACTCGCCCATCAGTCCGCGAACCGGCGCCCGAAGCGACGCCGGCCCCATGAGCCCGGCCGCGCCGGCTCACATCACCGAACGCCTATACTGACCCGCATCGGCGCACGCACGGGTGCGTGCGGGCCCGGCTTCGGATTCCCACATCTCGACACTTCGACATTTCGACGCGAGGCGATCCCCACTCTTCCGCGAGCGGCGCGCAGAGCGATATCCCCGCGCGCCTCGACCGCCTGCCCTGGTCGCGCTGGCACTGGCGCGTCGTGCTGGCGCTGGGCATCGCGTGGGTGCTCGATGGCCTTGAGGTCACGCTGGTCGGGTCGGTCGGTGCCGTGCTCGAACGGCGCGACACGCTGGCACTGAGCGCGACCGAAGTTGGCTGGACGGGCTCGCTCTATATCGGCGGCGCCGTGCTCGGCGCGCTGGTCTTCGGCCGCATGGCAGACCGCCTGGGCCGCAAGCGGCTGTTCCTGGCCACGCTGCTCGTCTATATGGTGGCGACGCTGGCCACGGCGTTCTCATCGGACTTCGCCATGTTCGCGCTGTGCCGGTTCTGCACGGGCCTTGGCATCGGCGGTGAATATGCGGCCATCAACTCCGCCATCGACGAACTGATTCCCGCGCGCGTGCGCGGCCGCGTCAACCTGGCCATCAACGGCAGCTTCTGGCTGGGCGCAGCGCTCGGTGCCGGGCTAAGCCTGGTGCTGCTTGACCCGCGCGTGCTGGGGCCGGTGTGGGGCTGGCGCGCGTGCTTCGCGCTGGGCGCCGTGCTGGCCGTCGCCATCATGCTGGTGCGCCGGCACGTGCCAGAAAGCCCGCGCTGGCTGGCCACGCATGGCCGGCCGGCCGAGGCGGAGCAGGCAATCGCCGGGATCGAGGCGCAGGTGTACCCGACGCGACAGGTCCGCCCGCTTGCGCCAACCGTCCATCCGGGCCCTGCCACCCACGCGTCGGCGTCTCCCTCCGTGCGCGACGTGCTTTATCTGCTGGCGCGCCGCTATCGGCAGCGCAGCCTGATCACGCTTGCACTGATGCTGGCGCAGGCGTTCTTCTACAACGCCATCTTCTTCACCTATGCGCTCGTGCTCACGCGCTTTTATGGCGTGCCGGACGGCCGCGTGGCGCTCTACATCTTTCCGTTCGCGCTCGGCAACGCGGCCGGGCCGCTGGTGCTGGGGCCGCTCTTCGACGAGGTCGGCCGGCGCCGCATGATCGCGATCACCTACGTTCTGTCAGGCATCGGCCTGGCGGCCACGGGATGGGCCTTCACGCAAGGCTGGCTCGATGCCACCGGCCTGGCCCTGTGCTGGTCCGGGGTGTTCTTCCTGGCCTCGGCGGCGGCCAGCTCCGCGTACCTGACGGCCAGTGAAGTCTTTCCGCTGGAGATGCGTGCGCTGGCCATCTCGATCTTCTATGCGCTGGGGACCGGCATGGGCGGCTTCATCGCGCCGGTGCTGCTGGGTGCGCTGATCGAGCGCGGCAGCCGCGACGCGGTAGCGGCGGGCTACGGCCTCGGGGCCGCGCTGGTCATCATTGCCGGGCTGCTGGCCTTGCGCTACGGGGTCGATGCGGAACGGCGGCCGCTCGAAGACGTGGCACGACCGCTGGGAGGTGACTGGAGGAACAAAGCGGAGTAACACGCGCAGGATGCCTTGTCTCCAATGCCTTGCGAATCTCAAAAGATCGGCTCCGTTTTCTTCGCGAGTTAATATAAGAAAACACCTCTTTGTACAAAACGGTCAACAAATCTACAGATGAAAATCACGCTGGATGCGCTTCAGGTTGTCGAGTCCATTGCGCGCTGCGGCACCTTCGGACTTGCCGGCAAGGAACTGCATAAGGCCCCCTCTTCGCTGAGCTATGTCGTGCAGAAGCTGGAAAGCGACCTGGGCGTCACGGTGTTCGACCGCAGTGCGCACCGCGTCAGCCTGACCACCGCCGGCGAAGTCCTGCTCGACGAAGGCCGCCGCCTGCTGCGCGCCGCGAATGACCTGGAAGAGCGCGTCAGGCGAGCGGAAGCCGGCTGGGAGTCCGAACTCAGGATCGCCACGGATGCGCTGGTTCCGTTCGATGCAGTGCTGCCGTTCATCTCGGCATTCCAGGCGGAGAACAGCTATACCCGCTTGCTGTTTTCGCAGGAGATGCTCGGCAATAACTGGAAGGCGCTGGCATCGAACAGCGTAGACCTGCTGATTGGCGCCGTCGGGGATCCGCCCGCGGTCCAGGGCCTGTTTTCCGTGCCGGCCGGAAGCGTGCGGACTGTCTTCGTGGTCGCACCCGGGCACCCGCTGGCGGCAGCCGAAGAGCCGATCGACTGCGCCGTGCTGTGGCAGCACCAGTTCGTGGAAGTCAGCCTGCCGCAGGAAGGCGCCAGCGAGATGGTCCAGCCGCTCGTGGACGGGCAGAAGCACATCAGTGTGCCGACCCTCGATGCCAAGCTGTCGGTCCTGCTTTCCGGGCTGGCGTGCGGCTACCTGCCGGCCTGCGCGGCGCAACCGTACCTTGACAAGGGGCAACTCGTGGCCCGGCGGCTGGGCGAGGAACGCTCGCCGCTGACGCTGCATATCGCGTGGCGCAGCAAGGACCCCGGCCGGGCCATCGGCTGGTGGATCGAGCGCAAGGACACGCTGGCCGAGACGCTGCGGCAGCACCTCGGGCTGCAGGCCCCGGCCTGACGGCCGCGCCTGCTTCCGACCGCGGTCCTCTCAGGACCGGTCGCGCAGATCGTGCCAGGCCACCAGCAGGAACCCGCCCACTAGTCCCAGGTGTTCGAAGAACGCGTTCTCCATCATGAAGCGCGCCTCACCGGAGACATCCCAGAAGCGATTGGCCAGGAACGTGGCCATCAGCGTGAAGCCGGCCAGGCCCAGCGCGCCGAGCCAGCGGTAGAAGCCCGTCAGGATCATGACCGAAGCGCCCAGTTCCAGCGCGATGGTCGCCGCCGCCAGTGGCCCGGCCGGTGCCAGGCCGAAATGCTGCATCTCCGCGATGGCGGCCGGGAAATCCAGCGCCTTGTCCAGCCCGCCCTGCAGATAGGCGGCGCACAGTCCCAGCAACGCCACCCAGCGCACGGCCGGAGTGGCGAAGCGGGATATCCGGGCTTGCGTCCCGGGCGAGGTGACACGGCCGTGCTCGATCATCGAAGACCCTCCCTGTTCGCGTAGCGCTTTTGCCGGCGGCCGACCACGACGCCCGGCGAAGCGATGCCATATTAATTCATCAGAGATTGAACAAAAAACTTAACACGCGATTTTATTTCTTTCATCACTGCTGCCCTACCCGCATCACCGTGATGCATCCAAGAATGCTAGGGATGAATCGCGGTCCTTCCATTCGATGATCCATCCACTTCTTCGAATAGTCTGTTCGAAACTATCCGTTATGCCAGCGACGAGTGCCTCGATATACTTTCGCCACACGACGCGGACGGTCCGGCCAATGCCACCGTCCATCCCGGGTGCCATCGCACCACCGTCGAACGGATTTCGTTGCTGGCGAGCGGCCTCGCGAAGGCTGCCGTCGGTGCGCAGGTGATGCATCCCCCCGCCATGCCCGCGCAGGCCCACGTGCCGAACCGGAGACATGGCTGTCTTTTCGTTCCTGGAGAAAACCGTGAGCAATCCGAAGCTTGAAGTCCTGACCCCGCAAAACTGCCAGTTGATCTTCATTGACCAGCAGCCGCAGATGGCATTCGGCGTGCAGTCGATGGACCGGCAAGCCCTGAAGAACAATGTAGTCGGGCTGGCGAAGGCCGCGAAGATCTTCAACATTCCGACCACGATCACCACCGTGGAAAGCGAGAGTTTCTCCGGCTTCACGTATCCCGAACTGCTCGATGTGTTTCCCGACCACAAGCTGCTGGAACGCACCTCGATGAACTCGTGGGACGACCAGAAGGTGCGTGACGCGCTGGCGGCGGCGGGCCGCAAGAAAGTCGTGGTTTCAGGCCTGTGGACGGAAGTCTGCAACAACACCTTCGCGCTCAGCGCGATGAACGAAGGCAACTACGAGATCTACATGGTCGCCGATGCCTCCGGTGGCACATCGAAGGAAGCGCACGATTACTCCATGCAGCGCATGATCCAGGCCGGCGTCGTGCCCGTTACCTGGCAGCAGGTCCTGCTCGAGTGGCAGCGCGACTGGGCGCGCCGCGACACCTATGACGCCGTGATGGCACTGGTCAAGGAACATTCGGGTGCCTATGGTATGGGTGTGGACTATGCCTACACCATGGTGCACAAGGCGCCGCAACGCACGGCGCAGAAGCACGAGGCCATTCCTGCCGTTCCGGCGCGCTGACCCCTTCCCGGGCTGAATGCGGGCGCGGCGGGAGGGACTGCCGCGCTTGCGCCGAAAGCCACCGCCCCGTCCCCGGACGCCCACGCGGCCGGGCGCATGACGCGACCGCCCGGTTCGCCTTGCCCCGGCCGTTCTCCACCAGACAGAATGCCTCGCGAGAACGATAATACGGACCGCACCGCACCGCCCATGACCCGCCGCCAGTTCATTGCCGGAGCCGCAGCGCTCGGCGCGGCGGCTGCCTCCAGGAGTTTCGCCATGAATGCTTCGACCGCCCCGGACCTGATTCTCGTCAATGGCAAGTTCACCACGCTGGACCGGGCCAATCCGCAAGCCGAAGCCGTCGCCATCCGCGATGGCCGCTTTGCCGCCGTCGGCACGAAGCAGGAGATCATGCAGACCGCCGCCGGCGACACGCGCGTGATCGACCTCGGCGGACGCCGCGTGATCCCCGGGCTGATCGACAGCCACATGCACATCATCCGCGGCGGCCTGAACTACAACATGGAGCTGCGCTGGGACGGCGTACGCTCGCTCGCCGACGCCATGCGCATGCTGCGCGACCAGGTGGCGCGCACACCCGCTCCGCAGTGGGTGCGCGTGGTCGGCGGCTTCACCGAGCACCAGTTCGCCGAGAAGCGCCTGCCGACCATCGATGAACTGAACGCGGCGGCACCGGACACACCCGTGTTCATCCTGCACCTGTATGACCGCGCCATCCTGAACGGCGCGGCGCTGCGCGCCGTGGGCTATACCAAGGACACACCCAACCCGCCGGGCGGCGAGATCGTGCACGACAAGGCTGGCAATCCCACCGGCCTGCTGCTGGCCAAGCCGAACGCGACGATCTTGTACGCCACGCTGGCCAAGGGTCCCAAGCTTCCGCCCGAGTACCAGAAGAACTCCACGCGCCATTTCATGCGCGAGGTGAACCGCCTGGGCGTGACCGGCGTGATCGATGCCGGCGGCGGCTACCAGAACTACCCCGAGGACTACAGCATCATCGAAGAGCTGCACAAGGAGGGGCAGCTCACGGTGCGGCTCGCGTACAACCTGTTCACGCAGAAGCCCAAGGAAGAGCTGAGCGACTTCAAGACCTGGACGTCGACCGTCAAGCCAGGCCAGGGCGACGACCTCTATCGCCACAATGGCGCCGGCGAAATGCTGGTCTACACGGCGGCCGACTTCGAGGACTTCCGTGTCGAGCGCCCCGACATGGCGCCGTCGATGGAAGCCGATCTGGAGCCGGTTATCCGCCTGCTGGCGGAGAAGCGCTGGCCGTGGCGGCTGCATGCCACCTACGACCAGACCATCTCCCGTGCGCTGGATGTCTATGAGAAGGTAGCCAAAGACATTCCGTTCAACGGCCTGAACTGGTTCTTCGACCACGCCGAGACGATTTCCGACCGCAATATCGACCGCATCGCCGCGCTCGGTGGCGGCATCGCGGTGCAGCACCGTATGGCATACCAGGGCGAGTACTTTGTCGAGCGCTATGGCGCACGCGCTGCCGAAGCCACGCCGCCGGTCAAGAAGATGCTGGAAAGAGGCGTGAAGGTCGGCGCCGGCACCGACGCCACACGCGTGGCCTCCTACAACCCGTGGGTGTCGCTGTACTGGCTCACCACCGGCAAGACCGTGGGTGGCATGTCGATGTATCCGCAGGCCAACCTGCTCGACCGGGAAACCGCGCTGCGGCTCTGGACTGAAGCCAACACGTGGTTCTCGAACGAGGAGGGCAAGAAGGGGCAGCTCGCCGTGGGCCAGCTTGCGGATCTCGCGGTTCTTTCCCAGGATTACTTCACGGTGCCCGGCGACGATATCCAGGACATCACTTCCGTGATGACCGTGCTGGGCGGCAAGGTGGTCCATGGCGACGGCGACTTCGGCAAGCATGCGCCGGACCTGCCGCCGCCCATGCCGGACTGGTCGCCGGTGCGGCATGTGGGCGGCTACCAGCCTCGCCCGACGGCACAGGCACGCGCGCTGGCGCTGAGCACCGCATGCGGCTGCGACAGCGCCTGCGGCGTGCATGGCCACGCGCATGCCAGGGCCTGGACATCCGATATGCCGGTCTCGGACGAAGGCACATTCTGGGGCGCGCTCGGCTGCTCGTGCTGGGCGTTCTGACACGGCCAGGACATGGCCAGGACAAGGCCCTGAAGCGGTCCGCACCAACAGGAGGTCAGTGATGAAGGTCTATTTTGTCTCACTCGCGGCCGGCGTGCTCGTCGGCATCATCTATGCGTTGCTGCAGGTGCGCTCCCCGGCGCCGCCGGCGATCGCGCTGATCGGCCTGCTCGGCATGCTGATCGGCGAGCAGGTCGTGCCGACGGTGAAGCGGCTGGTCGCCGGCGAACCCGTCACCGCCGCGTGGTTCCGCAGCGAATGCGTGCCCAAGATCACCGGCGCGCCGCCCAAGGCGGATGGCGCCGCCGATGCGCCCGTCACGCTTGCGGCGCGTGGCAAGGAAGGCGGGCAATGAGCCGGCTACTGTACGGTTGGTGCGGGCGGCATCGATGATTGCCCGCACCAACCGCATGGCCGCGCCCCGGTGCCTTGGCGCCGTAGCGGCAGCGCTGTGCGCCATGGCCGCGTGGCCCGCGCTGGCGGACAATGCCGTGACCGTCTATGGCCGGCTCAACGCGGCCGCGGAGTATGTGACCGTGACCACGGCCACGGACGGCACCAAGCCCGGCGGGCTGTCGCGCCTCACAAGCAACCGTTCGGTGTTCGGCCTGCGCGGCGAAGAAGAACTCGGCTACGGGCTCAAGGCGATCTGGCAGATCGAGAGCACGCTGTCGATCGACACCGGTGCCGGCCAGATCGCCGCGCGCGATACGCGGCTCGGCCTGCAGGGCCACTTCGGCACGCTGTTCATGGGCAACTGGGACACGCCCTATACCAGCTCGACCAAGGGCTACGACCCGTACTACCCGACCACGGCCGGCTATATGGCGCTGATGGGCAACGGCGCCGCGGCCACCACCGACAACGTCGAGAACACCAGTTCCTTCGACCGGCGCCAGAAGAACTCGCTGCACTACCAGACCCCGAAATGGAACGGCCTGGGCGGTGCCTTTGCGTGGGGGCTGCCGGAAGAACGGAATACCGTGCCGCGCAATCCCGCGCTGTATTCGTTCGCGGCGGGCTATGACCGCGGCCCGCTCAACCTGACCCTGGCCTACGAGATCCACCATGCCTACCAGACCGCCGGCCGCAACGACGATGCGATCAAGGCCGGCGTGTCGTACCAGTTTCCCTCCACGCGCATCAGTGCCGCTTACGAGCGCCTGCACTACCGCACCGCCACCGGCGACCTGACGCGCAACAGCTACTACGTCGCACTGGTGCAGCAGGCCGGGACCGGCAGCGTGCGTGCCGGCTTCACCTTCGCATCCGACGGCGCGGGCAGCGCCACGGAAACGATCGGCTCGGTGCGCAGTGGCGCGCAGACCGGCGCGTTCCAGGTGACGGTCGGCTATGACTACCCGCTGTCCAAGCGCACCGCCGTCTATGCTTACTACAGCCGCATCAACAACCGCAGCAACGCCGCCTATGACTTTGCCATCAACAGCGTTGGCGTCCACGCGGGCGCGGACCCGCAGACCTTTGCGCTCGGCATGCGCCACAACTTCTGACGGACGCCTGGCGCCGTCGCGGAGACAGCCTTGAGCCCCGCCCAGCCGCCGGACGCGGCCGCTCCCGTAGCAGGGCCGGCGACCGGCTGCATCCTGGCCTTTATCGCGGGCTATGTGGACGTGGTCGGCTTCATCTCGCTGTTCGGCCTGTTCACGGCGCATGTGACGGGCAACTTCATCATGATCGGCGTCGATGTCGCGGGCAACGCGCCGGGCCTGCTGGCCAAGCTGCTGGCACTGCCGGCCTTCGTGCTGGCCGTCGCGGCAACCCGGCTGGCAGAGGTGCGCATCGCCAGGACCCGACGCTCCCCGGTCGCCCCGCTGCTGCTGGTGGAAGCCGTGCTGCTGGCGCTGTTCATGGCCGCCAGCCTGCACGCGGCGCCAGTCACCGACCCGTCAGCACCGGCGGCGATCGTGGCCGGCATGCTGGCCGTCATGGCCATGGGCATGCAGAACGCGCTGTCGCGGACTTCCCTGCTGGATCTGGGACCGACCACGATCATGACGGGCAACACCACGCAGATCGTCGTCGACCTCGTGGACCTTCCGGGCACATCCGGGCCCCAGCGGGACGCGATCCGGCGCCGGCTCCACAAGATGGGGCCGGCCCTGGCCGCCTTCGCGCTGGGTGCCATCCTCGGTGCGCTCGGCTATGCCAGGTTTTCGGTCTGGTGCATGCTGCTGCCCACCGTGTTGCTCGCCGCGGTCTGCGTTCCGGCCTGGCGGCGCGGCCAGGTGTCCGCGGCAGGCTGAACGGCGCCGACAGGACCTGGAGTAGACCAGGTGTCAGGCGATCGCCCTGCCATCCTCTTCGGCGCGTTCGACCGCCACAACTTCGGCGACCTGTTGCTGGCGCATGTGGTGGCACATGGCATGACCGGGCGCGCGCTGCACTATGGTGGCCTGGCGCAGCGCGACTTGTCGGGCTGCGGCGGCCACAAGGTGCAGGCGCTGGCGCGGCTGGCCGCGCGCTTGGGCGACACGCCGGTGGACATCGTCCATGTCGGCGGCGAGATCCTGACCTGCAGCGCATGGGAGGCTGCCGTGATGCTGCTCCCGGCCACCGAGGCGCCGGCCGTCGTCGCGCGGCTCGATGCCGGGCCGGCCGCACGCGCGGCCTGGGCACGCGAGCAACTCGGGCTGCGCGACCTTGCCCCATACCTGCTGCCCGATGGCCTGTTTGCCAACGTCGTGAACGTGAGCTACCACGCGGTCGGGGGGATCGACCTCGATCGGCTGGACCCTGCCATGCGCGCCGAAGTCGTGGCCAAGCTGAGGGCCGCCACGCGCGTGGGCGTGCGGGACCGGCACACCCACGCCATGCTGGAATCCGCGGGCGTCAGCTGCCATCTCGAGCCGGACCCGGTCGTGATGGTGGCCGAGCTGTTTGCGCCGCGCATCGACCGGCATGCCAGGCGCGGCGAGCCGGCCGGCGTCATGGCCGCATTTCCGCACGGCTACCTGGCCGTGCAGTGCAGCGCCGACTTCGGCGACGACGCGACGCTGGCGGCGCTTGCCCGTCAGCTCGAACAGCTGGCCCGCGAAGCAGATCTTGGCATCGTGCTGTTCCGGGCCGGCGCGGCACCCTGGCATGACGACCTGGACGTCTACCGGCGGCTGGCGACGCGCATGGGCGGTGTGCACGTAGCCATGTTCGGCTCGCTCGACCCGTGGGACATCTGCGCGCTGGTCGCCCAAAGCCGCGGCTTTGCCGGCAGCAGCTTGCATGGCGGCATCGTCGCCGGCGCGTGGGCGCTGCCGCGCATGGGCCTGCTGCGTCCGGGGCAATCGCTTGCGGCAAGCAAGCAGGCGGCCTTCGGCGACACCTGGGGCACTGCGGGCGCACCGGCGGCGGTGCCTGTCGACGCGCTTGCGTCGGGCATGGCGCAAGCCATGGCTGTCGAGCCGGCGCAGCGCCAGGCGCTGGCCCGGGAGATGGTGCAGGCCTGCCGGGCAGGCTTCGCCGCGCAATGGTGATGCGCCAGCCGTCACACGCGATCGACGCGCACGAAGAACTCCACCCCCTCCTCGGTGTCGTCCATCGCCTGGCCGAACGTGATCCAGCCGTGACTGCGCAGCATGGCGTCGTCGCGACGCAGGATGAAACTTTCTTCGCCGTCGATGGTGACATGGGTGCCGTTCGAACTCCGGTCGACCAGCACATAGCGGCCACCGCGCGTCTCCACGGTGGCCTGGAAGCGTGAGGCGCGCCGGTCCGACACCACGATCGTCATGCCGCTGTCACGACCGATGGTGACGGGCGCCGAGGCGAGATTCATCTCCACCACCGCCGCCCGGTAGCGCAGCGTGAGAAACACCGAGCAGGCGGTCCGCGGGCTTCCGGTATCGACCAGGGTCAGGTCGGTGGCCTGCTGCCAGATCGCCTCGAACAGTTCGACCGGCTGCTCGCGGCCGCGCACCTGTGTCGGGTACAGGTAGCGCGTGGTCTGGCGCAGCCACTCGGGAAGCTGCTCCACGGACTCGGCGCTGGTGATGATCTGTCCGCGCGACGCCAGCTTGCACAGCCGCGCGGCGAGGTTGACGGTATCGCCGAACACGTCGCCCGATGCATCGGACAGCACCGGCCCGTGGTGAAAGCCGATATGCATCGACATCGGAACGCCGGACACCGGCGGCAGCTGGGACACCGCGGACTGCATGTCGAGCGCGGCCTGCAGCGCGCGCCCGGCCGCAGGGAACAGCACCATGATCTCGTCGCCGATGGTCTTGACGATGCGCCCGCCGGCATCTTCGGAGCAGGACCGCATGACGCCGAGACATCGCGCGACCGCGGCCATGGCCGCCGCATTGCCGGCCACCTCGTACAGCCTGGTGCTGCCGCTGAGATCGGCGAACATCACCGACCCATGCGGCGCCTCGTTGAGCGGCTTTCGGTCCATATGCGGGTCCATATGCGCCCGGCCTGTCGTCCGTACCGGCCCGTTCTTCTCTGCGGTCACGCGATCGCGCCATGCTGGAATTCTGGCACCGCGAGCGGTGATCCTCAACACGGAATGGTAGGGCATCTGCACCAAAGACAGCATGAGATCCGCGAAATCCTTGGTCGTGAGCAGGAGCGGAGGGCGGATGATCTGAGAGAGCCTCCCGAAACCAGCGCGTTGCCGCGATGCCTCACAAGCAACGTGCAGCGGTGGCGGTACTGCACGCCGCATTGGTGCACCCTTGGCTGCGTGTTTCCTCGCTTCCCGGCGCATTCACGGCGCGGGTTCGTGGCATGCTACTTGCGTATCCATGTCCTCGGGGAGGCGACCACATGTCGCTCACCGAAGGGTAGCTAGGGTTCCGATCGTGCCGGGAGCACGATGACTGGTCCGAGAGCAACCGGCCACCGGCGCCTTGCGCGCCGGCGGCTCCACGGCGGGACAAAAGCCCGGGAGGTTCACTTCGCAGAGAGGTGGCTTCCCTGCCATTGTCCACCGATTGGAGCCACCCTATGCCGGGAATCCCCGACCACCGTCATCCCGCCCGAAGCCTTTGCGCCGGCCTGGCCCTGCTTGCCTCAGCCCACTGCGCAGGCATCGTTCATGCGCAAGACGCCGCGCCCGCGCCAGCCGCCGACACCGCCGACCCGAAAGCCGCTGCAGCCCCCTATACGTTCACTGGCCACCTCGACCTGGTATCGCGCTATGTCCTGCGCGGCGCCACCACCACCTATGGCAACGGCGCCCCGCTTGGCAATGCCGGGGCGGACGCGCCCGAGTCCTCGCGGCCAGCCCTGCAATGGGGCCTGGACCTGGCCCATGAAAGCGGCTGGAGCCTTGGTTACTGGGCATCCATGATCAACTATTCGTACCGCCAGCTCGGTCGTTCCTACAGCGATCGCAGCATCACCGATTTCCAGAGCAGCCGCTCCGTGGAGAACGACTTCTACGGCGCCTACAGCGGCAAGCTGGCGGGCGAACTCGGCTATACCGTGGGCATGACCGCCTACTACTACATCAACGGCGAACACGCCAATGCATTGGAGACCAAGGCGGGCCTCTCCTACGGTCCGGTCAGCCTCAACGCGCAAACCCTGCTCAACGACGTGGTGTGGGGCAACAAGGGCGATACGTACTGGACGCTGGTCTACACCCAGCCCCTGCCCTACGGCATGACATTCAGCGCCACCGCGGGCGCCTACACCTATCGCAAGGAAGGCAAGTATCTCGGCACCACCGACACGCTGACGGGCACTGCCTGTGGCCCGGGCGCGGCCTTCGTGGTGAACGGCTGCTTTGCGGGCAATGCGCCGGTCGGCAAGGCGTTCAGGCACCTGACGCTGGCGTTGAACGCACCCATTCCCGGCACGCCGGCAAGCGTGGGAATCCAGTGGATCCTCGGCGGCAAGAACCGCTTCGGCGTCAGCCAGAAGAACCAGTTCCTGGCATCCGCGACGATCGGGTTCTGATCCGCCGAGCCAGGGAAATCGCAACCGGACCGGGGGTTCCCGATGCAGGCTGCCCCCGCCCCGGGCTGGCCAGCAGGGAACCGCCGTGTACCGATGCGGCGAGGTTCCCGGCCGGCGCCCGTCTTGGCCGGACGACCCGGCGCTACGGTTGCCCGGCGCCCTCCCGTGCCAGCCAGGCCCGCCATCCGCCGTAGGCGGTGATGTCTTCGGCCCCTGCCAACCCCGCGGGCTCGCAGATGAACCCCGGGACACTGGCACCGTCGGCCAGTTGCGTGCGGCCAATTCCCAGCGGGGCGGGAATGCCCGCCACAAAGCTGCCAAAGCTGGCCTCCGGCAGTTCCCACACCTCCACTTCGATGGCTGCGCCGCCGTCGTCCACGCGCACCAGTCCCGGGCGCTGCGGGCCGTCGCCTGGCAAGGCATGGAGCCGGTAACAGGGCGCCGTACGGGTGCGCGCCACCAGCCGGGCACCACGCTCGGTCAGCTGATGGTGCAGCGGCTGGCCTTGCAGGTGCGCACCACAAACCGCGACGCGGACCTGCCCGGAGCGGATCGCGGCAAGCGGCGCGGCATCGTCCGGCAACGAGCGGCCGGTCGCGCCCAGGGTGGCGGCGCGCCCACGCAGCGCCTGTTGCCAGCGCGTCGCCAGCCGCAGCAAGGGCACATCCTGATGCGCGGGAGCCACCACCGTCACGCCAAACGGCAGCCCGGCTTCCGTGAAGCCAGCCGGCACCGCAATGCCGGCGTAGTCGAGCAGGTTCATGAAATTGGTGAAGCGGCCCAGATCACCGTTCAACCGGACCGGTTCGGCCAGCATGTCGTCGACGGTGGGATGCTGCGGCGCCGTCGGCAGCATGAACCCGTCGACCTGGTCCCACACGGCGTCACACACACGGCGCAATTCGCGCAGGCGATAGCTGGCGGCAAAGGCATCGGCGGCGCTTGGCACGGCGCCGCCAAGCGTGATCTGGCGCGTGACCGGGAACACCGCTTCTGGCTGCGCGTCGATGAAGGCGCGGATGGCCTGATAGCGCTCGGCCACCCATGGGCCATCGTAGAGCAGGCGCGCGGCTTCCAGGAAAGGGGCGATATCGATTTCGATCAACTCCGCCCCCAGCCCACGGGCGTGGGCCAGCGACCGTGCCCAGGCATCGGCGTAGCCGGGCCCCAGCTGCCCCAGCTGAGCTGGCACCGGTACCCCCAGGCGGAACGTGGCAGCGCCGCCAAAGTCGAAGCCGTGCGGCAAGGCGTGGCGCGAGAAGGCATCTGCGCCATCGTAGCCCCGCGCCGCCGCAAACACGCGGTGCGCATCGTTGGCGGTCAGCGCAAAGATCGACACCGTGTCCAGCGAGCGGCAGGCCGGCACCACGCCCGTTGCGGACAACACGCCGCAGGTGGGCTTGAGGCCCACAAGGTGATTGAACGCGGCCGGGACGCGTCCCGAGCCCGCCGTGTCGGTCCCCAGCGCGAAGCTCACGTGCCCCAGCGCCACGGCAACGGCCGAACCCGAACTGGAGCCGCCGGATACATGCGCCGCGTCGAAGGCATTGCGGCAGGCGCCATACGGCGAGCGCGTGCCGTTCAGCCCGGTGGCGAACTGGTCGAGGTTGGTCTTGCCGATGGCGATGGCGCCCGCGTCGAGCAGCCGCTGCACCACAAAGGCGCTGTGTTGCGGCGTATAGGCATAGGCCGGGCAGGCCGCCGTGGTAGGACAGCCCGCCAGGTCGATGTTGTCCTTGATGGCGAACGGGATGCCATAGAGCGGCAGGTCCGACGGATTGCACGCCAGGAGTTCCCGGGCACGCCGGCGCAAGGCCTGCGCATCGAGCCGATGGATCCAGGCACGGTGCGGATCGTCCGCGGTGGCAGCAATCACGGCCTCCACGACATCGACGGGCGTACGCCTGCCATGGCGATAGTCCGCCTGCAGGGAGGCAATATCCAGGGAAAACGGCATGGCAGTGGAATGGTCGGTCATGCTGCCACCTCGATTTCCGGCACCTCGCGATCCTGCGCCGCCTCCGGCACGATCACCACCACCTCCTGCCCCGCTCCGACCGGTGCGCCTTCGGCACAGCCAACGCGCCATACCGTGCCGGCGCAAGGCGCGGTCACGGCAAATTCCATCTTCATGGACTCCACCACGACCAGCGTGTCGCCTGCTTTCACGTGGCTTCCCGCCTCCACCAGCAGCTTCCAGACACTGCCGGGCACCGCACTGCAGACCGCGCGCGCGCCCTCGGGGCGCGTGCCGGCATCGTCGGCCGGCGCCATCGCGCCGGCGTTCTCTTCCATATGCTCGGCATGGCCCAGCTCGCGCCAGCGTTCCCGCTCGGCGGCAAAGGCGGCTTGCTGTCGCGCGCGGAAGGCTGCGATATCCACGGTGCTCTCATCCAGCATGGCCTGGTAGTCGCGCATGGCGAAGCTGCCAGCCTCGATGCGCAGCGGGTAGCGGCCCGCCGGGAAATCCTTGCGGATCTGCGCCAGCTCGGCCTCGCTGACGGGATAGAAGCGAATCTTGTCGAAGCAGCGCAGCAGCCAGGGCTTGCCGGCCTCGAAGGCCGGTGCGCCGCTGTCTGCATCGCGCCAGCGGTTCCACATTTGCAGCGTGCGGCCGACAAACTGGTAGCCCCCGGGGCCTTCCATGCCGTACACGCACATATACGCGCCACCGATGCCCACCGCGTTCTCGGGCGTCCAGGTGCGCGCCGGGTTGTACTTGGTGGTCACCAGCCGGTGGCGTGGGTCGAGCGGAGTGGCCACGGGCGCGCCCAGGTAGACATCGCCCAGTCCCATTACCAGATAGCTGGCTGCGAACACGATGTCCCGAACCTCTTCGACCGATGCCAGCCCGTTGATGCGACGAATGAACTCGATATTGCTGGGGCACCAAGGCGCATCGGGACGCACCGACTGCATGTATTTGTCGATGGCGAGGCGCGTGGCGCTGTCATCCCAGGAGAGCGGCAACCACACGGTCCGGGAGGGCACCGAGAGGCCGTCCGTGTCCCCCAGGGCGTCGTCGGCCTGCACGATCGCCTCAACCAGTGCGCGGCGGTCGAGCTGCGATGGATCGAAATGCAACTGCAGCGAGCGGATACCCGGCGTCAGGTCGACGATGCCCGCCAGCCTGCGCGACTGCAGGGCGGCGTGCAGCGCATGGATGCGCATGCGCAGGCCGATATCGAGCTGCGCATCGCCCAGTTCGACCAGCAGGTAACGGTCGCCGGCCTGCCGCATCACCAGCCCGGGCCGGCCGGCGGCGCCCGCCCTGGAGAACACCACCGGCGACTCCGCCGAAGCGGCCGCCGGTACCGGCGGCTGCGCGGCAAGCGTGGCTGCTAGCGCGTCCTGCGCGCAGCGCAGGCGCCCCGCCTCGTCCTGCCCGATGCGGCGAAAGCGCACCCGCGCGCCCGGCCGGAGCTGGCCCAGCTTCCATCGTTCGGCCGCGGCCACCACCGCCGGGCAGACGAAGCCACCGAGGCTGGGCCCGTCGGGGCCGAGGATCACAGGCATATCGCCGGTGAAGTCGATCGCACCGATGGCATAGGCGTTGTCATGAATGTTCGACGGATGCAGCCCGGCCTCGCCGCCATCGGGCCGCGCCCATTGCGGCTTCGGGCCGATCAGGCGCACGCCGGTGCGGCTGGAGTTGTAGTGAACTTCCCATTCCGCTGCGAAGAAGCTGTCGATATCCGCTTCGGTGAAAAAGTCCGGTGCGCCGTGCGGGCCGTACAGTACGCTGATCTCCCAGGCTTCGCCCGGCGTTGGAAACGACGGTACGGCCGACTCGGGCAATGACGCGGGCTCCGTCGCCGTGTCATCGCCGATATGCAACACGTCCGCCACGCGCAAGGTGCGGCCGCCGTGTCCGCCGAACTGCCCCAGCGTAAAGGTGGAACGGCTGCCAAGGTAGCGTGGCACATCGAAGCCGCCGCGGACCGCCAGATAGGCACGGCTTCCCTGAGCCGGCCCGGCACCGATGGCAAGCGTGCTGCCCGCCCGCACGCGATGTGCGACCCACGGCGCCAATGGCCTGTCGTCCAGCGTGACCGGCAAGGGCGCGCCGCATACGGCGATGACCGCGTCATGCCAGAAGCGCAGGGTCGGGCCGCCCAGGGTGCACTCCAGGCCGGCGGCACCTTGCGCATTGCCGACCAGCCGGTTGGCAATGCGCAGGGAAAGGTCATCCATCGGGCCGGATGGCGGCACGCCCACGTCCCAGTAGCCCACACGGCCGGGCCAGTCCTGCACCGTGGTCTGCACGCCGGCTTCGAGCACCTCGACGGCATTTGGCTGGTAGCGCAGGTCGCCCAGCGAACGCGTGACGATGCGCCCGGCGACGAAATCCTCGCTGGCGGCCACGGTACGCAGGTATCGCAGGTTGGTCTCGATGCCGCCCACGCGCGAACCAGCCAGTGCCTGCTGCAAGCGGCGCACGGCATCGGCCCGGTCCGTGCCGGTGACGATCAGCTTGGCCAGCATCGGGTCGTAGTGAGCAGGCACCTCGGTGCCTGCGCTCACCCAGCTTTCCACGCGGATATCGCCAGGAGTATCGCCAGGAAACGCGACTTCGGTCAGCAGGCCGGCGCTGGGCTGGAAGTTGCGCGCCGGATCTTCGGCATAGAGGCGCACCTGGATCGAAGCCCCGCGCGGCGCCGGCGCGTGCAACGCAAACCTGTCACCGCGTGCGAGCTTCACCATCCATGCAACCAGGTCGACGCCGGTGACCTGTTCGGTCACGCCATGCTCCACCTGCAGCCGCGTGTTGACCTCCAGGAAGTAGAACGCGCCGGTGTCGGCATCGAGCACGAACTCCACCGTGCCGGCGGAGCGGTAGCGGACGGCGCGGCCGAGACGCACGGCGGCGTCGGTCAGCGCGCTGCGTGTCACAGCGTCAAGACCTGGCGCCGGGGTTTCCTCGACCACTTTCTGGTTGCGGCGCTGCGCGGAACAATCGCGCTCGCCCAGCGCAATCACGTTGCCTTGCCCATCGCCGAACAACTGCACCTCGATATGGCGGGCGCGCTCCACGAACTTCTCCAGGAACAGGCCGGCATCCTTGAAGTTGGCACGCGCCAGGCGCTCTACCGCCTCGACGGCCGGCACCAGCTCCGCTTCGCTGCGCACCAGCCGCATGCCAATGCCGCCACCGCCCGCGCTGCTCTTGAGCATGACCGGGTAGCCGATGCGCGCCGCCTCGGCCAGCGCATGGGCCAGTCCGTCGAGCAGGCCGCTGCCCGGCAGCAATGGCACGGCATGCTGCTCGGCCAGCGCGCGCGCGGTGTGCTTGAGGCCGAAGGCCTGCATCTGCCCCGGCGTCGGCCCGATGAAGGCAATGCCGGCCGCCTCGCAGTCCCGTGCGAAGCCGGGATTCTCCGACAGGAAGCCGTAGCCCGGATGGATGGCACCCGCGCCGGTTTCGCGCGCGGCTTCCAGGATGCGGGCGCCGTCGAGGTAGCTCTGCGATGCGGGCGCCGGGCCGATGCAGACGGCGGCATCCGCCAGCGCCACGTGGGCGGATTCGGCATCGGCCTCCGAGTAAACCGCCACCGAACGCAGGCCGAGTTGCCGCAGCGTGCGGATGATGCGACAGGCGATCGCACCACGATTGGCGATCAGCACGGTATCGAAGCGCGCCCCGGCCGGGCCGGTGCCGCGATCAGAAAACTTGGACATGGGGAAGGTTCCCTCTCGATGTCGGGCAGGTCGTCCTGCCGGATGGGATGCGGCCACGGGTCGTCCCGCGGCGGCGCCTGTGCAGATCAGTACTGGCGCAAGGGAGGGATCAGAGGCGCGGTGCGGCGTCCCAGACGATGAACTCGACAGGCGTCGGGTCGTAGCCGTTGCATGGGTTGTTGAGCTGCGGGCAGTTCGATACCAGCATCCATACATCCATCTGCGCATGCAGCTCGACATATTTGCCCGGTCCGGAAACGCCATCGGCAAATTGCAGCGTTCCTTCCGGCGTGACCGGCACGTTCATGAAGAAATTGATGTTGGGCACCAGGTCGCGCTTGCTCAGGCCCACGTCCGACTGTGACATGGCGAGCAGATAGTTGTCGCGGCAGGAGTGCATGAACTTCTTCTGCAGCGCGTAGCGCACGGTGTTGCTCTCCGCGGCGCAGGCCCCGCCCAGCGTATCGTGCCGGCCGCAGGTGTCAGCCACGATGGTGAGCATCGCGTTGCCCTGGTTGGATACCAGCACCGAACCCGTGGTGAGGTAGATGCCGCCCTGGCGCAGCAGCGTGTCGGCGACACTGTAGTGCTCTGCCACATCGTGCCGGTTGTAGAACAGCACATCGGCCGCCTGGTTGCCCATCAGGTCGACGATGCGTACGGTCTGGCCGGCGCGGATTTCCGCCAGCCATGGCTCTCCGGCAGGCTGGCGGTGGCGCAGCGTGGCGCCGGCGGGATCGAGGGAACTGGCATGCGGCTGGAATGCCGCGCTGGCCGGAATGGTCGTGGTGATCGTCATGAACGGCCTCAGGAAATGGCGAAGATGTCCGCGTTGTGCAACGCGCGCGCGCACTCGGGACGGAAGCTGCGGCAGTAGTCGTCGGCCGGCGCCGGGCCGGAGCGCCATGCAGCCACGCCGATCGCGCCCGGCTGGTAGCCATTGCGCGGGTCCAGCGGATGCGGCGCGGTGGAGATGGCGAGGATCAGGTCCATTTCGCAGCGCAACTCCACCGCCGTGCCACGCACGCTGCACGCCGCATCGAAAGCGAAGCGCCCTTCCCCGTCCACTGCCACCTTGCTGAACAGGTTGACGGGCGCGATCAGGTCACGCGCGGACAGCCCATACTTGCCAGTCTCCACCAGCAGGCCGTCGCGGCCCGAGCGATGCATGGCGTTGCGATGCGCCTCGAAGCGTTGTTCGCCGTACTTGTCGCGCATGCGCACGGTATCGAGCAATGCGCCGAAGGGATCGTGCCACCCCAGCGTGTCATGCGTGAGCGAAGCCATGGCGCGGCCCATGTCGCTCATCAGCACGTGGCCGCGCGTGAAGTGGGCGGTGTGCAGGGCCTTGCAGGTATCGGGCATGCTGTAGCGCTCCAGCCTGTCGTGGGCGGCATAGAGCACCACGGCGCAGTTGGCCCGGTCACCCAATGCCACGAAGCGCAGCGAGGTGCCGCGCGACAGGCGCCAGCTCCAGTGCCCGCCACCGGGCACCATCTCGCTCCACAACACCTGCGCGGCCGGCAGTTGCGGAGCAAAGCGCTGCCAGTGCGGCGCGGCATCCACCGGGGAGCCCGGCGGGGGGTTGTCCAGGGTGTGTTCGGCATGTGCCATCGAAGGTCTCCGTGTCGGGTTCGTCTGTGGGGTCAGGCGGCAGCGGCCGCGCGCGACAGCTGGTCGAGCAGGTCCAGGTCGGTCTGCATGCCCGAAGTCATCCGGATGCGCGCCAGGATGTCGCGCTTGAGCTGCAGGAACTCCTGCGTGTGTTTCATCTCCTGCCGGCGCGTGGCGGGCAGCGGCACTTCGTAGACGCTGTCGATGCGGCCCGGGCGCGGTGCCATCAGCACGACGCGCTGGCCCAGATAGATCGCCTCTTCCACGTCGTGGGTGACGAACACCACCGTGGTCTTTTCCAGCCGGTGCACATGCAGGATCAGGTCATGCATGACCTCACGCGTCTGCGCGTCCAGCGCGCCAAAGGGCTCGTCCATCAGCAGCACGCGTGGGCGGCTCATCAGCGCACGGCCGATGGCCACGCGCTGCTGCATGCCGCCGGAAAGCTGGCCGGGGTAGGCGTCCGCCACGTGCGCCAGCCCCATCAGGTGCAGCAGGGCATCGGCCCGGCCCGATGCGGCTTCCACATCCGCGCTGCTGCGGCTCCGGGTGAACAGGCCCAGGCGCCGGCAGAAGCGGATATTCTCGGCGACTGTCAGCCACGGGTAGAGGCTGTAGTGCTGGAACACCATGGCGCGCTCGGGCGCCGGTGCTGTGATTGCGTGGCCATCGCACAGCAACGTGCCGGCGTCGAAGCTCTCCAGGCCTCCCAGCGTGCGCAGCAGCGTGGACTTGCCGCAACCGGAAGCGCCCACCAGGGTGACGAAGCCGTTGTCGGCCACGTCCAGGCTCACGTCCCGCAGGGCCGGGTGGCCGCTGCGGGGACCGAAGAACTTCCAGACGCCGCGGGCGCTGAGCTTGGGTTGGATGGATTCGGTCATGGTTCAGCGCCCCATGTAGAGATAAGGGAAGGCCAGCCGGTGCAGGCGCCGCATGAGCTGGTCCAGCAACAACCCGACCAGCCCGATCAGCAGGATGCCGGCGAAGATCTTGTCCGTCTGGAGGAAGCGCTGCGCCTTGAGGATGGAAAAGCCCAGCCCGGAGCCCGCGGCCACCAGCTCGGCCACCACCAGGTAAGTCCAGGCCCACCCCATGGTCACGCGCAGCGTGTCAAGCAAGGCCGGCTTGGCCGACGGCACGATCACGTGCTGGATGATCTCGCCGCGCGATGCACCCATGGTCTGCGCTGCCTCGATCTGCGCCAGCGGCACGCGTCGCACATCCTCGGCCACCATCAGGACCATCTGGAAGAAGGTACCGATGAAGATAATGGCAACCTTGGCGCCTTCATCGATGCCGATCCACACCATCACCAGCGGGATGAAGGCGACCGCCGGCATGTAGCGGATAAAGTCGGTCAGCGGCTCCAGCAGCGCCTGTATGGTGCGATAGCTGCCGATTGCCAGGCCCAGTGGCAACGCCAGCACTGCCGACAGCGCCCATCCCGCCAGCACGCGTGCGGTACTGATGGCGACATCGCCCGCCAGGTCCTCGTCGAACGCCCAGTCGTGCAGACGCGACAGCACCGCGGCCGGGCCGGGCATGAACACGGGATCGACCAGGCCACTGGCGGCCAGCAGCGCCCAGGCCAGCAGCGGCAGCAGCAGGCCCGCCCCGACCAGCAGCGCCGCGCGGCGCGCCGGGAGTGCCGTACGCAGGCGCCACCACGGCGTGCGCACCGGGAGCCATTCGGGTTCGCGGCTGGCTTCGGCGGGCCGCACCGGCGGCAATGCCGTCATGAGGAGGTCGTTGTCAGGCATGTGCGGCCTCACTTGAGTGCTTCCGCCAGCAGCGTGGCATCCACGCCGCGGCCTGCGTCCGGCTTGCCTTCCAGCAGCTTGTTGTCGCGCAGGAAGCCGGCAATGGTGGGCGCCACCGCCTGCAGCGACGCGGGCTGCGCGGCGTCGAGCGCGGCGCGGTTCGCGGCCGCGTCGAAGAAGCGGGTACCGGGCAGGAAGACCTTGTAGTCGTCCGGCTTCATGCCGACCACCCTGGCCATGATGGCCGCGGCCTCGGCCGGTTGTTCCCGGATGAAACGCTCCGCGTCGAACCACGCGCGGATCATGCCCACCAGGTCCTTGCGCTTGGTGGCGATGGCCTTCTGCTGTGCCACCAGCAGGTCGGGAATCAGGCCCGGCATGTCGGCGGAGGTGAACAGCGCATGACCCTTGCCGCTGCGCACGATGCGGTCGATCCAGGGGTTCCAGACCACCGCGGCGTCCACCCGCCCCATCATGAAGGCGGCGGCGGCATCGGCTGCGGCCAGGTTGACGATCTTCACGTCGGACGGCTTGAGGCCGGCCTTTGCCAGCGCAGTGGCCAGCACGAAGTGCGAGATGCTGTATTGCTCCAGTGCGACGGTCTTGCCCTTCAGGTCCGCCACGGTGCGGATCTTCGCACCGGCCAGCAGCGCGTCATTGCCGGCCGAGTTGTCGTTGACCAGCACGGCCTTCAGCGGCAAGCCCTTGGCGAGCGGACCCAGCGTGTCGGACCAGGACTGCGAGTTGGCGTCGAGCTGTCCGGATGAGAGGGCCGCGATCGAATCGCTGTAGTTGGCGAACCAGACCAGCTTGACATCGGCGCCGTGCTTGCCGAAGAAGCCCTTCTGCTGGGCCACATACCAGGCCACCCAGCCGGGCCAGTCGGAGACGCCGACGCGCACCTCGGCACGAACTGGCGTGGCGGCAAGGCATGCAAGGGAGACGGCAACACCGGCGAGGACGGCATGCAGGCGTCTGGCAATGAGAAACGAGGACAGCAGGCGAGGCATCGGAGGGGCTCCTTTCGACAGTGGCAAAGCAGGGAAGACACCTCGCAACGAAGTGAACCTCCCGGGCTTTTGTCCCGCCGTGGAGCCTGGACGCGGTCTGGTCTGAAGCCAGCGCGCCTGAGGCCGGTTGCTCTTGGACCAGGCATCGCACGCACAGCGCGACCGGAACCCTAGCGACCCTTCGGTGAGCGATGATGCATCGCTTCCCTGGTCGAGATAGAGCAAAGCGTGTGCCAGTGCGCAGGCGTGGTTTGCGCACCTTGAGCGTGCAGGAATGGCGCGGAATCGGGGAGCGGCTGGCCGCCTTGAGGTGCAGGCAGCGCCCATCGCACTGCTTGAGTGCGATGGGCGCCACGGCAGCGGCCTGGCCCGGGCCTGCGCCAGCGGCTCAACTCAGGCCGTCGAGCACCAGGTGCTGTCCGTGAACCGCCGCCGCGGCCTCCGAGGCCAGCAGCGCGACCATGCGCGCCGCGGAGCCGGTGGAAACCCATTGCGAAGGATCGGCGTTGGGCATGTCTCGCCGATTCGCAGGGGTATCCAGCACGCCCGGGGCAATGCTGTTGACGTTGATGCCGGCACCGCGCACTTCGCGCGACAGGCTTTCGACCAGCCGCTGCAGCGCGCTCTTGGACGCGCAGTACGCGCCCATCGATGCCACGCCCGCCGACGCGCTGCGCGCCGTCACGGCAATGACCTTGCCGCTGCCCCGCGCCAGCATCGCGGGAATGAAGGGCCGCGTCACGGCAATGAACGACCATGCGTTCAGGTCCATCATCCGCGTCCAGGATTCGCGGCTGATGGCGTGCGTGGCCTCGCCCATCTCGAAGCCTCCGGCCACGTGGACCACGACATCCACCGCGCCGAACGTGTCGAGGATCTCGGCGCCGGTCGCGGCCATGGCGCTCCCGGACGTGACATCGGCCTCGCGCAGCAGCATGCCGCCATCCGCATCCGGATGGGCAAAGACGCTTTGCAGGTGCTGCAGCTTGTGGTCGATCAGGGCCAGCCGGCAGCCCTCTCCCGCGAAACGGCTGGCCACTGCACGGCCCAGGGCGCCGGCGGCGCCGGTGATCACGACATGACGAACGGCAGCTTCCATCTCCTGGCTCCTGTTGCAAAGGACTGACTCCACCATAGTCGGGCAGCGCGGAAAGGGAAATCCGGATGTCGCGCGAACTGTACAGCGCGGAAATCCCGCACCCGTCTATGGCGCCCGGCGCGCGCATGGCGCAAGATGCGGCTGCATCACCCAACCAGGATTTCCAATTGCCTCTGAACCGCCTGCGGCAAAGCGCCACCCTTCTCGCCGTCGTGGCGCTGACCGGCTCGATGGCCTCCCTGTGCATCGGCACCTCGTTCGCCAAGTCGCTGTTCTCCGCGCTCGGGGCGCAGGGGACCACCGCGCTGCGCGTGGGTTTTTCGGCGCTGATCCTGCTGGCCGTGTGGCGCCCGTGGCGGATACCGCTTTCCGCCGCCAATGCGCGGGCCATCGCCCTGTACGGTGCCGCGCTGGGCGCGACCAACCTGCTGTTCTATATGTCGCTGCGCACGATTCCGCTCGGACTGGCGATTGCCGTCGAATTCACCGGCCCGCTCACCGTGGCGGTGCTGTCGTCGCGGCGCGCCATCGATTTCCTGTGGATCGCGTTTGCCGTCACCGGGCTGCTGCTGCTTCTGCCGCTGGGCGAGGCCTCCACCCATCTGGACCCCGTCGGCATCGGCTTCGCGCTGGCGGCGGGCGTCGGCTGGGCGCTCTATATCATCTTCGGCCAGCGTGCCGGCAACGCGCACGGCGGCCAGGCGACTTCGCTCGGGCTGACCGTGGCGGCCCTGGTGGTGCTGCCATTCGGCGTGGCCCACGCCGGCACGGCCATGTTCAGCCCGCCGCTGCTGCTCGCCGGGCTGGCCGTGGGCGTGCTGTCCAGCGCCATTCCCTATTCGCTCGAAATGGTGGCGCTCAAGCGCCTGCCGCGGCGCACCTTCGGCATCCTGCTCAGCATGGAGCCCGCCATGGGCGCGCTGGCCGGGCTGGTGTTCCTGCACGAGCAGCTCAGCATGATCCAGTGGCTGGCGATCGGCAGCATCATCGTGGCCTCCATCGGCTGCACGGCCACGGCGCGCGGCAAGCCTGCGGGCTGATCCATGCTGCGTCTTGGAACATTCTGGCCGGAACGTTCTGCCCGGCATGGCCAGCCGCTCATGGTTTTCCCTCTGCGCCGCGCGCTTGACTGAACGCGGGGTGGGCTCCAGATTGGACCGCGCGGTACGACACCTGCCTTCCAAACCAGGAGACAGCAAGCATGCGAACCATCAAGGTGGCACTGGCGGCATTCGGACTGATGACCGGACTCGGTTCGCTTGCCGCGGCCCAGACGTGGCCCGGCAAGCCCATCACCATGGTGTTGCCGTTCCCCGCCGGCGGTTCGACCGATGTGGTCGGGCGCGCCATGGCCGACGAAATGGGCAAGCGGCTCGGACAGCCCGTGGTGGTGGAGAACCGTGCCGGCGCCAGCGGCATCGTCGGGGCCAGCTATGTCGCCAAGGCCCCCGCCGACGGCTACACCATGATGTTCACGACCACGCTGCCCATCATGACCAACCAGTTCGTGTACGCGAAGCTGCCTTACGATCCGCGCAAGGACTTCGCGCTGATCTCGCAGGTGGCCTCGGGCCAGCTGGTGCTGGCAGTGCACCCGTCCGTACAGGCGAAAAGCGTGAAGGAATTCGTGGCCTGGGCGCAGCAGAACAAGGGCAAGGTCAACTACGGCTCATGGGGCGTGGGCTCGGCCGCGCATCTGATGGGCGCGTTCATGAGCAACAGCCGCGGCATGGAGATGAGCCATATCGCCTACAAGGGCGAGGCGCCGATGCTGCAGGACCTGATCGGCGGACAGGTGCAGATGGCGATCGGGTCGTATATGTCGATCAAGCCCTATCTGGAGTCCGGCAAGCTGCGCGCGCTCGCGGTAACGGGCGACAGGCGCATCGACGGCATCGCGGACGTGCCCACGTTCCAGCAGGCCGGGCTGGCCGAGCCCGAGTTCCGGCCGGTCGGCTGGCTGGTGCTGGTCGCGCCCGCCGCGACGCCGGCACCGGTGCTGGCCCGGCTGGAGAAGGAAGCCATCGCGGCCGCCAATACCACCGCTGTCAAGGCAAGGCTGCAGGTCGCCGGGCTGGAAGCCATGGGCACCACCTCGGCCCGCTTCCGCGATGACTACCAGACGGCCATGCCGGTGCTGGAGCGGGTGGTGAAGGTCTCGGGCGCGCGCGTCGAGTAGTGCCGCGCGCCCGGCTCAACCGGCAGCGGCCCAGTCGGCCGGCATCCGTGTGGCGATGTTCGCCGCGGCTGCCCCGAGCGCAAGCGTGGCCTCGTGGAGATAGCTGTCCTCGGGGTTGCGCCGGCAGCTGAATCCCAGGCCGCGCAGGATGGCCAGCATGCGCCGGTTCTCGCTGAGCACATCGCCGCGCATGCAGCGCACGCCGGCTGCCTGCGCCAGTTGCAGCAGCCGGGCGATCAGGCGACGGCCAAGACCCTGGCCTTGCCAGGCATCGGCCACGAGCACGGCGAATTCCGCCGTGCCGTGCCCGGTCACCACGAACTGGCCGTTAGCGATCACCGCTTCGGTGCCGCCGTCAGCGCCCGGGGCCGTCACGACCAGGGCCACGCCATCCGCGCCAGCCCTCACCAGCCCTTCGACAATCCCGTCGGCCACGCGGCCGCCCGTCAGGAAGCGGAAATAGCGGCTTTCGCGCGACAGGCCTTCGACCATGCCGCGCATGGCCGCGCCGTCCTCCGCCTGCGCCGCGCGCAAGGTCACCTGCTCCCCGCGCCGCAGCGTCCAGCTCTCATTGCCGACCCGCTGTGACGCCTGCGCCGCCAGACCCAGCCATGTTCCGTACATCGTTTCCACCTGACTTCATAATTCGTAGTCAGAGTATAGGCAAACACCTGACTTTTGCAAATGAAGTCAGCGTGCTATCCTCAGTGCATCATGAAAGCCACGGCCACTGACCTTCGCGATTGTTCGATCGCCTCCACGCTCGCGCTGATCGGCGAGAAGTGGACGATCCTGATCCTGCGCGACATCTTCCAGGGTGTCAGCCGCTTTGATGAGTTCCTGCAGCGGCTGGAATGCTCACCTGCCGTGCTGTCCGCCCGCCTGAAGACGCTGACCGAGGCCGGGCTGCTGCGCCGGGTCGGCTATAAGGAGCCGGGCGAGCGCGAGCGGTTCGAGTACCGGCCGACCCGTGCCGCGGTGGAACTGCTGCCGGTGCTGGTCGGGCTGATGCAATGGGGAGACCGCCACCTGGCGGCCGACGGCACCGGCCCGGTGGAAATCCGCTCGCGCCGCAACGGCCAGCGCGTCAGCGCGGCACTGGTCGACGAAGACGGCCAGGCGGTGTCGCCGTCCGACATGACGGTCATGCGCCTCACACCATCGGGCACGCCGCAAGACTGATTCCCCGCCGGCACCTCGGCGATACATTGCAGCGCACCATGAGTGTGCCGCGCCGGCTGATGCGCCCCATCAGGGCGCAAAAGCATCGCCCGCCCCGCCCGTTTGCCGCGAAATATCCCGCTCACCATCACTTCGCCTCCTGGCACAGCGCTTGCGTAACTGACACGGGCGGATCAACGGCGATCCGCCCACCCCACAAGCGCGGCGGCTATGCCATGTAGCCGCTGTCTGGACAACGGCGTCCCCTGAACCGGCATCACCCCGGTTTGCGGGACGCCTTTTGTTTTGGGCGGTGCGCACGCACCGCTCCTCGGAGCGAGAACGATGACCGGCAAAGCCACCCGCATCCACCTGCTGAGCCTCGGCACGCCGCAGATGCGCGCCTTCCACCTGACCTGGATGGCGTTCTTCGTCTGCTTCTTCGCGTGGTTCGCCTGCGCGCCGCTGATGCCGGTGCTCAAGGGCGAGTTCGGCCTCACGCCGGCGCAGATCGCCAACATCAATATCGCTGCGGTGGCGGTGACCATCCTCGTGCGGCTGGTGATCGGCCCGATGTGCGACCGCTTCGGCCCGCGCAAGACCTATACCGGCCTGCTGGCGCTGGGCGCGCTGCCGGTGCTGGGCGTGGCGTTCGCGCAGAGCTACGAGACCTTCCTCGCGTTCCGCCTGCTGATCGGCGCGGTCGGCGCCAGCTTCGTCATCACGCAGTACCACACCTCGGTGATGTTCGCGCCCAATGTGGTCGGCACCGCCAACGCGGCGGCGGCCGGCTGGGGCAACGCCGGCGGCGGTGCCGCGCAGGCGCTGATGCCAATGCTGCTGGGCGCCGTGCTGATGCTGGGCGTGGACCACACCATGGGCTGGCGCGTGGCGCTGCTGGTGCCGGGCGTGCTGATGCTGGTGATGGCCGTCGTCTACTGGTGCTTCACGCAGGACTGCCCCGAAGGCAATTACTCCGACATGCGTGCGCGCGGCCAGGCCATCACGGGCAGCGGCAAGGGCGGCGGCTGGGAGAGCTTCCGCATGGCCAGCGCCAACTACCGCGTGTGGCTGCTGTTCATTACCTACGGCGCCTGCTTCGGCGTGGAGATCTTCATCCACAACATCGCCGCCACGTTCTACGTGGACCGCTTCGGCCTGAGCCTGAAGGCCGCAGGCCTGGCGGCCGGCAGCTTCGGCCTGCTGGCGCTGTTTGCCCGCGCGCTGGGCGGCTGGCTGTCGGACAAGGCGGCGCGCCGCCGCGGCCTGGATGCGCGCTCGACGCTGCTGTTCGTGCTGATCCTCGGCGAAGGCCTTGGCCTGCTGTGGTTCGCGCAGGCAGGCAATGTGACGCTGGCCGTCATCGCCATGCTCCTGTTCGGCCTGTTCACCCACATGGCCTGCGGCGCCACGTATGCGCTGGTGCCCTTCATCGACCGCAAGGCGCTCGGCGGCGTGGCCGGCATCATCGGCGCCGGCGGCAACGTGGGCGCGGTGGCCGCGGGCTTCCTGCTCAAGGGCCTGGGCGACCTGCAGCAGACCCTGACCGTGCTGGGCGTGCTGGCGGCGCTCGCCGCACTGTGCGCCATCGCCATCCGTTTCAGCGCCGAGCACAAGGCGCAGGAACAGGCGCTGTACGACAGCGCGCTGGCCAGCTGAATTCCCCGCATCCCCACGAAAACAGCATCCCGAGCAGCACAGACTGACTACCGGACAAGGAACGCATCATGAAACTGATCATCGTCGGCCACGGCATGGTGGGTCACAAATTCCTGGAATGCCTGGCGGAAGCCGGCGCGCAGAACCTGGAAGTGACCGTGCTTTGCGAAGAACCGCGCCCCGCCTACGATCGCGTCCACTTGTCCGAGTTCTTCGCCGGCAAGTCGGCCGACGATCTCTCGCTGGTGCCGGCAGGCTTCTTCGAGCAGAACAACAACATGCTGCTGCGCCTGAATGCGCGTGCGGTGTCGATCGACCGCGCCGCGCGCACCGTAACGGTGTCGAGCGGCGAGACGCTGCCCTATGACAAGCTGATCCTCGCCACCGGCTCCTATCCCTTTGTACCGCCGGTGCCGGGCAAGGACCGCAAGGACTGCTTCGTCTACCGCACCATCGAAGACCTGGAAGCGATGCGCGAATGCGGTGCGCGCTCGAAGACCGGCGTGGTGGTCGGCGGCGGCCTGCTGGGCCTGGAATGCGCCAAGGCGCTGCGCGACATGGACCTGCAGACCCACGTGGTGGAATTCGCGCCGCGCCTGATGGCGGTACAGGTCGATGAAGGCGGCGGCCGCATGCTGCGCCAGAAGATCGAAGGCCTGGGCGTGACCGCGCACACCGGCAAGAACACCACCGAGATCGTCGACGGTGAAGACGGCACCCACCGCATGGTGTTTGCTGACGGCACGCACCTCGACACCGACATGATCGTGTTCTCGGCCGGCATCCGCCCGCGCGACGAACTGGCCCGCGCCAGCGGCCTGACGGTGGGCGAGCGTGGCGGCATCGCGGTGGACAACAATTGCCGCACCTCCGACCCGGACGTCTACGCCATCGGCGAATGCGCGCTGTGGCAAGGCAAGATCTACGGCCTGGTGGCTCCGGGCTATGACATGGCGCGCGTGGCTGCCCGCCACCTGCGCGGCGAAACCGTGGAATTCGGCGGCGCCGACATGAGCACCAAGCTCAAGCTGATGGGCGTGGACGTCGCCAGCATCGGCGATCCGCACGGCGCCGTGCCGGGCGCCCGCATCTATCAGTTCAGCGACGACCGCAAGGAGGTCTACAAGAAGCTGGTGGTCTCGGACTGCGGCAAGTACCTGCTGGGCGGCGTGCTGATCGGCGATGCCAGCGAGTACGGCACGCTGCTGCAGATGATGCTGAACAAGATCGAGCTGCCCGAGTCGCCCGAGTTCCTGATCCTGCCCGACAGCAGCGGCAAGGCCCGGCCGGCGCTGGGTGCCGACGCGTTGCCCGACACCGCGCAGATCTGCTCGTGCAACAACGTATCCAAGGGCGAGATCTGCGGCGCCGTGTGCGACGGCGCCACCAGCATCGGCGCGCTCAAGACCTGCACCAAGGCCGGTACGGCCTGCGGCGGCTGCGTGCCGCTGGTCACGCAGATCATGAAGGCCGAGATGAAGAAGCAGGGCATGGCCGTCAACAACCATCTCTGCGAACACTTCCCGTACTCGCGCCAGGAGCTTTACCACCTGGTTCGCGTGGGCAAGTTCAAGTCCTTCGACGCGCTGCTGGCAGCGCATGGCAACGGCATGGGCTGCGATATCTGCAAGCCGACCGTGGGCAGCATCCTGGCTTCGTGCTGGAACGAGTTCGTGCTCAAGGAAGAGCATGCCAGCCTGCAGGACTCCAACGACTACTACCTGGCCAATATCCAGAAGGACGGCACGTACTCCGTGGTGCCGCGCATGCCGGGCGGCGAAGTCACGCCCGAAGGGCTGATCGCCGTGGGCCAGGTCGCCAAGAAATACGGCCTCTACACCAAGATCACCGGCGGCCAGCGCGTGGACCTGTTTGGTGCCCGCGCCGAAGAACTGCCCTATATCTGGGAAGAACTGATCGCGGCGGGCTTTGAATCGGGCCATGCCTACGGCAAGGCGCTGCGCACGGTGAAGTCGTGCGTCGGCTCGACGTGGTGCCGCTACGGCGTGGGCGATTCGGTCGGCCTCGCCATCGAACTGGAGAACCGCTACAAGGGCCTGCGCGCGCCGCACAAGATCAAGTTCGGCGTGTCCGGCTGCACCCGCGAATGCGCCGAGGCGCAGGGCAAGGACGTGGGCGTGATCGCCACCGACAAGGGCTGGAACCTGTACGTATGCGGCAACGGCGGCATGAAGCCGCGCCACGCCGAGCTGCTGGCGAGCGACCTCGACCACGACACGCTGGTGCGCTACATCGACCGCTTCCTGATGTTCTACGTGCGCACCGCCGACCGCCTGCAGCGCACCAGCGTGTGGCGCGACAACCTCGAAGGCGGCCTGGACTACCTGAAGGCCGTCGTCCTCGACGACAAGCTGGGCATCGCCGCCGACCTGGAAGCGGAAATGCAGCACGTGGTGGACACCTACGAAGACGAGTGGAAGAAGGCCGTGACCGATCCTGAGACGCGCAAGCGCTTCCGCCACTTCGTCAACAGCGAGCGCCGCGACGACAACCTTGTCTTCATCGAAGAGCGCGGACAGATCCGCCCGGCCACGCCGGAGGAACGGAACTTGCAACGTTCCCGCCTGAACCACATTCCCGTGGTGGCCGTGCCCGCAAAAGCAGCCTGAATGCAGCCGAATGCAACGAAAGCGAAGGAGAACGTGATGAGCCATCCCCACCATCCCGAAACCTGGACCGCGATCTGCACCTTGCGCGATATCGTGCCCAATACTGGTGTCTGCGCCCTGGTCGACGACCAGCAGGTCGCGGTGTTCCGCATTGGCCGCGGCGAAGAGGTCTACGCCATCGAGAACTTCGACCCGAATTCGCAGGCGGCCGTGCTGTCCCGCGGACTGGTCGGCAACCTGGGTGAGCGCCTGGTGGTGGCGTCGCCGATCTACAAGCATCACTTCGACCTGCGCACCGGCGAATGCCTGGAAGCGCCGCAACACTCGGTCAATGCCTACCCGGCGCGCGTCTATGACGGCAAGGTCTGGGTGGCCGCCGACGTGGTCCTGAGCGAAGTCGAGGAAGAGCTGGCAGCCTGACACCCCATGTTCCTGACGGAGACCCTGCGCATGACGCCATCCGCCCCCTCGCAGCCCCGGCCCCGGCTGGTCGTCGTCGGCAACGGCATGGCCGGCATGCGCACGGTCGAGGAACTGCTCAAGCTGGCCCCGGACCTGTATGACATCACCGTCTTCGGCGCCGAGCCGCACGGCAACTACAACCGCATCCTGCTGTCCCCGGTGCTGGCCGGCGAGAAGACCGTCGACGACATCATGCTCAATACGCGCGAGTGGTATGCGCAGAATGGCATCGAACTGCTGGCCGGTGACCCGGTGGTGGCCATCGACCGTCCGCGCCGCACCGTGCGCGCGCAGTCCGGCCGCGAGGTGCGCTATGACCGCCTGCTGCTCGCTACCGGTTCCAAGCCTTTCATCCTGCCGGTGCCCGGCCACCAGCTCGAAGGCGTGATCGCCTTTCGCGACATCCAGGATGTCGAAACCATGCTGGATGCAGCACGCAACCATCGCCATGCCGTGGTGATCGGCGGCGGGCTGCTCGGGCTGGAGGCCGCCAACGGCCTGCTGCGCCAGGGCATGGACGTGACCGTGGTGCACCTGTGCGACAGCCTGATGGAGCGGCAGCTCGACAAGCCCGCCGCCACCCTGCTCAAAAGCGCGCTGGAACGCAAGGGCCTGCGCTTCATGCTGGGCGCGCAGACCGGCGAGATCCTCGGCGATACGCGCGTGACCGGCGTGCGCTTCAAGGACGGCAGCGAGATCCCGGCCGACCTGGTGGTGATGACCGCCGGCGTGCGCCCGAATATCGAGCTGGCGGCTGGCGCCGGCCTGCACTGCGAACGCGCCATCGTGGTGGACGACACGCTGCAGACCTACGACCCGCGCATCTATGCCGTCGGCGAATGCGTGCAGCACCGCCAGGCCACCTTCGGCCTGGTCGCGCCGATCTGGGACCAGGCGCGCGTGTGCGCCGCGCACCTCGCCGGCGCGGGCCATCGCCGCTATATCCAGCAGGCCACGGCGACTAAACTCAAGGTGACCGGCGTGGACCTGTATTCGGCCGGCGACTTCATCGGCGGCGATGGCAGCGAAGACCTCGTGCTGCGCGACGCGCGGCGCGGCGTCTACAAGCGGCTGGTGCTGCAGAACGGCTGTCTCGTCGGCGCCGTGCTATATGGCGACGTGCAGGACGGCCCGTGGTACTTCGACCTGATCCAGCAGCGCGCGCCGGTCGCGGCGCTGCGCCAGCGCCTGCTGTTCGGCAAGGCCCAGTGCGAGGCGCTCGCTGCCTGACGCGCCTGACGCGCCGGAAGCCCGCCGACAACGACATCGCCCCCAACGGAGAACGCGTGAACCTGTCCGACATCCCGGTGGTATCCGCCACCCCGACCACGACCACCGCCACGACCTGCCCCTACTGCGGAGTCGGCTGCGGCGTGCGTGCCACCGTGCGCGCCGATGGACAGGTCGAGATTGCCGGGGATGCGGAGCATCCTTCCAATCGCGGCCGGCTGTGCGTGAAAGGCTCCGCACTTGGCGAGACGGTCGACCTGCAGGGCCGCCTGTTGCACCCGAAAGTGCGCGGTGCGGACGGCGCGCTGGAACAAGTGTCGTGGGACCACGCGCTCGACACCGTGGCGCAAGGGTTCTCTCGCATCGTGCGCGAACACGGCCCCGATGCCGTCGCGCTCTATGTATCCGGCCAGTTGCTGACCGAGGACTACTACGTCGCCAACAAGCTGATGAAGGGCTTCATCGGCACCGCCAATATCGACACCAACTCGCGCCTGTGCATGTCGTCGGCCGTGGCCGGCCACAAGCGCGCGTTCGGCGAGGACCTGGTGCCGGGCAACTACGAAGACCTGGAACTGGCCGACCTGGTGGTGCTGGTAGGGTCCAACACGGCCTGGTGCCATCCGATCGTGTTCCAGCGCCTGGTCAAGGCCAAGGAAGCGCGCCCGGAGATGAAGATCGTCGCCATCGACCCGCGCCGCACGGCCACGTGCGAACTGGCCGACCTGCACCTGGCGGTACGTCCGGGCACCGATGTCTGGCTGTTCAACGGACTGCTGAGCTACCTCGCGCAAGAAGGCAAGGCCGACACCGCCTTCATCGGGACCAGCACGTCGGGGCTGGATGATGCGCTGCAGGCAACCGTCGATTGCAGCGACCCCGGGGCAGTCGCGCGCGCCTGCAAGCTCGACGTCGAGGACGTGCTGGCCTTCTATCGCCTGTTCGGCGAGACCGAGAAGGTCGTTACGGCCTTCTCGCAAGGCGTCAACCAGTCGTCGGCCGGCACCGACAAGGTCAACAGCATCATCAACTGCCACCTGCTGACCGGCCGCATCGGCCGCGCGGGCATGGGGCCGTTCTCGCTCACCGGACAGCCGAATGCGATGGGTGGCCGCGAAGTCGGTGGCCTCGCCAATATGCTGGCCGCGCACATGGAGCTGGCCAATCCGCTGCACCGGGACATCGTGCAGGACCTGTGGCAAGCGCCGGTCATGGCCGACCGCGCTGGCCTCAAGGCGGTGGAACTGTTCAATGCGATCGAGCAGGGCCGGGTCAAGGCCGTGTGGGTGATCGCCACCAATCCCGTGGTCAGCCTGCCCGATGCCGACCAGGTGCGCCGCGCGCTGGCCAAATGCGAACTGGTAGTCAGTTCGGACATCATCGAGCGCACCGACACCAACGACACCGCGCACGTGCTGCTGCCGGCGCTGGGCTGGGGCGAGAAGGACGGCACGGTTACCAACTCGGAGCGCCGCATCTCGCGCCAGCGCGCCTTCCTGCCGGCCCCCGGCGAGGCGCGCGCCGACTGGCGCATCCTGTGCGACGTGGCCAGGCGCATGGGCTTTGCCGGCTTCGACTATGCCGGACAGCACGAGATCTTTGACGAGCATGCCCGCCTGAGCGCCTGGCGCAATGACGAGGCACCGCGAGCATTCGATATCGGCGGCATGGCCGGCATGGACAAGGACAGCTATGACAATTTCGAACCCGTGCAGTGGCCGGTCATCGCGGGTTCGCCGGCGGGGACGCGCCGGCTGTTCGAAGACGGACGCTACGCCCATGCCGACGGACTGGCGCGCTTCGTCGCCACGCCGACGCGCGCGCCGGCACATGCGCCGGACGGCGACTATCCGCTGATCCTCAACACCGGCCGCGTGCGCGACCAGTGGCATACCATGACGCGCACCGGCAAGTCGGCCCGCCTGGCGGACCACCTGCCCGAGCCTTTTGTCGACATGCATCCGCAGGATGCGCTGCTGTGCGGCGTCGGCGAAGGCAAGCTCGCGCGCGTCTCCACGCGCTGGGGCGCCATGGTGGCACGCGTGCGGCACGGCGGCGGCATTCCGCGCGGCAGCGTGTTCGTGCCGATCCACTGGAACGCGCAGTTCAGTTCCGACGCGCGCGTCGGCGCGCTCGTGAACCCGGTGGTCGACCCGGTTTCGGGCGAACCCGAGTTCAAGCACACGCCGGTGTGCGTGGAGCCGTTCGGCGTCAACTGGCACGGCTTCGTGCTGAGCCGCAAGGAACTGCCCGCCGACACCCTCACCTACTGGACGCGCGTGCAGGGGCAGCGGTTCCAGCGCTACGAATTCGCCGGGCGCGAAGCCATTGCCGACCGTGCCGCATGGGCGCGCAGCCTGCTCGGCGTGACCGACCCGGATGCGGACTGGCTCGAGTATGAGGACCGCAGCGCCGGCACCTATCACGCCGGCTATGTCGTCAACGACCGGCTGGAGGCGTGCGTCTACATTGCCACCCGCCCGGACCTGCCCTCGCGCTCCTGGCTGGCGGAACTGTTCGGCCGCGAACGGCTGGAGGATGCCGACCGCATCGGCCTGCTGATGGGACAACCGATGCAGAAGGGCGCCGATGCCGGCCCGACGGTGTGCTCGTGCTTCGGCGTGGGCCGCAATACCATTTGCGATGCGGTACGCGAGCACGGCCTGACAACCCCGGCCGAGATCACGGCCTGCGTCAAGGCCGGCGGCAACTGCGGCTCGTGCGTGCCGGAGCTGAAGAAGCTGCTGGTGGAGATTCGGGTGGCGGAGGCTGCCTGATTCCCCGAGCGAGCGGCCACGCCGCTCGCTGCCCGCGTCTGTTGCGATTCCCCAACGCATTGTGAACAACTGCGATTTCTGACGCCCGGCGCGTGGTTGGCACCGACACCACGCCATGAAGTCCGCCGCCGGACAGGATTGCGTCAACGCCAGCGCCCGACGACCGGGTTTTCCGGCGCCTGACGCGGAAAATGCCCCCTTCCCAGGCACGTCCCACCCGGCGGCGCGAAGATCCGAGCACTGAGCCGCGCGCCCGCCGCCGGCTGCCCCGTCGAAGAACGCGACGATTCTCCGCTCACATCCGCCGAAACTTTTCGCGCAAATTGGCTTAGAGTCCTGTCTGGCTCCGGCCTCTCCGGGCGTCGCTTGCCTGTTAGAGCCGGGGCATGTAGCTGGTTTTGATCCAACGAAGGAATTGACATGAAGAAACTGACTGCCGTATCCCTGGCCGCTGCCGCCGGGCTGCTGGCGATGCTTGGCGGCTGCGCCACGGAGTCCTCCACCGCACTGCCCGTGCAGAAGGTCGAAAGCGCCAGCCGGCCGTACAACGGCGTGCGCACGCCGATTGCCGTGGGCAAGTTCGACAATCGCTCGAACTATATGCGCGGCGTCTTCTCGGACGGCATTGACCGCCTGAGCGGACAGGCCAAGACGAGCCTGGTCACCCACCTCCAGCAAACCAACCGCTTTAACGTGCTCGAGCGTGAAAATCTCGACGAGATCAAGCGCGAGGCCTCGATCAAGAACCAGGCGCAGCGCCTGAAGGGCGCCGACTATGTGGTGACGGGCGATATCACCGAATTCGGCCGCAAGGAAGTCGGTGATGTGCAGCTGTTCGGCATTCTCGGCCGGGGCCGCGAGCAGGTGGCTTATGCCAAGGTCAACCTGAACATCATCAACATCAGCACCTCGGAGGTCGTGTACTCGACGCAAGGCGCCGGCGAATACAAGCTGTCGAACCGCGAGGTGATCGGCTTCGGCGGCACGGCAAGCTATGACTCGACGCTCAACGGCAAGGTGATGGACCTCGCCATGCGCGAGGCGATCAATAACCTGGTGGGCGCCATCGACAGCGGCTCCTGGAGGCCGGGCCAATAACCGGCTGTCCGCACAACTACGAGAACAACGATGATAAACACGGTCACGCTGCGCAGCGCAGCGTTCTTGTCGGCAGCGGGCAGCCTCCTGCTTGCCGGCTGCGCGGGCCCACAGCCCATGTATCAATGGGAAGGCTATCAGGTCCAGGTTTACGAATACTTCAAGGGCGAGTCGAAGGAAGCGCAGGTTGCCGCGCTCGAAGAGGGCCTGCAGAAGATCAAGGCAAAGGGCGGCGCGGTGCCGCCCGGCTACCATGCCCAGCTTGGCATGCTCTACCTGAACATCGGCAAGGGTGATCAGATGGTCAAGGAGTTCCAGACCGAGAAGACGCTCTTCCCCGAAGCGACGCCGTATATGGACTTCCTGCTCAGGAACGTCAAGACGGACACCCGGACCGAGACCAAGGTCAGTACCGCCGTGGACGCCAAGTCCCGTACCGCCGCAGGGAGCAGCAAATGATGCGCCGACTTCTGACCTATGTCGCGAGCCTGGGCATCGTCATGCTCTTCGCTGGCTGTGCCGTGCCGAACAAGCAGGTGGACTATGCCGCGTTCAAGGCGAGCCGGCCGCGTTCCATCCTGGTGTTGCCGCCGCTGAACGAGTCGCCCGACATCAAGGCGACCTACGGCATGCTCGCGCAGGCCACCGCGCCGCTGGCGGAGTCCGGCTACTACGTGCTGCCAGTGGCGCTGGTTGACGAGACGTTCCGCCAGAACGGCCTGACGGTTCCCGGCGACATCCATGCCACGCCGGTCGCCAAGCTGCGCCAGATCTTTGGCGCCGACGCCGCCTTGTACGTGACCGTGGCCGAGTATGGTTCCAAGTACCAGGTCATCAGCAGCGTGACCCGCGTGGCCGCAAGCGCCAAGCTCGTCGACCTGAAGACCGGCGACGTGCTCTGGAACGGTACGGCCGTGGCGGCAACCGACAGCTCCAGCAGTGGTGGCGGCCTGATCGGCATGCTGGTCAATGCGGCGATCACGCAGGCGATCAACCACTCGCTCGACGCCAGCTACAAGGTCGCGGCGACCACAAGCTACCGCCTGCTGTCGGCCGGCCAGCCCGGCGGCATCCTGTACGGTCCGCGCTCGCCGAAGTACCAGTCGGACTGACATCCGACGCACCAGGCCGGAGGACGTCCGCGTCCGCGGCCTGGATTCAGACGAAGTCCCCCGCCCCTTCCCCCATACCCCCCTACCCCTCCGCCCGTTCCGTCCGATGCACCACCGCCCGTGCCTCGTGCGGCGACAACTGCATGAAGATCCACGCCGAAGCACACGTGATCAGCCCCATGCAGATAAAGGTGGCATGGAACGCGGGCAGTACGCCCGACGGCCCGTTGCCAAAGCCCTGCTCGAACGTCGTCAGCAGCGCCCCCGCCGAGGTGACGGCCAGGCTCATCGACAGCATCTGCACCATCGACAGCATGCTGTTGCCGCCGCTGGCACTGGTGCCGCTCAGGTCCTTGAGCGTGACCGTGTTCATCGCGGTGAACTGGATCGAGTTGACCATGCCGAACAGCGCCAGCAGCGGGATGACCATCCACAGCGGCCGCTGCGGCGTGATCAGCGCGAAGGCGGCCATCACGACGCCAACCGCAAACGTGTTGGCCACCAGTACGCGGCGGTAGCCGTGCTGCTCGATCAGATGCGTGGCCAGGCGCTTGGATGCCATGCCGGCCGCGGTGACGGGCAGCATCATCAGGCCGGCGTCGAACGGCGAGTGGCCGAGGCTGATCTGCAGCGTCAGCGGGATCAGGAACGGCATCGAGCCATTGCCGATGCGCGCGAACAGGTTGCCGAGCAAACCCACGCTGAAGCTGTGGATGCGGAACAGCCGCAGCGTGAAGAGCGGCTGGCGACGACGGCCCGCATGCAGCACATAGGCCGTCAGCGCGGCCATGCTGGCGATCAGCAGCATCAGCACGGTCGCATGCTGGAAGCCCAGTTCGGCCAGGCCGTCCAGCGAGAACGACAGCGCCAGCATGGCGACGGCGAGCAGCAGATAGCCCGCGACATCGAAACGGCCAATGCCGCTCTGGCGCGCGTTCGGCATGTAGCGCACCGTCGCCAGCGCACCGAGAATGCCGACCGGGACGTTGATCAGGAAGATCCAGTGCCACGACAGCGCCTGCGTGAGCCAGCCGCCCAGCGTCGGGCCGATCAGCGGACCGATCATGCCCGGGATCGCGACAAAGCTGAGCGCCTGCAGGTACTGGTCGCGCGGAAACGTGCGCAGGACCGAGAGCCGCCCCACCGGCAGCAGCATGGCGCCGCCGACACCCTGCACCACGCGCGCCGCCACCAGGAACGGCAGCGTGCCCGCATACGCGCACAGCAGCGAGCCGAGCACGAACAGCGCGATGGCGGTCTGGAAGATGGTGCGCGTGCCGAAGCGGTCCGCCAGCCAGCCCGACGCCGGGATGATCACGGCCATGGTGAGCGAGTACGCAATCACGACCGACTGCATGCGCAGCGGGCTTTCGCCAAGGCTGCGCGCCATCGACGGCAGCGCGGTGTTGACGATGGTGGAATCCAGCGTCTGCATGAAGAAGCCGACCGCCACCACCCACAGCATGATGCGGCGGGTGCGGTCGTCAGGCATGGGCGTGGTCATGGCTGCGTACTCCGGTGCTGGCCGGGATGCCGGCCAAAGCCGCAACCTTAGGCCGGAGGAGGGTGGCGTGGCAAGTCCGCGCGCCACTTACATCGCCACTTACATCGCCGCGCGCAGCCCGACGAAAAAGCGCCGGCCCGGCGCCGGCTCGAAATACCGGCCATTGGCTTCGTTGACGATCACCGAGCCGATGTACTTGCGGTCCGCAATGTTGTCGATGCGGCCGAACGCGAACAAGCGCGTCTTGCCGATCCGGAATTCGTAGCCGGCGCGCAGGTTGAAGGTGGCATAGCCGGGCGCGGCCTGGGTGTTGAGGTCATCCGCATAGATCAGGCTGTCCACGTGCATTTCCGCACCCAGCACCAGCGGCGGCAGCGGCCGCCATGCAACGTCGAGGTTCAGGCTGTGGCGCGCCGTGCCGGGCAGCCGGTTGCCGGCGTTGACGGTCTGCCCCTGCGCGTTGAGAAACGACTCGCCGAAGTAGGCGGACAGGTAGGTGTAGGCGAGGCCGGCCTCGAACTGGCTGCCGGTCGTGCCATTGGCCGATGCGCCCACCTGCGCGCCGAAGCCGCCGCGCCAGGCCAGCTCCAGGCCGCGACGGTGTACGCCGTTGACGTTCTGGTAGACGGTGCGGCCGGCGTTGTTCGACAAGGGCACGACTTCGTCATGGCTGTCGGCGTCGAACAGCGCCGCCTCCAGCCGCTGGCGCTGCTGCTGCCACTTGATGCCGATCTCGCCCTGGCGGCTGGTGGATGCCTGCAGGCCAAGGTTGCTGCCGACGCCGCCCGGACCGTAGGCCACCTCCGTCAGCGTCGGTGATTCAAAGCCGCGGCCCAGGTTGGCGTAGACGTTGAGCGTGTCGAGCGCATGCCAGACCATGCCCAGCACCGGGCTGACGTTGTTGTACGTGGTCGAGCCGCTGTCGTCCGGGCTCGCGGCGGTAACGAAATGATCATCGATGCTCAGCTTCACGCGGCTCGCGCGCACGCCGCCGACGAGTTCCCAGGACGGATGGAAGCTCCAGTCGAACTGCGCGAAGGCGCCGAGGTCGGTGGCCTTGTCGGTTTCGTCGCGGCGCAGCGCGCCCTGGCTGCCGTTGTTGTTGACGAAGCCGGTGCGGCCATCGCGCATGCCGTTGGCCTCGACACCGGCGGACCATTGCAATGGCAGGCCGCCGGCGGTGGTATGCCGCGTCCATGACAGCGCGGCGCCGCCGTAGGTCCGGTCAAGGTCGACGATGCCGCCGGACGAGGTCGCGGCAATGCCGCTCATGCCGAGCCGCTGGTTGAGCTGGCGCGTGCCGGCGTAGAGCCGGCCCTGCAGGCTGTCCGCCTCGCTCAGCTTGTGGTCCACCACTACGCCGGCCTGCGTCTGCTCGACCGTCTTGCCGGTATCGAACTGGGTAGCGGCCGCAACGGCCTGGCGCGGGTTGGCATCGGCCTGGGCGCGCGTCAGGCCCAGCGGGTCTTGCGCCAGCGGCTGGTTGAAGTAATTGAACTGGCCGGTCACGCGTGTCGCGTCGGTCGGCTGGGCCACGACCTTGGCATTGAGCTGGTAGCGTCGCGCGGCACTGTGGTCGCGGTAGCCATCGGTCTGGTAGGTCCAGGCGTCCAGCGTGCCGCCCAGCTTGTCGTTGCCGCCGCCAAGCGCCACGCCGGCCTGCCACTGGCCGTCGGAGCCGAACCCGGTCGAAGCGCGGCCGGTGAAGCCGTCCTTGGGCGGATCCGGGGTGAATACCTGCACCACGCCGCCCGAGGCATTGCCATACATCTGCGCGAACGGGCCGCGCAACACCTCCACGCGGCTGGCATTGGCAAGGTCGGCGGTTGCGGCCTGGCCCTGTCCGTCGGGCATGGTGGCGGGAATGCCATCCACATACAGCCGCACGCCGCGCACGCCGAAGGTCGAGCGCGTGCCGAAGCCGCGCACGGAGAGCTGCAGGTCCTGCGAATAGTTCTGGCGATCGCGTACCGCGACGCCCGGCACGCCGGCCAGTACTTCGGACAGGTTCACCAGCGGCGAGGTCGCGCGCAGCGGATCGACCGGAACGCTGTCCACCGCGGCGGGGGCGTCGAACCGGCGCTGTTCGCTGCGCGATGCGCTGACCACCACATCCGGCAGCGCCGCCTCCGGCTCGCTGGCCACCGCCTTGCCGTTTGCCGCCATGGCGGCCAGTGCGCAGAACGCAGACGCCGTCGTTTGCCGCGCCAGGAGGTGCCGGATTGCCAGGATCTGCTTGCCGCCTGTTGTCATCGTTGGAGAGCGGTTGCGGGCTGGCGCGGTCGTGGAATCCATCCGGCGCCGGATTGGGGTGGATGCGGGATAACTTTATATGGTCTGCGCCGGATTTGCCATGCGACGAACGGGCGGGAAAACCCCCTTTCCGTCACGGCTATGTGTCATCAAAAAACTTCAATGACTTGTTTCCATAAGATCCACCATTACCGCGAGCCACACGCCTAGACTTCTTTCAACGGCAGCGCACACAGCCAAGCGCCGCCAGCAAATCAGGTTCAATTCCTTTGTTTATTCAGTGAGGCAAGACACCATGAACACCCACCAGACCCGCGTTGCCATCGTCTATCACAGCGGCTACGGCCACACCGCCAGGCAGGCCCAGGCCGTCGCACGCGGCGCCGGCAGCGTGGAAGGCGTGGAAAGCCTGCTGATCAGCGTCGACGAGATCGACCAGCACTGGGACACGCTGGAAGAAGTCGACGGCATCATCTTCGGCGCGCCGACCTACATGGGCAGTGCCTCGGCCCAGTTCAAGGGCTTCATGGACGCGACTTCGCGCAATGTCTTCGCCAAGGGCGGCAAGTGGGCGAACAAGGTGGCTGCCGGCTTTACCAATTCGGCGTCGCGCTCGGGCGACAAGCTGGCCACGCTGCAGCAGATCTCCATCTTTGCGGCCCAGCACGGCATGCACTGGGTGAACCTGGGCCTGCCCCCGGGCCACAACAACTCCAAGTCGACCGAGGATTCGCTGAACCGCCACGGCTTCTTCCTCGGCGCCGCGGCGCAGTCCAACGCCGACGAGAGCGCCGACGTGGTGCCGCCGCTGGCAGACCTGCGTACCGCCGAGCACCTGGGCGCACGCGTCGCCGAAGTGGCACAGCAACTTGCCGTGGGCAGGCGCGCGCTTGCCACGCTGAAGCTGGCCGCCTGATTGACAGGCGCCCCTGTGATAACGGCCCGTCCGGTACAGACCGGACGGGCCGTTTGCCGTGTGGCCGCGGCGCTCGGAAGCGGTGACGCAGGCCGATGCGTCGCACCGGTCAACTTAGCGTTCTAGGGGAGGCCCCTGCCCGGAACGGCCTGGGATGCGTGGCCTCCCCTGCCCCCCCAGAGGCCTGCGTATTGTGACGAGGGATGCGAAGGCTTTATGACGCAATGACCACAAGCCCGAACTTGTCGGTGGCCGGAACCTCGCTTTTTGTCAGACACCTCGATGCGACCCGGGACGTTTTGGTAGGATTCAGTCTTTTCGAAGACCGGTATTCCGAGTGCCCTGCTCTGTCCTGCGCCCCCGCCTTGTCATGATCGTGGTTGCTTCATGAGGCTGGACAAGATCAAGTCCCTGCTCGTCCCGCCGCTGACCCAGGCCTGGGCTCAGTTGCAACCGGTGCAGCGCCTCAAGTCCCTGCCATCCCTGCGGCGTCCGACACGCAGGCAGGCACTGCTTGCCGTGGCGGCGGTGCCTGCGGCGTTCCTGCTCTATGTGCTGGTGCTGATCCCGTTCACGCCGGGCATCAGTGACATCCGCAAGGCCAGGTTCGAACGCCCGGCGCAGGTGCTGTCGTCCGACGGCAAGGAACTGGCCGTCTTCAAGTGGGCAAATCGCGAGTGGGTGAAGCTGTCGGAGATCTCGCCCGCGGTGGTTGATGCACTGATCTCCACCGAAGACCACCGCTTCTACCAGCACCATGGCCTGGACTGGCGGCGCACCGCCTCGGCGGCGCTGCACACCTTCTCCGGCGACCGCCAGGGCGGTTCCACCATCACCCAGCAGCTCGCGCGCAACCTTTACCCGGACGAGATCGGCCGCGCGCCGACCATGACGCGCAAGCTCAAGGAGGCGATCACCGCATTCAAGATCGAGGCCCTGTACACCAAGGAACAGATCCTCGAGACCTACCTGAACACGGTGCCGTTCCTGTACAACGCGTACGGCATCGAGATGGCCGCGCGCACCTACTTCGACAAGTCGGCCCGCTCGCTCGACGTGCTGCAGAGCGCCACGCTGATCGGCATGCTCAAGGGCAACAGCTACTACAACCCGGTGCTGAACCCCGAGCGCGCGCTGGACCGGCGCAACACGGTGCTGGCGCAGATGGTCAAGCGCGGCCGGCTCGACGCCGCGCGCTTCGAGCAGCTGAAGAAACGGCCGCTGCGCATCGACTTCGAGCGCCAGACCGAGCCGCCGGGCCCGGCGCCGCACTTTGCCCAGCAGTTGCGCAAGTGGCTGATCGGCTGGGCCGACCGCAACGGCTATGACATCTACGCCGATGGCCTGGTCGTGCACACCACCATCGACGCGCGCCTGCAGGCGCTCGCCACGCAGGCTGTCACGGCGCAGGGCAACCGGCTGCAGTCGATCGCCAATGCCGCCTGGGCGCCGCGCGCCGGCTGGGCGGCCAGCAAGGACCTGGTGCAGGCCTTCGTGCGTGAAACGCCCGAGTACCGCAGCGCCGTGGCCGCCGGCACGCCGGCCGACGAGGCACTCAAGCACCTGCTGGCCAACCCGGCCTTCATGCAGGCGCTGCGCCAGCAGAAGACGCGCATCCAGGCAGGCTTTATCGCCATCGATCCGCGCACCGGACAGATCCGCGCCTGGGTCGGCAGCCGCGACTACACGCAGGACGCGTTCGACCATGTGCAGAGCGCGCGCCGCCAGCCGGGCTCCACGTTCAAGCCCTTTGTCTACGGCGCCGCGTTCCAGCAGGGCAAGACGCCCGACGACACACTGGTGGACCAGCCCGTCGAGATCCAGCTCGCCGGCGGCGAAGTCTGGCGCCCGACCGACGAAGGCCGCCCGAGTGGCCGCGCCATGACGCTGCGCGACGGCCTGGTCTATTCGCGCAACACCATCACGGCCCAGCTCATGCAGGAAGTCGGGCCGTCGCGCGTGGCCCGGCTCGCGCGCGCCATGGGCGTGCGCGACAGCAAGCTCGACACGGTGCCGTCCCTGGCGCTGGGCACGAGCCCTGTGACGCTCAAGGAAATGGTGGCGTCCTATGCCACCATCGCCAATGCGGGCGAATACATCGCACCGACCATGGTGACGCGCATCGAGGACCGCGACGGCAAGGTCCTGCAGGAATTCCAGCCGGCGCGGGCCGAGCGCGCCCTGCCCGCCGCCACCACGCAGACCCTGCTCGACGTGATGCGCGACGTGATCGACCGCGGCACCGGGGCCAGCATCCGCTCGCGCTTCGGCATCCGCGCCGACGTAGCCGGCAAGACCGGCACCACGCAGGACAATGCCGACGGCTGGTTCATCCTGATGCACCCGGAGCTGGTGGCCGGCGCGTGGGTCGGCTTCAACGACAGCCGCGTCACGCTGCGCAGCGACTACTGGGGACAGGGCGCCCACAGCGCCCTGCCGATCGTCGGGGACTTCTACCAGCACTCGCTGCGCGGCCGCATCATCGATGGCCGGGCGCGTTTCGCCGCAGAAGAGGAATCCGGCGTCTTCAGCGCGCTGGCCACGCAGGTACGCGGGTGGTTTGCACGGCTGTTTGGCGGCAAGGGCCCAGCGGAAGCACCCGGCGCGCGTCCCGCGCCGCGCCGCCCGGCGCTGCCGCCGCCGGAAGCCGACGTCACGCCGCAGCCGCCGGCGCAGGCCGCCAATATCACGGACGCCTCCGACGCCACCGCCGGCATGGCGCTCGACCACGGCGAAGTCGTCGTGGCCGTGCCGGAGCAGGCACCCGCGGAAACCACCGACTCGACCGCCGGCACCGCGCCCGCGCCATCGGCCTTGCCGGCCCCGCCCCCCGCTGCCCCGGCGACTACCGCGCCGGGTGCAAGCAGCGCGCCTGGCTGACCTGCGGCCAGCACTTCCCCCCGGGTGTGACCCGAAGACTGCCTGCCGCCCGCCGGCCACCGCGACGCCGCGGACAACTGCTGGCGACCGGGCCGATCCGTGCCTACATTGATTCCATCGGTGTTAGCGGGAGGGCACGGCCATGTCCAGACAACTTGCCGTGATGATGGTGCTGCTGGCCGCCAGCGGGCTGGCACAGGCTGTCACCAAATGCCAGAACGGGAGCGAAACGCTCTACACGTCGGCGTCCTGCCCGGCAGGCTACCGCAACGTCACGGGTTCCATGCGGTCCCACGTGATGACGGTCCCCGGCGTCGCGAAGAACCAGGAGGCCGACCGCGCAATGTCGGCCCTGCGCATGCAGGCGGCCGCCCAGAACCAGGCCGACGAGGAGATGGACTTGCGCGCCCAGAACGCATTCTGGAACCAGTGCCTCGTCATCGACTACCGCGTGCGCGCGACCGAGCGCGCCATGCAGACGACCGAATACTGGAGCTACGCCGACCGCTACCGCGAACACGCGGACGCGTTGCGGGCGCTGCAGTACGGCATGGGCTGCCTGGGCTGACTGCCTCCGGCCGCTACACGGGGGGCGGCGTGACGGCTCCGGCATGCGCGCGCAGTTAAGCGCGTGGCATGTGCGAAAACAGACGGTCCTCTCAAGCGAACTTGGGCGTCATGGCACCTGTGACCCGATCGTGGTCACCAGGCACCCCTGCCGTTGCAGGGATGCGTGCGATCCACATGACGAGGGGGCCCGAACATGAAGATCCGCCTAGCCTGCCTGGCCGCACTATCGGTGCTGCCTGTCGCCGCGCATGCGCAAGCCAGCACCACACCGTACGGCATCCTCGATGCCAGTGTGGAACATGTCGCCAATATGCCCGCCACCGGCACGGGCAGCCATTACGTCATGCGCGAGTACTCCAGCGACCTGTCGTCGACGCGTTGGGGACTGCGCGATGGCAAGGAACCCGGCACCGGCCTGAAGGCCTTCGTCGCGATGGAAAGCGGGGCCTATGCCGATGTCGGCAACACGAGCCAGGCCAACCGCGCCAGCGTCGGCGCGGCCTATGCGCTGGGTCCGGCCAGGGCCGTTGCCGGCTATCGCTGGTCCTATGACAGCTTCAGCACGATCGCGCTGCGCAGCAATCTGTACTGGCTTGGCCTGCAGTACCAGGTCACGCCCTTGATACAGCTGGGCGGCGCGGCCTACTACAACGATGCCAGCGGCAGTTCAGGCGATCCCTACAGCTTCATGCTGACCGGGTCCTATGCCTATTCCAAGCGCACCGATGTCTATACCGTGCTGGGATTCGCCAGGAGCCGCAACGGCCCGGCCATGGGACTGACGGGCTTCGGGCCGTCACTGAATCCGTATGCGACCGCGTTGTCGGGGCCGACCGAGCAGGTCGGCGCAAGGGAGAGCCAGTTCGGCGCGGTGATCGGGCTGCGGCACCGGTTCTGATGACGCCTGCGCGGCGCCAGTCACCGGCGCCGCGAGGACACTAGAACCGCATCACGACCAGCATGCCGTAGAACAGGACAGCCAGGAACAGCGTCTCCAGCACCATCAGCGCTACCGGCTTCCAGCCCACGGACAGGATGTCCTTGAGGTGCGTCTTCATGCCGATGGCGACCATGGCCATGACCAGGCACCACTGCGAGGCGAACTGTCCCGCCTTGACCAGTGATGCCGGCAACCAGCCGGTGCTGTTGATCGCCACCAGCACCGCAAACGCCACGGCAAACCACGGCAGCAACGGCGGACGCGTCCCCGTACCGGCTTCGCCTTGTGCCCGCTGGTGCCGTTGCGACAGCCATGCGGCCAATGCGATCACGGGCAGCAGCATGGCCACGCGCATCAGCTTGATCAGCGTGGCCGCATCGCCGGCTTCGTGCGAGATGCTGTAACCGGCCCCCACGACCTGCGCCACGTCATGGATCGTCCCGCCGATAAAGGCTCCGGCCTGCAACGGCGGCAGCGCCAGCAGTTGCGCGATCATCGGGTAAAGCACCATCGCCATCGTCGACAGCGTGCTGACCGAGATCACCGTGAACAGCGTCGCGCGCTCCTTCAAGGGATGCTGCGGCATGGCTGCGGCCAGGGCCAGCGCCGCCGAAGCGCCGCAGATGGCGACGGCCCCGCCGGTGAGCAAGCCGAAGAATGTCTGGAATCCCATCAGCCGCGCCAGCACGATGCCGCACAGGATGGTCAGTCCCACCGCGAGCACGACCATGGCAACGGAGTGCCAGCCGAGCGCGGCGACCTGCGACGCAGTAATACGCAGGCCCAGCAAGGCCACGCCCAGCCGAAGCACCTGCTTGGCGCTGAAGTCAATGCCGGAGGCGCTCGACGGTTCCTTGGACAGGAAGTTCAGCGCCATGCCCAGCAGCAACGCAAACAGCATCACGGGTGCGTGGTAATGGTCGGCAAGCGACATGGCCGCGACGGTCACGACCGCGCTGATGACCATGCCGGGCAGATAGCCGCGGAACGTGGCCAACAAAGTCGGGTTCAGAAATTTTACGGACATGGCTGTCTCTCCGGTGCATCGGTGTGGGGCAGCCTGTCCTTGCGGGAGGCTTCTGGCTGGGATTGCGGACGCTGACTTCCCGGCATGGCTCTGTGTGGCGGCAATGCCGTGCGGCTACCAGAGCGTCCGGCAAGAGCGGATGGTGGCCTCGGCAAACTCCCGATCGGTCTGCGGTGCTCGCGTCTCAAGGCGCGGAGCCTTCGGCCCCCGCCTTGTTGCGTTGCCAGCCGGCTGTCGAAGAAACCGGCGCAGACGGCTGGTGATCCTGACGGTCAGCGCGGACAAAGCCTGACTGGCCGCGGCGAGGGAATTGCGCATGATCGGGTCTCCACCGGAGCGCCTGGCGAGAGTCGACCATCTGATCGACCGGGGAAGATCCAGGCCACGTTGCTTGCTACGCCATCAATGTAGGCTGGCGCCCGGGAATGCGCTTTGCATTGCCTGCGGCAGGCTTGACATTTCATGACAGCGATCTTTCGCGCGCTATCGGGTGGGGATCACATGGATGAAGTGGAGACGCGGACTGCGACTCACAGCGGACCGGGCAGTGTTTTCAGCCCGAGCCAGAGCACACCGATCACGACATTGACCGGCACGATGAGCACGCCGGGCACATAGAAGAGCGCCGACAGGCCGGGGGCGCTCAGCATCAGCTCGGCCGCGCCACCCATGCCAAAGAAAATCAGCCCGCACCCGAGCCAGCGCCGCATATACGTCAGCAGCCAGTGCGCGTGCATCTGGTTGAAGCGCCAGGCGGCGGAGCGTTCCAGCAGATTGCCCCTGCTGGCGTCCTTGTACAGCCAGTCAAAGAAGAAGTAGCGGTACAGCAGGGTGCGAAAAAGGAGTTCTCGCATAATTACCCCAGTGTAGCAACTGCATGTCGCTCCGGCGCGAGTCGAGACGGCAGCGGCTTTCACGCCATCCTTGACCCGTTCGGGCAGGGCTTGCGCGGCTTCCCGACCCGAGGTCAGTGTGACGGGGGATGATCGTCTAAAGCACAGTGCAACCGGAGATCCTCGTGGGCCATCGCCGGCACATGTTCGGCACCCACCAGCGTTGCCCTTTGCACTGCGATGCGCACCGCATGCTCGTTCGAGACGGGCTTCAGCGCGCCCCGATGTCGATCAATGCCCCGGTATGCCTGGCAATCATCAGTTCTTCATCCGTCGGGATCACCCATACCCCAACCTGCCCGGACGCCTCGCTGATGCGCGTCGCGCCGCTGTCATTGGCCGCGGCATCGACGGTTACTCCCAGCCAGGCCGCCTGGCGGCAAACGCGCTCCCGGATCGGCGCCGCATGTTCGCCAATCCCCGCGGTAAAGACCAGCGCGTCGAGGCCCTGCGCCGCCGCGGCCAGCGAGCCAAGCTCGCGCCCGATGCGGTAGGTGTACAGCTCTACGGCAAGGCGGGCGCGCGCATCGTCGCTGGCGAGCAGCACACGCATGTCGCTCGATTTGCCGGAGACGCCGAGCAGGCCGGACTTGCGGTAGACCAGGTCCTCGATGTCGCGAGCGCCCATGCCCAGTTCGCTGATCAGGTACAGGATCACGCCCGGATCGAGGCTGCCGCAACGCGTGCCCATTGGCAGGCCGTCGACCGCGGTGAACCCCATGGTGCTGGCCACGCTGCGTCCGGCCACGAGTGCGCACATGCTGCTGCCATTGCCAAGGTGGGCCACCACGGTGCGGCCGGCCGCGGCCCTGGCGTCGATACCGGGGAGGACGCTGGCGATGTACTCGTAGGAAAGACCGTGAAAGCCATAGCGGCGGATGCCGCGCTCGGTCATCGAAGCCGGCAGCGCAAAGGCCTGGGCGATTTCCGGCTGCGACCGGTGGAAGGCAGTGTCGAAGCAGGCCACCTGCGGCAGTTCCGGCCGCCGTTCGGCGAGAATCCGGATCGGCTTGAGGTTGTGCGGCTGGTGCAGGGGTGCCAGCGGGCAAAGCGTATCCAGCTCCGACAGGAGTTCTTCGCTGACCCTTTCCGGCTGCGCGAAGCGTACCCCGCCGTGCACCACGCGGTGCCCGACCCCGACCAGCGTATGGCCTTCCCCATGACCTCTCAGGAAATCCGCCAGAAAGGCAACGGCGCCGCCATGTCCCAGCTCGGTCCCGTCGCCCCACTGCCTGGTCTCGACTTCCGTGCCCGAGGCGTCCGACGCGCGAAAGCTCGGCGACGTGTAGAGTCCGTCGAGACTGCCCCGCAGGACCAGTCTGAGTGCGTCGCCCTGCGCATCGTAGGCGCAGTACTTCAGGCTCGACGAACCTGCGTTCAGCACAAGGATCACGTCGGCCATGTCATCACCCCTGTACCTGGCCGGAGTCCCGGCGCGCCTTCGCCACCAGCGCCGCCACCGCACATGACGCGAGGCGCGTCATGACGGCATCCGCGCGGCTGGTCAGGATGATGGGCACCCGCGCCCCCAGCACGATGCCTGCGGCATCGGCGCCGGCCAGGAATGTCAGGCTCTTTGCGAGCATATTGCCGGCATCCAGGTCCGGTACCAGCAGCACGTTGGCGCGCCCGGCCACCGGCGAGTCGATCTTCTTGATACGCGCGGCGTCCAGGTTGATGGCGTTGTCCAGCGCAAGCGGGCCGTCGACCACCGCACCGGTGATCTGGTGCCGGTCGACCATCTTGCACAGCGCGGCCGCGTCGATGGTGGACGGTACCTTGGTATTGACCGTTTCCATGGCCGACAGGATCGCCACCCGTACGTCCTTGACCTGAAGTGCATGCGCCAGGTCGATGGCGTTCTGGAGGATATCCGCCTTTTCCTCCAGCGTCGGCGCGATGTTGACCGCAGCGTCAGTAATGATCAATGCGTCCTCGTGGCCGGGCACATCCATCACGAAGCAGTGGCTGATCCGCCGGGCCGTGCGCAGGCCGCTGTCGCCCCTGACCACGGCCCCCATCAGTTCATCGGTATGCAGGCTGCCCTTCATCAGGGCCTCGGCCTTGCCTTCGCGAACCAGCCGCACTGCGGCGGCAGCGGCGGCATGGCTGTGCTCGGCATCGACCAGCGGATACTGGCCGATTTCGATACCACTGGCGCGGGCGGCCTCTTCGATGCGATCGCGGGGCCCGACCAGGATAGGCGCGATCAGACCCAGCCGCGCCGCCTCCACCGCCCCCTCCAGCGAACTCCGGTCGCAAGGATGGGCGACCGCGGTGGGCGTCGGTGGGAGGGACTTGCAGTAGTCGATCAGGCGCTGATACTTCTCGTGCATGGCTTTCTCCTGCGTCACCAGCTTGCAGTTGGATTCCGGCGACCGCCGGCACTTGGCGTCAGGACGCGCGCACAAACGGTACCGCGGCGCGACGTGACCGATCGGGCTTGATCGACAGGGCCGAGCGGATTCGCTCGAGCATCGCAGCCTGCTCGGCCGTCGGCGCGCGGCCAATCAGCCGCTCGTCATCCCTGAGCTTCTCGGCCAGTGCCTGCAGGCGCTGGCGATCGTTCTGGTCGCGCAAAAGGACGGGCAGCGTCTCGAGCGCCCGCTCCGGCGCGTACAGCGTGATGAGCTCCTGCTGGCCACGAATCCGGCGCCACGCCTCGGGCAGCAGTTCGGGCAGCAACTCCGCGTAGTCCGTCACCAGCTCCTTGCGCAACTCGAGCCTCGACAGCGGCAACGGCTCGCCCTGTCGCTTGAGCAGGCAGGCCACCCGGGCGATGGCCTCCGCGTAGCCGCCCTGCTCGATCGATGCCAGCGCTGCCTTGACCTCGGGCAGTTCCCGTGGCTCGGTAACCGCTGGCGGACCGGCATGCGACGTTTTGTCCTGCGGAACCAGCGAGAGCATGTTCGCGTACAGATTGAAGAAGGTGGCTTCCGTCATCGCATCGCGCACGGCACGATAGGCGTCGAGGCCTGCGCTGAGCATGTCGGCGCCGGCCTGCTCACGCTTGCGCAGCGGATGGTCGGCGTCCAGCGCCTGCCGGTTCGCCTTGACCGCATTGGCGGCGTGACCCAGCCACGCCATCCAGGGATTCATATCCGAGAACGCCCAGTTCTGCATCCGCAGCGGATGGAACTCGCGCAGCATGCGTGCCGTCGTTTCGTTCGACATGGCCTGCACGAACGGCTGGGCGAAGAGTTCATAGGCACGCTGGTTGAATTCGGACAGCGCAGCGACGGCCTCGAACGGCTTCTCGTCAACGCGCTCGAAGCGGTTGAGCCTTTGCGCGATGTCTTCGAGGGAATGTTCGCGGAACTCGACCTCATACTCGACGCCACCGTCAGACTTGCGCTCGTGGATCACCATGCCGTAGAGCCCCGGAGGCAGCAACTCGATGCTCTGCAGCACGGAAACGATCTGCGCGTGCTCCTTCTGCGCAACCTTGCCCGAGACGAAGATGCCGAGGTGGCCGACGTCCTGGTGCATCATCCCGACGATGACCTGACCCCGGGCCTTGATCTCCTCGGTGCTGCCATAGACATCCACCACCCAGTTGAAAGCCTGCTGCGGCGGAGTGATGTTGTCCCCCATCGAGGCAAACAGCACGATGGGAGCCTTGATGTCGCGCAGATCGAACGCCTTCCCGCCGGCATCCTTGACGTCTCCGCTCCAGAGCTTGTTGCCCACGAAGAGGTTGCGCGTGATCCATTCGATCTCTTCGCGGTTCATCAGGTAGTAGCCGCCCCACCAGTGCTCGAACTCCAGGAAACGCGGCGGCTCGGTATCGGCCTTCCGGTACAGGTTGTAGTACTTGTCCCACAAGCTGTTGGCCGGATTCAGGTTCTCGAAATTCTGGACCAGCCAGGCACCATCGAACTTGCCGTTGCCCAGGTCAGCCGTCAGGGACGACAGCCAGGTCCCGCCCAGCAGGCCGCCCGAGTAGCGCATCGGATTGTCACCTTCGCCCTCGCTCCAGGCGCCGCCCCAGTAAGACATCGGCGCGCCGTTGATGACGATGGGCCCGGTGTCGTCCGGATCCGATGCGGCGAGCATCATGGCGGCCCAGCCTCCCTGGCAATTGCCAATGATGGCCGGCTTCTGGCTATCCGGATGCAGCGCACGCACCTTCCTGATGAATTGCTGCTCGGCTTCGCACACGTCCAGCAGCGTCTGCCCCGGCTCCGGGTCACGGAAGAAGATCACGAAATAGACCGGGTGGCCCGCACGCATGGCCACGCCGACCTGGGAATCGTCCTTGAAGCCGCCGATTCCCGGGCCGTGGCCAGCACGCGGATCGATGATGACGTAAGGGCGACGGCGGTTGTCGATGGTGACGCCCGCTGGCGGCGTGATCTTCAGCAGCGCATAGTTGACGGGCCGGGCGAAGCTGCGGCCGTCCAGCACGGTTTCGTACTCGAAGTGCAGAACGGGCTTGAGCCCTTGGACCGCATTCTCGACAAAGTTGTTGCCACGCTGCCTGATCGTGTCCCAGAACAGGATCGCACGCTGCATGCCGTCGACCGCGTAGGCATAGTAGTTCGTCGGGTCCGCAGCGGCCATCCAGCCAGCGGGCGTCGTCGCCTCGTCGGCCATGGCTTCCTGCGCGCGTTGACTGAATACCTCTTGCGCATGCTGCAGGCGCTTTTGCAGCACCACGCCCGTCTTCAGGCCCACTTCACGGGCGTGCGCCAACTTCTTTCCTGCGTCCATGCTGTCCCTCCGCTAAGGAATTGCCGTAAACCAATGGCTCGGAAACACCAATCAGGAACTCTGACCCCGACTGCGGATATGGAGTTCTCCGGCGCCGGGAAAGTAAAACTCTGGTCCATTCCATGCATGCCACGCCGAAGCACATGGCCACTTGCCACCGCTACGCGGGTCGCCCCCGCGTTCGGCTGCTGCGCTGGTTTGCGCAGGCCGGACTGACCTGCACGGCTACGGCTTCACTGTGGACCGCCTCGACCCGGTCGTCCTGCCTGACGTTCTTGAGGCGTCCCGGATCCGCCACCAACAACTCTATCCGGAACCTCCGGGCGGCCCGACATGAAATCTTTCCTGCGTCGAGATAAGAAATTCTTTCACCGCGGGATATGAGCCGGGCCACGCACATCAAGCGGAACTGAAGGCGATGGGGCGCTGGCGAAGTCTCTTCCGAAGGGTTCCGTCTGAGCGGCTTGCGCCCTGCCTTTGTCACATGATTGCCATTCGGGAGCGATAGCCCGAACACGGCGGCGAGCGTTGGTATCCACTGGAGGTCAAAAAGAGTTCTTCGCTGATTGCCGGGGAAGGCTGAAAATCCGCAGACCGAGTTCGGCCAGAAGCGGTCAGTCACGCAGCCATACAGCCAACGAGAGCAAAGACGATGCAAGATCAACGGCTTACATGCCGGGAATCTGCACATGTCAGAGCGCATCATCCCTATTAGGGCGCGTTACACATCGCCCCATAACTCTTAGGCCTCACAAACAGCAACGACCTCAACCGAAGGATCGAACGATGACGAAATACCTTATCTCCTTTCCTGGAAGGGCAATGGAAGTCCCCGCCGAGGACTTTGCCGCCGTGAGCGAAGCTGCGCACGAGGTCATACGCGAGGCGAAGGCTGCAGGCGTGTATGTGTTCGGTGGTGGTATCAACAAGGATGTCGCACCACTCATGGTCGCCTCAGACGGCACGGTCACAAACGAAACCTATCCCCAGACGAAGGAGTTCGACGGCGGCTTCTGTGTCCTGCAGCTTCCGTCGCGCGAAGCTGCCATCCTGTGGGCTGCAAAGATCGCCAAAGCTTGCCGCTGCTCGCAGGAACTCCGCGAGTTTGGGTATGACCCCGAGAGCTGAGGGGCAGGGGCCCGTACCCACTGCGATCGATGACAGTCTCCCGCATCTACTTTCTTCATCGCCATGATCAAAGTCGGTGAGCCGAAAAAAAGCCGGCATTATGCCGGCCAACGTCCTTGAATCCAGCAACATTCCAAGGTCGATATGAGCTTTCCCGGCGCGCGCAAATGCCGCGCCTGTTTCGCGTCAGAAGCGGTGACGGACACCGACCATCGCGCCGGTCTGGTTCTGTCCTGGCAGCGTATTGGCCGTGCCGGTCACGCCGAAGGTAGCATTGCCCTTGTTGCTGACATAGCCAAGCAGCAGGTACGCGTCGGTGCGCTTCGAGAAGGCGTAGTCGGCGTTCAGCACGAACATCCACGAGTCCTTGCTGTCGGTTCGGGCGTCGGTGTAGTAGGCACCGCCGGTCAGCGTGAAAGCCGGCGTGAACTTGTACAGCGCACCAAGCCAGTACAGGTTGTCGTGGCGGGCCGTACCCGTGGTGACTTCATCGCGCATCCAGCGATAGCCGGCGAACAACTTGGCATCCCCGATCGCGTACGACCCGCCCACTGCAGCACGCTTGGCTGCAAGACCCGATGAGGCAAGGGTGCTGCCCTGGAACTGATCATAGGCGACGCCCACCGAGAACGGTCCGTTCGCATAGGCCAGGCCAGCGCCGAAGTTGGTACCGACCTTGAAATGGCCCGGCACTTCGCCGCCCAGGCCCGTGTTCACGTCGCGGCCGAAGCTGTAGAAGCCGGTCGCCGTCAGGCCACCGAACTTGCCGGTGTACTTGATGGCGTTATCCGCGCGGCCGTTGAACTGGTTGTCGACCGAGTTCAGGGAGTAGCTCGGGCCCAGCGCCATCGGGTCATAGGCAGCGAACAGGTCATACAGCGAGTTCTGCTGACGGCCGAGTGTCACGGCACCGAAATCGCCCTGCAGACCGACATAGGCCTGGCGGCCAAACAGGCGACCGCCCTGGGCGGACTTGCCGGTGTCGATATCGAAGCCGCTTTCCAGCACGAAGATGCCCTTGAGGTGATTGCCAAGGTCTTCGACCCCGCGCAAACCCCAGCGCGAACCGGACAGGCCACCCGAGGTCACGCCGGTGACCGAGCCGCCTCCATTGGCGCCTTGCACGTGGTTCTGGAAGCTGATGCCGGCATCGGCGATGCCGTAGAGCGTGACGTTGGACGACTGTGCAGATGCGGCGCCGGACATGGTGCTGACAGCAACCGCCACTGCGAGAAGATGCTTTTTCATTATGGAATCGAGAGACTGTTTGAACGAGTTGGCTTCCTTCTGTCAGGCCACATCAATGCCGGGAACCGAGCCGAGGTGCCACGCCTGACGCATCGGGAATATTGAGGCGCTTCTGTGACACCATTGAGCAAGGAATGGCCGGATCCGTGGATATATTGTTCGTCTCTGTGGACAATCGGACGGTTCTCGCCCTGCGGGCGTCGGCCTCAGACGCGGGGTCTCAAAGCGTGAGCGCACGCCGGGCAATGGAAAGGCGCGTAGCGGGAAAGGTACGTAGCGCAAATGGCAGGCGCGTTGGCCCGGAATGCCGGCAAGGTATGCCGGCCCGACTCCGACCGAATACGTCGCCTGGCCGGCCTTTGCGGGCTGTGCACGGACATTGACGCCGTGTGGCATCCCCGCAAAGGGGCGTTGCTTGTCTGTGCTTTACGGCTTGGCGAGCAAGCGGCTGACCATTGCGTTGACCGCACGCATTTGCGCGCCCGATTTCAGCGCGTAGTCGGCACCGGTATAGCCGAACCAATCCCAGCAGCCTTGCGGGTTGAAGGGGACCGTCGATGCATTCACCTGCGGGTACAACACAAGGATGTTGTTCGTGTCGGCCCAGCTGTTGTAGTTCGTCTTCGCGTAGAAATCATCGCCGACCACAGCCTGGGACTGCTTGCACCCATGGAATGCCACATGGACCTTGCACGCCGCGCCCTGATCGCATGACTTGGGCACATAGAGGAATCCCGTGTCTGCCATGCCCGTCCCGGCCGCCGCGAATTCGCGCTGGTCGAACGGCACGATTCTCCCCGTCAGACTCTTTGCGGGCGGCTTCAGCGTGCCGTAGATCTGCTGCAGCAACGCGCCAGCCTGGTCGTACTTCTGCTTGCCGACCGCGCAGTGGCTGATATAAGGGGGCGCGTTATCCGCGCATACGTTGCCGAATGCCGGCGTGATGAATGCATGGCCCGCAGCCACGCTGTTCACATACTGCAGGCTGGCCGCCGGGACACCAGCTTCCTTGAAGAATGACACCGTCGCATCGACCGCCTGCTGGTAGACGACCGTATCCTTGGTGCCACTGAATACATAGATCTTCGCCTTCTCCAGATTCGACAGCGGGTCGATCTGACCGAGCGAGGCGAAGCCCGACGCGGCAGCTACCATCAGCGCTGGATTGGGCGGCACGAACGGTACCTGGCCCATGCAGATCGTCGTGTTGAGGATGTTCCCCGCGGCGCAGTAGTATGGCCCTCCTGCGACCACGCCGGCACCGATTACCGAGCCCGAGTACGCGACCTGATACTGGACTGCCATGAAGGCGCCCGATGACAGGCCGGAGACTGAAGTCTGCGAGGGGTCTCCGGCATAGGAGGACAGCGCATTGGCGGCCAGCGCAGCATGGCTAAATGCAGCCAGTGCAAAGGCAGCAAGGATACAGCGGCGAAGCGATCTCATCACGGTAGCTCCTGTGGCACAACGATCGAGGCAAAGATTGGATTCCTCAGCACGATGCCTTTGAAGACGACCGCGTATTCAACACCCCGCCCCAACTCCGTTTCGGCTGCGGCCATGGGTACGCGATAGGCCAAAGATTGCGATGATCGGATTCACTGCACCACGGCCATGCAACGACGCGTGACGTCGCTGAAAACCGGTGAGCAGTTGGGTTCAATGCACCGCTATTGTGCGAGTCTCGTGGCGTACTGCACCGGATCAAGAGTTGCACAGGCAAGGCTTTGTGCTATGCAGCATTATGGGTGCTGGCGAAGCCCGGTGAACTGATATTTGCGTTCGCGTGCGTCCTTGCAACGGTGTCGTCAGCTTGTCATGAAAGCGCCTGGAAATTCGACGCTCGCCAACTACACTTCGAATACCTTGCGGACAGTCCGCGCCAGATCCTCGATGGAATAGGGCTTGCTGAGCAGAACGACGCCTTCATCGAGCCGGCCCTCATGGAAAATCTCGTCCCGCGTATATCCCGATGCGAAGATGACCTTGGCCTTGTAGGGCGGATGGCTTGCGATCCTGGCAAGTTCGCTGCTCCGGACCGTGCCAGGCATGACGACATCCGTAAACAGCAGGTCTACGCCTTCGACGCGCTGCAACACTGCCAGCGCTGCTTCGCCATCCTTTGCTGACAGGACCCTGTGCCCAAGCTGGGCAAACATGTCGATCGCCGCCAGTCGCACGTCAGGATTGTCTTCCACCACAAGGACCGTCAGTTCATCGGCGCTATTGCCCAGGACCGGCCTCTCAGCATCCGGCGCTTCTTCCTTGTGCGTCCTGGGAAAGTAAAGAGAAACCGTGGTGCCCTGGCCGACGGCGGTCTGCAGATCAATTTGGCCCTGGCTCTGCTTGACGAAACCGAAGACCATGCTGAGCCCAAGCCCGGTTCCATGCCCTTCCGGCTTGGTCGAGAAGAAAGGCTCGAACGCACGCGCCTTTACCTCTTCGGACATACCGGTGCCCGCGTCGACCACTGAGAACCTGACGTAGTCTCCCGGCGGAAGCTCGATTGCCGGTTCCTGAGCGCCATCCTGAACGGTCAGATTGGCCACTTCGATGCCTATCACCCCGTTGCCCCGCAAGGCGTCGCGCGAGTTGATGACCAGGTTCAACAGCGCGCTTTCCAGTTGCGTGAGATCGACGAACAGATTCCAGATATCACGAGGGACGGTCAGCTTCAGTTGAATGCTTTCGGGAACCGCACGCCGCAACAACTCCGACATCCCGTCGATCATCTTGCGCGGATTCGCCACTGTCGGGCTAAGCGGCTGCCTGCGCGCAAATGCCAGCAGTTGCTGGGCGAGCTTGGCGCCCCGCGCCACCGCCGCATTGGAGGCATGGATACGGGCCTGGAGCCGGGGATCATCGCCGACGGCGAAGCTCAGGAGTTGCAAGTTCGAGGCAATCACTTGCAGAACGTTGTTGAAATCGTGGGCGACGCCACCGGTCAGGCCACCCACTGCCTCCAGCTTCTGCATCTGGCGCAGGCGGTCCTCCGCGTTCGCCCGGGCTCTTACCTCCTGGGCGACGCGCTCTTCCAGATGTTGGTTCAACACGAACAAGGCTTGCTCGGCCTTGCTTCGCTCAAGCTCCGCTTCGCGCCGCTTTCGCTCCGCAAGCACGCGTTCGGTAATTTCAAAGACAATGGCGATAACGCCCGCGGGAACGCCATCGTCATCCACGACCGGGCTGTAATGGAGATCCAGCCAGACCTCTTCCGGTCTTCCGTGTCGGTGAAGTGTGAGCGGCTTGTCCTTGTATGACAGGGTACCGCCCGCCAGTACCGTATCCACGACATGCCGGTTGAATGCCGCAACCTCCGGCCACCCTTCTTCAACGGGCTTGCCCAACAGAAACGGGTGCCGGCCTCCGGCGAATGCCGCATAGGCGTCGTTGTAGACCATGACGCCGTCCCTGCCCCAAAGCATCACCAGGGGAACGGGGCATCCGAGGAGAAACTGTATGTTGGCATTCAGGCTGCCCGACCAGCCTTCCCGAGCGCCGAGTTCGGTCCCGCGCCAATCGTAGGCGGCGATGCGGTGAGCCATCTCGCCTCGCCATCCCGGGCACAAATTCGTGGATGACGGCCAAGCTGCGGATGCAATCATGTCACTGAGCCAGAATGCGGTTCTACCTACTATACCGCGCCCCGCGGAACACCTCGCTTCCAGTCCACGGCAGTCGGCCCGATGCCGAAGCGAAGTAAGGAGCCTTTTCAGGATCGGAGTCCCCGTCGCGGTCGCCACACTGCCGGCCGGACTGGTGCTTTTTGCCAACGCAACTGATCAGCCCGGCAATTGGCCGGAAGCCGGCAAGCCGCTAATGTCCTTCCGCAACAAGCACAAAAAGACAATGCAAGGAGACAAAAAGCATGGCATCTAAAGACAAGCAGGCCGACGGTCTGGCGTCCGCTTCCCGGCGTGCGCTTCTGGGGGCCGCGGGGGCCGCTGGAGCCGCGTGGGCCGGATTCGGGGCTGGCCTGGCGCTGGGGCTGGGGCTGATGCCGGCCGCCCTCGCCGCCGGCACCTACCCGGCCCGGCCGATCGAGTTCTGGATCCCCTTCCCGCCCGGCGGACCGACCGACGCCTCCCTGCGCGCCCTGGTAGCCGCCGCCGGCAAGGAACTGGACCAGCGCGTCGTGCCCATCAACAAGCCGGGCGCCGGCGCCACGCTGGCCGCATCGGTGATGGCGCAGACCGCCACGCCGGAGGGCTATGTGCTCTCGATGGTCGCGGCCAATATCTTCCGCATGCCGCATCTGCAGAAGACCAGCTACGACCCGCGCAAGGACTTCACCTACATCATCGGCCTGACCAACTACCGCTACGGCCTGGTGGTGCGGGCCGACGCGAGGTGGAAGAACCTGGCCGAGTTCCTCGCCTATGCCAAGGCCAACCCGGGCAAGGTCTCGTATGGCGCGGTCGGGATCGGCAGCTCCGGGCACATCGCGATGGAAAAGCTGGCCAGGGCCGTGGGCACGCAATTCACGTTCGTGCCCTACAAGGGCGGCTCGGAGGAGTTGATGGCGCTGCTGGGTGGCGACATCGATGCCGTGCTGGACCCGGGCTGGAGCCAGTACGCCATCGCCGGGAAGATTCGCCCCCTGGCCATCGTCGGCGACAGCCGCTTCCCGCGCTTCAAGGACGTCCCGACACTGAAGGAACTGGGCTATGACATCACCGCGTCCTCGCTGGTCGGCATCGTCGGCCCGAAAGGCATGGACCCGGCGGTCGTCAGGCGCCTGCACGACGCCTTCAGGGCGGCGACGAAGGATCCGGCCTACATCCAGTCGCTCGAGGCCATCGACCTGGAATCGGTGTACCTGAGCCACGAGGCGTACACCAGGTTCGCCGCCGAGCAGTACGAGCGCGAGAAGCGCACGGTGCAGCAACTCAACATCAGGCTTGACTGAGGGCTTGAATGAGCGCGGTTTGCGGGCCGGTGGCGCGGGCGGGCCGGCTCAGCGCGGGCGGGCTCAGTCGTCGTGCCGGTGCCACCCGTGCTTGCGGTAGCCCCGCTCGCGCCATCTCCGTTCGCCCTGGTCGTCGTCATCGTCGCGCCCGCGCCAATAGGGTGCATGGACGGGCGCCGGAGCGACCACAACCGGTTGCGGGGCCATATAGACCGGCTGGGGTGCAACGTAGACCGGCTGGGGCGCCACATAGACGGGCGCGGGCTCGGCATAGACGACGCCGGGAATCCCGATGCCGATATCGACATTCACCCGTGCCTGGACGCCCGGGGCAATGGTGAGCAGTCCTGCGGCCAGTGCCGCGACGATTGCAAGCTGCTTCAATTCAATCTCCTACTCTGAACGGCAGCCACTGTAGCGGCTCAGAGCTGGCAACTCGCCCCCTATCCTGTAATCATTCGTAACTGTTGCGCGGAGCACTAAGCCGACGCAGCGCTTTTGCCTGCCTTTGTCGCGCCCCGCGGGGCACGCCGCGCTAGACCAAGCCGAAATCGGCCGCCGTTCCCCCCGGAAACACCTGCGCCAGGCGCGCATCGTCCAGGCCGTACAGCCGCCGGAATATCCCCCCGAGCACGGCGCGGTACTCGTTGCGCACCGGGTAGTCGCGATTCTGGTTGAGCGTGCCCGCCTCCACCGCCACCTGTTCGCCGGCAATGCAGCCGCCGCGCACGGCGCCGCCAGCAACCCAGTAGACCGTGCCGTGGCCGTGGTCGGTCCCGCGCGAGCCATTCTCGCGAAACGTGCGGCCGAACTCCGACACCACCACCACGGTGGTCTTGCCCCACGCCGGCCCCATCTCCTGCGCAAACCCGGCAAGCCCGCGGCCAAGGTTGTCGAGCAGGTTCGCCAGTTGCCCCTGCGCGGCGCCCTGGTTGGAGTGCGTGTCCCAGCCCCCCACGTCGACGAAGCCGAGGTTGAACTTGTCGCGCATCAGCCCCGCCATGCGGCGGGCCTCGACCTCGAAGCCGCGCGCGCTCAGTGAACGGCGGTTGGCGGCCTGCATGTCCTGCATGCGCGCGGCCATGGCATCCGTGCCGCCCGCCACGGCGGCGCGGGCCTGCATCGCCTGCGCCTGTTCGGCAACGGTCTGGCGCAACTCAAAGCCCTCGTCGATCAGTGACTCGAAGCGCGTGCCGCGGTACATCTGCGCGAGCGCGCGCGTCTGGCGCGCGTCGAACGGCGTGCGGCCCGTGCCCTTGAGCGAGACATTGGGCACATCCTGGCTGCCGGTCAGCACCAGCGGCAAGCCGTCGGTGAAGGCCACCGGCGCGGCGCGCCCGCCCATCGATTGCGCCAGCCGGTTCAGGAAGCCGCTGCCGCGCAGCGATGCCGCGTCATGCCGGCCATCGCCGGTGCCCGACGCGCCGGACTCGATGCTGTCCTGTGTCTCGAAGTGGCTGCGGGACATGTCATGGGTGCCGGCAAACGGCACGAAGGCGAGCTGCTGCCGGTTCCACAGCGGCAGCATGGTGTCGGCCAGGGCCGGATGCAGTGCCCAGCCGCCGATGCCGCGGCGGCCGTCGGCCGCAAATGGCGGCGCCAGCGCAACGGCTGCGGCGGGATCGCGTTCGGCGCCGGCGGGCACCGGCCGCCGGATGGCGATATTGGGCCGCGAGGCGTAGTAGAAATCGCTGCCGGCCGGCACCAGCACGCTGGCGGCGTCATAGGCACCGCGCAGGAACACCAGCAGGAAACGCGCATCCGCCTGCGCCGGCAGCGCATACACGCGCGACATGGTCGCGGGCAGGGCCAGCGCCAGCCCGGCACTGCCCATCGTCTTGAGCCATTCCCGACGTTTCATCTCGAAGTCCTTGCGTTCGTGTGCGTCGTGTGCGTCGCCTGTACTGCCGGATCAGCGCTGCATCCACTCTGGCGAGCTGAGCAGCAGCGTGTTCCATTCGGCCTGTGTCTCCGCCTGCGCGAGCGACGCGCGCGTCTGAGGGCCCAAAGTCGCCTCGATGGTGTCGTAGTAGGCCTTGCCCGCGACCACGGGAAAACGCGCCGGCCCCGGCGGCAGACTGGCATCGCCGGCAAACAGCCCCGCCGGGCCGGAGCCGATGGCGCGCGCGATCTCGAAGCGCTTGACCATCTGCCCGGAACTCGCCCAGGCGCCTTCCGCCGCCGGGTAGCCGTCCGGCGTGACATGCCCGTAGAGCGGCTCGCCAAGCTGGTTCAGCCAGTTCATGACCGGACGCAGGTTGCTGACGGTGCGGCCGTCATAGGCCAGGCGCATCGACGCCATCACAAAAGCCATCGGGTCCCGGAACTTGCGCCCTGGCGCGTCCAGCACGCGGTCGAGCTCGGGCGACAGGAACATGGTGGTCAGCACGGCGGCAATGTCGCCGTCGGTGCGCGTGAAGGTAGCGGCCATGCGGTCGACCAGCGAAGCCGGCGGATTGTCCGCGACGAAGTAGGCGGCGAGCTTCGCACTGATGAAGCGGGCCGTGGCCGGCTCGCGCGCCAGGATCGCGACGGCGCGCGCGGCTTCGTCGAAGCCGGTCGGTTCGATGCGCCGTCCGAGCAGCGTCTTGGCGCCAAAGTCGTGCCGGTTCGGATTGAACTCGAACAGCCCATCGCCGCGGTACAGCGCCGCGCGCGCCGGCGCCAGCCGCGGCGGCTCGCCGCGCGCGTTGATGCCGAAGCCCGTCAGCACGCGCGCCAGTTCCTGCACGTCCTGCTGGGTGTAGCGCGAGCCGCTGGGCCCGCCCGACACGCCGAGCGTATGCAGCTCCATCAGCTCGCGCGCGTAGTTTTCGTTGACGCGGTTGGCGCTGCTCTGCATGTTGTCCAGGTATTCCAGCATGGCCGGCGCGGTCACGGTGGCCAGCACCAGGTCGCTGAACTTGCCAAGCGCGCGCGGCCGGATGGTGTGTTCCTCGTAGTCGGGCAAGGCCCAGCGCACCTGCCCCTTGGCGCCATAGACGCTGAAGTGGTTCATCCAGAACCAGGTCATCTGCTCGCGCAACTGGGCCTGGGAATACAGCGCGCGCAGCAGGTGCCGGCGGACGGTGTCGGCAATCGCCTCGCGCCCTTGCCGGTTCAGCGCCTCGCGGGCCTGCTGTCTGGCCATCTCGTCGGGCAGGCCGGCGATGCGCTGGCGTTCCTCGCGTGCCGCGCGCGTGCGCTCGGCGGCGGTGCCCTGCAGGGTTGGCAATGCGGCAACGACAGCGGTCACCGCCGGCGGGTCGGCGGGCGGCATGCGCAGTTGCTCCTCAAGGTAGCGCTTGCGGCCCAGCTCGCGCAGCCGTGCGATGCTGGCCTGGTCGGCACCGAAGCTCACGGTATTGAGCCAATGCAGGTCCGCCGCGCCGAGCGGCCCGGACGCGGCCGGCGGCTGCTGCGCGCAGGACGCCAGCGCCAGCATGCAGGCCGCGGCAGGCAGCATGGCCGTCAGCATCCGCCGCACGCCGCGGATGGCGGCGCCGGCAGGAAAGGTCTGCCGCCCAGGGGTCATGCCAGGCTCCTTGTCTTGCGATGCAGGGACATGGTCCTCTTACGTGGCGGGCGCGCTGCCGGTTGACAGCGCGCCACCTGCCGCACGGTTACGAAAACTTTCACGGCGCCCGGTCCAACGGTCTTATCATGCGTCGCCCAAAGCACCCCATTGCCAGGGCCGATTGCCGGAATCGCCAAGACATCCTCCGGCCCGGGCGTTAGTTTCTGCGGCATGCCGGCACCACGGGTTTCCGTTGCGCCGGGCCCCAGATGAACCACCACCGGCCCCCGGCCGTGAACCCCTATGTCCCGCCCCCAAGATTCCGCCGGCTGGCTGCCCGGCCTGGCCTTTGTCCTGATCTGGTCTACCGGCTTCATCGTCGGCAAGGCCATCGTGCCGCTGGCCGACACCAGCCTGTTCCTGCTCGCGCGCTTTGCGCTGGCCGCGCTCATGTTCTGCATCGCCGCGCTGGCCGCGCGCGCCGCCTGGCCAGCGTGGCATGAAGTCCCGCGCCACCTGCTCGCCGGGGCGCTGATGCAGGGCCTGTACCTGTGCGCCGCCTTCGGCGCGGTGGCGCACGGCCTGCCGCCGGCCGTGATGGCGCTGCTGGGCGCGTTGCAGCCCCTGCTGACGGCATTGCTTGCCATTCCCCTGCTGAAGGAGCTACCTTCCAGACGCACGTGGCAAGGCCTGGCGACCGGCGCCGCAGGCGTGGCGCTGGTCGTGGCGCCGTTAGTGGTGCCGGTCGTGCAGGCCGGCGCCGGCCAGTCCGTATCGCCCTGGGTCTTGCTGGCCGGGCTGCTTGCCATTGTCTCGATCACCATGGGAACCCTGTTGCAGAAAATGTCGATTGCCGCCTCGGACCTCCGTACCAGCTCGGCGTGGCAGAACGCCGGCGCCATGCTGGTGGCCGGCGTGGCCGTGTGGCTGTCGCCGGCGCCGCACTGGCAGCCGGGGCCGGTCCTGTGGACGGCGCTTGGCTGGGCGGCACTGGGAATCTCCGGTGCCGGCACCTGGCTGCTGCTCGGCATCGTGCGGCGCGGGCAGGCGGCCAGTGCCGCGGCGCTGATGTTCCTGGCGCCGCCGCTGGCCGCGGTGCAGGCGTGGCTGCTGTTCGGCGACCGCCTCGGGCCGCTGCAGTGGCTGGGCATGGCCGTCGCCGGCGCGGGGGTCTGGCTGTGCCAGACGCGGGAAAGGCCAAGGCATGCCGCAGCCCACTGAACTGGCGCACGCGGGCGCCGCGAGCCCGCTGGTGGAGTCCCGGCGTTACCACCCGTGGCCCGCGGGGCATGCGCACGACCATCACCAGTTGCTGTTCGGCCTGGATGGGGCCACCGAGCTCGAGATCGATGGCCATCTGTACCGGGTCGATCGCCACCACGGGCTGATCGTGCCGGCCGCCAGCCACCACGAGTTCCTTGGGCTGGCCGGCAACCTGCAGGTGGTTGCGGACTTCCCCGGCGCGTCGGTCGCACTGCCCGCGCGGCTGATGGAACGGCCGCGCGCCTTCGTGCTGGATGGCGCCCTCGGCACGCGCGTCCGGGCACTGGCGGCGCTGCGCCCGGCCGGCACCCGCGCGGCGCACCTGAACTGGACCGTGGCCGCGACGCTGGCCAGCGACCTTGCCGACGCTCTCGGCGCATCGGACGGGCATGGCCCCGCGACCGTGTTCCCGGTCATGGCCATCGATGCCTACCTGCGCGCCAACCTGTCGTCGGCCTTGCATGCGGGCCACCTGGCGGAGCGCTTCGGCTGGAGCGTGCGCCGCTTCCACACACTGTTCGCCGAGGCGTTCGGCGACACGCCCCATCGCTACCAGACGCGCCTGCGGCTGGACCGCTCGGTGCAACTGCTGGCCGGCACCGGCCTGCCGCTGGTGGAGGTGGCGCTGGCCTCGGGCTATCCCGACCAGACCACCTTCACGCGCAGCTTCACGCGCCGCTTCGGCCAGCCGCCGGGGGCATGGCGCGCGGCCGCCGGCCGCTTCAGTCCTCGTCGGAAGCCAGGGCCCGGTTGATCCGCAGCGCGAGCAGCGTGCAGAGCGCGCCGGACATCAGATAAGCACTGACCGCGATCAGCCCGAACTTGGCCGACAGCCCCAGCGCCACCAGCGGCGCGAAGGCCGCGCCGAACAGCCACGCGAAATCCGTGGTCAGCGCGGCGCCGGTATAGCGGTAGCGGCGCTCGAAGTTGGACGTGACCGCGCCCGCCGCCTGTCCGTAGGACAGGCCGAGCAGGCCGAAGCCGATCAGGATGAACAGGTCCTGCGCGACCGGCCCGCCGCCCATCAGCAGCGGCGCGAACAGCGCGAAGACGCCGATCAGCACCGCCATGGTGCCGAGCGTGGTGCGGCGCCCGATACGGTCGGCGATGCGTCCCGAGGCAATGGTGCCCAGGATGCCGATGAACGCTCCGGCCACCTGCACGGTCAGCACGTCGGTGATCGGCTGCGTCTGGTGCAGCTCCACCCACGACAGCGGGAACACCGTGACCAGGTGGAACAGCGCAAAGCTGGCCAGCGCGGCGAAGGCGCCAAGGAAGATGTTGTAGTCCTGCTTGCTGATGAGCTCCAGGGTGCTGATCGGTTCCAGCTCGTCCTCGTCCAGCAGTTGGGTGTACTCATGCGTCACCACCAGCCGCAGCCGCGCGAACAGCGCCACCACGTTGATGGCGAAGGCCACGTAGAACGGGTAGCGCCAGCCCCATTCCAGGAACTCGCCACGATCCAGGCTCAGGTTCAGGAACAGGAACAGCGAGCCCGCGACGATGAAGCCCGTGGGTGCGCCGAGCTGCCCCATCATCGCGTACCAGCCGCGCCGCTCGGGCGGCGCATTGAGTGCGAGCAACGATGGCAACCCGTCCCACGAACCGCCGAAGGCAATGCCCTGCAGCGCACGAAACACGGCCAGCAGCACGATGGCGGTATGCCCCAGCGTGGCATAGCCGGGCAGGAAGGCGATGCCCACCGTGGCCGTGCCAAGCAGGAACAGCGCCGCCGTCAGCTTGATGCCGCGTCCCCAGCGCCGCTGGATGCGCATGAACAGCGCCGTGCCGAACGGCCGTGCGACAAAGGCCAGCGCGAAGACCGAAAACGAGTAGAGCAGGCCGTCGAGCCGGTCGGCGTACGGAAAATACACGCTCGGGAAGACCAGCACCGACGCGATGCCATAGACGAAGAAGTCGAAGTACTCGGACGCCCTGCCGATCACGACGCCGGTGGCGATTTCCGCCGGCGCGATATGCGCGGCCCCTGGCGCGGGAGGTGCAGAAGGAGACGCACGATGCTGATGGGTCACGCTTGCCATCCGTATACCTCCACAGAGAGTAACGGGGCTAGAGAGCAATTTGCCCCCTGGCGATTAGCCCCTGAGCGCCTAAACTGCCATAGTTGCTCAGACCAGTCTAAGTCACGTACGCTTAAGCGTACAGGATGGCAACAGAGGACCCAAGCCTATGCGATCCGACCGTTCGACTCAGGCAGTACCGCGCGCGCCGCGCTGGATCCTGCTGGTTCCGGCACTGGCTGTCCTGTGTGGATGCAGTACGGTGCTGATGTCGCCGAACGGTGATCTCGCGGTCCAGCAGCGCAACCTGATCCTGATCTCGACCGGACTCATGCTGCTGATCATCGTGCCGGTGATCGTGCTGACGCTGCTGTTCGCGTGGCGCTATCGGGCCTCCAATACCGGTGCGCCCTACAACCCCGACTGGGACCACTCCACCGTGCTGGAACTGCTGATCTGGTCGGCGCCGCTGCTGATCATCATCGCGCTGGGCGCGGTCACCTGGGTCAGCACCCACAAGCTCGATCCGTACCGGCCGCTGCAGCGGCTCGATGCGCAACGGCCGCTGCCCGCCGATGTGCAACCGCTGACGGTCGAGGTGGTTGCACTCGACTGGAAGTGGCTTTTCCTTTACCCAGAGCAGGGCATTGCCAGCGTCAACGAAGTCGCCGCGCCGGTGGACCGGCCCATTCGCTTTCGCATCACGGCCTCGAGCGTGATGAATTCCTTCTTCATTCCGTCGCTGGCCGGCCAGGTCTATGCGATGCCTGGCATGGAAACCAAGCTGCATGCGGTGATGAATCAGCCTGGCGACTATGAAGGTTTCTCCGCCAACTACAGCGGCGCGGGCTTCTCGCACATGCGTTTCCGTTTCCACGGCCTGAGCCACGACGACTTTGACCGCTGGGTCCAGCGCGTCAAGAACAGCGGCACGCCGCTGTCGCGCGACGGCTACCTGCAACTGGAGCAGCCCAGCGAGCGCGATCCCGTGCGCCACTACGCCAGTGTCACGCCCGACCTGTTCGATGCCATCCTGAACCGCTGCGTGCGCGCCGGGCAGGTGTGCCAGAAGGACATGCTGGCCATGGACGCACGCCGCCAGCAAGGCGGCGCGCTGGGCGCCGTCTGCACGGCCAGCAATACGCCGAAGGCGCCGTTCGACCCGGCCGCCCCGTACAGCGAGCGCAGCGCGGTGGCGCTGCGGTAGCACAGCCGGGACGCGAGCGCCCCGAGACGAGAGACCTTCACCCTGGCCCTGGAGAACAACATGCAGGAGCGATCCGAACTCGCCACGCTCATCTTCGGCCGCCTGAGCTGGGAGGCCATACCGCTGCACGAGCCGATCCTGCTGGGCACCTTCATCGTCGTGGTCCTCGGCGGCCTGGCGCTGCTGGGCGCGGTGAGCTACTTCGGATTGTGGGGCTATCTGTGGCGCGAGTGGTTCACGAGCATCGACCACAAGCGGATCGGCATCATGTACGTGATCCTCGGGATCATCATGCTGCTGCGCGGCTTTGCCGACGCCGTGATGATGCGCCTGCAGCAGGCCGTCGCGTTCGGCGACAACCTTGGCTACCTGCCGCCGCACCACTACGACCAGATCTTCACCGCCCACGGCATGATCATGATCTTCTTCGTGGCCATGCCGCTCGTGACCGGGCTCATGAACTTCGTGGTGCCGTTGCAGATCGGCGCGCGCGACGTGGCCTTCCCCTTCCTCAACAACTTCAGCTTCTGGATGACCACCGGCGGCGCGGTGCTGGTGATGATGTCGCTGTTCGTCGGCGAGTTCGCGCGCACCGGCTGGCTGGCCTATCCGCCGCTGTCCGGCATCGTCCACAGCCCTGACGTGGGGGTGGACTACTACATATGGTCCTTGCAGGTGGCGGGGGTGGGGACCGTGCTATCGGGCATCAACCTGCTGGTGACCATCGTCAAGATGCGCGCCCCGGGCATGACGCTGATGCGCATGCCGGTCTTCACCTGGACCGCGCTGTGCGCCAACGTGCTGATCATCGCCGCGTTCCCCGTGCTGACCGCGGCGCTGGCCATGCTGGCGCTGGACCGCTACCTGGGCATGAACTTCTTCACGGCCGACCAGGGCGGCAGCGCCATGATGTACGTGAACCTGATCTGGATCTGGGGCCACCCCGAGGTCTATATCCTGGTGCTGCCCGTGTTCGGGGTGTTCTCCGAGGTGGTGGCGACGTTCAGCCAGAAGCGGCTGTTCGGTTATGCGTCGATGGTCTACGCCACGGTCGTGATCACGGTGCTGTCCTACCTGGTCTGGCTGCACCACTTCTTCACGATGGGTTCGGGGGCGAGCGTCAACTCGTTCTTCGGCATCACCACCATGATCATCTCGATCCCGACCGGGGCCAAGCTGTTCAACTGGCTGTTCACCATGTACCACGGGCGCATCCGCTTCGAGGTGCCGATGCTGTGGACGGTCGGCTTCATGATCACCTTCGTGATCGGCGGCATGACCGGCGTGCTGCTGGCCGTGCCGCCCGCCGACTTCTCGCTGCACAACAGCCTGTTCCTGATCGCCCACTTCCACAACGTGATCATCGGCGGCGTGCTGTTCGGGCTGATGGCCGGCATCACGTACTGGTTTCCCAAGGCCTTCGGCTACCGGCTCGAGCCGTTCTGGGGCAAGTGCTCGTTCTGGTTCTGGCTGGTCGGCTTCTACTTTGCGTTCATGCCGCTGTATGTGCTCGGCATGATGGGCGTGACCCGCCGCATGAACCATTTCGAAGACCCCTCGCTGCGAATCTGGTTCCTGCTCGCGGCCTTCGGCGCATTGCTGATCGCGCTGGGCATCGGCAGCTTCCTGATCCAGCTCGTGGTGAGCTTCATGCGCCGCGAATCGCTGCGCGACGTCACCGGCGACCCGTGGGATGGCCGCACGCTCGAATGGTCGACCTCGTCGCCGCCCCCCACCTACAACTTCGCCTTCACGCCCATCGTCCATGACACCGACGCCTGGTGGCAGATGAAGGCGCACGGCTTCCAGCGGCCGTTGCACGGCTTCATACCGATCCACATGCCGAAGAACACGGGCGCGGGCATCATCCTCGCGGGTCTCAGCACGGTGTGCGGCTTTGCGCTGATCTGGCACATCTGGTGGCTGGTGGTGGCGGCGTTCGCGACGCTCATCATCAGCGCGATCGTGCATACCTTCAACTACAAGCGCGACTACTACATCCCGGCCGATACGGTCGGCAACACGGAGGCGGCGCGCTCGGCGCTGCTGGCCCGCCATGCCTGATACCGCTGCCCCGTTCCCCGCCGGCCGCGCGCAGGCCGTACCGTCCGCCCCGCCGCCCGCCGTGCAGTCCGGCCATGGCACCGAGGAAGGCGAACTGCGCTTCTACATGACCAGCGAGTACCACGTGCCCAACGGCACGTTGCTGGGGTTCTGGGTGTACCTGATGAGCGATTGCCTCATCTTCGCCTGCCTGTTTGCAGCCTACGGCGTACTGGGCCGCAACTATGCGGGCGGGCCGACCGGCGCCGAGCTGTTCGACCTGCCGCTGGTGGCGCTCAACACGTCGTTCCTGCTGCTGTCGTCCATTACCTATGGCTTTGCGATGCTGCAGATGCAGCAGGGCCGCGTCGGCGGCACGCAGGGGTGGCTGGCGATCACCGGCCTGCTGGGTGCGGCCTTCCTTGGCGTGGAGATCTTCGAGTTCGTCCACCTGGTCGGCGAAGGCGCCGGCCCGTGGCGCAGCGGCTTCCTGACTTCGTTTTTCTCGCTGGTCAGCACGCACGGGCTGCACGTGACCTTCGGCACCATCTGGCTCATCACGCTGATGGTGCAGGTGAGCCGGCACGGGCTGATCTCCGAGAACCGCCGGCGCCTGATGTGCCTGTCGATGTTCTGGCACTTCCTGGATGTGGTCTGGATCGGCGTCTTCACCTTCGTTTACCTGATGGGAGTGCTGCCATGAGCGCACCGGACCACACGCTCGCCCATGGCCATGACGGCCACGACGGACATGGCCATGACGACAGCCACATCCATATCTCGATGAGCGGTTATGTAACCGGCTTCGTACTGTCAGTGATCCTGACCGCGATTCCGTTCTGGCTGGTCATGACCAAGGTGTTCGAGAAATCCAGCACCACCGCGCTCGTGCTGCTGTCGCTGGGCGCCGTGCAGATCGTCGTGCACATGATCTATTTCCTGCATATGAACGCCAAGTCGGAGGGCGGCTGGAACATGCTGGCGCTGATCTTCACGCTGGTGCTGGTGGTGATCACGCTGAGCGGTACCTTGTGGGTGATGTTCCACCTGAACTCGAACATGATGCCGGGGATGGTGGATGTGAAGAGCCTGCCCTGACAGGCGCTGGCGAAGCGGTGCGGCGCAACGCCGCACCGTCGCCCGATTGAACCGGGTCGTCACCAGTTCAGGATCCGCTCAAGAACCACAAGACTGTCGCCTTCCCGCCTTTGGCGGCCTCAGGGCGCGAGCGCTCTCCTCCCTCCTGACCAACGCCTGCGCCCCCTCACGGGACGCGATGTCCCGCCTCGCCTGCAGGCGGCTTGCATGACTGTGCTCGGTAGAAAATGCGAAGACGGGGTCATCCATCGGCTCCCGCGCGCATAAAAGTGCCCCATTCAGCACCAAAGACAATCTATCGAACAATTCCGTTCAAATTGAGCAACAAATGCCAAGACTTTGTCATTAATCTTGCGAGCTATTTTTCGTTTCCGATCCGCCAATTACCAGCACGGGTCAGCGTTCCGGCAGGCTTTTGCGCGACACCATTGCGCGCCCGGCTAAAAGCTGAGCAAAAGTGCGCCGTGCAGACCGGGAACGATCCCTGCACCCGCCACCCCACAAGGGCCAGCGGGCCTTTCAGTTGAACGGAGACAACGACAAATGAGTGCAAGTACCGAGCATTTGCAGCGCGGACTGGGCGAGCGCCACATCCGCCTGATGGCGCTGGGATCGGCCATCGGCGTAGGGCTGTTCCTCGGCTCGGCCAATGCGATCAGGATGGCGGGCCCGGCCATCATGCTGGCTTACCTGATTGGCGGCGCCATGATCTTCCTGATCATGCGCGCGCTCGGCGAAATGGCCGTCCACAACCCCGTGGCGGGATCCTTCTGCCGCTATGCGCAGGACCACATGGGCCCGCTGGCCGGCTACCTGACGGGCTGGAACTACTGGTTCCTGTGGCTGGTGACCTGCGTGGCCGAGATCACGGCCGTGGCCATCTATATGGGCGTCTGGTTCCCGGACGTGCCGCGCTGGATCTGGGCGCTCGCGGCACTGGGAGCGATGGGCTCGGTCAACCTGCTGGCGGTCAAGGCCTATGGCGAGTTCGAATTCTGGTTCGCCATGATCAAGATCGTGACCATCGTGCTGATGCTGTTCGGCGGCGGGGCCATGATCGCGTTCGGCCTGGGCAACGGCGGCGTGGCTACCGGCATCAGCAACCTGTGGGCGCATGGCGGCTTCCTGCCCAATGGCGCCAGCGGCGTGCTGATGTCGCTGCAGATGGTGATGTTCGCCTACCTGGGCGTGGAAATGATCGGCCTGACCGCCGGCGAGGCGAAGAATCCGCGCAAGTCGATCCCGGATGCCATCAACTCGGTGTTCTGGCGCATCCTGATCTTCTACGTCGGCGCGCTGTTCGTGATTCTCTCGCTCTACCCGTGGAACGAGATCGGCGCGCAGGGCAGCCCGTTCGTGATGACGTTCGAGCGCCTGGGCATCAAGACCGCCGCGGGCATCATCAACTTCGTCGTGCTGACCGCGGCGCTGTCTTCGTGCAACGGCGGCATCTTCAGCACCGGCCGCATGCTCTACAACCTGGCGCAGCAAGGCCAGGCGCCCGCCGCCTTTGCCAGGGTGGACGGCAACGGCGTGCCGCGCCGCGCGCTGCTGGTCTCGATCGCCGCGCTGCTGTGCGGCGTGCTGCTGAACTACCTGGTGCCCGAGAAGGTGTTCGTGTGGGTGACGTCGATCTCCACCTTCGGCGCGATCTGGACCTGGGCCATCATCCTCGTCACGCAGATCCAGTTCCGCCGCGGCCTGTCGGCGGCCGAGCGCGACAAGCTGGCTTTCCGCATGCCGTTCTGGCCGTATGGCTCGTGGATCGCCCTGGCCTTCCTGGCGCTGGTGATCGCGCTGATGGCCTACTTCCCGGACACGCGCGTGGCGCTGTACGTGGGCCCGGCCTGGCTGGTGCTGCTGACGGTGCTGTACTACCGCCTGGGCGTCCGGGCGCGCGGCCCGGTCACCTACCAGGCCTGACCGGCGCTTGCGACGGGTGCGCCAGCGGGCGCCCGCCGCTACAATGGCCCCCGGGCAATCCACTGCCAGGGGGCCAGATGTCCGAACTCTACGCTGCGCCGCCCCGCCATGACGGGGCCACCGACCCGGACGCCGGCCACGCCGGCGTCATCGCAAATTCAGCCGAAGATGCCGTGGCGCGCGCCACCGCCGTGGCCGACACGGTCGCACGCACGGCGATGGAGCAGGCGGACCACGCCATGCGCCACTGGACCGACCCGACGCCGGGCCCGGTACGCATCGGCTCCCCGCAGCACCTGCGCATGTTCTGCAACATGCTGCTGCAGACCCACAACCCCTACAAGCCGGCCGTGATCGAATGGCCGAAGCTCTCGCCGGACGCGCTGCAGCGTGTCACCTCGTTGCCGATCTGGGACATTGCCGTGCAGACCGAGGGCCGTGCCTCGATCCGCGTGAAGACCTTTGCCAAGGCGGTCACCGACCCACTGCTGCGCAGCGCGCTCGACATGAACGGCGGCGAGGAAGCGCGCCACAAGGTCGTGCTGTCCAGGCTGGTGGAGGCCTACGACATCCCGCTCGCGCCGGAGCCCGACTACCCGCCCCCGGCCGACCCCGAGTGGGGCTGGCTCGTGACGGGCTACAGCGAGTGCATCGACAGCTTCTTCGCCTTTGGCCTGTTCACCATGGCAAAGCGCTCCGGCTATTTCCCGGCGGATCTCGTGGAGACCTTCGAGCCGGTGATCCAGGAAGAAGGCCGCCATATCCTCTTCTTCGTCAACTGGGCGGCCTGGTATCGCAGCAACCTGCCCTGGTGGCGCCGGCCGCTGTTCGCGCTGAAAGTGGCGCGGGTGTGGGCCTTCCTGGTCTGGGAGCGCATCGGCATCGCGCGCGGCATCGACGCCGACGGCGCGGCGCAGGATGCCAACTTCACCATGAACGGCTCCGAAGCGCTTGGCGAATCGCTGTCGCCGGGCGCGATGATCGACCTGTGCCTGGCCGAGAACGACCGTCGCATGGCCGGTTACGACGAACGCCTGCTGCGGCCCGAGACGGTGCCACGCCTGGCCCGGCTGGCGCGCCGCTTCCTCAAGTGACCATGACTGCCGCGTTCGCGCTATCCCTGCTGTCGCTGGCGGTCTGGTGCGGGCTGCTGTGCGGCCGCGCGGGCTTCTGGCGCGTGCGCAAGCCTGCGCCGGCCCCGGCACCTGCCGCATGGCCCGAGGTGGTGGCCATTGTCCCGGCGCGCAACGAGGCCGACGTGATCGGCCGGTGCGTGGCGGGCGTGCTTGGACAGCAGTACCCGGGAAAGCTGTCACTGGTCGTCGTCGATGACCACAGCCACGACGGCACCGCGCAGATCGCAGCCAGCGCGGCGGCCGGGACGCCACGGTCCGGGGCCCTGACCGTCGTCCCCGCCCGCGATCTGCCGGCAGGATGGAGCGGCAAGGTCTGGGCCCAGTCGGAAGGACTCGCCGCCGCAGGCCATGTGGCGCCCGGGGCCGCCTATGTCTGGCTGACCGATGCCGATATCTGGCACGGCCCCGGCGTGCTGGCCGGGCTGGTCGCCCGCGCCGTGCAGGAGCGGCGCGACCTGGTCTCGCTGATGGTACGGTTGCGCTGCGCCTCGCCCTGGGAACGGCTCATCGTGCCGGCTTTTGTTTTCTTCTTTGCCAAACTCTATCCGTTCGAGCGCGTCCGTGACCCGCGCAGCAAGGTAGCTGCCGCGGCGGGCGGCTGCATGCTGGCGAGCCGCGCCGCGTTGTCGCGTATCGGCGGATTCGCCGCCATCCGCGGCGAGTTGATCGACGATTGCAGCCTGGCCGCGAAGATCAAGCCCGGCGGCCCGATCAGCCTGGATCTCGCCGATGACAGCGTGTCGCTGCGGCCCTATGACGACTGGCGCAGCCTGTGGGACATGATTGCCCGCAGTGCGTATACCCAGTTGCGCTACTCGCCGCTGCTGCTGGCCGGCACGGTCGTGGCGATGACCCTGACCTATCTGGCGCCGCCGCTCCTGGCGCTGGCCGGCGGCGCGCGGCAGTGGCCGGCCTGGCTCGCCTGGGCGGCCATGACCCTGGTCTACCTGCCGATGCTGCGCGAATACCGCCAGCCCCGCTGGCTCGCGCCGCTGTTGCCGCTGACGGCGCTGTTCTACCTCTGCGCCACGCTGGATTCGGCGCGGCGCTACTGGCTGCGCCGTGGCGGGCAATGGAAAGGCCGCAGCCAGGCGCCGGTGCGGTCCTGACGCTTCAGCGCAGGTATCCCGCCTCGCGGAACCAGGCCAGCGCGTCGCGCAGGCCTTCTGTATAGGGGCGCGGCTGGTAGCCCAGTTCCCGCCTCGCCTTGTCGCAGCGGAAGAACATCTTGTACTTCGACATCGTCAGCCCGTCCACGGTGATGAACGGCTCCTTGCGCGTCAGGCGCGCCACGGCTTCGGCCGCGTGGGCGAGCGGATACAACGGCCAGCGCGGCAGCTGCACGGTCGGCGGCCGACGGCCACAGAGACCGGCGATATCACGCAGCATCTGCTGCAGCATGACGTCATCACCGCCCAGGATGTAGCGTTCGCCGGTCCGGCCGTGCTCCAGCGCCTGGATATGGCCCGCGGCGACATCGTCCACGTGGGCCAGGTTGAGCCCGGTCTCGACAAAGGCGGGGATCTTGCCGGTGGCGGCTTCGACAATGATGCGGCCCGTCGGCGTGGGGCGTACGTCGCGCGGGCCAATCGGCGTGGAGGGGTTGACGATCACCGCCGGCAGTCCACGCTCGGCCACCATGCGCTCGACCACGCGCTCGGCCAGCACCTTGCTGCGCTTGTAGGCGCCGATGGCCTCGTGCGGGGTCAGGGCGGCCGTCTCGTCGACCGGTGCGCTGGCTCCCGCCACGCGCAGCGTGGCCACGCTGCTGGTATAGACCACGCGCTCCACGCCCGCCTGTTGCGCGGCCTCCATGACGGCCATGGTGCCATCGACATTGGTCCGGACGATCTCCTCGGGGTCGGGCGCCCACAGCCGGTAATCGGCCGCCACGTGGAACAGGTAACGCACGCCCTGCATGGCGGCCGCGACCGCGGCCGGGTCCCGCATATCGCCCAGCACGACCTCGACCGGCAAGTCCGCAAGGTTGGCGCGCGGGCTCGATGCGCGCACCAGCGCGCGCACGCGCCAGCCACGCGCCAGTGCCTGCCGCAGCACCGCGGATCCGAGAAAACCCGATGCACCCGTCACCAGAACGTAATCGTTTACTGTCATAAACCCGCTTCACGATGAGATGGAAACGCCGCGTCGGGAAAACGCCTGCCAGACATTTCCGGCGCGACCGGTATATAGTAACCACCATGTGTCGGAAATGTGATTTCTGTACACCTTCCCAATCACTGAAACCCGTTGAAGGGTCGGGGGGCCTAACCGTATGCAGGTGATTCTTGCTCAACCCCGAGGCTTCTGTGCCGGCGTCGTGCGTGCGATCGAGATTGTCGACCGCGCGCTCGTCAAGCATGGGGCTCCGGTGTTCGTGCGACACGAGATCGTGCACAACAAGCATGTTGTGGAGGGATTGAAGAACAAGGGCGCGCGCTTTGTCGAAGAACTCGACGAGGTCCCCGCGGGCGCCGTGACCATCTTCAGCGCCCACGGCGTTTCACGCGCCGTGGTGGCGGATGCCGGGCAGCGGCAGTTGCACGCGATCGACGCGACCTGCCCGCTGGTGATCAAGGTGCACAACCAGGGCCGGCAGTACGCGGCCAGCGGCCGCACCGTCATCCTCATCGGCCATGCCGGCCACCCGGAGGTCGAAGGCACCATGGGCCAGATCCCCGGCAAGGTGATCCTGGTCCAGAACGAGGCCGAGGTCGCCAGGCTGGACCTGCCCGCCGACACCCCCGTGGCCTATGTCACGCAGACCACGCTCAGCGTGGACGACACGCGCAATATCATTGCCGCGCTGGCGCGCCGTTTCAGCAACCTGGTCGGCCCCGACACGCGCGACATCTGCTACGCCACGCAAAACCGGCAGAGCGCCGTGCGCGACCTGTGCAAGCTTGCCGATGTGATCCTGGTCATTGGCGCCACCAACAGCTCCAATTCCAACCGGCTGCGCGAGATCGGCACCGAAAGCGGCGTACCGAGCTATTTGATCGCCGATGGCAGCGAACTCGACCCGGCCTGGGTTGCGGGCGCCAATATCGTCGGCATTACCGCCGGCGCCTCCGCACCTGAAGAAATGGTCGAGGACGTCATTGCCGCGCTGCGCCGCCTGGGCCCCGTGGAAGTCACGACCATGGAAGGCCGCGAGGAGCATGCCGAGTTCCGCCTGCCCGCCGAGCTGGCCGATGTCCGCCCCACGGCGGCCGCGCCCGAGCCCGTCGAGAAGGTCGCCGGCTGAACCCATAAAAAAGAAGGAAGTCCCTTTGCCTATTCCGTTCCTGCAGGTCGCCCGCGTGGGCGCCTACATCGTCGGCAAGCATCTGGCGCGCCAGAAGCGCTATCCGCTCGCGCTCATGCTGGAACCGCTGTTCCGCTGCAACCTTGCCTGCAATGGCTGCGGCAAGATCGACTACCCGGACCCGATCCTGAACCAGCGCCTGTCCGTCGACGAGTGCCTGGGCGCGGTCGACGAATGCGGCGCGCCGGTGGTGTCGATCGCCGGTGGCGAGCCGCTGCTGCACAAGGATATGCCCGAGATCGTGCGCGGCATCATCGCGCGGCGCAAGTTCGTCTACCTGTGCACCAATGCGCTGCTGATGGAGAAAAAGCTGGACCAGTACGAGCCCAGCCCCTACTTCGTCTGGTCGGTGCACCTGGACGGCGACCGCGAGATGCACGACCACTCGGTCAGCCAGGAAGGCGTCTATGACCGCGCTGTCGAAGCCATTCAGGCGGCCAAGGCGCGCGGCTTCCGCGTCAACATCAACTGCACGCTGTTCAATGATGCCAAACCCGAGCGCGTGGCCGCATTCTTCGACACGGTCAGGGCGATGGGCGTGGACGGCATCACGGTTTCGCCGGGCTACGCCTACGAGCGCGCGCCGGACCAGCAGCACTTCCTGAACCGCGGCAAGACCAAGCAGTTGTTCCGCGACATCCTGAGCCGCGGCCGCGGCAAGAAATGGTCGTTCAGCCAGTCGACCATGTTCCTCGACTTCCTGGCCGGCAACCAGACCTACCACTGCACGCCCTGGGGCAACCCCGCGCGCACGGTGTTCGGCTGGCAGCGGCCCTGCTACCTGGTCGGCGAAGGCTATGTGCAGACCTTCAGGGAACTGATGGAAGAGACCGACTGGGACGCCTACGGCACCGGCAACTACGAGAAGTGCGCCGACTGCATGGTCCACAGCGGCTACGAGGCCACCGCCGTGGCCGACACGTTCGCGCATCCGCTCAAGGCGCTCGGCGTGAGCCTGCGCGGCGTGAAGACCGATGGGGCGATGGCCCCGGACATCTCGCTCGACAACCAGCGCCCCGCCGATTACGTGTTCTCGCGCCACGTCGAGATCAAGCTGGCCGAGATCGGCCGGGCCCAGCCGCGCAAGGAACGGCCCGCCAGGGCGGAGACCACGGCGACCCACTGATCACCGATGCCCGCGGAAGCTGCGGCCATGGCCGCGACCCTGCTTGGCAGCGCGCTGACCTGCGTGTCGGCGGGCTATGCCATGGCCGCCGCCGTGCTGACGCGGCGCGCGAGCACGCGCGCCGCGCCCCCGGCCAAAGCCGGCGAAGTGCGCGCCAGCGTGCTCAAGCCGCTGTGCGGGGACGAGCCGCGCCTGTACGACAACCTGGCCACGCTGTGCCGGCAATCGGTCACTGGCCAGCAGATCGTATGCGGCGTGCGTGACCCGGACGATCCCGCCATCGCCGTCGTGCGGCGCTTGCAGCAGGACTTCCCCGGCACCGACATCCAGCTGGTCATCGACCCGCGCGTGCACGGCAGCAACCTCAAGGTCAGCAACCTGATCAACCTGGCGGCACAGGCGCGCCATGACCTGCTGGTCGTGGCGGACAGCGACATCGCCGTACCGCCCGACTACCTGGCGCATGTCACCGCGCCGCTGGCCGACGCCGGCGTCGGCATCGTCACCTGCCTGTATCGCGGGCGCCCCGTCGATGCCTTCTGGGCAAAGCTCGGCGCGCAGTTCATCGACGACTGGTTCGCGCCGTCGGTGCGCATCGCGCACGCCGGCGGTTCGCGCCGCTTTGCCTTCGGCGCCACCATCGCGCTACGCCGCGACACCCTGACGCAGATCGGCGGCTTCGCGTCGCTGTCCGACCGGCTCGCCGATGACTTCTGGCTGGGCGAACTGACCCGGCAGGCGGGACTGCGCACGATGCTGTCCGACGTGGTGGTCAGCACCGACGTGACCGAGACGCGGCTGTCCGAGCTCTGGACGCACGAACTGCGCTGGCTGCGCACCATCCGCTCGCTGAACCCGGCGGGCTTCGCATTTACCTTCATCACCTTCACCTGGCCGATGCTGGCGCTGGGCTTGGCGTTGTCGCCGACGCCGGCGTTATTCGCCGTCGCGCTGGCCGGCGTCATCGCGCGCGGCTCGACGGCCGGCACGCTCGCGGCCGCCCTGCGGGCGCCGCTGCGCGACATGCTGCTGTTCGCGGGATGGCTTTGCGCCCTCGCCGGCACACGCGTGCAATGGCGCGAGCAGGTGATGTCGGTGCGGGATCCGCAATCCGCCGAGCGGACCAGATCCCCGTCCCCCCTATCGTCATCCAACGGCATCACGAAAAAGCGGCCGCTATGAAAAAAACACTGTTCCTCCAGGCCCCCTCCTTCGATGGCTTCGACGGCGGCGCCGGTTCGCGCTACCAGGCCAAGCGCGAGATCAAGTCGTTCTGGTACCCGACCTGGCTGGCACAGCCCGCCGCGCTGGTGCCCGGCAGCCGCGTGCTCGACGCGCCCGCCGACGAACTGACGCCGCAGCAGACGCTGGACATCGCCGTCGACTACGACCTGGTCATCCTCCACACCAGCACGCCGTCGTTCCCGACCGACGCCAGGTTCGCCGAGGAATTGAAGAAGCGCAAACCCGGCGTGATGATCGGCATGGTCGGCGCCAAGCCCGCGGTCGACCCGGGCGGCACGCTCGGCGCGAGCGAAGCGATCGACTTCGTCTGCCGCGAGGAATTCGACTACACCTGCCAGGACGTTGCCGCCGGCAAGCCGCTCAAGGACATCCTGGGGCTGTCGTACCGGCTGCCCGACGGGTCGCTCGAGCACAACGGCCAGCGCCCGATGATCGAGAACATGGACGAGCTGCCCTTCGTGGCGCCTGTCTACCAGCGCGACCTGAAGATCGAGAACTACTTCATCGGCTACCTGAAGCACCCCTACGTGTCGATCTACACGGGGCGCGGCTGCCGTTCGCGCTGCACGTTCTGCCTGTGGCCGCAGACGGTTGGCGGGCACCGCTACCGCACGCGCTCGGCCGAAAGCGTGATCGCCGAGGTGAAATGGATCAAGGAGAACATGCCCGAGGTAAAGGAGATCATGTTCGACGACGATACCTTCACCGACTTCAAGCCGCGCGTGGAGGAGATCGCGCGCGGGCTCGGCAAGCTGGGCGTGACCTGGTCGTGCAACGCCAAGGCCAACGTGCCGTACGGCACGCTCAAGATCATGAAGGAGAACGGCCTGCGCCTGCTGCTGGTCGGCTATGAGTCGGGCGACGACCAGATTCTGCTGAACATCAAGAAGGGCCTGCGCACGGACATCGCGCGCCGCTTCACCGAAGACTGCCGCAAGCTTGGCATCCAGATCCACGGCACCTTCATCCTTGGCCTTCCGGGCGAGACACAGGAGACCATCGAGAAGACCATCGCCTACGCCAAGGAGATCAACCCGCACACCATCCAGGTGTCGCTGGCGGCGCCCTACCCCGGCACCACGCTGTACCGGCAGGCGGTCGACAACGGCTGGCTCGAGGAGAACAAGGTCATCAACCTCGTCAACGACAAGGGCGTGCAGCTGGCGGCGATCAGTTACCCGCACCTGTCGAAGGAAGAGATCTACGGTGGCGTGGAGCGCTTCTATAAACAGTTCTACTTCCGTCCCGGCAAGATCTGGGAGATCGTGCGCGAGATGCTCGGCAGCTGGGACATGATGAAGCGGCGCCTGCGCGAAGGCGTGGAGTTCTTCCGCTTCCTGCGTTCGCGCGAGGCCTGATCCTGCTGCCGCAAAGCACCGCCACCGCCGCGCGTCCCGCGCGCGGCCTGATCATCACCGCCGACGACTTCGGCCTGCATACCGCCGTCAACGAGGCGGTGGAGCTCGCGCATCGCGACGGCGTGCTCAACGCGGCCAGCCTGATGGTGTCCGCGCCCGAAGCCGCCGACGCCGTGGCGCGCGCGCGGCGCCTGCCTTCGCTGCGCGTGGGCCTGCATGTGGTGCTGGCCGATGGCCCGGCGATGCTGCCGCGCGCGGCCATTCCCGACCTCGTCGATGCGCACGGCCGCTTCGGTTCGGCCATGGCGCGCGACGGTTGCCGTTTCTTCTTCCTGCCGCATGTGCGCCGCCAGCTCGCCGCGGAGATCCGCGCGCAGTTCGAGGCGTTTGCCGCGACCGGCCTGCCGCTGGACCACGTCAATACGCACAAGCATTTCCACCTGCATCCGACCGTGCTGTCGCTGATCCTGTCGATCGGCCGTGAATTCGGCCTGCGCGCCGTGCGGCTGCCGCTGGAATCCGACGCGCCGCTGCTGCTGCGCCCGTGGCTGGCGCTGCTGCGCCGGCGGCTGCGGCGCGCCGGCATCGCGCACAATGACTACGTGGTCGGCATGGCGCGCAGCGGTGCCATGGACGAGGCGGTGCTGCTCGCCACGCTGGCGAAGCTGCCTTACGGCATCGGGGAAATCTACCTGCATCCGGCTGTCACATCGGGCGCGGCCATCGCGCCGACCATGGCCGGCTACCGCCACGCCGACGAACTGGCTGCGCTGCTGTCGCCGCGCGTGCGCGCGGCCCTCGATGCGGCCGGGGTGCGGCGCGGCGGCTTTGCCGACGTGCTGGCCACGGCCTGATTCCTCTCACATGAAACGCATCGCCTATCTGACTGGCCTGCTGGGCCTGCTCGCGTTCACCGCCCTGGTCGTGCACGAGGGCATCGGCGACATCGCCACGGTGATGGCGCAGGGCGGCTGGCTGCTCTTGCTACTGGTGCCGCTACATGCGCTGCCCCTGGCGCTGGACGCGCAGGGCTGGCGCGTGCTGCTGACCTCGGCCGACCCCGAGGAAAAAGCGGGCCTCGGCTTCCTGACGTGGGTAGCCGCCGTGCGCGAAGCCGTGGGCCGCCTGCTGCCCACCATGAGCGTGGGCGGCGAACTGGTCGGCGTGCGGCTGAGCCGCCTGCGCCTGCAGGACACCACGGCGGTCACGGCCACCATCGTCGTTGAAGTGATGATCACGATCTTCGCCCAGTACCTGTTCTCGGCGCTGGGCGTGCTGATGCTGCTCGCCGCGCTGCAGGACCGTGCCCAGGCGTGGGTCATCCTGACCGGGCTGGCGCTGTCCCTGCCGGTGCCGGTAGCGTTCGCGCTGTCGCTGCGGCATACGTCGGTGTTCGAGAAACTGGAAGGCGCGGCGCGCAAGCTGTTTGGCGAGGATCACCGCATCGTCGCGATGATCGACGGTGCACGGCTCGATGCCCAGATCCGCGCGCTCAACCGGCGCCGGCGCGAACTGCTGGGGGCATTGGGCTGGCAACTGGCCGGAATGGTCAGCGGCACGCTGGAGGTCTGGTTCGCGCTGATGCTGCTGGGGCACCCCGTGCCGTTCTGGCAGGCCATCGCGATCGAGGCGCTGACCCAGGCCGTGCGACACATGGCCTTCTTCGTGCCGGCCGGGCTGGGCGTGCAGGAAGCCGTGGTGATGCTGCTCGGCCAGGCGCTGGGCCTGGACGCCCAGGTGTCGCTGGCACTGGCCCTGGTCAAGCGCGCGCGCGAAGTCCTGTTCGGCGTGCCCGCGCTGCTGTCGTGGCAATGGGTGGAACTGCGGCGCTGGCGGCGTGGGACGGCCGGCGGCACCGCGCAGTGAGCGCTGCAGCCTAGCCCGCCTGCCGCGCGTTATGGTCGACGAGGTACTTCACCAGCCCGTCGACACCGCCGCGCGCGACGATATCGGCAAACTGCTTGCGGTACACCTCGATCAGCCACGCGCCCATCATGTTGATGTCGTAGATCTTCCAGCCGCCGGGCGTACGCTGCAGGCGGTAGTCGATCTGCATCTCGTCGCCGTTGTTGAGCACGCGCGACTCGACCACCATGTCGCCCGATCCGCCCCCGGCCTGCGCCGGCTTGAAGCGGAACTTGACGTTCTGCTCGCGCAGCTGCGACAACGACACCGCGTAGCTGCGCACCAGCAGCGTCGTGAATTGCTCGTGGAGTTGCTTCTGCTGTTCCGGCGTGGCATTGCGCCATGCGCTGCCGACCGCCAGCCGCGTGGTGCGGCCGAAATCCGTATAGGGCAGGAATTGCTTCTGGACCACCGCGGTGATCTTCGCCAGGTCGCCGCCGCGGGTTTCGGGGTTGGTCTGGATCGTCGTGATCGTGCCTTCCACCGCCGCCTGCACCAGTCGTTCCGGCGCGGCCTTGAGGTCGCCGGGCTGCACCGTCTGCGCCTGCACCGTGGCCACCATGGCGACCGCCGCAATCGGCGCAAGGGAAATCAAACCGAATCTGTTCATGCCGATGTGTACTGCAAGATGCGTTTGAAAAAGGCTCCGGGCCCCGCTCCGCATGGCGCCCGGGGATGCCGGGCCAGTATAGCGGAACGAGGTTGCCGCTCCGGCTGCGCCGCATGCGCCACGCGACCGGGCCAACCGCGCGCCAGCCGGTATACTCGCGGCTCAAGCCCTGTCCCGAGCACTCCATGCTGACTTCGCTGCTGACCCGCCTCGTCAGGCTCGCCACGATCCGCGCCTGGCTGGTGATCGTGGCGGCCCTGCTGCTCACCGCCGCCAGCGGCTTCTATGTGGCCCGGCACTTCGCCATCAACACGGACATCAATCGCCTGCTCGAATCCGACGCGCCGTGGGCCAGGCGCGATACCGCCATTGGCGCGGCCTTTCCGCAGCGCGGGCAGATGGTGCTGGCCGTGGTGCAGGCGCCCGCGTCGGAACTGGCCGATGCCGCGGCCAACGAACTCGCCGACGCGCTGCGGCGCCATCCGGAGCACTTCCATTCGGTCAGCCAGCCCGGCGCGGGTGAGTTCTTTGCCCGCAACGGCCTGCTGTTCGCACGCACGGCCGAAGTCGAACAGGTCACGCAGCAACTGGTCCAGGCGCGCCCGCTGCTGAACCAGCTGGCGCACGACCCGACGCTGCGCGGGCTTTCCGACACGCTTGCCGCCACGCTTGGCCTGCCGCTGACGATGGGCCAGGTCAAGCTGGCCGATATGGACGACCTGCTGGGCGCCAGCGCGGGCGCGCTGGAGCAGGTGCTGGCGGGCAAGCCGGCCGCGATGTCGTGGGCCGGACTGCTCGACGACAGCTTCAAGCCGGACAAGGAAGGGCGTGCCTTCAGCTTTGTCTCGGTCAGCCCGGTGCTCGACTACAGCGACCTGCAGGCAGGCGCGGCCGCCGCCGATTCCATCCGCGCCGCGGCTGCCGAACTGAAACTGGCCCAGCGCTACCAGGCCAGCGTGCGCCTGACGGGCCCGCAGCCGCTGGCCGACGACGAATTCGCCTCGGTCAGCGATGGCGCCGCGCTCAATGGCCTGCTGACGGTGCTGGTGGTGGTGCTGATCCTCTGGATGGCGTTGCGCTCCGTCCGCCTGATCCTGGCGGTGCTGGCCAGCCTGTTCACGGGCTTGCTGATGACCGCCGCGCTGGGCCTGGCCATGGTGGGCGCGCTGAACATGATCTCGGTCGCCTTCGCGGTGCTCTTTGTCGGCCTCGGCGTGGACTTCGGCATCCAGTTCGGCGTGCGCTATCGCGCCGAGCGCCACGACCGCGACCATATTGCCGAGGCGCTGGAGCACGCCGCACAGGCGACCGCGCTGCCGCTCACGCTGGCGGCCGCGGCCACGGCGGCCGCCTTCTTCTGCTTCCTCCCGACCGACTTCCGCGGCGTCGCGGAGCTGGGGCAGATTGCCGGCGTCGGCATGATGGTGGCGTTCCTGACGACGTTCACGATGCTGCCCGCGCTGATCCAGGTCCTCAAGCCCCGCGGCGAAGCCGAGGCACCGGGCTTTGGCTGGCTGGCTCCGGCCGACGCATTCTTCGAGCGCTACCGCAAGCCGGTGCTGCTGTTCACCTGCGCCGCCATCCTGCTGGCGTCGCCGCTGCTGCTGCGCCTGCGCTTCGACTTCGACCCGCTGCACCTGAAAGACCCGCACTCGGAATCGATGGCGACGCTGCTGGCGCTCAAGGATGCGCCGGAAGCGGGCACCGACGATGTCACCGTGCTGGCACCGTCGCTCGATGCCGCGCGCGCGATCGCGGCCAAGGTGTCGCCGCTGCCCGAAGTGGCGCGCGTTGTCACGCTGCAGGCCTTCATTCCCGACGACCAGCCGGCCAAGCTCGCGGCGATCGGCACGGCGCGCACCGCGTTGATGCCCGTGCTCACGCAGCAGACCGCCACGCCGGCCAGCGACATGGCACGCGTCAGCGCGCTGCGCAACGCCTCGCGCCAGCTCGCCATCGCGGCCGACGAGCACCCCGAAACCGGCGCCGCGCAGGCAACGCGCCTGTCCAAGGTGCTGAAGCGGCTCGCGGACGCCGATGCCGCCACGCGCGACCGCGCCGAGCTGGCCATTGCCCTGCCCTTGCGCCTGGCGCTGGGCCGCCTGCGCCAGATGCTCGACCCCCGGCCCGTCACGCAGCAAACCCTGCCGCACGAGATCGCGCGCGACTGGCTGACCCCCGATGGACGCGCGCTGGTCAGCATCACCCCAAGGCTGCCGCAAGAGCACGGCATTGAACGCGAAGCCGCGCTCAACCTGTTCATGGATGCCGTGCTGCGCGTGGAGCCGAACGCCACTGGCGGCCCGATCGCCATCCGCGGCTCCGCCGATACGATCATGGGGGCCTTTGCGCAGGCCGGCGCCTGGGCCGTGCTCTCCATCACGGTCCTGCTGTGGATTGCACTGCGCCGTTTCGGCGATGTGCTGCGCACGCTCGTGCCGCTGCTGGTGTCGGCCATCGTCACGCTGGAACTGTGCGCGGCGTTCGGCATTGCGCTGAACTTCGCCAACGTGATCGCGCTGCCGCTGCTGCTGGGCATTGGCGTGGCCTTCAAGATCTACTATGTGATTGCATGGCGCCACGGCAAGACCAAGCTGCTGCAGTCCAGCCTCACGCACGCCGTGCTCTACAGCGCCGCCACCACCGCCACGGCGTTCGGCAGCCTGTGGCTGTCGCAGCATCCCGGCACCGCGAGCATGGGCAAGCTGCTGGCGCTGGCACTGATGTGCACGCTGGCCGGCGCGGTGTTCTTCCAGCCGATCCTGATGGGCCGCCCGCGCGAACCCGCGCACCGGCCTCACGCTACGCCCGCTGAATAACGATAAACAACCCCCGACTCATTCGCCGCACCATGCCGCTCCCCTCACTGACGCGCCGGCCCCTACGGCCGGCTTTCCTCGCTCTCGCTGCGCTGCTTGCGGCCGGCTGCGCCACCGGCCCGCAGGCCAACCCCGACGACCCGCTCGAACCGATGAACCGCGTGGTCTTCAAGGTCAATGACAAGCTCGACCAATACGTCGCCACGCCGGTCGCCAAGGGCTACAAGGCGGTCACGCCGCAACCGGTGCGCACCGCGGTGACCAACTTCTATTCGAATATCGCGGACGTGGGCAACTTCGCCAACAACCTGCTGCAGGGCAAGGGCGTGGACGCGGCCGAAAGCCTGATGCGGGTGGCGATCAATTCCGTGCTGGGGATTGGCGGGCTGATCGACATTGCCACGCCGGCCGGCCTGCAGAAGCATTCGCAGGACTTCGGGCTGACGCTTGGAACGTGGGGCGTGCCATCGGGGCCCTACCTGGTGCTGCCGTTTTTCGGCCCGAGCTCGTTCCGGGACGGCGTAGGCCTGTATGTGAATTTCCAGTTCGACCCGACCACCTACATGGATCCGGCGTGGCGCAATTCGCTGTTTGCCATGAACGTGGTGGACGTGCGCACCAACCTGCTCGGCGCGACCGACCTGCTCTCGCTGGCGGCGCTGGACAAGTACGCGTTCGTGCGCGATGCCTACGTGCAGCGCCGGCGCTACCTGCTCGACGGCGGCAGCGGCAAGCTGCCCAACTATGGCGACGACGAGGAAACGGAAGGCGCCGCCATGCCAGCGCCATCGCCGGCATCCGCGCCGGCCGCGGAGCCGGCAGTGCCTGCGGCGCCCGCCTCCGGGGCACCGCAGCAATAAGGGCGAAAACTCAGCCGCCGATGCCCAGCAACACCACCTCGAACGTAAGCGTGGCGTTCGGCGGAATCGTGCCCGGCACGCCGCGCGCACCGTAGGCGGTAGCCGCCGGGCACGTCAGCTTGGCCTTGCCGCCGACCTGCATGGCCTGCACACCTTCGGTCCAGCATGGGATCACGCGGTTCAGCGGGAACGAGATCGGCTGGCCGCGCTTGTACGAACTGTCGAACTCCGTGCCATCGGCCAGCGTGCCGCGGTAGTGCACCTGGACCGTGTCGGTGGCCTTGGGCGACGGACCGGTGCCCTTGACCAGGTGCTGGATGGTCATGCCCGAAGGCAGCGTCTGCGGCGCTGCGGCAGCCGCCGGTGCCGAGGCGCCCGTGGCGGCCGGGGTGGCTGCCACGGCGGCGCAGGCGAAGGTCATGGCGCTGAGGAGCAGAGCGATTCGTTTCATGGGGAATCCGGTTGCGGCGGCGTAGTGGAATGAGCGGGCAGTGTAACCGACACTCGCGCCAGCGGCGCTTGGCGCACAGGCTGCCGGCCCATGCGCCGCCGAGGCGGCATTCGCGTTGCCGCACGTTGCATCCTGCGCATGCCGGCCTAGGATGGTTCCACACGTACGGAGGATGCCATGGCAACAGTCGATTCCCGCGGCCTGGAAGTCTCGACGGGCAATGCCCGTTCGCTGGAACAGTTCGACGCGGCGCTGCACCTGTTCAACGGCTACTACGGCGATCCGCTCGCGCTCATCGATGAGGCGCTGGCCGAGGCACCGGACTTTGCCATGGGCCACGCGCTGCGCGCCGGGCTGGTGGTGACCTCGGGCGATGGCACGGCCGCACCGATGCTGCGCGAGAGCGTCGAGGCCGGCGAGGCGCTGCATGAAGGCGCCAACGAGCGCGAGCGCCGCCATATCGCCGCCGCGCGTGCGTGGCTGGACGGGTCGTTCACGCGCGCCATCGAGCGCTACGGCGATATCGCCATCGACTATCCGCTCGACCTGCTCGCGGTGCAGGTCGCGCACATCGGTGACTTTCTGCTTGGCCAGTCCGGCATGCTGCGCGACCGCATCGCCCAGGTGCTGCCGCACTGGGACGCCGAGATGCCGGGCTTCAGCTACCTGCTCGGCATGCATGCGTTCGGCCTGGAGGAAACCCAGTTCTACGAGCGCGCCGAGGACCGCGGCCGCAGCGCGCTGGACCTGAATCCGCGCGATCCGTGGGCCATACACGCGGTCGCGCACGTGATGGAGATGCAGGGGCGGCTCGACGACGGCATCAACTGGCTCGCCTCGCACCGCGAGGACTGGGCCGAGGACAATATGCTGGCCGTGCACAACTGGTGGCACCTGGCCCTGTTCGAACTGGAGCAGGGCGATACCGACGCGGTACTGGCGCTCTATGACGCGCATGTTTGCCGCCCGGCGCCGGCCATTGCGCTGGACCTCGTCGATGCCTCGGCACTGCTGTGGCGGCTGCACCTGCGCGGCGTGGACGCGGGCGCGCGCTGGCAGCCGCTGGCGAGCGACTGGCAGACACGCGGCGCCGCCGGCTACTACGCGTTCAACGATGTGCACGCGATCATGGCCAGCCTTGGCGCCGGGCAGCCCGAGGCCGCGGCGGAGTTGCTCGCCGCCCTGCTCGGCGCCGCGGCCGGCGCGGGCACCAACGCGATGATGGCGCGCGATGTCGGCGTGCCCGTGGCAGAGGCGCTGATTGCCTTCGAACAGGGCGACTACGACACCACCATCGAGCGGCTGATGCCGGCGCGCCTGATCGCCAGCCGCTTCGGCGGCAGCCATGCGCAGCGCGACGTCATCAACCTGACGCTGATCGAGGCCGCCTTGCGCGCCGGCCGCAGGAGCCTGGCCCAGGCGCTATGCGCCGAACGCGCGGCACTCAGGCCGATGAACCCGAGCCTGCGCCGGCTGATGCATCGCGCCGACGCTGGCGGCGCGGCCGCCGCCAGGCATTGAGGAGAGGCGAGCACCGACCCGGTTCCTGCAGCGGCCCTGCAGGCTTACGCCAGGAACATCCGGTAGGCCGGATTCGCGCTCTCGTCCCAATGCGGATAGCCGAGTCCGGCCAGCACGCTGTCGCAGGCGAGCCGCGCGGCCTCGGGCACCTGAATGCCGACCAGCACCGATGCCGCATCGCCACCATCGTTGCGGTAATGGAAGAGGCTGATGTTCCAGTCTTGCGGCAACGCGCGCAGGAAGGTCATCAGCGCGCCGGGCCGCTCCGGGAACGCAAAGCGGAACAGGCGCTCGCCGCCGGCCAGCGCGGAACGCCCGCCCACCATATGCCGCAGGTGCTGCTTGGCCAGTTCATCGCCGGTGAGGTTCACGGTGGCAAACCCCTGCGTGGTGAACGCCCCGGCGATCTGCGCGGACTCGGCGCGGTCACGGATGCGCATGCCGACGAATACATGCGCGGTGTGCGCATCGGCGATGCGGTAGCTGAACTCGGTAATGCTGCGGCTGCCCGCGAGGTCGCAGAAGCGCAGGAAGCTGCCACGCGCCTCGGGCATCGTCACGGCGAACACGGCCTCGCGCGCATCGCCGATCTCGGCGCGGTCGGCAACGAAGCGCAGGCGTTCGAAATTGATATTGGCGCCGGACGTCACCGCCACCAGCGTCCCGCCCTGCATGCCGTGCTGTTGCGCGTATTGCTTGGCGGCGGCAACGGCCAGCGCGCCGGCGGGCTCCAGCACGCTGCGCGTGTCCTCGAACACGTCCTTGATGGCGGCGCACACGGCATCCGTGCTCACGGTCATGACATCGTCGAGATAGAGGCGGCACAGGCGGAAGGTTTCCTCGCCGACCAGTTTCACGGCGGTGCCGTCCGAGAACAGGCCGACATCATCCAGCTCCACGCGCCGGCCCGCGCGCAGCGATTGCGCCATCGCGCACGAGTCCTGCGTCTGCACGCCGATCACGCGGACTTCCGGGCGCACGGCCTTGACATAGGTGGCCACGCCCGCGGCAAGGCTGCCGCCGCCGATCGGTACGAAGATGGCATCCAGCGGCCCGCGATGGCGCGCCAGGATCTCCGCGCCCACCGTGCCCTGGCCCGCGATCACGTCCGGATCGTCGAAGGCCGGGATAAAGGTCAGGTCCAGTTCCTTCTGCAATTGCATGGCGTGGCGCCACGCCTCGGTATAGGACGCTCCCGCCTGGACCACCTCGACCGTGGGACCGCCGTGCGCGCGCACGGCATCGACCTTGACCTGCGGCGCCGTGGTCGGCACCACGATCACGGCGCGCACGCCCAGGTGCGCCGCCGACAGCGCGACGCCCTGCGCGTGGTTGCCGGCCGAAGCCGTGATCACGCCGCGCTGCAGTGCCTGCGGATCCAGGTTGGCCATCCGGTTGTACGCGCCGCGGATCTTGAAGGAGAACACGGGCTGGTTGTCCTCGCGCTTGAGCCAGATCGCGTTGCCGGTGCGCGTGGACAGGTTGCGCGCAAGCTCCAGCTCGGTCTCGCGCGCCACGTCGTAGACGCGCGCGTTCAGGATGCGCTTGAGATAGCTGTTCTGGTCAAGGACGTCTGGCGAACAGGCATCACGGTGTTCGGTGGCGGGCTCGACGGCGTGTGCCGGCATGACGGGACTCCTGTGCTGGATTCGTGCCCAGGAGACGGAAACAAAAAACCCGCCTCAGGGGCGGGTTTTTGCGGAAACTGATCTGAGGACGCGCGCTAACCCACCATTCCAGGAATGGTGATAATAATCTGCGCGATGTCGTTGTGACGGCGGTCCATGGACGAAAGCTTGTCGGACCCGGGGCGATTTGTCAATCTTCCGATCGACAAGTGATATGGCGATGTGGCCCGCCGCGAAACGCGCGGGCCGGTCGGAGACTCAGGTAAGGACGTTGAAGACCAGGCCCAGCGCAATGGCCGCGCCGATCGTTTCCACTGCTGCCAGCGCGAGCAGATTCTTCACAATGAACGCATCTTCCTGCTTGGTCACCATGTTGTAGTCTCCGTAGGAATCCATATCCGACCAGAAAGCGATGGGCCAACACTTGCAGCCCGATCTTCCATCCAGCCACGTCTTGTGCGTGATTCCAGTAGACTCCAACGCCATCGCTCGCGAAAGCTGGCACAAACCCGAATACTGCGGCGGCGCGAATGGGCAGAAAGTATGGTGATGCCGCAAGACGCCTGGCATCAAGAATTTGCCGGAAAGACCGTAATTGTTTGAGGCGGCCTCTGGCCTGTATTTGCCCTTCCCGATATTCCAACCGGCATGGAACCCATCCCATTCGAATTCGTTTCCGTCGAGGAAGCGAAACAGATCCTGGACGGCGCACCGCCTGCGCAGGCGCAACCGGACTGGCCCAGCTTGCGGCGGCCCGTGCCGCCCGACACGATGGCGCTCACCCCTACGGCCATGCGCTGGCTGGCCTCGCTGCCGGCTGAAGCACGGCCCCTGGAACTGTGCCGCCGCTATCCGCGCATCGGCAACCAGCTCGCTGCGTTGTGGAGCCATCCCGATGGCATCCTCGCCTATCTCGAAGACCTGCTGATCGACAAGCGGGGGGACCGCCGGGGTTTTCCGGGCGGCATCGCACTGGAGCTCTCGCGCCTGCAGGAACACCTGCAACAACAACAGCCTTAGCGCGCAGATTGGTCTTCGCGGCGCACCGCTTGCATTCTCCGAATCCTCTGGTAGAATGCGCAGCTCACTTGCCCAGGTGGCGGAATTGGTAGACGCACTAGGTTCAGGTCCTAGCGGTGGCAACACTGTGGAGGTTCGAGTCCTCTCCTGGGCACCAAGATTTGGAAAAGGCTTGCTTCGGCAAGCCTTTTTTCATTGGCGCGCGCGATATCGGCAGCCCCTTAACTGCCACCCTCCCCCCTGCGAATTCCCGTTCTGCGCCGCCATAGCCGCAGCACTCGCTACCTGCCTCTCCACGACCCCCACCGCCTGCTTCGGTTGAATTTCAACCTTCCCGGCAACACCCGAAAGCCGATCCGGCATGCCGCCAAAGGTGTCGGATCGCGGCGGTTACGCCAGCGTCGCATGTTGGCTCGCGACCATCACCATGCCGCGATCTCGCCCCGATTTGCGCCAGCACCGGCACTTTCCGCCATCGCATCCGGTGGCACGCGGCGTGCGTAAAAGGAAGAGAACGTTCGATGCGTTCTGCCCCCTCTCCTCCTCCCTTCCAAGCCAAGGAGTTCCGACATGACCCGCAAACTGGCCACGATGTTTCTCGCCGCCTCGACCATCGCCACCGCGCTCGGCATAGCGTCCGCCCATGCAACCGATCCACGCGACAGCCCGTTCCCCGGCGACAAGTACGGCTACAACTTCCGCACCGACGCGCGCGACGTGTATGGCAGCGGCGCCCGCGTCGGCCGCTACGACCCATACACCGATGGCGCCCGCGATGTCGCTCCCGCCACACGCGATATCGACAACTCGCGCTCGCTGTCCGGCATGGACCGCCGTGGCGTGTCCGCCGAGCCGTCGCGCGCGCTCGACCTCTATACCGACGGCGCACTTGCCGGCATGGACCGCCGCGGCGTGTCCGCCGAGCCGTCGCGCTCGTTCGACATCCACACCGACAGCACACTTGCCGGCATGGACCGCCGCGGCGTGTCCGCCGAACCGTCGCGCTCGTTCGACATCTACACCGACGGCACACTTGCCGGCATGGACCGCCGCGGCGTGTCCGCCGAGCCGTCGCGCATGGTCGATGTCTATACCGACGGCGGCATCGCCTGATGTGCCTGCCGGGCGCCTGGTTCCGGCGTCCGGCCCTTTCGCCGACTTCCCGGCACGTGAGCGCCGCGCGCGGCTAAGCGCGGCTAAGATAGGGGGCCCCGTCCCCACCACGGCCACCCCAATGAGAATCCGCATCGGCGAAGAGATCACCTTCCGCAAGCTTGAAGCGCTGCTGGCGTTCATGGAGTCGGGCAACCTGGCCAAGGCCGCCGAGATCCTGGAAACCAGCACGGTCAGCGTGCACCGCGCGCTGCACTCGCTGGAGGAAGGCACGAGCTGCGCGCTGTTCCGGCACGAAGGCCGCAACCTGATCCCGACCGATGCGGCCCATGTGCTGGCGGACACGGCGCGTGAAGTGCTCAAGGCCATGGCCGACGGCATCCGCGCCACGCGCGAGGCCGCCGGCTATCTGGCCGACCGTCTCAAGATCGGCTCGCTGTATTCGCTGACGGCGCATACGGTGCCGCGGATCGTCATCGACCTCAAGGCCCGCCGCCCGGAGCTGCACACCGAACTCGTGCTGGGCTCGAACGCCGACCTGCTGCAGATGCTCAAGCAAGGCTCGATCGATGCGACCCTGATGGCCACGCCCGAGCCGGACCCGGAGATCGAATCCATTCCGCTGTTCGAGGACGAGATCTTCTTCGCCGCGCCGGCCGACTCGCCCTACGCCGCGATGCCGGCCGTGGACCTGCGCACATGCCGAGACGAGCCCTTCGTCTCGCTGAGCGAAGGGTTCGCCACCTCGCGCGGCTTCGTCGAAGCGTTCCGGATCGCGGATTTCCAGCCGAAGCTGGTGATGAAGGTCGGCGACATCTTCTCCCTGATGAACCTGGTCGGCGGCGGCGTCGGCTACACGCTGCTCCCGGGCCGCGTGAAGGGCGTGTCGCCGCGCAATGTGGCATTCGTGCCGCTTACGGCCGACTACGACAACATCCGCCAGACCATCGCCCTGAGCTTCCTGCGCCGGCGTGAGCGCGATCCCAATCTGCTGGCGCTGGCCGCGGTCTGCCGCATGGCCATGCGGCAAGGACAGTAGGCTCCGGCTCGCTTCCGCCAAGCGTAACGATCCTGCCGCCCGCGTGATTGTTCCGCGGTCTCCGCCTGTTTATGGTTGACACCATCAGACAGACCCAAGCCGGAGACACGATGACCAGCACCACCCCGGGGCGTCAGTGGAACACCCGCAGAGAAGCCAAGGCGCGGCGCAAGCAGCAAGGCGCCGCCATCGCGCAGGGCAAGCGCATACCGACCGGCGATATCGTGGCCTTCCTGGAGGCCGTGCTGCTCCCGGGCGATCGCGTGGTGGTCGAAGGCAACAACCAGAAGCAGGCCGATTTCCTGTCGCGCTCGCTGGCGCAGGTCAGCCCCGGGCGCGTCAACGGCCTGCACATGATCATCCCGAGCGTCAGCCGCGTGGAGCACCTGGACCTGTTCGAGCGCGGCATCGCCCGCAAGCTCGACTTCTCGTATGCGGGCGCGCAGAGCATCCGGATCTCGCAGTTCCTGGAAGACGGCCTGCTCGAGGTCGGCGCGATCCACACCTACATCGAGCTGTACGCGCGCCTGTATGTGGACCTGGTGCCCAACGTCGTGCTGATCGCCGGCTACAAGGCGGACCGCGACGGCAACCTGTACACCGGCCCGAGCACCGAGGACACGCCCGCGCTGGTCGAAGCGGCGGCGTTCCGCGATGGCCTCGTGATCGCGCAGGTCAACGAGATCGTCGACGACCCGGCCGACCTGCCGCGCGTGGATGTGCCGGGCTCCTGGGTCGACTACGTGGTGCAGGCCGACCAGCCGTTCTTCTGCGAGCCGCTGTTCACGCGTGACCCGCGCCTGATCAAGCCGGTGCACGTGCTGATGGCGATGATGGCGATCCGCGGCATCTACGAGCGCCACCAGGTGCAGTCGCTGAACCACGGCATCGGCTTCAATACGGCCGCGATCGAACTCATCCTGCCGACCTACGGCGAGTCGCTGGGCCTCAAAGGCAAGATCTGCAAGTACTGGACGCTGAACCCGCACCCGACGCTGATCCCGGCGATCGAGACCGGCTGGGTCGAAAGCGTGCACAGCTTCGGCAGCGAACTCGGCATGGAGCCGTATGTGGCGGCGCGGCCCGATATCTTCTTCACCGGCGCGGACGGCTCGATGCGCTCGAACCGCGCGTTCTGCCAGCTTGCGGGCCAGTACGCGGTGGACCTGTTCATCGGTTCGACGCTGCAGATCGACGGCGACGGGCACTCGTCCACGGTGACGCGCGGCCGGCTGTCCGGCTTTGGCGGCGCGCCCAATATGGGCCACAACCCGGGCGGCCGCCGCCACCCGACGCCCGCGTGGCTGGACCTGATCGAGACCGACGATCCGCTCGCGCGCGGCCGCAAGCTCGTGGTGCAGATGGTCGAGACCTTCCAGGCCGGCGGCAAGCCGACCTTCGTCGAATCGATGGACGCCGTGGACGTCGCGCGTGAAAGCGGCATGCCGCTGGCGCCGGTCATGATCTACGGCGACGATGTCACGCATGTGCTGACCGAGGAAGGCATCGCCTACCTCTACAAGGCGCAATCGATCGAAGAGCGGCGCCGGATGATCGCCGCGGTCGCCGGCGTCACGCCGATCGGCCTCAAGCACGATCCCGCGCAGACGCGCCGGATGCGCAGCGATGGCCTGATCGCGCTGCCCGAGGATCTTGGCGTGCAGCGCAGCCAGGCCACGCGCAGCCTGCTCGCGGCCAGGAGCATGGCCGACCTGGTCGAATGGTCCGGTGGCCTGTACGCGCCGCCGGCCCGCTTCCGGAGCTGGTGATGGGCGGCGCAGCGGCAAGAATCCTGTGGACCGCGGACGCGGTCCCGGCAACGGCCCCGGCAATGGGTGGCCCGTCCGCGCACGCGCGGATGCTGGCCGGTCTGGCGGTCGACGCCATCGTCGAAGAGGCGCGGCTGTCGCCCAAGCCCGGGCTGGTCGACAGCCGCGGCAGCGGCGCGCACGCCGACCTGACGCTGGCACTGATGCTGCGCTCCGCGCAGGCGCTGGGGCCAGCGTTCGCCGCCATGGCCATGGCTGGCCAGCGTGCGGCACGCGTCGGCTACGGGCTGCGCGAGCGGCTCGGCGCGCTCGGGCGCGAAGCCGAAGCGGCCATGCTGGCTGCCACCGGCGGCGTGAACACGCATCGCGGCGCGATCTGGTGCCTCGGCCTGCTGGTCGGCGCGGCCGCGCAGGTCGCGGCCACCGGCGAACGGGCCAGCGCCAGCGCCGTCACCCATGCGGCCGGCGCGATCGCGCGGCTGCCTGACCGGCATCGCCCCGCCATCACCGGCAACAAGGGCGAGCTGGCCTGCCTGGCGTATGGCGTGGGCGGAGCCAGGGCGCAGGCGCGCTCGGGCTTTCCGCATGTCATGCGGCGCGCATTGCCCGTCCTGCAACACAGCCGCGCGCGTGGCGACGGCGAAGCCGCCGCACGGCTCAATGCCTTGCTCGCACTGATGAGCGGGCTGGACGATACCTGCGTGCTGGCCCGCACGGGCCGCGCGGGCCTGGCCTATATGCAGGCCGGTGCGCAGGCCGTGCTGGCGGCGGGCGGCACCGGCACGGTCGCGGGACGGCGCCTGCTGCGCGAACTCGACGCCGGCATGCTGGCCCGGCGCGCCTCGCCGGGCGGCGCGGCGGACCTGCTCGCCGCGACGATCTTCCTCGACCGGCTGCCACGGGTAAGCGACATCGGCACCGGCACCGGCACCGGCACCGGCACCGGCACCGCGCAAATTTAGGAGGCACCATGGAACAACTGCGATTTGAATTTCCGGCGGGACCGCCCGCCGCGACCCGCGTGCTCGTCGGCGTGGTGGGATCGGGCGATCTCGAAGTCCTGCTCGAACCCGGCGCCGGCGGCGTCACCACCGTCGATATCACCACTTCCGTCAACGGCTACGCACGCGTCTGGGACGCGCAGCTCGCGCGCGTGTTCGCGGCGCAGCCGCGTGCATCCATGCAGATCCGCATCCATGACTTCGGCGCCACGCCGGGGGTGGTTGGCATGCGGCTCGCGGAGGCCTTTGAGGCGCTCGATGCGCACGGACAGCAGGAGCGCCCATGAACACGCCGACCAGCACCGCATCCTTGCTGACCCGCGACAGCTTCATCGAACTGGGCGCGCGCGAACGTGCCCGCGCGCTGCTGGACGCCGGCACCTTCCGCGAGCTTGCCGGGCCGTTCGACGGCCTGCAGTCGCCGTGGCTTGCGCGCCAGGGCATCGTGCCGCAAAGCGACGACGGCGTGATCGTGGCGAAAGGGCAGATCGACGGGCAGCCCGTGGTGGTGCTCGCCATCGAGGGCGCGTTCCAGGGCGGCAGCCTCGGCGAGGTCGGCGGGGCGAAGCTTGCCGGCGCGCTGGAGCTTGCCGCCGAAGACAACCGCCGCGGCGTGCCGACGCGGGCCGTGCTGCTGCTCGAAACCGGTGGCGTGCGGCTGCAGGAGGCCAACCTGGGCCTGGCGGCCATCGCGGATATCCACGCCGCCATCGTCGACCTGCGGCGCTACCAGCCGGTAGTCGGCGTGATTGCCGGGCAGGTCGGATGCTTTGGCGGCATGTCGATCGCCGCCGGGCTGTGCACATCGCTGGTGATGACGCAGGAAGGCCGCCTGGGCCTGAACGGGCCCGCCGTGATCGAACAGGAAGCGGGCATCGCGGAATACGATTCGCGAGACCGGCCGTTCATCTGGAGCTTCACGGGAGGCGCGCAACGCGTGGCCACGGGCTTCGCCGACGTGTACGTCGCCGACGACTGCGCCGCCCTGCGCGACGCGGTTGCCAGCGAACTGCGCGCACCGGCAGGCGCCACGCCGCGCAGCGAGCGTTGTCGCGAAGCGCTGGCCGCGCTGCAGGACTATGACGCCGGCGTCCAGCCGACGCCGGCCGAGGCGCGGCGCCTTTTTGTCCGTTTCCATCGGGAGTCCGACGCATGAACGCCACCGTCCAAACCTTGCCCCAGCAGGACCCAAGCCGCGGCGCGCACTGGTTGCGCGCGCTGGCGCCAGCCGCGTCGTATCGCGAAGGCTTTCCGCACTCGGTGACGGTCGCCGATGGCGATCTGGCCGGCACGCTGGTCCGCTGGATCGCCGTGGTGCCCGATGCACAGAGCCGCTTCCCGCGCGCGCGCAACGGCGAAGTCGGGCTGGTCGAAGGCTGGTCGCTGGCCCAGGCCGTGCGCGAGGTGGTGGAAGCGGACCGCGATACCGCGGTCAAGCGCGCCATCGTCGCGGTGGTGGACACCCCGAGCCAGGCCTATGGCCGGCGCGAGGAAGCGCTGGGCATCCACCAGTCGCTCGCCGCCGCCGCCGCGGCGTATGCGCAGGCGCGGCTGGCCGGGCATCCGGTGGTGGCGCTGATCGTCGGCAAGGCCATGTCGGGCGCGTTCCTGGCCCATGGCTACCAAGCCAGCCGCATCATCGCGCTGCGCGACAGCGGCGTGCTGGTGCACGCGATGGGCAAGGACGCCGCGGCCCGCATCACCATGCGCACGGTCGAGGACCTGGAAGCGCTGGCCGCCACCGTGCCGCCGATGGCCTACGACATCGAGAATTTTTCCACGCTCGGCATCCTGTGGCGGCTGATCGACGTGGCATCGGCCGATGCGCCGCAGCCCGCGGACATCCACCTGGCGCGCGACACCATCCTGGCGGCGCTCGCGGATATCCAGCGCGACCGTGCGCGTGACCTCTCCGGCCGGCGCAACGGCAAGAATCGCCAGGCGTCGCGCGCAGTGCGCGACTGCCTCCAGCGGCAATGGCAAGCCTGAGCACGGCCCGCCCGGCGCCGCACGACCTGCTCTGGCTGGCCGATCCCCGGCGCAGCCTGGCTGGCGTCGCACTGCCGGACTGGGTGTCGCCGGCTGCGCTGGCCACCACGCCGGTGGTCGTGCGCCGCGATGCAGGTCGCGCGGATGCCATTCCGATCGGGCTGCGCGGTGCCTCGCGTGCCGAGCGCTTTGGCACGTGGATTGTCCCCGCCGATGTGGCACGCGTGGTCACGCCTGTGGAGATCGCCAGCTCTCGTGCGTGGCGGCGTCCGGAACTGGCCACCCTCGCGGCCATGCGCACGCTTGATGCAGCGGCCGACGCGCTCGACGCGCACCGGATCCGCTGGGGCGTGGGCGGCAGTGCCGGCTTCACGCTCGCCAGCCGCGTCAATGTCCTCCATGCGCAGAGCGACCTCGACCTGGTGGTCTATGCGGACCATCCGCTGCCGCAGGCCGATATCGACCTGCTGGCCGCGCTGCAGGACGCCGGACCGGCACGGCTCGACATCCAGGTCGACACCCCGCAGGGCGGCTTCTCGTTCCTCGAATGGCGGCGCCAGCGCGGCAAGGTCCTGCTGAAGACAGCGCACGGGCCAAGGATGTGCGCCAACCCCTGGCAGCCAGCGCCATGAACGCGCTGCTTGCCTTCCCGGGCCAGGGCTCGCAGCGGGCCGGCATGCTCGCGGACCTTCCCGGCCATCCGGCCGTCGCCGCCGTGCTCGCGGAAGCGGCCGATGTCCTGCATGTGCCCGCTGCCGACATGGACACGCCTGCGCGCCTGCGCTCGACGATCTGGGTGCAGCTCTGCCTGCTGACTTCGGGCGTGGCCATGGCGCGCTGCCTGGCGCACGAGGGCGGCCACCCCGACGCGGTCGCCGGGCTTTCCATCGGTGCCTACGCGGCGGCCGTCACGGCCGGGGTGCTGTCGTTTGCCGACGCGTTGCGGCTCGTCAGGCTGCGGGGCGAACTCATGGAGCAAGCCTATCCGCGCGGCTACGGCATGACGGCAATCCTGGGCCTGGATCGCGCCCGGCTCGAACCGCTGGTGGCACAGGTCCACACGCCGCAAAGCCCGGTCTATCTCGCGAATTTCAATGCGCCCACGCAGATCGTGGTCGCCGGCAGCCGCGCGGCCATGGAGGCAGTATCGGCATTGGCACTGGCGGCCGGCGCGCAGGCGGCAAAGCCTGTCGCCATACACGTGCCTTCGCATTGCGCCTTGCTCGATGATGCAGCTGCCCGGCTGGCCAACGCCATGGCGGCCGTGCCACTGTCACCGCCCCGCCTGCGCTATTTCAGCGCGAGCCTTGCGCGCGAACTGCGCGACCCGCGCCGGATCGCCGACGACCTGGCCCGCAACATGGCCATCCCCGTGCGCTGGCACGAGACCATGCTGCTGGCCCGCGCCACCGGTGCGCGCGTGGTGATCGAAGCGCCGCCGGGCGATGTGCTGACGCGGCTGGCGCAGCCGGTATTTGCGGATGGCATCGTCATGGCCGCCGACCGGACGCGCGTGGATACGCTGGCCGCGATCATGCGGCGCGGGCGGCAGATGGAGTGAAGCCGCCTCCCTTAGAACCCATTTCAGAATGAGGAAGGGGCGCGAAGGCTGTTGCCGGGCCGCAGGGCTAGGCGTGGCCGACGCCGCGTGGTCATTCACGCAAGGAGGCCACAACGACGCCATGCGGCCCGGCAACAGCCTTCCCTTCGGGTTCCATCCAGGCGTGGCGCATGATGCGTCGTTGCGGGCCTTGACCTTGGAATGACCAAGGCCGGCGGCCCACGCCTAGCCTGCGCCACGCCTGGATGGAACGCGTCCCCTTCCTCATGCTGAAATGGGTTCTTAGGCGTGCCAGTCCTGCAGCGGATTGCAGGCCATGTACCGCGGCGCCTCGCCGATGCCGAGCCGCGCACGCGCGGCGCCCAGCGGCTCGTGCAGCAGGGCCTCGTAATCCTCGCCCAGCAGCCAGTTCGCCGCGCGGCCAAGGCGGTAGCCTTCCAGCACCGCGCGCGCAAAGGCCAGGCTGCGGGACACACGCAGGCTCTTCAGCGACGCCGCCACCGCGATGAACGCCCAGCCCAGGCCGCCGGTCTGCGCATAGCTGAACGCCACCAGCGCGGCCTCGCCCAGGCTCTCGTCGGCACGGTAGCCGGTCAGGACGTGCCAGATGTCGTGGATATCGCGCGTGCGGCGGCCGAACCACATGTAGGCGTCCTCGACCAGCGGCTCACGGCCGAGGTTGGAGACCTCGGCCAGGCCGTCGGCGCTGTAGCCCGTGTTCCGCAGGAAGTCCCGGTATGCCGCGCCCACCGTGCCAGGCGCAAAGCTCGCCACGTAGGCCGGGTCGCACAGCCGCACCGCCAGTTCGGTGCGCTGGTAGACCAGCCGCCGGCCGTCGGGCGTGCCCAGCAGGCGTGCGAAATTCTTCGGCATGGAAGGACCGTTCAGCGCGCGCATGATCAGGAACACCTGCGTGGTGTCGTGCCCGTCCCTGAGCAGCTTGCGGATGGCACTGAAGGCGGTGGAGAAATCGCGCTTGTAGGGATCAGGGGCAATCGCGGCAGCCATCGGCGTCTTCCTTTCGAAAGTGGTTCAGTGCCACGGGCGGCGGGCGTTTACCGGCCACGCATGGGGTCCGGACGGGCCTGCGCCACACATTCTCATGTAGCATGCAGCGTCGCATCCACAAAGGGAAATTGCATGTCCGCAACCCGCATCCTCCTGCTCGCCGCCGTGGCGGTGCCATGGCTGGCCGCCTGCGCCACCGGCGCCAACGTGGAGTACCTCGAGGCCCAGGACGCCAGACGGATTCACTCCGACGCCAGCGTCGGCGACCTGACGCTGTGCCTGAAAAGCAGGCTCGGGGAAGCCGCCAATATCGTCGCCTACCCGGAACCGGGCAAGGTGGATGTGCGCATCGGTTCCGCAACCCGCGCCGACACCGCCTATTTCTACCTTGTGAACCTGCGCCAGGCGCAACAGGGAACGGATGTCGAGATCCGCGGTTCCGGCGAATGGCGCCCGACGATGAGCCCGAGCCGGGTCGCCGGCTGGGTGCAGGACTGCAAGCCGGGCATGGCGCACTGAGGCCGCACGCGTAGCCCGGCCGCTTGGTTTCCGCTTCATGGGTTCACCACCTCGGCATCGCGCAGCCGCACCGCGGTCTCGCGCACGAAGTCCACGCAAGTGCCGGGCGCCGTGATCGGCAGCATGTGCCCGCCGGACACCATGGTCAGCGTGGCGCCCGGTACCTTGGCAACGAACGCCTCGCCATTGGCCGCCGGATCGAGGATGCGGTCTTCGCGGCCGAACAGAATGCTCACCGGCGCCTGCAACTCCGCGTAGCGCGCGACCAGTGGTGCCAGGCTCGGCGCACCGGCGACCAGGTCCTCCGATGCCGCCACGAAATGGCTGGGCCGCAAGGCCAGCATGCCGCCGCCGCGCATGGCAAAGTCCGCCGGCACGGAATCGGGGCCGAACACGATCTCCAGTACCTCGTCGCGCCGCAGGTCCGACATCGGCACCGCCAGCGTCCATGCCACGAACTGGCGCACCCAGTGCCGCCGCAGCGTCAGCGGCCGGAATACCAGCGGGATCGCCTCGGCCGGGTGCGTCAGCGGCGCCAGCAGCGCCAGCCCTCCGACGCGGTCCGGGTGGTTTGCGGCCAGTGCCAGCGCAATCGCGCCCCCCAGCGAATGGCCGACCACGAGCGGGCGCTGCAGGCCGAGCTTTTCGATCAGCGCCGCCAGCACATCGGCCTGCGCGGCCAGGTCCGCGCGCGCGCCGGGGGTGCGCACGGAATAGCCCGAGCCCGGCCGGTCCACCGCCACCACGCGGAAATCGCGCGCCAGCGGCTCGATCATGCCGTAGCCGAAATTGCCGAGCTGGCCCGAGAGGCCGTGCACCAGCAGCAGCGCCGGCCCCTGGCCACGCTCAACCACGTGCAGGCGCGCGCCGGGCACATCGACAAAGCGCCCGTCGGGCGGCAGCGCGGCCTCGACGCGCCGCACCTTGCGCAGGGTGTAGGCAAAGAGGCCGGCGAACAGCGCCGCCAGGGCCAGCGCCGCGTAGAACAGGATCATCATGACTGGACCTCGCCGGACAGGGTTACCGGCGTTTCGCGCTGCATCGGTGCGCCGCGCGGCATGTCGAACTGCAGCACGCCATCGGCAATGCGGCCGTGGCGGATAGTGAGCATGTCCAGGATGTAGTTCTGGTACACGCGCCACGGCCTGCGGTCGCCCTGCCGGGGCAGCACGCTGGCGGCGCGCTGCACATAGCCCGACGTGAAATCCAGGAACGGCGCGGGCTGCACGGACGCATCGCGCCGCGGCATGGCCACGTGGTGTCCGTGGCGGTCCATGTACCGCAGCAGCCGGCACACGTATTCGGCGGTCAGGTCCGCCTTCAGCGTCCATGAGGCATTGGTATAGCCGAAGGCCAGCACCAGGTTCGGCACGTCATTGAGCATCATGCCCTTGTACGCCATCAGCTCGGCCGGAACCCGGGGCTGGCCGTCGACGCTGACGGCGATGTCGCCGAGCATATTGAGCCTGAGGCCGGTGGCCGTCACGATGATGTCCGCCGGCAGGGTCTGCCCCGAAGCCAGCATGATGCCGCCTTCGGTAAAGCGCTCGATGGTATCGGTGACGACCGACGCGCGGCCGTCGCGGAGCTCGCGGAACAGGTCGCCGTCCGGCACCAGGCACACGCGCTGGTCCCACGGCTTGTAGCGCGGCGTGAAGTGCTTGCCGACATCGAAGCCGGGGCCGAGCTGCGCGGCGGCCATGCCGACCATGCGCTCGCTGACCCGCTCCGGCCGGCGCCGCGCGAGCTGGAAGAAGAACATGCCGAGCAGCACGTTCTTCCAGCGTGTGGCCGCATAGGCCAGCCCTTCCGGCAGCAGACGGCGCAGCCGGGCGGCCATCGCATCCTCGCCGGGTCGGGTCACGACGTAGCTCGGCGAGCGCTGCAGCATGGTCACATGCGCGGCGGTTGCAGCCATGGCCGGCACCATCGTGACGGCCGTGGCGCCGCTGCCGATCACCACCACGCGCTTGCCGGCGTAGTCGAGCGAGGCATCCCAGAACTGTGGGTGGACAATGCGGCCGCGAAAGCTCTCCTCGCCGGGGAAGGCCGGCCGGTGACCCTGCGCATAGCTGTAGTAGCCGGCGCACACGTACAGGAAGCGTGCGCGCCACTGCTGGAGGCTGCCGTCGCCGGTACGCTCCGCCGTGACCGTCCAGCACGCGTCATGGCTGTGCCACGCCGCGCTGACCACCTTGTGCCCGAAGCGGATGTGCCGGGTAATGTCCGCCTCATCCGCGGTCTCGCGGATATAGGACAGGATCGACGGGCCATCGGCAATGGCCTTGGCGCCCTTCCACGGCTTGAAGCGGTAGCCAAGCGTGTACATGTCCGAATCCGAGCGGATGCCCGGATAGCGGAACAGGTCCCAGGTGCCGCCCATGGCCTGCCGCGCTTCCAGGATGGCGTAGCGCTTGCCGGGACAGCGCTGCTGCAACTGCCGCGCGGCGCCGATGCCGGACAGGCCGGCGCCGACGATCAGGACATCGAGCAGCGTGTCTTCGGGTGCAGCAACGGTCATGGCGGGTATCCCGGATGCGGTCACTTCTGACACCATAGGTTGTCAGATGCCATCTGACAATAGGGAATGTCATAATGGCCCATCATGACCGAGCCGACCGAGCCCATGGAGGCCTCCACCGCGCGCCGCTACCGCGGTGCAGCAGCCGACGAGCGGCGCACCCAGCGCCGTTGCCAGCTGATCGCCGCGGCCATCCAGGTCTACGGCGAGCGCGGCTACCAGAACTCCACCGTCAAGGCGGTGTGCGAGGCGGCCGGGCTGACCGAACGCTACTTCTACGAGTCCTTCGCCAACAGCGAAGCCTTGCTGGAGGCTTCGTTCCGCGCCGTGACCGACCTGCTGCTGCAATCGATCGGGCATGCCGCGCAAGACGCCGGACGCGGCCGGCAGCAGCGCGCGCTGGCCATGCTGCGGGCATACTTCGGCGCGCTGCAGCGCGAGCCACGCTCCGCAAGGGTGTTCCTGGTGGAGATCCGCGGCGTCAGCAAGCGCGTGGACGAAGCGCTGGACGAGTCGCTGCGCGCATTCGGCGGCCTGCTCGCACAGGCGCTGCTGCCGCCGGGGCAGACCGCGGACCCATTGCTGCTAGCCGGCATCGCCGGCGGAGTGGTGCACATCGCGCTGCGCTGGATCCGCGACGACTATGTGCCGGATGTCGATACGGTGGCCGCAACGGCGCTGGCGCTGGCGACGGTGCTGACGCGCAAGCCAGCCTGAACCTGTTTCCCCGCTTTCCGGAAGCGCCGGGCGCGAACCGGTGAAGATCCGCGATGCGGCGGCTGCCGACGCCTGACGCATGACACGGCGCCAATGCGTCGGAAGTATTGCGACGGTTGCCCTTATTTCCCCTGGACCGGCTTCGCCGGCCCCAGTACCAGCAGTGTCGATGTGCCATGGGCGAGGACCCGGCCGTCCGCGGCCAGCACGCGTGCCTCGGTCGTGATGATCTGCCGGCCCTGGCTGATCACACGCCCTTCCGCACGCACGCGGCCGGTGTCGGCCTTGATCGGCCGCGAGAAATTGCCCTTGGTCTCGACCGTGGTGTAAGCGGTACCGGCGGGCAGCACGGAATTCGCCGCGCAACCCGTGGCACTGTCGATCAGCGTCAGCGCCCAGCCGCCGTGCACCGTCCCCATCGGGTTGAACAGGTGCGCGCCGGGATCGCCCTCGAACACGGCAAACCCGTCGCCCACCTCGGTGAGCCAGAAACCGAGTACCTGCGAAATCGGCGGTTGCGGCAACCGCCCGTCGATGATGGCCTCCAGGACAGCCTTGCCGCTCATCTCCGCGGTCTCGGCCAGCGATGCCACCCCATAGCGATAGCTTGTCACGTCGATTCTCCCGGTCAATTACATGTAGATACACTGAATGTATTTGCATATACTAGCCGCATGACCAAGCGCAAACAAGGCACCCGGACCCTGCGCACCGATGCAGCCGCGGCGCTCGACGCCGACCTGGGCTTGCTGGCGCGCGTGCTGGCGCGCCGGATCACTTCCGAGCTGGACCGGGCCTTGCAGCCGGCCGGACTCACCAGCACCCAGTTCGGGCTGATGTGCCTGATCGCCGCGGCGCCCGACGACACCATCGCGGGACTCGCGCAACGCGCCGGCCTGAACCAGTCGACCATGTCGCGCAACGTCGATCAGCTGGTCGGCGCCGGCCTTGCGGAAGTCGTAGCCTCCGAGGCGGACCGGCGCCGCCGCGCGGTGTGGCTGACGGAAGCGGGAGCGACGCGTCTGGCGCACGCGCATGCCTTGTGGCAGCCGGCCAATCTGGCGCTGGGAGAGCGGTTGGGGTTCTCCAGAGCTGACGCCCTGGTCGGGGCCGCTGCCGAATTGGGCGAGTAACTCGGCGAGTCAGGGATTGTCCGGTCGTCAGGCGCCGGCAAGTGCACCGTGTAGGTGACACCGACGCCGGCATCGTTCACTACGCACGAGGTTCGTCCTCGGCGCCGGTCTCTTCGAAGCGATAACCGTGCGAATAGACGGAGGTCAGCCGCACGCCGTTCTCGGGGCGCAGCGCGAGCTTGATGCGCAGGCGTGACATGTGCGTGTCGACCGTGCGCGAACCCGCGCCGATGGCGCGGCCCCACACGGCCTGCTCCACTACGTCGCGCGACAGCAGGCGGCCCATGTTACGGAACAGGAAGAGCGCAAGCTCATACTCGCGCGGCGACACCGTGACGACCTCGCCCCCCAGCGTGATGGTGCGCGCGCGCGGATCCACGCAGTAGCTGCCGCGCCGGATGACGTCGGCATCCTGCGTGGCCTCGGGGTAGGCGCGCCGCAGCAGCGAGCGCGCGCGTGCCAGCAGTTCGCCGGCCCGGATCGGCTTGAGCATGTAGTCGTCGGCCCCGACGTCGAGCCCGGCAACGATGTCCTCTTCGGCGGTGCGGCTGGTCAGGAACAGGATGGGCGGCATGGCGCCGGACGTCTGGCGCACCCAGCTCACCAGTTCAATGCCGCTGGTATCCGGCAACTGCCAGTCCACCACCAGCAGGTCGAACGCCTGCTCGCGCAGCGCGCGCAGCAAGGCCGCGCCCGTGGCATAGGATTCGCATTCGAATCCCGCCTCGACCAGTATTTTCCGGATCAGTCGAGCCTGGTCCGGATCGTCTTCCACCGAGGCAATCCTCATCCTCACACCCTTCTGCCTGCTGCGACTGCAAATTGCTTCCGCGAATCGTGCGTAATTGATCCTCTGTATTCGCCCTCTGAACAACCACGGCGGCGCGGCCATCGGGTATGCACAAATGCACGGCGGCGAGCTGGCCGAAGCATCGCCACAATCCGCAATGTTACTCAACAGCTACTTACGCCATCAACTTGCAAAACATATGGCTTGCCAGCCCGCCCCAGAGATTGACAAACGGATCCCCGGGAACTCGGCGCAGATGGACGAGAAACCGCCAACTCCGCGCAAGCGCCAGGCCGCTTTGCGCAGGGAAATGTGACTCCGCCATGCTTGACTGGCTAGAGCTCGAACTTGTTGGCAAATTAATACAACTGCCTGGCAACTGTTTGATTCCTGTGCCGTTTTGAGTGGATAATCACTCGCCTCCAGCTGCCCGGTCGCCGGCCTCAGCCACCTCGTGTGGCCCGGACTGCAGCTTAGCGGCCGCAACCGTAAAGGCGACGCAGTCAGGCTTTCGTCCAATCCACGGCCCCCCTCCGTTTCGGTGTTCACGCCTGGCTGGATTCGTTGTGACTCGGATTCCGATGTCGGAACAATGGCTCACCTGCTCCGCTGCAGCGCCGGCAAAGGTTTCTTCCGGGCCATGCCCGGCCCAGCCTGCCAAGGTTGATGACATACAACAGAGAATAAAAACAGGATCACATGGCAGAAGTGGGAAACGCGGACACGTCCCGCATCTACGTCCCGGTGCGTATCAAATTTTTCATTGCGCTGTGCATCGCGATCGGCTGGACTGCCTTCTCCGTTTGGGCCGCACAGACCTGGCTGTCTGAACTCAGCGCCAGGATCGGAACAATTCCAGCCCTTTTGCTGGTGGGCGGCATCGCCATTGTTCCAGGCTTTATGAATGCCTTCGTGATCGCAAGCCTGACATTGGACCGGCGACCTCCGCGCCGCTCGCTGGACAGCTACCCGCCACTGACAATCCTGATCGCGGCCTACAACGAGGAAGGCTCGATCCTGGATACCCTTGCCGGCATTGAGCGCCAGAACTATCCGGCCCCGCTCCAGGTGATTGTGATCAACGACGGTTCACGGGATCGCACGGCAAGCCTGGTGCGCGAGGCCGAGGCCAGACATGCCTGGTTGCGCCTGCTCGACATGCCCCGCAATGGCGGCAAGGCCAGGGCCCTGAACGAGGGGCTGAAACTCGCATCTCACGACTTTGTCGTGACCGTGGACGCCGACTCCTATCTGCATCGGATGGCGCTGACCAGCATTGTCGAGCGTTACCGCCAGGACCCTCCCGGCACGCGTGCCGTGGCCGGCAAGATCCTGGTCCGCAATTCGCGCAAGAACTGGCTCACGCGCTGCCAGGAGTGGGACTATTTCCAGGGCATTGCCGCGATCAAGCGCATGCAGTCGCTGTACCACGGTACGCTGGTCGCCCAGGGCGCGTTCTCGCTCTACGACCGCAGTGCGCTGATCGAAGTCGGCGGCTGGGCGGAATGCGTGGGAGAAGACATCGTGCTGACCTGGGCCTTGCTGAAGGCCGGCTACCGGGTCGGACACTGCGAGGATGCCTGCATCTTCACCAACGTGCCCGAGAATGCGCGCCAGTTTGTACGTCAGCGACAGCGCTGGGCGCGCGGCATGATGGAGGCGTTTCGGCAGCACCCGGACATCCTGCTGACACCCCGCATGTCGACCTTCTTCATCTACTGGAACCTGTTCTATCCCTGGCTGGACCTGGCCTTCACGCTGGGCTTTGTACCGGGGATGGTGCTGGCCCTGTTTGGCTGCTACTGGATCGCGGGGCCAATGACCCTGGCGCTGCTGCCGCTGGCCTTCCTCATGAGCTACCTGATGTTCACGATCGAAAGGAAGATGTTCGATGACGTGGGCCTCAAGGTCAGGCGCAACCGCCGTGGCCTGTGCATGTACATGATTTTCTACAGCCTGTTGCTGCAGCCGGCGAGCGTGCTGGGCTATATCGACGAAATCTTCAAGACACGAAAGACCTGGGGTACCAAGTGAGGCGCTACGCATTCGCGTTACTGAACACCGTGCTGGCGTTGACGATCACAAGAACAGCAGCAGCCGAAGAGGAGAAGGTACTGGACCAGGGCGCAGGCCCGGAATTCCTGGCCAGTTACGACAGCGAGAAATTCTCGATCCGCAAGCTGTCGGTCGAGTACCTTCCCAGCATGTCGAACGCAGACAACCTGTTCGGCCTGCGAGCGAGTGACTATCGCTACAACCAGGACGGCTGGACACGCCACGGGCAAAAGCTGAGCGTGCTTGGCCGGCAACTCGACCCTGCGACGTTGAATGGCTGGGCCATGGAAGGTGGCGTCTTTACTCAAGGCGGACACACCCTTGCAACGCTCGATGGCAGTTACCGGCTGGCGCTGGCCAAGCGCACTTCGCTCGAGGTTTTCATCAACCGCGACTGGGTGGAAACACAGACCGCACTGGACCGGGGTATCCACTACACCTTCGGTGGCGTGGCCCTCGACCAGGGCATCGGTCCACATGTCACACTGGTGGGCGTGGCCGGTCAGCAGTACTTCTCTGACGGCAATCGTCGTGATCACGGACGCCTGCGACTGATCTACCAGCCTTCACTGGACCTGGGGTTGACCCTGCAGGCGCGATTCCGCGCTTACCGCAGTTCGCAGGAGGATGTGGGCCGCGCCTACTTCAACCCGGATCGCTACTCGGAAACGATGCTCGCAGTGGGCTGGCGCCAGCGCTACCAGGGCTGGACAGGAACGTTCGTCGCTGGTCTCGGCAGGGAAAAGGTTGCCGACGCCCCACTCGAACCGACCCGGCTTTTTGAGATCGGCCTGCAAAGCCCGATTCGCGCCTCACAATCTCTGCGCATTCGCGCCGGGTATAACCGCAGCGCATCCTTCAACGGCCCCAACTACCACTACCGTTACGCGCTCGGCGAGTGGATTATCCGCTTCTGAGGACTCGCTGTGGTGCGATGGGCCGTTGCCGAACCCTCGCGCCCTCGTTTCCAATCGGTATTTTTTGGGTGCCGGGGTTATCAGGATATCCCTGCCTGTGCGCAGGTATATCCCCCAAACGCGGTATGCGAAAAACGAGTAAATAATTGTAAAAGCAGTGGCCGGTTAATGCATTGTAAGGCAGACATTATGCCCGGGCGACGGGCTTCGGTGACGCATCTGCGCAAACTGCAATTCAGTCAATACCCGGGCGATGCGCCGTAGCCGCACAAAAAGGGGCGTCTCTCAGGGAATTCACTGAATCGACGGTGATGTAGAAACCGCTAATATCTCGTGTCGGAACATCTCATCATGATTTGGCGCTTTGCCTGATTGACACGCCGGGAAAATTCGTCAGAATGCTTCCCGCATGTGCAACGCCTTTCGATGTGTCGTTCCGCGGTGTTTTTCGTTTGTCATACCAGCGACATTTGGAAGGCATAAACAATGCGCAAAGGAATCGGCATTCACCAACCCTTGCGCGGTTCCTGCATTGAGCACGATGTACAGCGGGCAATTAAGCTCATTTGAAATTCAAGGTTGAAAAGATATGGAAACCGGTACCGTTAAGTGGTTCAACGACGCCAAGGGCTTCGGCTTCATCACCCCGGACGCAGGCGGCAACGATCTGTTCGCGCACTTCTCGGCGATTGAAGGCAACGGCTTCAAGTCGCTGAAGGAAGGCCAGAAGGTCCGCTACGTCAAGGCAATGGGCCAGAAGGGCGAACAAGCCACGAAGATCCAGGCGGTCTGATCCGGTTTGGTCACCGCAGGCGCGCGCCCATGCACGTGCCCGCCACCGAAGAGCCCCGCGCAAGCGGGGCTTTTTGTTTTTGGCGACCCGCGCCGGCGCCTTTCATGGCGCGACGTAGCTCCGTACCCGGCTGCGTCAAGGCACTTTCCGTCGCCCTCTCGCTGCTGCTGCCGCTGGAACTGGCCCGCGCCCAGGCCGTGGCCAACTACGGCCACGACCCCTTCGTGCAGGTATCGACCCGCATTGCCGATTGCCCGGAGCCGGCCGGCCCGCGCGTGAGCGAGGCCGAATGGCGCCGCGAGGCGCACCATCGCATCGAACAGGGCAACCACTGCTGGACCGAGGGACGCTGCCGCCTTGCCAATGCGTTCCAGTACGACAACGAAATCGCCGAAAGCCTGCAACGGCGCCTGCAGACCCTGGCCGCAACCATGCCGGCCTGGCAGGACAGCACGCTCTGGATCACCGTACGGGGACGCTGGCTGACGGTGCAGGGATGCGTCCGTCCGGGCTTTGCCGTTGCGCCGTTCCTCACCGCGCTGCGCGAGGTCGCCGACGTCGAGAAGGTGATCGACCAGACCACCTCCACCCCCACACGGGGCGTGCCCTACGTGCGCTATGCGCCGGGCCGATGAGGCACTTCGGCCCGGCCGGCCTGTTACGAGGTTATTGCTATAATCGGCCGACCCCCAATCCACCGTGAGCGTGGCTCGGCACCGTGGTCCGCCGATGCCGCACGACGGAAAAAAAGCGTGTCGAGGAGTTACGTGGCCGGTACTCAAATCGCAACGCCAGATGCCCCCATCGCCGGTGCAGCCACGCCGGCCGCATCGTCAGGCAGTTCCTTCCACGCGGCCATGCGCATCCTGCCCGCGGCCCAGCGGCAGGCCATGTTCGAGATCTATGCCTTCTGCCGTGCCGTCGACGATATCGCCGACTGCGACGCACCGCATGCCGAACGGCTTGCCGGCCTGGATGCCTGGCGCCGCGATATCGGCCTCTGCTATGTGGGCATGGCCCCGGCCGCGCTGCGGTCCCTGGCACAGCAGATTGACGCATTCCATCTGCGCCAGCAGGACTTCCTGGACGTGATCGACGGCATGACCATGGACGTGGTCGCCGATATTCGCGCGCCCGATGCCGCCACGCTGGACCTGTACTGCGACCGCGTCGCGAGCGCGGTGGGCCGGCTTGCCGTGCGCGTGTTCGGCATGGACGAGGCCCCCGGCCTGGCGCTGGCCCATCATCTCGGGCGGGCGCTGCAACTCACCAATATCCTGCGCGATATCGATGAGGACGCCGCCATCGGCCGCCTCTACCTGCCGGCGCCCGCACTGGCCGCCGCGGGCGTGCAGGGGCTGGAACATGCTACGCCGCTGGAAGTCATTGCCCATGCCGGCATCGACGCGGCCTGCGCGGCCGTCGCGCGCGAGGCGCAGGCCCACTATGAACAGGCCGACGCCGTCATGGCGCGCTGCCCGTCACGCGCGGTGCGATCGCCGCGGATCATGTCCCAGGTCTATCACTGCCTGCTCGCGCGCCTGCGCGCGCGGGGCTGGCGCGCACCGCGCGCACGCGTGCGCGTGCCGCGCGCGCAGATGCTGTGGATCGTTCTGCGCCACACCATGGTCTGAAGATGCCGCAAGGGGATCCGCTGCCTGGCGTATGGCGTCCGGCGGCGTCCCGAACACCATCTTCGAGGCACGCATGCGTCGTGCCGAACAAGGAGTTTGCATGTCGATGAACGAGGCCGTCCTTGCCGCACCGCGAGCTGCAATTGCACCCGCCGCGCCGGCCGCCCCGGACGCCCTGGAGGCCGGTATCGGCCATGCGCTCGATGCCCTGCTGGCCCAGCAGAAGTCCGACGGGCATTGGGTCTACGAGCTGGAAGCCGACGCCACCATCCCCGCCGAATACCTGCTCATGGTGCACTACCTGGGCGAGACGCCGGACCTGGCGCTGGAAGCACGCATCGCACGCTACCTGCGGCGCATCCAGAATGCCGAGGGCGGCTGGCCGCTGTACCATGAAGGCCGCTCGGACGTCAGCGCCAGCGTGAAGGCCTATTTCGCGCTGAAGATGGCCGGCGACGATCCGCAGGCCCCGCACATGGCGCGTGCGCGCGCTGCCATCCTGGCCATGGGCGGCGCGGAAGCCAGCAACGTCTTCACGCGCACGCTGCTGGCGCTGTTTGGCGTGATGTCCTGGCGGGCGGTGCCGATGATGCCGGTGGAAATCATGCTGCTGCCGCGGTGGTTCCCGTTCCACCTGTCCAAGGTGTCGTACTGGGCCCGCACGGTGATCGTGCCGCTGCTGGTGCTGAACAGCCTGCGGCCGCAGGCGCGCAACCCGCGCAGGATCGGCATCGACGAGCTGTTCACCGCCCCGCGCGACGCCGTGCGGCTGCCATCCAGGGCACCCCACCAGCATGCCGGCTGGTATTCGCTGTTCCGCGGTGCCGATACGCTGCTGCGCGCTGCCGAGCCCGCCATGCCGGGCGCGCTGCGCCGCCGCGCGATCGAAGCGGCGAAAACTTTCGTGCGCGAGCGCCTGAACGGCGAAGACGGACTGGGCGCGATCTTCCCGGCCATGGCGAACTCGGTGATGATGTTCGACGTGCTCGGCATTCCGCCCGACGATCCGGACCGCGCCGTGGCGCGGCGCTCGATCGAGAAACTGCTGGTCATCCACGGCGACGAAGCCTACTGCCAGCCATGCCTGTCGCCGGTCTGGGATACCGCGCTGGCCGCGCATGCGCTGCTGGAAGCCGGCGAGCCGCGCGCCACGGCCGCAGCCGGCCGCGCGCTGGACTGGCTGCGCCCGCTGCAGGTACTGGATGTGCGCGGCGACTGGACCGTGCGCCGCTCGCATGTGCGACCCGGCGGCTGGGCATTCCAGTACGCCAACCCTCACTACCCCGACGTGGACGACACCGCGGTAGTCGCCGCGGCGATGCACCGCGCTGCCCAGGCGAACCCCGCAGGACGCCAGGACCCGAACACCGAAGCGGTCTCGCGCGCGATCGAATGGATCGTCGGCATGCAGAGCGGCAACGGCGGCTGGGGCGCGTTCGAGCCCGAGAATACCCATCTCTACCTGAACAACATCCCGTTCGCGGACCATGGCGCGTTGCTCGATCCGCCCACGGCGGACGTGTCGGCGCGCTGCCTGTCCATGCTGTGCCAGACCGGTGACACGCCCGACAAGAGCGAACCGGCCGCGCGCGCGCTGCACTACCTGCTGGCCGAACAGATGCCTGACGGAAGCTGGTTCGGGCGCTGGGGCACCAACTACATCTACGGCACCTGGAGCGCCTTGTGCGCGCTCAACGCCGCGGGCCTGGACCGCGAAGCGCCGCCGGTGCGGCGCGCCGCCGACTGGCTGGCCGGCATCCAGAACGCGGATGGCGGCTGGGGCGAGGACGGCGACAGCTACAAGCTCGAATACCGCGGCTACGAACGCGCGCCCAGCGTGGCATCGCAAACGGCCTGGGCACTGCTCGGACTGATGGCAGCCGGCGATGCCGCGCATCCCGCCGTGGCACGCGGCATCGACTACCTGTTGCGCACGCAGCAACCCGATGGCCTGTGGCGCGAGCCGCGCTTCACCGCCGTGGGTTTCCCGCGCGTGTTCTACCTGCGCTATCACGGCTATGCCCGCTACTTTCCGTTGTGGGCGCTGGCGCGCTATCGCAATTTGCAGCGCAACCTGCAGCGCAGCGGCAAGCGCCAGGTGGCGTGGGGACTGTGAACGGCACCCCGGACGCACCTGCCATGAGCGGGCCGTGCGTGCTTGTGGTCTGCGGCATGGATTTCGAAGCGAAAATCGCCGCGGGTCCGGGCAGTGAAGTCGTGTACGGCCAGCGCGGCGCGGCGTTGTGTGCGGCCATCGAGCGCCGCGCCGGTGCATGCGCCGGCATCCTCAGCTTCGGCGTGGCCGGTGGCCTCGATCCCGCACTGGCGCCGGGCGCGGTCATCGTTGCCACGAGTGTGCGCGACGAATCCAACGGCATGTCCGCGCCAGCCGATCCCGACTGGATGCGCGCGCTGATGCGCTACCTGCCGCAGGCGGTATCCGGCGCCCTCGCCGGCTCGGACACCGCCGTGGCGACGCTTGCCGACAAGGCTGCCCTGTACGCCGCCAGCGGCGCGCTGGCCGTCGATATGGAGTCTCACATCGCCGCCCGTGTCGCACGCAACCACGGACTGCCGTTCGCGGCCTGCCGCGTGGTGATCGATCCGGCCACGCGCGCCGTCCCGCCACTGGCGCTGGCCGGCATGGGAAGCGACGGGCGCACCGATGTCGGTGCGGTCATGGCGGGACTACTGAAGGCGCCGTGGCAACTGCCGGCGCTGATGCGGCTGGGGCGCGATGCCAGTGCCGCACGCGCGAGTCTGCTGGCGGTACGACGGACTGTCGGTCGGGGTTGGGGTATGCGAGGGGATCTGGCCGCCGCCAGGCTTAATGCGCAATGAGGCTGGCAATGATGTCCCGCCGCTCGTGCAAGATGCGCACAATATCCAGCACCTTGCTGCTCACTCGATAGAACACGAGGAAGGGGAAACGGCTGAGCGGCCAGACCCGAAGCGATTCGTCAGGCAGGAAATGCGCATAACGGCGGGAGCCGACACTTGGGTTCGCGGCCAGAAAGGCCAGCACACCCAGCAACTCGTCGGTGAAGGCCTCGCCAAGACCTGGCGCCGCATCGTCATACCAATCCTGGGCCGCGTAAGCGTCGCTGCGCGCGGCAGGACGTAGCTTCAGGCGCAGCGCCATCGTTCAGCGCGTGCGATTTCGGAGGCGGGCGCGGAACTCCGCTGCAAACTCTTCTACACGCTCGAACTCGGCCCCGTCACCACTGTTGAGCCCTTCCATGATGAGCTCATACAGGCGATGCTCTGCCTCGTTCTGCGGGCCGACAGCATCGGCCGCACGGGGCATCGGGTCCTTTGGCGAGGGAGGTGGAGTCAAGCGGGCCATGGCCGCATTCTATCAAGGTGCAGTCGGTCCGGCCGTCGCATTTTCCGTATTAACCATCCGGAGCGGGCCGCGGCACTCCCCGCGTCCGCGCCCCAGTCGCCTGTTCGATTGTGTGGCCATCACATCTGTGTTTCTCAAAGCACTCCGAATCGGCAGCGACGGCTTTTTTACCCAAACTTCCGCGCCGCATCCAGCGCCAGCCCCGACCCGATCCCGCCGAACAGGTCCCCTTCCACCCGCCGCGCCTGCGGCAGCAATTCGCCGAGCCGCTGACGCAGCAGCGGCACGCTGCTGGAACCGCCCGTGAACAGGATGGTGTCGACCGCATCCGCCTTCACGCCCGCCGTCACCAGCATGTCCTGCACGGTCTTCTCGGTCCTGGTCACGAGCTTGCCGATGGACTGGTCGAACTCGTCGCGGGTGATGGCGAGCATCAGTTCGGGCTCGATGCGATGCAGGTCAACGTCGGTACGGTCCGTGCCCGAGAGCGCGATCTTGGCCGCTTCCATCTGGATCGCCAGCCAGTGGCCCGCGCGCTCGCGGATCAGGCGGATCAGGCGGTCGAGCATCGCGGTGTCGGCCGCGTCGCGATAGTTATCCATCACGATCGACCACGCCTTGCGCGTGTAGACGAGATTGATGGTGTGCCAGCTCGCCAGGTCGAAATACTGGCCCGACGGCATTTCCTTGCCGTTGCGCAGCTTGCTGCCCAGGCCCAGCAGCGGCATGGCGCGCGTCAGGCTCAGCGCGCGGTCGAAGTCGGTGCCGCCGATGTGCACGCCGCCATTGGCGAGGATGTCGTCGCGCCGGTCGGTGCGGCTGGCGCGTTCCGGCGACAGCCGCACCAGCGAGAAGTCCGACGTGCCGCCGCCGATGTCGGCGACCAGCACGAGTTCTTCCTGCGCGATCCTGGCTTCGTAGTCGAACGCGGCCGCGATCGGCTCGTACTGGAATTCGATGTCGCGGAAGCCGGCATCGCGCGCGATCTCCGCCAGCGTCTGCTCGGCGAGCTGGTCGGCCTTCGGGTCCTCGTCGATGAAGAACACCGGGCGGCCCAGCACCGCGCGCGTGAACGTGGTGCCCGCCGCGCGCTCGGCGCGGCCCTTCAGTTCGCCGATGAAGTGCGCCAGCAGCTTGCGGAAGGGCATGGCCTGGCCCATCACCTCGGTGCTGTCTTCCATCATCGAGGTGCCGAGCAGGCTCTTGAGCGAGCGCATCAGCCGGCCTTCATAGCCCGCGAGGTAGTCCTCCAGCGCCGCGCGGCCATAGCTCACCAGCGGGTCTTCGGCATGGAAAAAGATCACCGAGGGCAGCGTGAGCTTGCCGTCTTCCAGCGGCAGGAGTGCGGCCGGATGGCCGGGGCGGTTCCAGCCCACCGTGGAGTTGGACGTGCCGAAGTCCAGGCCGCATGCGTTTGACATCATCGATTCCGTTCTTTGTACAACCACTGCAAGTTCCCCGTGCCGGCCAATGGCCGGCGCAGGCCGGGCGCCATTGTAGTGGCAGATGACGACCGGATCCGGCCCTTGACACGTTTAGCGTCGGCTCCTATGCTGGCTACGTTCTTTCTATAAGACCATTGTTCTGTCTTACAGAATATAATACCTGCCAGGAGACGACATGACTTTCCCGCACCGCCGCAAGCTCCACACGTGGGCCCGCGCATTGCTCTGCCTCGCCATTCCCGGATTCATGGCGGCCGCCGTGCCGGTCCGCGCCGACACTTATCCGAGCCAGCCAGTGCGCCTGGTGGTGCCGTTTCCGCCGGCGGGCGGCACGGACGTGCTGTCGCGGCTGGTGTTCAACAAGGTCGGGTTGGCTACGCACTGGAACGTGGTGGTGGAAAACCGCGCCGGCGCAGGCGGCAATATCGGCCTCGATGCCGTCGCCAAGGCGAAGCCCGACGGCTATACGCTCGGAATGGGCCAGACCGCCAACCTGGCGATCAACCCGACCCTCTACCCGAAGATGCCCTATGACGCGGTGAAGGACTTCGCGCCGGTGGTGCTGGTCTCCGCCCAGCCGGTGGTGCTGATCGTGCGCGCCGACGCCCCGTACAAGACGGTGGCGGACCTCGTGGCGGCGGCCAGGGCCAAGCCGCTGTCGATGGCCTCGGCCGGCACCGGCACGGTGGGCCACCTGACCGGCGAGATGTTCGCGCGCCGCGCCGGCATCAAGACGCTGCACGTGCCCTACAAGGGCGCGTCGCCCGCGCTGACCGACCTGCTCGGCGGCCAGACCGACTTCTACTTCGCCACGCCGCCCATCGCGATGCCGATGATCAAGGCCGGCAAGATCCGCGCGCTGGCCGTCACGTCCGGCAAGCGCCTGCCGCTGCTGCCCGCCGTGCCGACCGTCGCGGAATCCGGCTACGCCGGCTTCCAGGCGGAAGACTGGAAGGCGCTGGTGGCGCCGGCCGGCACTTCGCCCGAAGTGGTCAGGCGGCTCAATGCCGAGGTCAACAAGGCGCTCGCCCAGCCCGACACCATCAGCAAGATGCGCGAGGAAGGCAGCGACCCGCGCGGCGGCAGCGCCCAGGACCTGGCCGCCTTCATCAAGGCCGAGAACGCCCGCTGGGGCACGATCGTGAAGGAATCGGGCGCGCGCGTAGAGTAGTCCGCGCCCCGCCCCATCCCAGCATTCCGCAGGAAACCCATCATGCAAAAACCATTGCGCCATGTGCGCGTACTCGACCTGACCAATGTGCTGGCCGGCCCGTTCTGCTGCCACCAGCTTGCGCACATGGGCGCCGAGGTCATCAAGGTGGAAACGCCGGGCACCGGCGACCTGGCGCGCCAGCTCGGTGCCGACGCCGAACTGAACCAGCGCCTGATGGGCGTGTCGTTCCTTGCGCAGAACCCGGGCAAGCAGTCCATCACCCTCAACCTGAAACACGCGCGCGGCAAGGAAGTGTTCCGCAAGCTGGTGCAGAGCGCCGACGTCGTGGTCGAGAACTTCCGTCCCGGCGTGATGACGCGCCTGGGCCTCGGCTTCGAGACGCTGCGGCAGGACAATCCACGCCTGATTTACTGCGCCATCTCGGGCTTCGGCCAGGACGGGCCGCTGTCGGACCTGCCGGCCTATGACCAGATCATCCAGGGCATGTCGGGCGTGATGAGCATCACCGGTGACGCGCAGACCGCGCCCTACCGGGTCGGCTACCCGGTGTCGGACACCATCGGCGGCATCACCGCGGCGTTTGCCATTGCCGCGTCGCTGGCGGACCACCAGCGTACCGAGGGCTATTTCATCGACGTGTCGATGCTCGAAGCCACGCTTGCCACCATGGGCTGGGTGGTATCGAACCACCTGATCGCCGGCAAGACCCCGGCCCCGATGGGCAACGAGAACTTCACCGCCAGTCCGTCGGGCACCTTCCGCACCGGCGACGGCCTGCTGAACATCGCCGCCAACAAGCAGGAGCAGTTCGAGGCCGTGTGCCGCGTGGTGGGCCGCCCGGACCTGATCGCGGACGAACGCTTTGCCGCGCGCCAGGCCCGCCTGGCGAACCGCACTGCGCTGACGCAGGCACTGGAAGCCGAGCTGGCCAAAAAGCCCGCCGACGCATGGTGGGCCCTGCTCAACGAGGCCGGCGTGCCGGCCGGCCCCGTGCTGGGCGTGCCCCAGACCCTGGAGCAGCCGCAGGTGCGCGACCGCGGCATGATCGGCACCTTCGCCGACGTGCCCGGCGTGGGCCGCGACATCCGCGTGGTGCGCACCGGCTTCAAGCTGAACCGCGAAGCCCCGTCGGTCGACACCCCGCCGCCGCAACTGGGCGAGCACACCCGGCAGATCCTTGCCGGCCTTGGCTACAGCGAGACCGAAATCGACACCCTCAGACAGGAGCGTGCAGTATGAGCGAGACCAGCCAGACCATGGACCCCGGCCAGCAGATGTCCCAGGACTGGTGGCGCACGGAAATCATCGACATGCGCCCCGGCGAGATCCGCTACCGCGGCTACCCGATCGAGCAGCTGATCGGCCAGGTATCGTTCGCGCAGATGATCTGGCTGATGCTGCGCGGCGAGCTGCCCGGCCCGGGACAGGGCGAGCTGCTCGATGCGGCATTGATGGCGGCCGTGGATCACGGGCCGCAGGCGCCCAGCATCGCCATTGCGCGCATGGCAGCCACGTGTGGCGTCGGGCTGAACAATGCGATGGCCTCGGCGGTCAACGTGCTCGGCGACGTGCACGGCGGCGCCGGCGAACAGGCGGTGGAGCTGTACCAGGACATCGCGCGGCGCATCGACGCAGGCGCCGCGCTGGACCAGGCGGTCAGCGCCGGCCTGCAGCACTACCGCGACCTGCACGGCAAGTTCGTGTCGGGCTTCGGCCATCGCTTCCATCCGGTGGATCCGCGCGCGCCGCGCCTGCTGGCGCTGGTGGACCAGGCCGCGGAAAAAGGTGTGGTGAATGGCCGCTACGCCGCGATTGCGCGCGCCGTGGAACGCGCGCTCGGTGAAGGCCGCAGCAAGCCGGTGCCGCTGAATATCGACGGCGCCACGGCGGTGATCTATGCGGAACTGGGCTTCCCGGCCCCGCTGGCGCGCGGGCTGTTCTGCCTGTCGCGCTCGGTCGGCATCCTGGCGCATGCGTGGGAACAGACGCAGCAGGGCGGCCGCAACAAGGGACCGATCCCGCGCCAGTTCCTGTGGACGTATGACGGCGTGCCGCAGCGCGACGTGCCGGGCGCTACCCGGGCCTGACGCGGCTCAGGCCGCCGGTGTCATGACGCGACTGGTCACGTGCACCAGCGACGGCACCGGCACCGCGTCGAACGTGGCGGATGCCAGCACGTAGCGGTCGCGGCCCTGCTTCTTGGCCAGGTAGAGCGCGCGGTCGGCATCCGCGAACAGGGTGCGCCACAGCAACTCCTTGCTGCCCGTCTCGCCGCGCAGTTGCGCCACGCCGATGCTGACCGAGGCAAAGCATTCCTGCCCGGGCAGCGGGATCGCGCGGACCTTGCGCAGGATACGGTTGGCCAGCGCGGTGGCCTGGTGTTCGTCGGTGTGCGGGCAGAGAATGCAGAACTCCTCGCCGCCATAGCGCCCGGCCACGTCGGAGGCGCGGCGCGAGTTGTCGAGCGCCTGGGCGACTTCACGCAGCACTGCGTCGCCGGCATGGTGGCCGAAGGTGTCGTTGACCTGCTTGAAGTGGTCGATATCGATCACCAGGCATGAAAGCGGCTGGCCGTCGCGCTGCCAGCGCGCCACCAGGCCGAGTGCCGACAGGTCCAGCGCGCCACGGTTGAGCAGGCCGGTCAGCGCATCCACTCGGGCGCCGCTTTCGTTGTTGGCGATGATCTGCTCCATCGCCATCACGGTGAATCCGAACAGTCCGAGCAGCCCCGCGATCAGCGGCGCCAGCGCCCAGGCCGAGCCTGCCGGGCCGGCGAAGAACAGCGTGAGGTCATGCCGGTCGACGCCGGCCTGCGTGATCGTATGGCTGGCGCACACCAGCTGGGTCGACAACTGCACCAGACTCGACACCAGCACCAGCGGCGCGCCAATGCTGCGCCGCCCGCGCCCGGTACGCGCCAGCGTCCCGATCGTCGCCAGGGAAATCATGGCCAGGATGCCGTAGACCACGGCCAGCAGCAGCCGCGGCCCGTCGGGCAGGCCGGAGGACGTGGCCATCAGCCCGAGCACGACCACACCGGCCGCCGCCAGCGGGCCGGCGTGCGAGCGCAGGCCGTAGTAGACGCGCACGCCGCGGTAGATCAGCAGCCAGCCCAACACGAAGGCGCCCGCGCCCAACACGCCCAGGTCCGGCGCGCCGCCGGCCGCGCTGACCGCGAGCGCCAGTCCGGCGCCGGACACGATGACATGGCCGAACGCCCACAGCCGCCCCGCTTCGATCACGCGCAGCGCAAAAACCAGCCCAGCCGCGATGACCAGCGTGCTGGAAAAGAACACGATCATCACGACCGCAATGGTCTGCTGGTCCAGGTGCACGAACATCCCTTAACAAAGCCATGAGGCGCGCCGTCAATCGACATGAGGGCACGGGTGAAGGGGGCGATCGCGAATGATATCCCGCCGCGGCAGTCGCAGGGCACCCCCGACAAGCCGGGTCGCCTCGCCACAACACCCGCCCGCGCAGCGGGATCAGGCTGCCGCCGGCATCTCGGGGAAATCGGGGAAGTTGCCACCCAGCCCCTGGGTCAGCGCGCGGGCCGCGCCCAGGACATCGTCACGGAAGTCTTCACGGAACCGGCTGGCCGGGCAGGTCAGCGTCAGCGCACCGGCCAGGGCGCCGTCCGGTCCGAAAACCGGCGCCGAAACGCCCGCGATATCGGGGCTGCGGTCGCCGACCAGCGCGATCACCCCCTGGCGGCGGATGCGCTCGTAGAGTTCGCCGGCCTCGCCGGCAAAGGCGCGCAACACGCGCCCCCCGGCGCCGCGATCGCGCGGCAGCAGTTCCCCCGCGCGGATGTGGTCGCGCACGGGCTGAGGCGAATCGACGCGGTACAGGCACAGCCGGTGTTCGCCCTGCTCGACATGGAACGCGGCGCTTTCGCGCGTGGCCTGTACCAGCGCGCGCAGCACCGGCATGACCACGGCTTCGAGCGAAAACGACGCGGCATAGACCGCATTGAGCCGCGCCACTTCGGGCCCCAGGCTGTAGCGCCCGTCGGGCAGCCGCTGCACCAGCGCGGCATGTTCCAGCGACGCCAGCAACCGCAACAGCGTGCTTTTGTAGAGGCCGGAGCGTTGCGCCAGCTCCGCCAGCCCGAGCGAGGTATCGCCAAGCCGGAACGCCGACAGCACGAACAGCGCACGGTCCACGGCAACGGCACCGCCTTCGGCGGCGTGCTTGTCGGCTTCGGAGACCTGGGCGGCTTTGCGTGGCATGGGCTGGCGCTAAACGGAAAACCGGCGTGCAGTGCACGCCGGTATGACAGAACGAGCAGTCACCGTATAGAACAGGCCCGCCCTTGTCAATGGATGCCGGACCGGCCGTCAGCGGTGCCCGCCGCCGCGTGCGCCACCCATCGCACCGCCCATTCCGCGGCCCATGCCGCCGTGGAAACCGCCGGACGGCATGGCACGGAAACCGCGCGCGCCCCCGCCGGCGCCACCCATGTGGCGGAAGAAAACGTGGTGCATCGGATGCGCGTGGTGGTGGCGGTCCACGAAAATGAACGCCGCCCCAAAGCCCACACCCACGGGTGCCCAGTACCAGGGGTAGCTGTCGTCGTAGTAGTAGGGCGTCGGGTAGAACGCGCCGCCGCTGTCGTCCACCAGCTGCCAGCTGCCGTCAGGCTGCAGGCAGGCCAGTCCGGTCACCTGCTGCCACTGGCCGTTGACTGCCACCTGTCCCGCCACCTGCTGGCATGGCGGCCCCGTGCTCCATTCGTCGTCGGCCAGCGCGGGCGTCCCGGCACAAAGTCCGAGACTGACCACCCATGCCGCCGTCCATCTTGCTGCACCGTACATGGCCCACCTCCTGCGCAGTCGTTGGGGCCGTTGCGAGGGCCCGCCTTGCAACCTCGCCTCATAGCTGTTGTATAGACGTATACGACCGGCGCCGCACGTTTATTCCGGCCGAACTACGGTAGCCGCTGGCGGCGCGACGCGGGTGCTTCTGGCAGCGCACATGTTCAGCATTCACTCCATCCAGATCCGCGCGCTTGCACGGCCACCGATCCGGACGGGTTCTTATTGGCCACACGCACGCGTCGACAGATGGCGTTTTTCCGCAACAGCATTTCCCGCCTTATCGTTCGCACGGCAAGGGCAAAGGCGCCTTAAGGCACATGGCGCGGCATCGCACGCCACGTATGCGCCGCGTCTGCGCCCCATGCCAGAATTAGAAGGGTTATTGCCTGCTTTTGGTTAAGCCGTTGCTGCATGGCATGGATAGAATCATGCGTTACCTCCCGCCGCAGCTTTACTTTTTGCATTGGTATGACCTTCCACAACATTTCGCTTGGCGACATCCTGGATGACTTGCGCAGCGCACCGCGACCGCTGACGCCGTACGAGCACACCTATCTGGCTCATCTGAGGCAGCGGATCGTCACCGGCGACGCCGACCTCTGGACCACGCTGGAAACCGCGGGCGTGCAGTGCAGCGAGCGCCGCCTGTCACCCGAAGTCGTACTGGCGCTGACCGCGCTGGGCCAGTTGCCCATGCACTGAAACCGCGCGGGGCGCGCTGCCGCCCCGCTGCGCAACGCGTCCTGCTTCTCCCCCTTCCTCTCTGCCCGTCCCACGCGGGAATCTGCCCAAGCGGACCAGCAAGGACTTCCGACGCATCGCAATGACGTTGCGGAAGTTCCTGACTCAAGGCTGGCACCGCCGGCGACTACGATCAGCGCTTTAACCTGCACCACGCCGCGTCCCCCAGCCTGCGGCAGGCTGGCGGCCAGATGGCATGGCTCCGATGCATGGCACACCTCCTGAAAACCCGCGCGTCAGCCTGCCCGGATGCCGCAATGCCGCCCTGCGGCCCGGTTGCGTTCGGAGTGCTGCACGCCACCGTGCAGGGAGGGCGCCGGCCTGGCTACAGACGCGTGCAGCTGTAGGCCTCGGTCCGGTACGGAAACGCCACCAGCGCGTGGCCGGCCAGCACCGGCTCCTGGTCGATCACGGCCTGCACTTGCGCGCGCACGGTGGCCTGCTGCCCGGGCGGCAGCGAGGCAATGAAGCTGACCGACATCACCCGATCGACTACGACCTGCTGCGGCGGCCCTTCATGCACGTAAGGCAGGCTTTCCAGCGCGAGCGGGCCGAACCCCTGCGCCGGGAACACCTTCTTCCAGTCGCCCTTGTAGAAGCGCGGCGCATCGCCCTCGAGCGGCATCATGATCGCGGTGAGCCTGGCGACCCAGGGCACGCTCTCGTCGCGCACGTTCCACACCAGGCCCAGTTTGCCTCCCGGGCGCAGCACGCGGCGGATCTCGGCCATGGCGCGGTCGTTGGCGAACCAGTGGAAGGCCTGCGCGCAGACGACGGCATCGACGCTCGCGTCGGGCAATGGCATCGCCTCGGCCGTGCCGGCCACGGCCTGCACCGCGGTCAACGCCGCGGACAATTGCGCGCGCATCTCGTCGACCGGCTCGACCGCGATGACGGCCGCGCCCGTCGCGGCCAGCCGGCGCGTGAACTTGCCCGTGCCCGCGCCGAGATCGACGACTGTCCTGCCCGCGCCGAGACCGAGCGTCCCGCGCAGCCAAGCGCCAATGCCCTCCGGGTATTCGGGGCGCCCGCGTGCGTAGGTAGCGGCCTGGGCCGCAAATCCCTCGGCGGCGGCGTGGTGGATCTCTGTCATGGCGGGCTCCGGTCTCGCTGTGGATATCGGAGCCGTACACTACTCTCGCCGGAGGTGGCGGGCAAGCGACTCAGTGCTGCATGCCCCAGCGCCTTACCGTGAGCCGCTCCAGCGTGGTGAACACCAGCCCTTCCACCATCAGCCCGATCAGGATCACCGTGGCCAGGCCGGCAAAAACGCGATCGGTGTACAGCTCGTTGCGATTCTGGAAGATGAACCAGCCCAGCCCGCCCTGCCCCGACGACGCGCCGAACACCAGTTCGGCCGCGATCAGCGTGCGCCAGGCGAAGGCCCAGCCGATCTTCAGGCCCGACAGGATCGCGGGCAATGCCGCCGGCACCAGGATCAGCACGACATAGCGCACGCCACGCAGCCCGTAGTTGCGCCCGGCCATGCGCAGCGTCTCCGGCACGCTGCGAAACCCCGCATAGGTGTTCAGCGCCAGCGGCCACAACACCGAGTGGATCAGCACGAAGATCAGGCTCTTCGTCCCCAGGCCGAACCACAGCAGCGCCAGCGGCAGCAGCGCAATCGCCGGCAGCGGGTTGAACATCGCGGTCAGCGTATCGAGCAGGTCGCGGCCGATGCGGCTCGACACCGCCAGCGTAGTCAGCACGAACGCCAGCGCCACGCCGCCCGCATAGCTGCGCAGCAGCACCGACAGCGATGCGGCAGCCTTGCCCGGCAGCTCGCCATTGGCCATGTCGGCCGCAAAGGCGCGTGCCGTCGCCAGGAACGATGGCAGCAGCAGGTCGTTGTCCTGCACGCGCGCCACCAGTTCCCACAGTAGCGCCAGCGCGAGCAGGATCGCCGCCTTGCGCAGCCAGCCGTGCTGCCACAGGCGCTGCGGCCACGGCAGCGCGCGCGCGAGCGGCATGGCGACAAAGGGCTCGGGCTCGCGGATGTACTCGGGACGCACTTCGGGCAAGCCGCCACGCGGCGTGGCGGCGGTGGAGACAGTCATGATGGCTTCCCTCGGTATTGCCGCGCCGCCGGTCGCTCGCGCGGCACCTGCGTGTCGGTGGTGTCGGCGGTGTCGGCGGGCACGTCGAACAGCATCTGGTGAATGCGCTGCGCCGCCGCCTGGAATTCCGCGCTGCCCTGGCTGGCCAGGCTGAACTGATGGCTGTTGAGTTCGGCGCGCACGCGCCCCGGATGCGGCGACAGCAGCAGGATGCGGCTGCCGACCACCAGCGCTTCCTCGATCGAATGCGTGACGAACAGCAGCGTGAACGCCGCATCGTCCCACAGCGCCAGCAGCTCTTCCTGCATGCGCCGGCGCGTCAGCGCATCAAGCGCGGCAAACGGCTCGTCCATCAGCAGCACCTTGGGCCGCATGGCCAGCGCGCGCGCAATCGCCACGCGCTGCTTCATGCCGCCGGACAGCGTGTGCGGATAGGCATCGGCGAAGCCGGCCAGTCCGACCTTGTCGAGGCAATGCATCGCGCATTCATCGGCCTCGGCACGCGACATGCGGCGCGATTTCCGCAGCGGGAACATCACGTTCTGGCGCACCGTCTTCCACGGCGGCAACTGGTCGAACTCCTGGAACACCACGATGCGGTCCGGCCCCGGCGCCTGCACGCGTTCGCCGTCGAGCCGGATCTCGCCCTCGCAAGGCGGCACGAAGCCCGCCACGGCCTTGAGCAGCGTGGACTTGCCGCAGCCCGAGGGACCAAGCAATACGAAGCGATCGGCCGCATGCACGTCAAAGCTTACGCGGTGCGTCGCGCGCACGATGCGCTCCTCGGTGCGGTACTCCAGCGACACGCCGTCCACCTGCAGCAGCGGGCCGCGCGCCGCGCCACGGTCGGACACCACGCGCAGATTATGCGTGGCCATGTCAGCTACCCTGCGCGGTGGCCGGGTCCTGGAAGAAATAGTCCTGCCAGGATTTCGGCTGGTTGCGGATGGCGCCCACGCGATGCATGAACTCGGCCAGCGCGAACGTGTTCTGCGGCGTAACTTTGAACTGCACCTGCGGGTTCTTCAGCACCTTGACCAGCAGCGCGCGATCGATCTTCGCCTTGTTCACGCGGACGTACAGGTCCGCCGCCGCTTCCGGATTCGCGCTGGCGAACTTTGCCGCCTCGGCGAGCGCATCGACGAACGCGCGATAGGTCTTCGGATTGTCGTTGCGGAATTTTTCTGTGGCGTAAAGCACGGTGGCCGAACTCGGGCCGCCGAGCACGTCATACGAATTCAGCACGATGCGCGCATTCGGATTGCCAGCCAGTTCCTGCTCCTGGAACGGCGGATTGGCGAAGTGCCCGGTGATCTCGGTGCCGCCCGAGATGATGGCGGCCGTGGCATCGGGGTGCGGCACGGCCACGGTCCACTTGTCGAGGCGGTTGAACTCCTTGTCGCCCCACTGCTTGGCCGCGGCAAGCTGCAGCACGCGCGACTGCACCGACACCGTCACCGCCGGCAAGGCGATGCGATCCTTCTCGGAGAAGTCGGCAATCGTCTTTACTTTCGGGTTGTTGCTGACGAGGTAGTAGGGGAAGTTGCCGAGCGATGCGACGCCGCGCACGTTCTGCTTGCCGAGCGTGCGGTCCCACAGCGTCAGCAGCGGACCGACGCCCGCGCCGGCGATATCGATGGCGCCGGACAGCAGCGCGTCATTGACCGCGGCGCCGCCGGACAGCTGCGTCCATTCGACCTTGATGTCGACGCCCTGTTGCTTGCCGTGCTTTTCGATGAGCTGCTGGTCGCGCGCCACGTTGAGCAGCAGGTAGACCACGCCGAACTGCTCGGCAATGCGCAGCTTGCCTTCGGCATGCGCGGCACCGGAAACGGCCAGCCCGGCGCCGAGGGCGAGCAATGCCAGCTTGCGCGGCCAGCCACGGGCACGCGCGGTAAAGCGGGATGGGAACATGCGGATAACTCCGGAAAAAGCGGAACAGGAAGACCTTCGGCTACGCCACCGCGCTCAGCGTGGCACGTCGCCTTCGATGGTGGTGCGGTACATCACGCGGCGCAGTTCGGGCGGACAGCCCGCGGCAAGATGCAGCAGCGAACGGTTGTCCCAGAACACCAGGTCGTTCCCCTGCCACCGGTGGCGGTACACGTGCTCGGCACGCGTGCTGTGCGCAAACAGCTGGTCGAGCAGTTCACGGCTCTCGCCTTCGGGCAGCCCGGCGATGCGCGTGGTGAAGTGCTCGCTGACGAAGATCGCCTTGCGGCCGGTTTCCGGGTGCGTGCGCACGATGGGCTGCAGCACGGGCAACACCCGCGCAACCTGCTCGGGAGTGAGGTCGGGCCGCCACGGGCTGCGCGCCTGCAACTCTGCATAGCGGGCAAGGTAGGTGTGCTCGGCCTGCAGGCCGTCGACGGCGCGCTGCAGCTCGACTGGCAGCGTGTCCCAGGCCAGGTGCATGTTGGCTAACAGCGTGTCGCCGCCTTCGGCGGGCAGCTCGCGCGCATGCAGCAGCGAGCCAAGGCTCGGCTTGTCCTTGTAGGAGAGATCGGAATGCCAGAAGTGGCCGGCATCGCCAAGGCCGATCGGCTTGCCGTTCTCCACCACGTTCGACACCACCAGGATCTCCGGATGGCCGGTGAGCTGGAACTGGTGCAGCACGTGGATCTGCAGCGGACCGAAGCGGCGGCTGAAGGCGACCTGCTGGTCCGGCGTGATGCGCTGGTCGCGGAACACCAGCACGTGGTGGTCGAGGTGCGCGCGATGGATGCGCGCGAAATCTTCGGCGGACAACGGTTGCGACAGATCCAGTCCGATCACCTCCGCACCGAGCGGTGCGTCGAACGGATGGATCCCGAAACGATTCGTGCCCGCAGGCGCTTGCGGTACGTAGGGCCGGCGGCTCGGCTGGCCGCTATGGAGGTTTGCAGTCATGGCAGGCTCGGTGATGCGCTGGGAGGGGAAGCCAGCGCCGCGACGCATGCCGATGGGCACTGCGCGCGGCGGGTACGAGCCATGCACTGTAGGGAACGCCGGCTGACGCGGTCAACGAACGATATCGCTGCGCCTTATGCGGGCAGCGCATATCCATGTCCGGACATTGGCCCCCGCGCCATCGAAACGGCTTCAGCCGGCGCGCGGCCTGTCTTCGATCAGCCTCACCAGCGCGTGCAGCAGCCGGTTGGCCGGAACGGCGATGCCGAGCGCATCGCCACGGCGCACGATCAGGCCATTGAGATGGTCGATCTCGCTGCGCTTGCCGCGCGCCAGGTCCTGCGCCGTCGACGAGGTCTGCGCGGGCATGGTCTCGGCAATGCGGCGCACGGCCTGCTCGATATCACCGGGCAGGCGCACGCCGTCCGCGTGCGCGACCGCGAGGCATTCCGCGACGATATCGCGCATCACGGCCTCGACGCCTTCACCGCGCACCAACCGGCCATACGGCAACTGCGTGATCGCAGACAACGCGTTGTAGGCACAATTCAGGATCAGCTTGGCCCACAGCGCACCGCGCACATTGTCGGAGGTCTCGACTGGCACGCCGGCCGCGGCGAAGGTACGGGCCAGGGTCGCCCCCTGGCTGGTCGGCTCGATCACAAGCTCGCCGCGCCCGTTGTGCCTGACGTGTCCCGGGCCCGCCATCTCGGTTGCCACATAGACCACCGCGGCAGCCACTTCCTGCTCCAGCAGGCCACGCAGCGTCTCGGCATTCTCGACGCCGTTCTGCAGCGACAGCACCAGCGCGCCCTGCGCGAGCGACGGCTTCATGGCCAGTGCCGCGCTCTGCGTGTCGGTGGACTTCACGCAGAACAGCACGAGGTCCGCGCCTTGCACCGCGCCCGCGTCGGTGCTCGCCGATACTCCGACCTGCTCGTCGAACGACTGCGTTTGCAGCCGCAGGCCGCGCGCCTCGACGGCCTGCACGTGTTGCGGGCGGGCGATCAGCACCACCTCATGGCCGGCCCGCGCCAGCATTCCGCCGTAGTAGCAGCCGACTGCCCCGGCGCCCATGACTGCGACTTTCATTTCACGCTCCTGCTGTGAATCCCGATTGATCCGCGATGGGGGCGACACGTCGAGCTGTCCCCCATCCCTTGCATGAATGCAATTATGACAGGGCGCCCCCGGCGCGGCGTACCGGGGCGAAGCGATGCGCATACCGATATGCAAGCCGCACACGCAACAGGCGCATATGCGGGCATCCCATGACCAATGCCAAAATCGATCGCGCATGCGCACGGCCGGCCCGGCGGCACTGGCCGCGCATAAGCAAATGCAATATGGTTCTTTGCCGCGCATGGTCCCGGGCACCATGCGCTGCTACCATGCGCAGGCCCGGCGCACCGTACGTTGTGGCTTCACCCGGCATCTTCCTCACGCATGCCGCTCCAGCACCCGAAAAAGAACAACCCGATCATGAGACTTGAAACCATTGCCGTCCACGGCGGCTACTCGCCCGACCCGACCACGCGCGCCGTGGCCGTGCCGATCTACCAGACCGTCGCCTACTCGTTCGACAGCGCGCAGCATGGTGCCGACCTGTTCGACCTGAAGGTGCCCGGCAACATCTACAGCCGCATCATGAACCCGACCAACGACGTGCTGGAGCAGCGCCTGGCCGCGCTGGAAGGCGGCGTCGGCGCGCTGGCGCTGGCCTCGGGCATGGCGGCCGTCACCTACGCGATCCAGACCATCGCGGAGGCCGGCGACAACATCGTCTCGTCCAGCCAGCTCTACGGCGGCACCTATAACCTGCTCGCGCACACGCTGCCGCAGTCGGGCATCGAGACGCGCTTTGCCGACGGCCGCAACCCGGCGAGCTTCGGCGACCTGATCGACGAACGCACCAAGGCCGTGTTCGTGGAATCGGTCGGCAATCCGCTCGGCAACGTGGTCGACATCGAAGCGTTTGCGCGCGTGGCGCACAACCATGGGGTGCCGCTGATCGTCGACAACACCGTGCCGTCGCCGTACCTGTGCCGGCCGTTCGAGCACGGCGCGGACATCGTCGTGCATTCGCTGACCAAGTACCTCGGCGGCCATGGCACCAGCGTGGGCGGCGCCATCGTCGACAGCGGCAAGTTCCCGTGGGCCACGCACAAGGCGCGCTTCAAGCGCCTGAATGAGCCGGACGTGTCTTACCACGGCGTGGTCTATACCGAAGCGCTGGGCCCGGCGGCCTACATCGGCCGCGCACGCGTGGTGCCGCTGCGCAACACCGGCGCGGCGCTGTCGCCGTTCAACGCGTTCCTGATCCTGCAGGGCATTGAAACGCTTGCCCTGCGACTGGACCGGATCACCGAAAACACGCTGGCCATCGCCAGACACCTGCAAAAGCACCCCAAGGTGGATTGGGTCAACTTCGCCGGCCTGCCCGAGCACGCCGACCACGCGCTGGTGCAGAAGTATCTCGGCGGCCGCGGCCCCGGCATCCTGTCGTTCGGCCTGAAGGCCGGCGGACGCGAAGGCGGCGCGCGCTTCCTCGACGCGCTGCAGCTGTTCACGCGCCTGGTCAATATCGGCGATGCCAAGTCGCTGGCCACGCACCCGGCGTCCACCACGCACCGCCAGCTCAACGCCGACGAACTCAAGGCCGCGGGCGTGAGCGAGGACATGGTGCGCCTGTCGATCGGCATCGAGCACATCGATGACCTGCTTGAAGACCTCGACCGCGCACTGAACGCTGCCTGAGCGCGATGGTGCTGCTGCGCGTCCCGGCACGGGGCGCGCAGTCCTGCTTGCGGCGCCTGCCTTTGCCGTCGTCGTCGCCCTCGCCGCCCATATGCGCTTTCGGCATATGGGCATGACGAAACACTCGTTCCCTGCTTGTCTGCCCGTCCCTACAATGGCCCGACCATGCAGCCTGAAGGCTGCGCCATTCTGATAACCACGGGGAGCTTTTGATGAAGATCGGCAAGGGGATCCGGCTGTTCGCAGCCGTGCTGGCAATTGGCGTGATGCAGGCGGCGGGCGCGGCCGATCCGGACAAGAAGGAAATCCGCTTTGGCGCAACGGCCGGCCCGTACGCCGACCAGATCCGCTACGGCGTGAAGCCGGTGCTGGAAAAGCGCGGCTACAAGGTCACCATCGTCGAATTCAGCGACTACGTACAGCCGAACCTGGCCCTGGCCGATGGCGCGATCGACGCCAACGCGTTCCAGCACGTGGCCTATCTGAAGAAGTTCTCCGCCGACCGCAAGCTGCAGCTCTCCGAAGTCGTTCAGGTGCCGACCGCGCCGATCGGCATCTACAGCAACAAGCACAAAGCCCTGACGGAAGTGAAGGCCGGCGCCACGGTGTCGCTGCCCAATGATCCGAGCAACCTGGCGCGCGCCATCACCATCCTGCAGCAGATCGGCTGGGTCACCCTCAAGCCGGGCACGGACATGATCCGCGCTTCGGAGCGCGACATCGAAAGCAATCCGCACAAGCTCAGGCTGATCCAGCTCGAAGCCGCGCAGCTGCCGCGTTCGCTCGATGACGTGGACTATGGCTTCGTCAATGGCAACTTCGCGCTGGCCGCCGGCCTGAAGCTGAACTCGGCGCTGGCGCTCGAGAAGATTCCCGACTACTACATGAACCTGGTGGCGGTGAAGACGGCGGACCTCAACAAGCCGTTCGTGAAGGACATCCGCGAGGCCTACCAGTCCGCCGAGTTCAAGGCGGTGGCGCAGCAGCGCTTCGCGGGCTTCGTGCCGCCGGCTTACCAGAAGTAGGCGAACCGGCTGAACGCAGCCCCGTACGGAAAGGCTCCCACCGGGAGCCTTTCCTGTTTTCTGCCGCCGGGTAATGCGGCCTGCCGACGCGCTCCGTTTGCTGCAGCACGGCATGGCCGATCCGGCCACGCTTCTGCGCCCGGAGTAACACAGGCGCCGCTTTTGATCCCCCATGCGCGTGCCCATGCCCTAAACTCAATGCAACCCGACCCGGTCCCGCCCTCCCACAAGGAACGCACGGGATCCCTGACACGCACATCGGAGGCCTCCCACATGGGCACGGTTGCGAGCTTTGACATCGGCTACACACGATACCTGGACCCGCCGGGCGCATCCCCGGTTTCTTCTTCCCCTCTCCCGCCATTCGCCACCGACCCGGACGCGCTGTTGCCGCTGTACCGCGCGATGGTGCTGACCCGCCAGTTCGACCTCAAGGCCATTGCGTTGCAGCGCACCGGCAAGATCGGCACGTTCGCCTCGGCGCTCGGGCAGGAAGCGGTCGGCGTGGGCGTGGCCAGCGCCATGCGCGCCGAGGACGTGCTGGTGCCGTCCTACCGCGACCACGCCGCGCAGTTTGTGCGCGGCGTCACCATGACCGAGAGCCTGCTGTACTGGGGCGGCGACGAGCGCGGCAGCGGCTTTGCGGCGGCGCCGCATGACTTCGGCAACAACGTGCCGATCGGGACGCAGGTATGTCATGCGGCGGGCGTGGCCTACGCCGTCCAGTTGCGCGGCGAGAAGCGCGTGGCGGTCTGCATGCTCGGCGATGGTGGCACCTCAAAAGGCGACTTCTACGAGGGCATGAACATGGCCGGCGCCTGGCACGCGCCGCTGGTCATCGTCGTGAACAACAACCAGTGGGCCATCTCCATGCCGCGCAGCCGCCAGACGGCTGCGCACACGCTGGCGCAGAAGGCCATCGCCGCGGGCATTCCCGGCGAGCAGATCGACGGCAACGACGTGGTCGCGGTGCGGCACCGCGTGGGCCAGGCCATCGAGCGCGCGCGGGCCGGCGAAGGACCGGCGCTGATCGAGGCCATCACCTACCGGCTCGGCGACCACACCACGGCCGACGATGCCTCGCGCTACCGTGACGAGGTTACCGTCAAGGCGCACTGGCAGGCCGAGCCGCTGCTGAGGCTGCGCGAACACCTGCTGAAGCTGGGGGCCTGGGATGCGGGACGCGAAGAGGCGCTGGTGCGCGAATGCTCGCAACAGGTGGCCCAGGCCGTGGAAGCCTACCTGGCATTGCCGCCGCCCGACCCGGCCGCGATGTTCGACTGCCTGTTCGCCACCATGCCGGCGGCCTTGCAGGAACAGCTGGCGACCGCGCGGCGCTATGCCGCGCCGCATGGCCAGCCCAACCCGAACTGAGGCGAGCGCACCATGGCTGAAATCACTCTGGTCGAGGCCGTCAACCAGGCGCTGGGCTATGCGCTGGAATACGACCCCGACGTACTGCTGCTGGGCGAGGACATCGGCGTGAACGGCGGCGTGTTCCGCGCCACGGCCGGCCTGCAGGCCCGCTTCGGTCCGCAGCGCGTGCTGGACACCCCGCTGGCCGAAGCCGGCATCGTCGGCGCCGCCATCGGCATGGCCGCGATGGGGCTGAAGCCGGTGGCCGAGATCCAGTTCACGGGCTTTATCTATCCGGCCATCGACAACATCATCAACCACGCCGGGCGCATGCGGCACCGCACGCGCAACCGCCTGAGCTGTCCGCTCGTGGTGCGCTCGCCGTTCGGCGCGGGCATCCACGCGCCCGAGCATCATTCGGAAAGCCCCGAAGCGATGTTCGCCCACATGCCGGGCATCCGCGTGGTCATCCCGTCATCGCCGGCGCGCGCGTATGGCCTGCTGCTGGCCGCCATCGAGGACCCCGACCCGGTGATCTTCCTGGAGCCGACACGCCTGTACCGGCTGTTCCGGCAGGAAGTCGCCAATGACGGCGCGGCGCTGCCGCTCGACGCCTGCTTCACGCTGCGCGACGGCAGCGATGTCACGCTGGTGAGCTGGGGCGCGATGCTGCAGGAAACGCTGGCCGCGGCGGACCAGCTCGCCGAGGAGGGCGTATCCGCCGCCGTGATCGACGTGGCCACGCTCAAGCCGCTCGACATGCAGACCATCCTCGAATCCGTGGCGCGCACGGGCCGCTGCGTGATCGTGCATGAAGCGCCGCGCACGGCGGGCTTCGGCGCGGAGATCGCGGCCGGGCTGGCCGATGCCGGCCTGTACTCGCTGGCGGCGCCGGTGCAGCGCGTGACCGGCTTCGACACCGTGGTGCCGCTCGCGCGGCTGGAGCATACCTACCTGCCAAGCGTGGCGCGCATTGTCGACGCCGTGCGCAAGGCGCTGGCGGCCTGACGATCCGGGGACGCAACCATGAGAGTGTTCAAGCTGCCCGATCTGGGCGAAGGCCTGCAGGAGGCCGAGATCGTGACCTGGCATGTCAAGGCCGGCGACACCGTGGCCGCCGACCAGCCACTGCTGTCGGTGGAAACGGCCAAGGCCATCGTCGAGATTCCGTCGCCCTACGCCGGCACGGTCGGCAAGCTGTTTGCGCAGGCCGGCGACATCGTCCACCTGGGCGCGCCGCTCGTGGGCTTCGAGGGCGCCGGCGACGATGCCGACGCGGGCACCGTGGTGGGCGCGGTCAAGGTCGGCTCGCAGGTGGTGGCGGAAGCCGCCACGCCGCTGGCGCCCGGCGCGGGTGGCGCCGGCATCAAGGCCACGCCAGCCGTGCGTGCGCTGGCACGGCGCCTGGGCGTGGACCTGGCGATGGCAAACCCGTCCGGTGCGGATGGCGTGGTCACCGCCGCGGATGTGGAGCGCGTGGCCTCGACACTCGCCGAAACCGGGCCGGGCGAGGTACTGCGCGGCGTACGCCGCGCGATGGCGCAGAACATGGCGCGCGCGCAGAGCGAGGTCGCCGCCGCGACCGTGATGGACGATGCCGATATCCATGCCTGGCAGGGCGCGCATGACGTCACCATCCGCCTGGTGCGCGCGCTGGTCGCCGGGTGCCGCGCCGAGCCCGGCCTGAACGCCTGGTACGAAGGCCAGACCGGCAAGCGCCACGTCATGCAGAAGATCGACGTCGGCATTGCCGCCGACCTGCCTGAAGGCCTCTTCGTGCCGGTGCTGCGCAACGTGGGCAACCGCGACGCGGCCGACCTGCGCCACGGGCTGGACCGCATGCGCGCCGATATCCGTGCGCGCACCATCGCGCCTGAAGAGATGCGCGGCAGCACCATCACGCTGTCGAACTTCGGCATGATCGCGGGCCGCTATGCCGCGCCGATCGTGGTGCCGCCTACCGTGGCGATCCTCGGCGCGGGCCGCATCCGCGACGAGGTAGTGGCCGCCGGCGGCGTGCCGGCGGTGCACCGCGTGATGCCGCTGAGCCTGACCTTCGACCACCGCGTGGTCACCGGCGGCGAGGCGGCGCGCTTCCTGGCCGCGGTGATCGCCGACCTGGCGCTGCCCGAATAGTCCGCGGCGTCAGGCCAGCCGGATGTCGCCGTCGAATGTCGCACTCAGTTTGAGCCGGCCAAGTTCCAGCGTCATCTTCACCGGCAGGATCTCGTTGCCTTCCAGTTCGCCGCTGGCCAGCGCGGCCGCGACGGCCTGTTCGATCTCCCGCTGTGAACTGACACCCACGGTCTTGAGGAACTTGCGGATGCTCATGTTGAAGGCTTCCTGATCCATGGCGGTCTCCTGACTGGCTTGTCCCGGTTTGTCCCGGTTCGTTCCGATACTGCCTTGATAGTAGTGCAGGGCGGCGAAGGACTGGCGCGCGGGTGCAAAACGCGCTACACAGGAGGCTGGCTGCCGCCCAGGAGATGCGATGCCCGCGATCCATGACCGCCCCAGTCCGACGTCCCGCTGGCTGTGCCGCCTCGCGTCGCTGCTGGCTGCCGCACTGCTGATGGCGGGCTGCGCCAGCCTGCCGCCGCAGGACGGGCGCGCCGCCTCGTATGCGGTCACCGATACGGCCGGCACGCCGCTGGGCCGCACCGTGGCGCCGATGCTGTCCGCGCACCCCGGGCAATCGGCCTTCTACCCGCTGGCCAGCGGCCCCGACGCGCTGGTGGCGCGGCTGGCGCTGGCCAGGGCCGCGCAGCGCACGCTGGACGTGCAGTATTACATCTACGACGGCGACCTGACCGGCAAGACGCTGCTGGCCGACATCATCGCCGCGGCCGACCGCGGCGTGCACGTGCGGCTGCTGCTCGATGACCTCCACATGTCCGGCCAGGACCGCATTCTCTCGGCGCTCGACGACCACCCGAACATCGAAGTCCGCCTGTTCAACCCCTTCACGGCGCGCAGCCTGCGCATGGCCCAGATGGCCCTGGACTACAGCCGGCTGAACCGCCGCATGCACAACAAGTCGATGACGGCCGACAACCAGGTCACCATCGTCGGTGGCCGCAATATCGGCGACGCCTATTTCTCGGCCGACAAGGGCTCGGACTTCACGGACCTTGACCTGTTGCTGGCCGGCCCGGTGGTGCCGGAGGTCTCGGCCGTGTTCGACGATTACTGGAACGGCGCCGTTGCGTACCCGGTCAGTGCGCTGGCCAAACCGCCCGAGGACGCGGCAGCGCAATTGCAGGCCGTGCGCGAATACCTCGATGAGCACGTGGCCGAAGCCCGCGGCGGCGAGTACTCGCAAACCTTGCAGGCCTCAGGGCTGGCACAGGCGCTGGAAGGCGGCAAGCTCCCCGCGTACTGGGGCCGTGCCACGGTGATCGCCGACAAGGCGGCCAAGGTCACGCTGCCGCCTGAGGACGATTCCAGTCATGCCATCCCCAAGCTGGCGAAGCTGCTCGGGAGCGCGCAGCAGGAACTGGCGCTGGTATCGCCGTATTTCGTGCCGGACCGCAAGTCGGTCGACTGGCTCGCGCAGATGACGAAACGCGGCGTGACGGTGCGCATCCTGACCAACTCCTTCGCCGCCACCGACGTCAGCGCCGTACACGCGGGCTATTCACCTTGGCGCGAGGACTTGCTGGAAGCCGGCGTGGAACTGTACGAGCTCAAGCCTTCGGCCTACGCCGAGATGGCGCGCGAAGGCCAGCACGCGCATCGCAGCATGATCAGCAAGAGCCGCGCCAGCCTGCATGCCAAGAGCTATATGGTGGACCGGCACCTGCTGTTCGTCGGATCGCTCAATCTGGATCCGCGTTCGGCCCGGCTCAACACCGAGATGGGCGTGGTCGTCGACAGCGCGGCGCTGTGCGAAGCGCTCGGCAAGAACCTGGACCAGGCGCTGCTGGACGTCGCCTACAAGGTCATGCTCGCCCCCGGCACCGACGGCAATGCCGCGCACCTGGAATGGGTGACGCGTGAGAACGGCCTGCTGCGCACCTATGACAGCGAACCGGGCATGGGCGCCTTGCAGCATCTCGGGCAGGGACTGCTGCGGATGCTGCCGATCGAAGAGGAACTGTAGACCAGCCGGGGACGCGCGTTTGGCCCTGTATATAATGCGGTTCCGATCGCCGCCGCGCATCGCGACTGACCTCCATGGAATCCAAGACCGCCCGCCTCACCATCCTGATCGATCCGGTCAAGAAAAAGGCTTTCGAGACCCTGTGCGCATCGCAGGACCTGACGCCGTCGCAAGTGGTGCGGCAACTCATCCGCGAATACCTCGCCCAGCACGGCGTGGAATATGCCACCAAGGCCAGGCCCGGTGGCCGGAAGAAGGCCCCGGCCGACAAGGCCTGAGAACCCATCGCATAAAGAGAAAGGGGTTCCAGGCCGGTTCGTCATTCCGGCCGCGCGATGCGCGCGCAGCGCTCGGTCGCCGCGGCCAGCGTTTCCTGGTAGTTCCCTTCCCCCAGCGCCGCCAGCACGCCGGCGCGCGCGAGCTTCTGGCGCACGCGCGCGTTGGCTTCGCACAGCACCACGGCCACGCCGCGCTGCCTGAGCTTGCCGATCACCTCCTCCAGTGTCTGCAGGCCGGTCATGTCCATGAACGGCACGCGGCGCAGCCGGATCAGCAGCACGCGCGGATCGGTGTGGGTCTGAATCAGCGCGCGTTCGAAGTTTTCCACCGCTCCGAAGAAGAACGGCCCGTCGATGCCGTACACGAGCACGCCCGGCGGCAGGCCGGACGGCATGCCGCCTTCGCGCGACAGTTCGTGCTCCACGTCGGGGGCGTCCTGGCGCGAGACTTCCACCGATGCCGACATGCGCCGCAGGAACTGCAGCATGGCCAGGATCACGCCGATATTCACCGCCACCACCAGGTCAGTCAGTATGGTCAGGCAGAACGTGATCAGCAGGATGGCCACGTCCGCCCGCGGCGCGCGGCGCACCATGCGCGCGAAGTGCCGCAGCTCGCTCATGTTGTAGGCCACCACGAACAGGATGGCCGCCAGCGCGGCCAGCGGCACGTTGGCGGCCAGTGGCGCCAGGAACAGCACCACCAGCACCAGCGTCGCGGCGTGGGTGAGGCCCGCCAGCGGGCTGTTGCCGCCGTTGCGGATATTCGTGGCGGTGCGCGCGATGGCGCCGGTCGCGGCAAAGCCTCCGAACAGCGGTGCGACCACGTTGGCCAGCCCCTGCCCCACCAGTTCCTGGTTGGAGTCATGGCGCGTGCCGGCCATGCCGTCGGCGACCACGGCCGACAGCAGCGACTCGATCGCGCCGAGCATCGCGATGGTGAAGGCCGGCCCGGCCAGTTCCAGCACGCGCGCGAGCGTGACCTCGGGCAGCGACAGCCCCGGCAGGCCGCGCGGCAGGCCGCCGAAGGCGCTGCCAATGGTGGCCACGCCGTCGAAGCGGAACAGCGCCTGGATGACAGTGGCCGCCACCAGCGCCACCAGCGGCCCGGGGATGCGCCGCAGCCAGGGCAGGCGCGGCGTGCCGACCACCAGCAGCAGGCTCAGCAGCGCGATCGCCGTGGTTGCCGGATGCCAATGCGGCATGACTTGCAGCAGATGCCAGAGCTTCTGGTGGAAATGGTCGCCGGCCACCGCCGGCAGGCCGAAGAAGTCGCGCCACTGGCCGACGAAGATGATCACGCCGATGCCCGCCGTGAAGCCGACGATCACCGGCGCCGGGATATAGCGGATCACGCTGCCGAGGCGTGTCATCCCCATGGCCAGCAGGATCAGGCCGGCCATCAGCGTGGCGATCTGCAGTCCGTCGATGCCGTGCCTTGCCGTGATGCCGGACAGGATGACGATGAACGCCCCGGTCGGCCCGGCGATCTGCACCCGGCTGCCGCCGCAGGCCGAAACCAGCAGGCCGGCCACGATCGCCGTGTACAGCCCCTGTTCCGGCTTGGCGCCGGAAGCAATGGCAAAGGCCATGGCCAGCGGCAGCGCCACCACGCCGACGATGGCGCCGGCAACGATGTTGGAAAGCCAGTTCCCGCGGCGGAACAATCCGGCCTGCCATGCTTCGCGCAACGCAATCATTGGGGCACCTTCGTCGACGGTGATCGGTAAGCACATCGGATGATAACAGCATGTTAATCATCGACACGCGCCGGCCGACCCGGTCCGGAGGCTGCGCATCGATGCCGGAAAGCGCACTAACGGGCTGTCGCGACGGGCGGGCAATTCCTATACTGGATTGGCCCGCGCGGACCGGGGCATGCGCCAGCCGGAAACGCGCCGGCTTTCAGAGGACTGGCAGCGGAGGACTCGATGTTCAAGCACTTCCTGGTTCCCACGGATGGCTCGCCCCGTGCCGACGCGATGATTGCGCGCGCCATGACCTTTGCCGGACGCCTCGGCGCCCGCGTCACCGGACTGCATGTGATTCCCCAGTACCACCTGATGACCTACCGGCTGACCAGCCTGCAGGACACCCGGGAGACCTTCGCCGCGGAAGCGGCACGCCATGCCGACGAGTTCCTGGCCGCGCTGAGCCGGGCGGCCACGCAGGCGGGCGTGCCGTGCGAAACGGTCACCGCCACGGACGACCACCCGTGGCAGGCGATCGTGCAGACGGCGCAACAGAGAGATTGCGACCTGATCGTGATGTCATCGCATGGACGGCGCGGCCTGCAGGCCATGCTGATCGGCAGCGAGACGCACCGGGTCCTCACGCACAGCGCGATTCCCGTGCTGGTATTCCGCTAGGCGCCCGCAGGGACCTGGCATGCGGGCGACAGCCCGTTCCCCCACCTTCACCACAAGACCAAGGAGTCCGATCATGGCGATTCGAATAGGCGAAGAAGCTCCCGACTTCACCGCCGAGACCACGCAGGGCCCGATCCGCTTCCATGAATGGATCGGCGACGGCTGGGCCATCCTGTTCTCGCACCCGAAGGATTTCACGCCCGTCTGCACCACCGAACTCGGCTACATGGCCGGCCTCAAGCCTGAATTCGACAAGCGCAATACCAAGATCATCGGCCTGAGCATCGACCCGGTCGGCGACCATTCGCGCTGGGCCAAGGACATTGAAGAGACGCAGGGCCATGCGGTGAACTATCCGATGATCGGCGACGCCGACCTGAAGGTGGCCAAGCTCTATGACATGATCCATCCGGAAGCCAGCGGCGGTCCGCGCACGGCTGTGGATAACGCGACCATCCGCTCGGTGTTCTGGATCGGGCCGGACAAGAAGATCAAGGCCATGCTGGCGTACCCGATGAGCGCCGGCCGCAATTTCGACGAAGTCCTGCGGTTGCTGGACTCGCTGCAGCTCAACGCGAAGCATGCCGTGGCGACGCCGGTCAACTGGAAACCGGGCGACGACGTGATCATCCCGACTTCGGTCTCGGACGAAGACGCCCGGAAGAAGTACCCGGACGGCTTCAAGACGCTGAAGCCCTACCTCCGGGTGGTGGCCCAGCCAAAGTAGGTAAGTGGCGGGCGGCGCGGCCGTCCGGCCCCGGGAATTTCGGGCGCCGCCTCATCCTTTGGTATGAGGCGGCCGGATCACCGGGAAAACTATCCACAGGAACAGTGGATATCCGGCCTATTGACAACCGCACAAGGCGCGCCGGTATTGGGAAACACTGGAGTGCCTAAATTCTGGGCAGCCGCGCGGCGTGGGGAAATGGTTGCGCCAGCGGCGATTCTGTGCCTGATGCGATACAACCGGGCTCCGGATTCAGTGCACCAGCACACTGCGGAGCGTCTCGGCCAGTTCCTTGGCAACGAACTTGGCAACGTAGGCATTGGCGCCGACCTTGCGTACGTGTTCCTCGCTGGCCTCCCCCGAAAGCGATGAATGAATCACCACGGGAAGCGACTTGAGGCGGCTGTCCGCCTTGATCCTGCGGGTCAGCGTAAAGCCATCCATCTCGGGCATTTCCAGGTCGGTCAGCACCAGTGCCACCTCGTCGTGGATGGAGCGGCCTTTGCTGGCCGCTTCGGTCGCCATGCTGTCGAGCAGTTCCCAGGCTTCCTTGCCGGACTTGGTCATGAGCACCGGCGCACCGAGCGCCTTCAGGCTCTGCTCGATCAGCCCGCGCGCGAGCGCCGAATCGTCGGCGGCGATCACCTTGGTGCCCGGCGGCAGCGTGAGCTGCGGCCCGACCGATTCCGGGACCACGTCCGGCTGGCGGGACGGCAGCACGTCACGCAGGATCTGCTCGACGTCGAGCACCTGCACCAGGCGCGCCTGGTCGGTGCCGGCATCGAGCTTGGCGATGCTGGTCACGTGGCCGGTTTGCACGCTGGCCTCGGCCGAATGCACCTGGTTCCATTCCAGCCGCACGATTTCCTCGACCGCTTCCACCGCAAACCCCTGGGTCGAGCGCGCATATTCGGTGACCAGGAGGATGCCGAGGCCGTTCGCGGGCTTGCAGCCCACCATGCGCGGCAGGTCGATCACCGGGATCACCTGGCCGCGGATGTCGGCCATGCCCAGGATCGACGGATCGGCGCCGACCACCGTGGTGACCGGCGGCATCACCAGGATTTCGCGGACCTTGAAGACATTGATGCCGAACAGTTCGGACTGGCCTGAATGCTCGGCGTCGCCCAGACGGAACAACAGCAGCTCGAACTGGTTGTTGTTGGTCAGGTTGGTGCGCTCGTCGATGTCCCTCATCGAACTGCTCATTTGATGCTCCCCTTGCATGCCGATTGGCCGATTGGTTTGCCGCTGCGGTAGGTGCGGTCTGCGGCCTGGCGGCAGGCGGACAGCAGACGTTGGATGTCTGGATAACGGCAGGCGGGACGGGGGATTTAAGGCGCACCCCTGCGCCAGATCAAGGCGCGCGGTGCGGCGCACGTGAAGTGCGGCAGTTCAGCCGCCGGCGAGCGCCTGCAGGATGTGGACTTCGTCATTGTCGTGCAGCGGCGCGTCGAGCCGCATCCACTGCACGCGATTGACGAAGACGCGGATATACGGCCGCAGCTTGTCCTGTTCGTCGACGATGCGGAAGCGCATGCCGGGGAATTGCCGGTCGAGATCCTCGAGCAACTGGCCGATGCTGCCGCCATGCGCTTCCACCACCGGCTGCTGGCCGGTGTACGAAAGCAGCGGCGAGGCAATATGCACGCGCATGGCCCGGGCCCCGGTCAGGCCGGCCGCGCGGTCTGCACCGCGTAGATGTGCGGCAGATGGCTGGCGATGCACTGCCAGTGTTCGCCCTCGTCGGCACTGGCCCAGATCTCGCCGCCGGTGGTGCCGAAGTACAGGCCCACGGGTGCCTGCGCGTCGGCCGCCATGGCCTGGCGCTTGACCGTGAGCCAGGCCTGCCCGGCCGGCAGGCCGCGGTCCTGGCGCTGCCAGCTTTCGCCGGCATCGCGCGTGACATAGACCGCCGGCTTGCCGCCGGGGCTCACGCGTGGCCAGACGTCGCTGCCATCCATCGGGAATACCCACACCGTGCGCGGATCGCGCCGATGGGCGACGATCGGGAAGCCGATGTCCCCGACCTCGCGCGGCATGGCGTCGCCGATGCGCTTCCAGATTCCTTCGTGCCGGTCCATGCGGTAGATGCCGCAGTGGTTCTGCTGGTACAGGATGTCGGGCGCGGCCGGATGCTGGAGCACGCAGTGCGGGTCGTGACCGTATTCAACATCGGGGTCCGGCAGGAAATTGGCGGCACAGCCGCGGTTGAGCGGCTTCCAGTCGGCGCCGGCGTCGGTGCTTTCAAACACGCCGCCGCTCGACATGCCGATGTACAGGTGCTTCGGGTCGCGCGGATCGACCAGGATGGAATGCAGCTTGGGGCCGTCGGGCGTGCCGTCCTGCTCGCCGCCGGTCCAGCTGCGCCGCATCGGGTGGTCGTTGAAACCGGTCACGGAGTCCCAGCTTGCGCCATGGTCGGTACTCCGGAACAGACCCTGCGGAGACGTGCCGGCGTACCACGTGCCGGATTCGGTCGCGTGTCCGGGCGTCAACCAGAAGACATGATCGACGACGCGCCCCGTCTCGCCTTCAGGCACCTTGGCAAAGGCTGGCGGGCGCGTGGCTTCCGTCCAGTTCTGGCCGCCGTCGGTGGAACGGAAGACGGTCGGGCCCAGGTGGCCGGTGCGTGCGGCCATCAGCATGCGCCGGGGCTCGCGCGGATCCTGCACGATGTGATGGATGGTATGTCCCAGGAACACCGGTCCCCGCAAAGCCCAGTTGCGCCGGGCCGCGTCGCTGGTCAGGAACCAGGCACCCTTGATGGTGGCGACCAGCAGCATCGCCGGCCCGGATTCCGGGGTCGGCATCGAATGGGGATCGGTATGCGGCGCCGTGCTAGCAGTCATCATGGCTCCTGCGGAACTGCCCCGATGTAGGGCACGTGCTTCCGAGTCTAGTACATGTAGACAGCGTTCACAATTACGATCCGGCTGCCGGATGAGGCGGCAAATCATCGCCCGGTCACGCGCGGGCCTTGACGAATAAACGCTGTTGACCGTGGATCCCGGCACAATGGATGGACATTGCCGACAAAATATGGGATAAGACTCATTGCCCGGCCGCGCCCCGCCATGCCGGTTCCTGCCTCTACCTATTCGCTGATGCCACGCCCCCTCCGCGCCACCGTTCTGCTTCGCCGTGCTATGCATGGCGTGGCCGCGTGCGCGTTGGCGGCGGCCGCCCGCATCGGCTTGCCGGCGATCCCGGCCCGTCGAGCCGTGCTTTTCCTGGCCGTGCGGGCAGCTCGGCGGACCCCCGTCCCGACCTGAGCTTTCCCGCACGGCACTTTGCATGCCGCTGCCCTGTTGGCAGCCGCAAACCATCGTGCATCCAGGAGAAAGCCATGCCATTGATCTACCGCCGCACCCTTTGCGCCATGCTGGCGCTCGTGATCCTGTACGTCGCCCTCAACGCCTGAGCGGGGGTCTCACCATGACCATGACCTTCGAATTGCGCCACCCGGCGCAGGGACTGGCACGCGCATTGGAATTGCGCATCGATGTCAGCCCCGGACACGCCGAGGTGGAAGACGAACTGGGCGCGCTACATGACCGCATGCGCTGCCCTGGCGACCGGCTCCATGCGATGCCGGCTCAGCCCAGCGGACTGCCGGGGCTGCGCCTGCGCTATCGCGAGGCCGACGGCGAGATTTTCGTGTACGTGGAAGACGTGGCCAACGGCCGGCTTGCCGGCTATACGGTGTTCAACCGGCTGATCGAAGTCGGCCGTCGCGCCGACCCTTGGGTGCGTTCGCCCCACACGAAGTTTGCGCCGGCTTACCAGCGCCGCGGCCTGGCATCAGGCCTCTACCGCTGGGCGCTCGACGGTGGACTGTGCCTGCTGAGCGGCGCCCGGCAGTCGGCGGGCGCGCATGCGCTGTGGCAGTCGCTTAGCCGCCGCTACACGCTTGGCTATGTCGACCTGCGCCACAAGACGCTCACCTATCTGGGCGAACGGGTCAGCGCAGCCGTGATGGATGACCTGCACACACGCATGGTGCTGCTCGGGCATGGCTGGACGCTGCGCCGCTTCAAGGAAGCGACGGGGATGTACTGAGTTCGCCGCGGCGGCGTTCGGAACGGTTCGGAACGGTTCAGAGCCAGGTGATGGGCGCCGCCACGCGGGCATTCTCCACATGCAGCGCCCAGCCGCGCGCAAAGTAATCGCGCACCCGCGCGGCGAGCGAACGGCCGCTGCCCATGCGGGCGTACAGGTCCACATCGCGGGACAGGTCGGCGGGGGCCGCAGTCGGACGGCGGTTCGGCGACTGGCGATAAAGCGTATCGGCAAGGACTTGCATAAGAGAAATCAGTAGATGAGGCGTCAATGAAAAGCGCATCGAATCGCACCTGCACCGCGCCTGCGGGACTCGCGAGATCCAATTCGAGGGTTATCCCTAGTATAAAGAAGTCGACCCCAAGACATACGGGTCAATCCCTATAGGCCCTATTTGCTTCAGCTGATAATGCACGCGTGCCTCGGACCCGCCTCCACGCGGCTGCTGCGCACGAAGACGGCCATTCATCACATTCACTATTCCCTTCCAGGCATACCGCGCATTTTGTGGGGGTTATGACGACGCGCCGTGCGTCGCCTAGCCTTCAGCCTTGCCCAGATCACGCCCATGCAGAAGGCGCGGACAGGAGGCAACACCGATAAAACCGGCCGGGCAGCGAGCATTGTCACGGCCGATACCTAGAACCACGTGAGACAAAGCCTGTCCATGGCCCTTCCGTCGGCCGCGGCAGCGCCCTGCAAGGAGACAGATCATCATGATCGAACAGCCCTATCCGTCGGTGACGGAAGTCGATTCCGCGCGCCCCGAAGTCAAGAACAAGCTCGACGCCTATTTCCAGATTACCGCGCGCGGCAGCACGCAGCGCCAGGAACTGGTGGCCGGCGTGACCACCTTCATGGCCATGGTCTACGCGGTCTTTGTCGTGCCGGGCATGCTTGGCAAGGCCGGCTTCGACACCAGCGCGGTATTCGTGGCGGTATGCCTGACCACGGCATTCGGCTCGTTGCTGATGGGCGTGTGGGCCAAGCTGCCGATCGCCATCGGCTGCGCCATTTCACTGACTGCCTTTATGGCCTTTGGCCTGGTACTGGGGCAGGGACTGTCGCCGGCCGTCGCGCTGGGCGCGGTATTCCTGATGGGGGTGGTGTTCACCGCGATCTCCGTCACCGGCGTACGCTCCTGGATCCTGCGCAACCTGCCGGCCGGCGTGGCCCACGGCGCGGGGATCGGCATTGGCCTGTTCCTGCTGCTGATCGCTTCCAATGAGGTCGGCCTGGTGGTCAAGAACAGCGGCGCAGGCCTGCCCGTCACGCTGGGCAAGATCACCGCCTTCCCGGTGGTGATGTCGGTGCTGGGCCTGGCCGCCATCTTCGGCCTGGAGCGTCGCCGCGTGCCGGGAGGCATCCTGCTGGTGATCGTGGCCATCTCCCTGCTGGGCCTGATCTTCGATCCCGCCGTGAAATTCACCGGTGTGTTCGCGCTGCCTTCGCTGAGCGCCCCCGGCCATCAGTCGCTGATCGGCGCCATGGATATCCGCGGCGCGCTGTCCGCCGCCGTGCTGCCAAGCGTGCTGGCGCTGGTGATGACTGCCGTGTTCGATGCCACCGGTACCATCCGCGCCGTGGCGGGCCAGGCCGGCCAGCTCGACGCCAGCGGCCACATCCGCAACGGTGGCCGTGCGCTCACCGCGGACTCGGTCAGCTCGATCTTCTCCGCCATGTTCGGTGGCGCCCCGGCCGCCGCTTATATCGAGTCGACCGTCGGCGTGGCCGCCGGCGCCAAGACCGGCCTGACCGCCGTGGTGGTCGGCCTGCTGTTCCTCGCCGTCATGTTCTTCTCGCCGCTGGCGGCCCTGGTGCCGTCGTACGCCACCGCGCCGGCGCTGATGTACGTGGGCCTGCTGATGCTGTCGAGCGTCTCGCGCCTGCACATGGATGACCTGGTCGATGCGCTGTCGGGCCTGGTGTGCGCGGTGTTCATCGTGCTGACCTGCAATATCGTCACCGGCATCATGCTTGGCTTCTGCACGCTGGTGGTCGGCCGCATCGTCTCTGGCGAATGGCGCAAACTCAATGCCGGCACCGTGGCTATCGCCGTCGCGCTTGCCGCGTTCTATGCCGGAGGCTGGGCAATCTGAAACAGACGCTTCAATCGGACCGCCGCTGCCGCTGGCGCGGTTGTCCGGAGTGAATTCAACAATGTCTCCTCCACCGCCACACGGTGGATTTATGCCCCGGGATTCCTGCTTTCCCGGGGTATTTTTTTATTGCGTACCGACCATGCGCGAATCCTTTCCGCGCTTCACCCTGGCAACGTGCCGGTACGCGCAACGCAGCCGTTCCCCATTCATGGCGACGTGCCTCGCCATTTTCCTTCTATCAACACCCAATTGAATCCGCATGCCATATCGATGGCCGCCGCGCGCGCGGCGGCAAGCGATGCGATTCGCCTGCAATGTTCTGGCTGACGATCATGCGAATCACCGCTGCATCAGCCAATCCGGATTGAAGCCTGATGCCCGCCGTGAAGACACAGCGGATTTCCATGCAAAGCGATTGGAAAGCCGGAATGCCGGCGCGCACACGTGGCCGGAAAACCCATTCCAGATCGCCGGATGCAATCCATTTCCCGCCATTAGCCATTGCCAAAGCCTCGGAACACGGCAATGGCATTGCCCTGCCAGCCCCCGCTATATGTGCCGGACGAACAGCCTGTAACAAGAGACCCGTGCAATCTGCGTTATATTTCGTAAAATATTTTCGTGTCCACCGCAACATGACAATGCCATATCGGCATGAAGTTCCAGTACCATGCAGCGGCCAATCGCAATAAAAGGGGAATATAAATGGCGACATACAAGCAACTTCTCGCAGAAAAAGAAGCGCTCGAAGCGAAGCTCAATGAAGTCAGGGAAACCGAAGTCGCCGGCGTGATCGACCAGATCCGTTCGCTGATGGCCGAATACGGTCTGACTCCGGACGACATCGCCCCGCGCCGCGGCCGTGGCCGGCCGGCCGGTTCGAGCGCCGTCAAGAAGGCGGAACACGCTCCGCTGCCCCCGAAGTACATGGACCCGAAGACCGGCAAGACCTGGTCGGGTCGCGGCCGTGCCCCGGCCTGGCTGGGCAAGCGTCCGGAACGTTTCCTGATCGAGTCGTAATAGTCCGCTGCGGCCGCCCCGCCAGGGGCTGGCCTGTCCGGGCGTCGTCACGACGCCTGGCAGATATATTCTTTCCTCAGCGCGCGGAAGCCCTGCTGCGTCGGCTCGACCACGGGCCGCGCGGCGCCTGACGGCAGCGGTTGCAGGCGCAAGACCTGGGCCGAGCACTGGCTCGCGGTCTCGTCCCGCTTGTAGCGGATTTCATATTGCGCCCCCGCCGCGGGCACGAACGACACGCCCGCCGCGCAACGCAGTTCCGGCAGGGGCGGTGCGGCTGTCGACATCACGCCCACATAGATCCGCCGGCCCGCCTCCACCTGTCGCTCGCGTGTGCGCGCCGGTGGCTCGGGCGAAGTGCCGGCCATCTCCAGTCCACGGTCCCGCCCGATCGCCGACAACTGCTTCCCCATCCCGGCCAGGACCAGCGGACGCGCCGGGTCCGGGCATCTGGCGGGATCCACCACCGTGAAGGTGGTGTTGTCATCGGTATCCGTCATCAGGCGGACGCTGGCCACCGGGGCGCCGGACGGCACGCGGTACTGCGCCACGCAGCCGGCCGCCATGACGGCGCCGGCCAGCATGGTCAGGATCGGTACTGCCGTCGGCCCGTGGTTTCGCATGGTGTCTCGAAGAAAGGGAATGCATGCCGGGTCGCCGAACGGCGAGTGGGGGGCCGGGGCGGATCGCTCAGCATACTCCCGGGCCGGGGGCCGCGTCGATGGTAGAAACCCATGTTGAAATCCGGCGAGGATATCCACAGAATCTGTGGATATCCTCGCGCGCCCCTCCCGAAACGCCCAGTCTGTGCGCCAACGCACCGGAGCGCCTAAATTTTAGGCACCCGGTTGCACCGCGGCGCAACCCGTCAGGCCGGGCGCTCCCACGGCGGGTTTTCGCCGAAGTGTCCGGCCAGGAAATCCACAAACGTCCGCACCCTTGGCGGCACCAGCCGGCGCTGCGGCATGACCGCGTAGATCCCTGATTCCGCTACCGGATAGTTGGCCAGCACCGGCACCAGCTGGCCGGTGCGCAGCGCCGCGCAGACATGCCAGGTCGAATGCATGGCAATGCCGAGGCCGGCCAGGGCGGCGTCCGACAGCAACTCGCCGGAGTTGGCGTCGATCGGTCCACGCACCCGGACCGCAATCTCCCCGCCCGCCCCGTCGCCGAGGCGCCAGACATCCTGCCGGCCCTGGCTGCCCACGAGCAGCAGGCAATCATGGCTGGCCAGGTCCTGGGGCGTGCGCGGCGTGCCGCGGCGACGCAGGTATTCCGGCGATGCGCACAGCAGCCGCCGGTTGGTCGCAAGTTTGCGCGCGACCAGCGCGGAATCATCGAGCGCGCCGATCCGGATCGCCAGGTCGAAACCGGCGCTGACCAGGTCCAGCACGTTGTCCGTCATGGTGAAGCTGAGCTTCAGCCCCGGATGGCGCGCCATGAACTCCGGCAGCAGCGGCGAGATATAGAGGCGACCGAACGATGAGGAGGCGGTCACGCGCAGCGTTCCCGAGATACCGGTGCCCGCCTGCCGCAGCGAACTGCCCAGCGCGTCGAGATCTTCGACCAGCGCCCGGCCTTGCTCGGCGAGGATCGCGCCCTCCGGCGTCGCATGCAGGCGTCGCGTGGTGCGATGCAACAAGCGAACGCCGAGATCGCGCTCCAGCCGCTGCAGGCGCTGGCTGGCCACTGCCACCGACAGATCCAGGCTGCGCGCGGCGGCACTGATCGACCCCAGATCCAGCACACGCAGAAACAGGCCGATATCGCCGATGCGATCCATGATTATCAATTTTTCGTTGAAACTGATTATGAATCATGCCGGTTTATGAAGAAGATGAAAAGACCGACACTTCAGCCTTCCTGCCATCCCTCCCGCTATCCGCAAGTGGCCCCTACCATGTCAAACCCCGTCCCGCACCCGCACACCGGCCGCATGCCGGTAGCCCTGTACGCGCTGACCGCCGGCTCCTTCGGCATTGGCTGCGCCGAATTCGTCATCATGGGCCTGCTGCTGCAAGTAGCCACTGACTTGCACGTCAGCATTGCCGCGGCCGGCATGCTGGTCTCCGGCTATGCGCTCGGCGTATTCGCCGGCGCGCCGGTGCTGACGCTGCTGACCCGACGCATGCCGCGCAAGGCCGTGCTGCTCGCGCTGATGGTCATCTACACCATCGGCAACGCGGCCTGCGCGCTGGCGCCCGACTACACCACGCTGATGATCGCGCGCGTGCTCACGTCGCTCACGCACGGCACCTTCTTCGGCGTGGGCGCCGTGGTGGCAACCAGCCTGGTGCCGGCCGAGCGCCGCGCCTCGGCGATCTCGGTCATGTTCTCGGGTCTGACGCTGGCCACGCTGCTCGGCATGCCCGCCGGAGCCTGGCTGGGCCTGCACCTTGGCTGGCGCTCGACCTTCTGGGCCATGACGGTGATCGGGCTGGTCTCGCTGGTCGTGATTGCCGCGCTGGTGAAAGCAAGCCGCGACGACAGCGCCCCGGTCGCGCTGCGCGATGAACTCGCCACCGTCGTGCGGCTGCAGGTGCTGCTTGGCCTGCTGATGACCGTGCTGCAGGCCGTTGGTACGTTCGCGCTGATCACCTATGTGCAGCCGCTGCTGACGCGCGTGGCCGGCTTCAGCGAGGGCGCGGTGTCGCCGATCCTGCTGCTGTTCGGTGGCGGCATGATCCTGGGCAACATCCTGGGCGGCCGGTTCGCCGACCGCCAGCCGACGGCCGCGCTCCTTGGATCGCTGACCGCGCTCGCCGCCGTGCTGGCGGCCATGACTTTCGCCATCCACAGCCAGGCCGCCATGGCCGGCTTCGTCGGCATCCTGGGCGTCGCCGCGTTCGCGACCGTGTCGCCGCTGCAGCTGCGCGTGCTGCACCATGCCAGCGGCGCGGGCCAGAACCTGGCATCGAGCTTCAATATCGCCGCATTCAATCTCGGCAACGGCATCGGCGCGTGGCTGGGCGGCATGGTGGTCGCCCATGGCCCGGGCCTGAATGCACTGCCCTGGGTGGCCGCCCTGGCCCCATTGGCTGCGCTGCTCGTGGCATGGCTCAGCGTGCGGAGGGAGCGCGGTGACGATCGCATGGCCGTAGCGGCCGGGATGGGCTGACGCGGACCTGTGCCGGCCGACCGGGCAGACCGGCCCTGCCCAAGTCAGTCCTTGCGCAAACGCGCCTGCCGCCACGGCTTCGGCGAGATGCCGAATTCCTGGGAAAACCAGCGTGTGAAGGATCTTGAACTGTCGAAGCCAAGCTGCTCCGCGATGGAGAAGATCGAGTGGCGCGTATTCTCGAGAAAGCGCGTCGCGCTGTCCCGGCGCACCGTGTTGTAGACGCGCATAAAGGTGGTGTCTTCCTGGGCCAGCCGCCGCTGAAGCGTTCGCGGACTCGTCTTCAGGTAGTCGGCAACCAGGTGCAAATCGACCTTGCCGCTCGGCATCAGCAATGAGATCGCCTTTCTCGCATCCTCCAGGACAGACTCGCGATTGACCACTGGCAGATTTTCGATGAAGAACCGCTCGTAGTTCTTCAGTTCGATCTCCGAGAAATCGGAAGGCGAGTCCAGTTCGCTCGTGAGGCACGCGAAGCCTGAATACCCGGCACCGAACCGCAGCGGACAGCGAAAGACGCGGCGATGGATCCGGCGATCGTCCGGCGCCGCATGCGAAAAATAGGCTTCGTGCGGACACCAGTGTTCCCCCAGCAATGACCGGAAGATGCTGATGATCACGCCCACGCCCAGCTCGGCCGCCTGCCTAGAATAGACATCGGAAATCAGCTCGACCCGGACCACCGAGAACTTCCCCTCGCTCTCGACCTGAATCGCGAGGACGTCGCTCAGCAACCCCTTGTGCCTCACGAGGAAGTCGATCGCCGCCCGCGCCGAGCGCTGATGCCGCAGCAGCAGGCTGATCGCCCCGATGTCCGAGAGCTTGCGCCGCTCCACCATCAACGCCGCATAGCCGGCGCAGCTGGACGCGCTCGCCGCATCTTCGAGCAACTGGATCACCACGCGCGCAGGCAGGAAGCTGCACTCTGCGGGGTCCAGCATGGCGCGGCTCAGTCCGTGCCTCAGCAAAAGGGGTTCCGGATCCAGGCCGAGTTCGCCGGCGACCTCCAGGAACCGGGCCAGGGAGGCGGATCGAATGTTCAGGCTCATCAGGATATTCGCTCGTGTGGCGCGATTTGCTACCTTTTTGGCGCCTTCAGTGACCTTTAAAGTCTCCAATGTTCTTACGATCAGGTCAATTATTTCGCCGCTGAGCTACCGAATGACATCCAGATGAAAACATCATCCATGCCGGCACCGCGCACGGAGCCCGTCCCGGGTGTCGCCGCCATGGCAGCCGTCGTAGCCGGACTGTCGATGCTCGGGCAATTTGCCATCGCTAGCTATCTGCCCGCCTTTCCGGTGATTGCCGATGACATGCACGCGACGACTGCGCAGGTGCAGCAGTCGCTGACCGCCTATCTGCTGCCCTTCGCGTTGATGATGCCGTGGCATGGCGCCATCTCCGACGCCGTAGGCAGGCGGCGGATGATTCTTCTCGGCTGCGCGCTGTTCACCTTCGGCTCCCTGGTCTGCGCGGCCGCCACCGGCATCTGGTGGCTTCACGCGGGGCGGGCATTGCAGGGAGTCAGCGCCGGCATTGGCGTCATCGTTGGCCGGGCCATGGTCAGGGACGTCTTTGACGGCATCAAGGCGCAGAAGGTCATGGCACTCGTCGCCATGATCTTCGCGCTGGGGCCGGCCCTTGCACCGGTCTGCGGCGGCTGGCTGCTGCTGTGGATCGGATGGCGCAGCATCTTCGTTTTCCTGGCCCTGGTGTCAGCGTCGCTGCTTGCCGCCTGCTGGCTATGGGTGCCGGAGACCTTGCCGCCCGCGCGCCGGCATCCGCTGCACCCCGTGTCACTCGCGCGCGCCTATGGCGACATGCTGGCGCATGGCCGCTTCATCGCGCTGGCGCTCGCCAACGCCGGCGTCAATGTCGCCATCTATGTCTATGTCTTTACCGCGCCCCGCTTCGTGACCCAGTATCTCGGCCTTGGCGCGCAATCGTTCGGCTGGGTCTTCATCCCGATCGTGGGCGGGATTCTGTTCGGGTCGTTCGTATCGCACCGCATTGCGGGCCGGATCAGCCCCGTGCACAGCGTGCTGCTCGGGCATGCCGTCATGCTGCTGGCCGGCACGTTCAACCTTGCCGTCTGCGCCTTGCACGCCCCGGCAATGCCCTGGGCCCTGGTCGCTCTGCCGGTCTTCGCCGCCGGGATGACCATCACGCAACCGAGCCTGCAACTTCTGGCGCTGGACTGCCTGCCCATGCGGCGCGGGCTGGCAGCCAGCGGCTATGTCACGACACAGCAGTTCGGCAATTTCCTCCTGTCGGCGCTGCTGGTCCCGCTACTGGACTCCATCGTCAAGATGGCGATCTGCATGGCAGGGTTGCAGTTGTTCGGCCTGGTCATGTTCGTCGCGGCGCAACGCCGGAGGGTCGCAGATTCTCCGTGAGGGCGGTTCCCTCCGAAGGGTGGCGGCCGACCGAGTGGCAAAGGCAAATGAATTCGCCGGACACGCGAGGTCCGGCGATGAGTCGGGGGTGACGGCTGTCTTGTGCCGACCGAGTGCCGGGCCACAAACCCCGAAGCTTGCCTTCAGCCAGCCTTTCCGTCGATCCTTGGCCGTGCCAGCCGCGGCGCGTAGACCACCGCGTAGACCGCGAACCCTGCCACCCAGCAGGCAGCCGCGCCATGGATCCAGTGCAGGTACCCGGCCGGCCACAGCAGCGGCCCGACGACACGCAGCACCGCGGCCGCGGCCACCAGCCAGTACGCCGCGGTCTCCGCGCGCCCTGCCGCCAGCATCCGGCCCGTGTGCCCGAGCGCCGTGCGCGTGATCATGGCGATGATGGCGCCACCGAGCACGCCGACCGTGAACGCGTGCGTGGCAATGCCCGGCATCACCATCCCGAGCGCGGCGGCACCCTGGAGCAGGAAGGCAAGAGGCAGCCATCCATAGGCCAGGTGCAGGGACCACAGCAGCGGGCGGTTGCCCACCGCGTAGCCACGCCAGCCGATTACGCGGATGCCGAGCACCACGGCCGCCAGCAGCGACAGCGCGGCTGACAGCCAGCCCGGCAGCGGGACCAGCCCGGCCAGCAGGCCCATCACCGCGGCCGGCACGACCACGCGGTCAACTTTCGGATACTGGCGCAGCCGGAAGCCGGGAATGGCATTGGTCGTGAACATCGGAATCACGCGCCCGCCGATCACGATCACGAACAGCGTGATCAGCGCGACGCCGGCCTGGCAGGCACGCAGCGCCGCGTCCGCATGGCCACCGGCCTGCAGCCCGAGGCTCGCTACATTGGCCAGCGCCAGCAGCCACAGTGCGAACGCGAGCGGATAGTTGCGGCGGTTGCCGCCCCTGACCAGCGTGCGCGTGAATGCCAGCGCGGCCAGCGGCAGGAACGCGCCGTCGATCCACGCCGCCAGCGCGCCGGTACCGAACCACATGGCGCCACGGCCGGCCAGCCACAGCACGAACAGGCAGGCCAGCAGCGCACCGGTCGGCGTGGGTTGTCCAGTCCACGCGCGCCCGGCCGTGAACAGGAAGCCCACCACGATCGCGGCGGCAAAGCCGAACACCATCTCATGGGCGTGCCACAGCATCGGCGGCAAGGCGCCCGCAGGCGCCACGCCAGCCGCACCGCCATACATGGCCGCCCACACGGCCACGGCGATCGCCGCGAAGACCGCGCCGCCGAGGTAGAAGGGGCGGAAGCCGAGCGCGAACAGCGCAAAACCACGGGGCGGCGGACCGGCTTCCGGCAACTTGCGCGGACCGCGTGCGGGCAGGATAGGGATGGTTTCCATGATGGGCGCGTGCGAGAGATTTGATCCTTGTCACGGGTTGATACCGTGTCCAGGCAGGTTGCGACCACGATAGCACCCTGATGCCACCGTCGTCCTCCGCCGATGGAACTAGCTCCACCAGCAGGTTCCGGGCTGTGGCGGCTTGTGCTCCCGGCGAATGGTCAGCCGCAACGCCCATGCCTACTCTGGCGTCATCCCGTCAAAGTTGACACAGGAGCATGGCCATGGCCACCCCCACACGCGCGGCGCGAATGCCGGAGCCCGTCCCTTCCGGGGCATGGACGACACTGGCATCGAGCACCTTCGCCTTCACCATCTGCTTCGCCGTCTGGATGCTGTTCGCCGTCCTCGGCATCCCGCTCAAGAAAGAGCTCGGACTCAATGAGACCGAGTTCGGCCTGCTGGCCGCCACGCCCGTGCTGAGCGGCTCGCTGATCCGCGTGCCGCTCGGCATCTGGACCGACCGCTATGGCGGCCGCGTCGTGTTCTTCGTGCTGATGCTGGCCACGGTCATCCCGATCTGGCTGATCTCGTATGCGCACACCCTGTGGCAGCTGCTGGTGCTGGGCCTGTTCGTCGGCCTGGCCGGCGGCTCGTTCTCCGTGGGCACGCCGTACGTGGCGCGCTGGTTCCCGCGTTCGCGCCAGGGCCTGGCCATGGGTATCTTCGGAGCCGGCAACTCGGGCGCCGCGCTGACCAAGTTTGTCGCGCCCGCACTGATCCTGGCCGCCGGTACCTGGGAAGTCGTGCCGCGCGTGTACTCGGTGGCGATGCTGGTGACGGCCATCGTGTTCTGGCTGGGCTCACGCACCAATCCCGCCCACCGCGTGGCATCCAGCACCGGCTGGCGCGAGCAGTTCGCCATGCTGCGCGACCCGCGCGTCTGGCGCTACTCGCAGTACTACTCGGTCGTCTTCGGCGGCTATGTCGGCCTGTCGCTGTGGATGACCAAGTACTACATCGGCGAATACGGCTTCGACATGAAGGTGGCCGCGTTCCTGGCCGCGTGCTTCTCGCTGCCGGGCGGCATGCTGCGCGCGATCGGCGGCTGGATCTCCGACCGTTACGGCGCGCAGCGCACCACGTGGTGGGTGATGTGGGTGAGCTGGGTCGGCTTCTTCCTGCTGAGCTACCCGCAGACCGACTTCGTGATCCACACCACCACGAGTCCGCAGAACTTCCGCATCGCGCTGACACCGGCCGTATTCACGTTCCTGCTGTTCGTGGTCGGCATCGCGTTCGCCATCGGCAAGGCCTCGGTCTTCAAGTTCATCTCGAACGATTTCTCGCACAACATCGGCGCCGTGTCCGGCGTGGTGGGCCTGGCGGGCGGGCTGGGCGGCTTCGTGCTGCCGATCCTGTTCGGCGCGCTCGCCGACCTCACGGGCGTGCGCAGCAGCTGCTTCATGCTGATGTACGGCACCGTGTGCGTGAGCCTGGTCTGGATGCACTACAGCCACCGCGCCGAACGCCGGCGCAAGGAACAGGCCGTCGGCCTCACCCAGACGGCGTGACGCCGCCCCTGACACCCCTTTCCACTCAAGCACACTGTCATGTCCACCTCCGTACTAACGCGCTGGGAGCCCGAGAACGCGGCGTTCTGGCAAAACACCGGCGAACGCATCGCCTATCGCAACCTGTGGATCTCGATCCCCGCACTGATGCTGGCCTTCGTGATCTGGATGCTGTGGAGCGTGGTCGCGGTCAACCTTGACCGCGCCGGCTTCCAGTTCACCAAGAACCAGCTGTTCTGGCTGACCGCGCTGCCCGCGCTGTCCGGCGCCACGCTGCGCATCTTCTACTCCTTCCTGGTGCCGGTGTTCGGCGGCCGCCGCTTCACTGCCATCTCCACCGCGCTGCTGCTGATCCCGGCGCTGGGCATGGGCTTCGCGCTGCGCGACCCGTCCACGAGCTACCCGACGCTGCTGGCCCTGGCCTTGCTGTGCGGGCTGGGCGGCGCCAACTTCAGCTCGTCGATGGCCAATATCAGCTTCTTCTTCCCGAAGGCGAAGAAGGGGCTGGCCACGGGCCTGAACGCGGGCATCGGCAACCTGGGCGTGTCGGTCGTGCAGTTCGTCACCCCGCTCGTGGTATCGCTGGCGGTGTTCGGCACGCTCGGCGGCGAGCCCCAGCAATACCAGGCCGGCGACGCCATGAAGAACCTGTGGCTGCAGAACGCGGGCTTCATCTGGGTGCCGTTCATCGTGGTGTCGTCGCTGGCGGCATGGTTCGGCATGCATGACATCGCCGACGCCAGGGCTTCCTTCGCCGAGCAGGCCATCATCTTCAGGCGCAAGCACAACTGGCTGATGTGCTGGCTGTACGTGGGCACGTTCGGCTCGTTCATCGGCTTCTCGGCCGGGCTGGCGCTGCTGACCAAGTCGCAGTTCCCGGGCGTCAACCCTACCGCCTACGCCTTCCTGGGGCCGCTGGTCGGCGCGCTCACGCGTCCCGTCGGCGGCTGGATCTCCGACAAGCTCGGCGGCGCACGCGTGACGCTGTGGACCTTCGTCGGCATGATCATCGCCGTGTTCGGCGTGCTGGCCGCGCTGCCGCATGACGGTGCGGCGGGCAGCTTCCCGGGCTTCCTGGCGGCCTTCGTCGCGCTGTTCGCGCTGACCGGCATCGGCAACGGCTCGACCTTCCGCATGATCCCGGTGATCTTCCTCACCGAGCGCCAGCGCGCCGCCGCCGGCAAGGGCGACATGGCGCAAAGGCAGGCGCTGCAGGAGGCCGGCAAGGAATCGGCCGCGGTGCTCGGCTTCTCCGGGGCGATCGGTGCCTATGGCGGCTTCTTCATCCCCAAGAGCTTCGGCACCTCGCTGGAGCTGACCGGCTCGGCCGACGCCGCGCTGTACTGCTTCATCGCCTTCTACGTGAGCTGCGTGCTGGTGACATGGTGGTGCTACGCGCGCCGCAACGCGGCCATGCCCTGCTGATGCTGCCGGCCGGCCTAGTTCGACAGAGCTAGGCCGGCCCCCGCCGACTAGCCCGAACGCACCGCGCGGCCTGTTCCACCAGCGAATTGGCGCGCACATCCCTCCCCCATAAGCTACGAGTGTCCCTGCAACGGCCGTGTGCCGCCAGCAGCTAGCATTCGCGGAGAACAAGAGATGAGTCACTTTCTGGATCGACTGAAGTTCATGTCGCGCGTCAAGTCCACCTATGCGGACGGGCACGGCGCGGTGGTGAACGAAGACCGCAAGTGGGAAGACGGCTACCGCAGCCGCTGGCAGCACGACAAGATCGTGCGCTCCACGCACGGCGTCAACTGCACGGGCTCCTGCTCGTGGAAGGTGTATGTGAAGAACGGCCTGATCACCTGGGAAACCCAGCAGACCGACTACCCGCGCACCCGCCCCGACCTGCCCAACCATGAACCGCGCGGCTGCCCGCGCGGCGCCTCCTACAGCTGGTACGTCTATTCTGCCCAGCGCGTGAAGTACCCGATGATCCGCGGCCGCCTGATGGAAATGTGGCGCGAGGCCCGCAAGACCATGGACCCGATCGCCGCGTGGGAGTCGATCAGCCAGGATCCCGAAAAGGCCGAGCGCTACAAGAGCGTGCGCGGCCTGGGCGGCTTCGTGCGCGCCGACTGGAACACCGCGACCGAAATCATCGCGGCCGCCAATGCCTTTACCGTCAAGAAGTTCGGCCCGGACCGCGTGGTCGGCTTCTCGCCGATCCCCGCCATGTCGATGGTGTCCTACGCCGCCGGCGCGCGCTACCTGAGCCTGCTCGGCGGCGCCTGCCTGTCGTTCTACGACTGGTACTGCGACCTGCCGCCGGCCAGCCCGCAGATCTGGGGCGAGCAGACCGACGTGCCCGAATCGGCCGACTGGTACAACTCCACCTACCTGATGGTGTGGGGCTCCAACGTGCCGCAGACGCGCACGCCGGACGCCCACTTCTACACCGAGGTCCGCTACAAGGGCACCAAGACCGTGGCCGTGTCTTCCGACTTCGGCGAGATGGTCAAGTTCGGCGACATCTGGCTGGCCCCGAAGCAAGGCACCGACGCCGCGCTGGCCATGGCCATGGGCCACGTCGTGCTCAAGGAATTCCACGTCACGCGCAAGTCCGCGTACTTCCGCGACTACATCAAGCAGTACACCGACATGCCGATGCTGGTGCTGCTGCGCGACAATGACGGCACGCTGGTCCCCGACCACTTCCTGCGCGCCTCGCACCTGGCCGACAACCTCGGCGAAGCCAACCATCCGGACTGGAAGACCCTGGTCGTCGACGACATGAGCGGCGACATCGTCGCGCCCAACGGCTCCATCGGCTTCCGCTGGGGCGAGGCTGCGCACAACGGCGGCGAGAAGGTCGGCCGCTGGAACCTGGAGATGAAGGACGGCGGCAGCAGCCGGAACATCGATCCGCGCCTGTCGCTGCTGGGCAGCCACGACGAAGTGGCCGAAGTCGGCTTCGCGTACTTCGGTGGCGAGCATGACGCGCTGCTGCGCCGCCGCGTGCCGGCGCGCCGCGTCACGCTGGCTGACGGCACCACCGCGCTGGTCGCCACGGTGTACGACCTGCAGCTTGCCAACTACGGCGTCGACCAGGGCCTGGGCGGCCCGAACGTGGCCGCGTCCTATGACGACGACGTCCCCTACACGCCCGCCTGGCAGGAAAAGCACACCTCGGTGCCGCCGAAGCTCGTCATTCAGGTGGCGCGCGAATTCGCCGACAACGCGGACCGCACCCAGGGCAAGAGCATGGTCATCGTCGGCGCGGCGCTGAACCACTGGTACCACAACGACATGATCTACCGCGGCATCATCAACCTGCTGATGATGTGCGGCTGCATCGGCAAGAGCGGCGGCGGCTGGGCCCACTACGTCGGCCAGGAAAAGCTGCGCCCGCAGTTCGGCTGGGCGCCGCTGGCCTTCGGCCTGGACTGGTCGCGCCCGCCGCGCCAGATGAACGGCACCTCGTTCTTCTACAACCACACCAGCCAGTGGCGCCACGAGAAGCTCGGCGTCGACGAGATCCTGTCGCCCACCGCCGACAAGAACAAGTACGGCAAGATGACGCTGCTGGACCTGAACGCCAAGTCCGAACGCATGGGCTGGCTGCCGTCGGCGCCGCAACTCGGCTCCAACCCGCTCGACGTGGTCGACGCGGCCGAGCGCGCCGGCAAGGACCCCGTCGCCTACACCGTCGATCAACTCAAGTCCGGCAAGCTGCAGTTCGCCTGCGACGACCCCGACAACCCCGCCAACTTCCCGCGCAATATGTTCGTCTGGCGCTCGAACATCCTGGGCAGCTCGGGCAAGGGACATGAATACTTCCTGAAGTACCTGCTCGGCACGCAGAACGCCGTGTTCGGCGACGAGGACGATGCGATCAAGCCGAGCGAAGTGAAGGTGCGCCCGGCCGCCGAAGGCAAGCTCGACCTGCTGACCGTGCTCGACTTCCGCATGAGCACCACCTGCCTGTATGGCGACATCGTGCTGCCCACGGCCACCTGGTACGAGAAGGACGACCTCAACACGTCCGACATGCACCCGTTCATCCACCCGCTGTCCGAAGCCGTGCAGCCGCTGTGGGAAAGCAAGACCGACTGGGAAATCTACAAGGCCATCGCGAAGACGTTCAGCGAGATCGCCGGGCCTTACCTCGGCACGCGCAAGGACCTGGTCTGCACGCCGCTGCTGCACGACACCCCGGGCGAACTCGGCCAGCCGTTCGAGCCAAAGGACTGGAAGCACGGCGAGTGCGACCTGATCCCCGGCAAGACCGCGCCGTCGATGACCGTGGTCGAGCGCAACTACGCGGACATCTACAAGAAGTTCACCTCGATCGGGCCGCTGCTCGACAAGATGGGCAATGGCGGCAAGGGCATCAACTGGGATACGAAGCACGAGGTCAAGGAGATCGGCGAACTCAGCAAGACCGTGGCCGACCATGGCGTGAGCCACGGCCGCCCGAAGCTGGAAACCGCGATCGACGCCGCCGAGATGATCCTGACCTTCGCGCCCGAGACCAACGGCCATGTCGCCGTCAAGGCATGGGACGCGTTGTCGAAGATCACCGGCCGCGACCACACGCACCTGGCCGAAGGCCGCGAGCACGACAAGATCCGCTTCCGCGACGTGCAGGCCCAGCCGCGCAAGATCATTTCCGCGCCGACGTGGTCGGGGCTGGAGTCCGAAGAAGTCAGCTACAACGCCGGCTATACCAATGTGCATGAGCTGATTCCATGGCGCACGCTGACCGGCCGCCAGCAGTTCTGGCAGGACCACCGCTGGATGCTCGACTTCGGCGAAGGCTCGGCCGTGTACAAGCCGGCCATCGACACCAAGACGGTCAGCCCGATGCTCGGCAAGAAGCCGAACGGCAATCCCGAACTGGTGCTGAACTGGATCACGCCGCACCAGAAGTGGGGCATCCACTCCACGTACTCGGACAACCTGCGCATGCTGACGCTGTCGCGCGGCGGCCCGCACGTGTGGATCTCGGAAGTCGAGGCCAAGGCCAACGGCATCCGCGACAACGACTGGGTCGAAGTGTTCAACGTGAACGGCACGCTGACCGCCCGCGTGGTGGTGTCGCAGCGCGTGCCGCAGGGCATGTGCCTGATGTACCACGCCCAGGAAAAGATCGTGAACGTGCCGGGTGCCGAGACCAGCCGCATGCGCGGTGGCATCCATAACTCGGTCACGCGTGCGGTGACCAAGCCCACGCACATGATCGGCGGCTACGCGCAACTCGCCTACGGCTTCAACTACTACGGCACCGTGGGCAGCAACCGCGATGAATTCGTGATCCTGCGCAAGATGAACAAGGTCGACTGGCTGGAAGGGCCGCTCGTGGAAAAGACTGCGAAGTCGAACAAGAAGGAAGGAGCCTGAGAATGAAGATCCGTGCCCAGGTGGCCATGGTGCTGAACCTCGACAAGTGCATCGGCTGCCATACCTGCTCCGTAACCTGCAAGAACGTGTGGACCAGCCGTGACGGCATCGAGTACGCGTGGTTCAACAATGTCGAAACCAAGCCCGGCATCGGCTACCCCAAGGAATGGGAAAACCAGGAGAAGTGGCAGGGCGGCTGGAAGCGCAATGCCAACGGCACGCTGGAGCCGCGCCAGGGCGGCAAGCTGAAGATCCTGGCGAACCTGTTCGCCAACCCCAACCTGCCGCAGATCGACGACTACTACGAGCCGTTCACCTACGACTACGAGCACCTGCAGAAGGCACCGCTGGTGCAGACCCCGCCGACCGCGCGCCCGGTGTCCGTGCTGACCGGCCGCAAGATGGAAAAGATCGAATGGGGTCCGAACTGGGAAGACGACCTCGGCGGCGAATTCAGCTCGCGTGGCCGCGACAAGCTGTTCGACGACGTGCAGAAGGAGATGTACTCGACCTTCGAGAACACCTTCATGATGTACCTGCCGCGCCTGTGCGAGCACTGCCTGAACCCGGCCTGCGTGGCGTCGTGCCCGTCAGGCTCGATCTACAAGCGCGAGGACGACGGCATCGTGCTGGTCGACCAGGACAAGTGCCGCGGCTGGCGCATGTGCATCTCGGGCTGCCCGTACAAGAAGATCTATTTCAACTGGCAGAGCGGCAAGGCCGAGAAGTGCCTGTTCTGCTATCCGCGCATCGAGGCCGGCCAGCCCACGGTGTGCTCGGAAACCTGCGTCGGCCGCATCCGCTATCTGGGCGTGATGCTCTATGACGCGGACCGTATCGAACAGGCCGCATCGGTGGCCGACGAGCGCGACCTGTACCAGTCGCAGCTCGACGTGTTCCTCGACCCGCACGACCCGACCGTGCAGGCTGAAGCGCGCCGCCAGGGCATTCCGCAGAGCTGGCTCGATGCCGCGCGCAAGTCGCCGGTCTACAAGATGGCCTGCGAATGGAAGGTTGCCTTCCCGCTGCACCCGGAGTACCGCACGCTGCCGATGGTCTGGTACATCCCACCGCTTTCGCCGATCCAGTCCGCCGCCGAGGCGGGCCACATGGGCATGAACGGCGTGATCCCGGATGTGAAGAGCCTGCGCATTCCGGTGAAGTACCTGGCCAACCTGCTGACCGCCGGCGACGTCATACCGGTGCTGTCGGCACTCGACCGCATGCTGGCGATGCGCGCCTACAAGCGCTCGCAGGTCGTCGACGGCGAACAGGACCTGGCCGTGCTCGAGCAGGTCGGACTGACGCCGGCACAGGTCGAGGACATGTACCAGACCATGGCCATCGCCAACTATGAAGACCGCTTCGTCATCCCGTCGTCGCACAAGGAAATGGTCGAGGACAGCTTCAGCGACAAGGCCAGCTGCGGCTTCACCTTCGGCAACGGCTGCTCCGGCGGCACCTCCGAAGGCACGCTGTTCGGCAAGAAGCCGAAGCCGGCCATCGCCTACGCCGCGCTGCCGCGTTCGCGCAAGGCCTTTGCCGGCTGATCCGGCTGAACCGACAGGAGAACTGACATGCCACTCTACCCAGTCCTTAGCGCCCTGCTCTGCTATCCGGACGAGGCCTTGCTCGAAAGCCTGCCCGAGATCGACGAGGCCCTTGCCGAATGGCCACAGGCGCATGACATGCTCGCGCCACTGATGCACATGCTGCGCGAAGAGACACTGATCGCGCTGCAGGAAAACTACGTCGCCACGTTCGACCGGAACCCGGCGCATTCGCTGCACCTGTTCGAGCATGTCCACGGCGAGAGCCGCGACCGTGGCCAGGCCATGGTCGACCTGATCGAGGAATACCGGCGCGACGGCTTCGAGCCGACGGCGTCCGAGCTGCCCGACTACGTGCCGCTGTTCCTCGAGTACCTCGGCGCGCTCGTCGCGGACGACAAGGAAGCACGCGCCGAGCAGTTGCTTGGCGACGCCATCCACGTGCTGGCCGCCGTGGGCGACCGGCTCGCGCGCAACGAGAGCCCGTATGGCGGCATCTTCACGGTGCTGCGCACGCTGACCGACGTGCAGCCCGAGCCCCGGCAGGAGCCGCCCGTGCGCGACATGGACGAAGCGCTCGAAACCTTCGGCCCCGGCGCCGACGGCGTCGAGCCGCTGCTCGGGCCCGTCACCGGCGCGCACGCCGTGAAGTTCTACCCGCGTGGCACCGCGCAGCGCGCGCCGGCGGCATCCGTCTGCTGAGAACGCCAAGGTGACGACCATGAACCTGATCCATCAATTCCTCTTCGGCATCTACCCGTATATCGCGCTGGCCATCTTCCTGTTCGGCAGCCTGGCGCGCTTCGAGCGCGAACAGTACACGTGGAAGACCGACAGTTCCCAGGTGCTCTACCGCGGCAACCTGCGCACGGGCAACATCCTGTTCCACGTCGGCATCCTGGGCCTGTTCTTCGGGCACCTGGTCGGGCTGCTCACGCCGGTGGCGGTGTGGGACACGCTGGGCGTCTCGCACGGCCTCAAGCAGGCCGTGGCCATGACCGCCGGCGGCGTGATGGGCACCATGTGCCTGGCTGGCCTGCTGATCCTGCTGCATCGCCGCCTGACCAACGCACGCGTCTCGGCCGTGACCCGCGCTGGCGACAAGGTGCTGCTGCTGTGGCTGCTGGTCACGCTGCTGCTGGGCCTGTCCACCATCTTCGAATCCGCCAGCCATATGGACGGGCACATGATGGTGCTGCTGATGACCTGGGCCCAGCATATCGTCACGCTGCGCGGCGATGCCGCGAGCTTCGTGGCCGATGCCCCGCTGCTGTTCAAGGCGCACCTGTTCATGGGGATGTCGCTGTTCGTGATCTTCCCGTTCACGCGGCTGGTCCACGTGTGGAGCGGCTTCGCCTCGGTAGGCTACCTTGGCCGCGCCTGGCAACTCGTGCGCAGCCGCTGAGCCGCGCGCACCGTAACCGGAGAACACCATGCCAGTCACCGTCAACGGCGTAGAACTGACCGACGCCGACATCGAACGTGAAATGGACCACCACCACGACGCGCCCAACCCGGCGCAGATGGCAACCGTATCCGCCATCCTGCGCCGCCTGATGCGCACCGAGGCGGAACGCCTCGGCATTGTCCACGGCGATATGGACGACGACGCCGTGGCCCAGGCCCTGCTCATGCAGGAGGCGCCCGTGCCCGACCCCGACGAGAGCAGCTGCCGCCGCCACTACGACAGCCGCCCCGACCGCTTCCGCGAAGGCGAATGGGTCGAAGTCGAGCACATCCTGTTTCAGGTCACGCCGCGCGTGCCGCTCGACGCGCTGCGCGAGATCGCGCAGCAGACGCTTGCGCTGATCAAGGGCGATCCGTCGACCTTTGCCAGCCACGCCAGCGCCTTGTCCAACTGCCCGAGCGGCGCCGGCGGCGGCCGGCTGGGCCGCGTGTTCCGCGGCGAGACGGCCCCGGAATTCGAACGCGCGGTGTTCTCCACGCAGGCGCAGGGCGTGATGCCGCAGCTCGTGGAAACGCGCTTCGGGCTGCATATCGTCCGCGTGCTCGACCGCTGCGACGGCAACCGACTGCCCTTCGATGCCGTCCGCGCGGACATCGCCCGCGCGCTGTCGGACGCGGCGCGCGACCGCGCATGGAAGCAGTACGCGAGTTTGCTGATCGGCCGTGCCAGCATCACCGGCATCGAGCTCGAAGGCGCCGACAGCCCGCTGGTCCAGTAGCATCGTCGTTTCCGGGAGCCCGCTGGCATGCACGAAATAGAACGTCTGCTGAAAGGCTTCGAGCGCTTCCAGCAGCATTACTTCGAGGACCAGCCCGAGCTGTTCGACACGCTGCGCGACGGGCAACGTCCGTCGACATTGCTGATCGGCTGCAGCGATTCACGCGTCGATCCCGCCCTGCTGCTCGGATGCGACCCCGGTGAACTGTTCACCGTGCGCAATATCGGCAACCTGGTGCCGCCGTGCACCGGCAGCCAGGAAGGCAGCCTGCATGGCGTCTCCGCCGCAATCCAGTTTGCCGTGGAGCAGTTGCGCGTGGCCCGCATCATTGTCATGGGCCATGCCGGTTGCGGCGGCATCCGCGCCTTGCTGGCGCAGCCTGCCGATGCCGGGCACGAGCAAGCACCAGCCGGCAGAGACTTCATCGGCCCGTGGGTGCGGATCGCCAGCCCCGCACGCCGGCATGTCGACGAGACCCTCGCCGGCGCCAGCACCGCGCAACGCCAGCGCGCCTGCGAGCAGGCCGCCATTCTGGTGTCGTTGCGCAACCTCGAGACCTTCCCATTCGTGCGGCGCGGGCTGGAACGCGGCCAGCTCACGCTGCATGGCTGGTACTTCGACCTGGAGGCCGGCGCCCTGCTCGCGTACTCGCAGCGGGCCGACGGCTTCCTGCCACTCGTCTGCCCGCTCGGGCGCGAAAACTCTTCCGCGAAGAACTGAGGATCATGCAAGGATTCGTCATCGGCATTGCCGGCTCGTCGGGCAGCGGCAAGACCACGCTCATCACCGCCATGCTGCCCTGGTTCCGTTCACACGGCCTGAGCGTCAACGTGGTCAAGCACAGCCACCATCCGCTCGAACTCGAGCCGCCCACCAAGGACAGCGCGCGCTTTCGCGCGGCTGGCGCCAACGAGGTCATGGTGGCCTCTCCCTACCGCTATGCCATCGTGCGCGAGCTGCATGGCGAGCAGGAGCCAACGCTGGCGCAACAGCTGGCGCGCCTCTCGCCAGCCGACCTGACGCTGGTCGAAGGCTTCCGCGGCGATGCGATACCGCGCATCGAGGTGTTCCGCCCCGCGCATGGCCGCGAGCCCTACTATCCGCGCGATCCGTCCATCATCGCGCTGGCCACCGATGCACCTGCAGATGCCACGCTGCCTTGCCTGCCGCTGAATGATCCGACGGCGGTGGTGCTGTACATCCTCGCGCTGCGCGCAAGCCGCGGCGTGCGTCGAGAGCCGCGCCCGGTGCCGCAGTTTGCCAGCATCGCCGCCTGAGGTCGCAACCCGTTCTGCCTCGCCATGTCCCACGCCAAACCGGCCAGCCTGCCGCTGGTCTATGCCTGCTCGGGCTGCTCCAGCGTCGCGCAGCTCGCCAATGCCTTCGCCATCCGCCTGGACCGCAGCGGCCGCGCGGAGATGTCCTGCATCAGCGGCGTGGGCGGCGGTGTCGCTGCGCTGACACGTGTCGCGCGCTCGGGCCGCCCGATCCTTGCGTTGGACGGCTGTCCGCTTGCATGCGTGAAGGCCTGCCTTGCCAACGTCGATGTCGTGCCCACGCGGCATCTCGTACTGAACCGGCTTGGCGCAACCAAGCGGCAGCATGGCGAATGCACCGAAGCCGAAGAGAGCGCGACGTGGGAGGTTGTCGAGCAAGCGCTCGTGGAAATTTCTGGTTCTTCGCCGGATTGAGGGGGATTGAGTATTGATGGGGGTGTCGTGGTTGGTGGGTGCTGAGCTTTTTGGCGTAGCCGGTGGGGTTTTGATTGGGTTCTCGTTCTTGACATGCGCTGCCGTTTCGCCGGCATAGCCGGCGACCTCCTTTTGCCCGAGCGGCAAAAGGAGGCAAAAACGCGTTTTCGGGTACGGTTCACCCACATAGGTAACAGAACAGTTCAAGCACATAGGTAACAGTTTTCTACGCTGCATGGGCGACTGCCACCGGGAGATGCCCATGCCCTGGAGTGAGCTCA
>NZ_CAJPUY010000004.1 GCF_905397275.1 Cupriavidus yeoncheonensis | reverse complement strand
TGCTGGCGCACGACCGGGCGTATGACCGCGACTACGTCTCGGTCAGGCCTGCCTGACGGCAGGCCGGGCTAGCAGGAAAGGAAGGCAGGACCCGTCCACAGGTTGCGACGGATAGATGAGCATCATGGCAAGACAGGTCGGACCGCGGGAGCGCAAGCCCAACGAGTCACCGGTGCTACCAAGCACGAACAAAAGATAGGGACGCTCCCGGCGGATATCCATGAAGGCCCGCAGGCTCGCCTGCACCGCAAGGCCGGATATAAGTCTGCAACCAGTCCTGCTCAAGCCAGCATGTTCGTCTTACCTTGCAAACCGGGGCGCGTTCATATAAGTGACTCGCCGGCTACGCCGGCGAAACGGCAGCGTATGCCAAGCACGACACGCCAATCAAAACCCTACCGGCTACGCCAGCGAAACAGCGGCGCCCGCCAAGAGCGTCACAGCCCATCCCGCCAATTCGACGACGAACCCTTTGTATCCCTCTGTATCACCCCCACGCGCCGATACGTGAGCACGCGCACCGGGCCTCCATGCAATAAGGCCGCGATACACCGGTCGACTTAAATGCAGGCGTGGCAGCGCGATGAACGCGCCAGCCACATCGCCCAACGACCAGAGAGCGCGACCGGCGTCGCGTCCCAGCCCCAATCATGCGCACCTTCATTCGCGCCGCCATGGCAGCGGCCATCCTCATTGCCATCTATGTCTTCAGCACCGGGTTCGGTGCCTCGTCCGGCCCGGACATTGCGGACCAGGGCAAGGCTCCCGAGTTCACGGACATCGACCACTGGCTGAATTCGCCGCCGCTTTCGATGCGCGAGCTGCGCGGCAAGGTCGTGCTGGTCGATTTCTGGACCTATTCATGCATCAACTGCATCCACACGCTGCCCTACGTGAAGCAGTGGCACGAGAAGTACAAGGACCAGGGACTGGTCGTGGTCGGCGTGCATACGCCGGAGTTCGCCTTCGAGAAATCGACCGCCAATGTGCAGGAGGCCATCCAGCGCTTCGGCATCCGCTATCCCGTTGCGCAGGACAACGCGTATGCCACGTGGTCGGCATTCCGCAACCAGTATTGGCCGGCCACCTACCTGATCGATGCACAAGGGCGCATCGTCTACCGCCACTACGGTGAAGGGAACTATGCCGAAACCGAGGCGGCCATCCAGAAGCTGCTGGCGCAGCGCACGTCGCCACCCGAGGATGCAAAGTCGAAATCGGTCGTTGGGGCAGGGGCGGATCGTTCATAGACTTCAGGCAGGGCCGGCGGATCGACCGCACGGCCCCTTGCAAGGAGTCTTCATGGCCGAGTGGCTCGACTGGCTTACCGCGATCGGCGCGGCCGTGGTCGTGTATGCGGCCTTGCGCTACCCGATCTACCCGCCTGGCTTCTACGACGACGAGCCTGCCAGGACGAAGGCGCGGCAATCCCATTGAGAGTGGTGTCCGGGATTTTCCCGAAATCCGGGAAAGTGATTGCCGGATCATCCTGCTAATCAAAGAGGTCAATAAAGGCTACGCTACAGTCCATTCTTCCCTGACCGGCTGGCGGGCACGCCCGCCAACCGGTACGAACCACCGGACTGTGACCATGAAAGCCATCGGCCTGACCCGCTACCTGCCCATTTCCGATCCTGATTCGCTGGTCGACATCGAGATCGAAACCCCCGCCGCGTCCGGCCGTGACCTGCTGGTCAAGGTCGAGGCGATCGCCGTCAACCCGGTCGACGCCAAAGTGCGCGCGCCCAAGCCGCAGGTGGAGGCGAATCCGCGCGTGCTGGGCTGGGATGCGGCCGGCACGGTCGTTGCCGTGGGGCCGGATGTCACGCTGTTCAAGGTGGGCGACCCGGTCTACTACGCGGGCAGCATCACGCGCCCCGGCGCCAACGCGGAGTACCACCTCGTGGACGAGCGCATTGCCGGGCACAAGCCGGCATCGCTCGATTTCGCACAGGCCGCGGCCCTGCCGCTGACGGCCATCACCGCGTGGGAGGCGCTGTTCGACCGGCTCGGCGTGTCGCCCAAGGGGGACGATGCGGGCAAGTCCGTGCTGATCATCGGCGGTGCGGGCGGCGTGGGCTCCATCGGCATCCAGCTCGCCAAGACGCTGGCGGGCCTGACGGTGATCGCCACGGCGGCGCGGCCGGCGTCGCAGGCGTGGTGCAAGCGGCTCGGCGCCGACCATACCGTGGACCATCGCGGCGACATGGCGGCGCAGTTGAAGGCGCTGGGGTTTGCACAGGTGGACTACATCCTGTGCTTCAACGACACCGATGGCCATTTCCCGGCCATGGCGGAGCTGGTCGCGCCGCAGGGCAAGATCTGCACGATCGTCGAGAACGCGGCACCGCTGCCGGTCGAGCGGCTCAAGAGCAAGAGCGCGGCGCTGATCTGGGAGTTCATGTTCACGCGCGCCATGTTCGGCACGCCCGACATGATCGCGCAGCACCGGCTGCTCAACGAGGTGGCGCGGCTGGTGGATGCCGGGCGGCTCCAGGCCACGGTCGGGGAACACCTCGGCACGATCAACGCGGCCAACCTGCGCCGCGCCCATGCCATGCTCGAAGGCGGCCAGACCATCGGCAAGCTGGTGCTGGAAGGGTTCTGAAGCCGGCGGGCGCGCAAGCGCCTGCAAGCGCCCGCAAGCCCCCGAAAGCAGAAAGCGCCTGCCGCACGCAAGTGCCCGGCAGGCGCTTTCCGTTTTATGCCCGCATCAACGCACCTTGCCGAGAATGCCCTGCATTTCGTCGGCATTGAACGCGCGCAGCGTTTGCGTACGCACATTGCCCTGCGCACCGATCGACATGCCGAAGGCGGTCATTGCCGCGTCATCCGATGCTTCCGCGACCAGCACCACGTCATAGGCGCCGAGCGTCCAGTAGATGTCCTTTACCTGCACGCCGAGCTGCGCCCCCATTTCGCGCACCGCGGCGGCGCGCTTGGTGGTGTCCTTCACGGTACGGATGCCCTGGTCGGTGAAGGTTGCCAGTACGAGATATCGGGTCATGTTGTGTCTCCGGCAAGTTGGATCGGCGCCGTCGGCGCGGCTGGCGCCGACGGTGGTTCAGGGCTTCGGAGCGTGCCGGGCGGCCCGGATATCGGAGCCCGGGCCGCGTGCGGGAGGTGGAGCGATGAGGCGCTCGCGCCTCGGGGGAGAGGCGCCCCTGGCATCTGAGCAAACTAGCCATCACGCAAGTTGCGCGCCACGCGCCGTACCAGGCGGCTTTCCGGTCTTCAGGGGTGACGCGCGGCGCGGCCATTGGCTCGCACCGTTGCAGGCGTGATACGGCTGGTCAGTCGCTTTCAGCGTCTGCAGCGCCGGTATCCAGTGCCTGCATATTGTCCAGCAGCTTGAGCAGGTAGTGCAGCGTATGCGTCAGGTCGTTCGTGGAGAAGCCATCGAGCGCGCGCTCGTAGTAGTCGCGGATCTTCGGCTGTGCCTGGTGCAGCCACACCTCCCGTCCGGTTTCGCTCATCCGCACCAGCCTCGACCGGCGGTCCCGCCCGTCCGGCGCCAGGCTTACGTGGCCGTCCCGCTCCATGCGGCTGACCAGCCCGGACAGGTTCTGGCGGCTCACCATCAGGTATCGCGCCAGGTCGCCCACGCTCATGCCGTTGGCGGCCTCCGGCCGCGACAGCGCGCCCAGGACCGCCCACTGCTGCGTGGTCAGCCCCTCGGCTTCCACGGCGCGGGAACCGGTCTTATGCAACATGTTTGCGCATTGATAGAGGCGAAAGAACAGCCGGTTGGCCAGTTCCATCCGTGCGTTTGGGGCGATATCGTCGCCAAATTCCGGGTTAACCATGATGCTATCCATTGATTGAGAGCCTTGCGTGCTGACACGACACAGCCTAGTATAGGTAAATATATTTACCTAATTCAGTGGCGACGCGTGATTCGATGGCGGCACGATAGCACTGGAGACCTCGTAGGAGAAAGCTGTGCAAGGACTCAAGGGCAAGACGGTCATCGTGACCGGGGGTGGTGGCGGTATCGGCGGCGCAACGTGTTTGCGCTTTGCACGGGAAGGCGCGGCAATAGGCGTGCTGGATCTGGGCGCGGATGCGGCACGGACGGTGGCGGCGCGCATCACCGAGGCCGGCGGACGCGCGTTCGCAATACCTTGCGACATTACCGACCGCGCCAGCGTGGATGCGGCAGTGGCGGCGGTCCAGCACGAACTCGGTCCTGTCGACGTGCTGGTCAACAACGCGGGCTGGGACGTGTTCAAGCCCTTTACGCGAACCGAGCCCGCGCAATGGGAGCGCCTGATCGCCATCAACCTGACCGGCGCGCTGCATATGCATCACGCGGTGTTGCCCGGCATGGTGGAGCGCAGGCAGGGACGCATCATCAACATCGCCTCGGACGCGGCGCGCGTGGGGTCGTCCGGAGAAGCCGTCTATGCCGCGTGCAAGGGCGGGCTGGTGTCGTTTTCCAAGACCATCGCGCGCGAACATGCGCGCCACGGCATCACGGTCAACGTGGTGTGCCCGGGGCCGACGCAGACCGCGCTGTTCGAAGACTACAAGCAGGGTGCCGGCAACCCCGAGAAGCTGGTGGAAGCGTTCACGCGCTCGATCCCGCTCGGCCGCATCGGCCAGCCCGACGACCTGCCGGGCGCGATCGCCTTCTTTGCCAGCGATGACGCGGCATTCATCACGGGACAGGTACTCAGCGTGTCCGGCGGCCTGACCATGAACGGCTGACCATCGACAACACGCAACACACACACAAGGCATCCGACCGGAGACAGAACACCATGCAATACGAAGACATCCTCTATGAAGTCCGCAACGGCGCGGCCTGGATCACCATCAACCGCCCCGGGAAGATGAACGCGTTCCGCGGCCGCACCTGCGACGAGCTGATCCACGCGATCAACCGTGCCGGCTACGACCGCGAGATCGGCGCGATCGTGCTGGCCGGTGCCGGCGACAAGGCGTTCTGCACCGGCGGCGACCAGTCCGCGCATGAAGGCCAGTATGACGGGCGCGGCACCATCGGCCTGCCGATGGAAGAGCTGCATAACGCCATCCGCGACGTGCCCAAGCCCGTCATTGCGCGCGTGCAGGGCTATGCCGTCGGCGGCGGCAACGTGCTGTGCACGATCTGCGATTTCACGATTGCCTCCGAGAAGGCTGTGTTCGGGCAGGTCGGGCCGAAGGTCGGTTCGGTGGACCCTGGCTACGGCACCGCTTTCCTGGCCCGCGTCGTCGGCGAAAAGAAGGCGCGCGAAATCTGGTACCTGTGCCGCCGCTATCCCGCCGCCGAGGCGCTGGCGATGGGCCTGGTCAATGCCGTGGTGCCGCATGAGCAGCTCGATGCCGAGGTGCAGAAGTGGTGCGACGAGATCCTGGAGAAGAGCCCGACCGCCATCGCCATCGCCAAGCGCTCCTTCAACATGGACACGGCCCACCAGAGCGGCATCGCCGGCATGGGCATGTATGCGCTGAAGCTCTACTACGACACCGAGGAATCGCGCGAGGGTGTCAGGGCCTTCCAGGAAAAGCGCAAGCCCGAGTTCCGCAAGTACGCGAAGTAAGGCGCCGCCAGGCAGATCGAGAAGACACCATGAATCCCTACCTCAACGAAGACCTGCAGGCGCTGGCCGGGCATGCGCGCCGGTTCGCCGATGAATGCATCGCGCCGGGTTTCCTGGAACGCGACAAGACGCGCGTGCTTGACCGCACGCTGATGCGGCAGATGGGCGAGATGGGCTTTATCGGCCCCGAGTTGCCGGAGGCCTGCGGCGGGCAGGGCATGGGTTGCCTGGCCGCGGGCGTCATCCACGAAGCCGTCGCCCGCGCGGACCTGAGCATGTCGTACGTCAACCTGCTGGCCTCGCTCAACGGGCAGATCCTGGCGCAGCATGCTTCGCCTGAAGTGGGGCGGCCATGGCTGCAGCGGCTCACGCGCGGCGAGGCCCTGCTGGCGATCGCGCTGACCGAGCCGCGCGGCGGGTCGGACGCCGCGAGCCTGCGCCTGCGCATGGAGCGCGTGGGTGACAGCTATGTGCTCAATGGCGAGAAGACGTCGATCTCGGCGGCCGACCAGGCCGATGCCGCCGTGGTCTTTGCGCGCACCGGCAGCGTCGAGGATGGCGCGCGTGGCATCTCCGCCGTGCTGGTGCCGATGGACTTGCCGGGCGTGACGCGCAGCCGCTTCGACTGCCACGGCCAGCGCGCGATCGGGCGCGGCTCGATCTTCTTCGAGAACGTGCGGGTGCCGGCGGACCACTTGCTGGGCAGGGAAGGCGAGGGCTTTGTCCAGGTCATGCAGGGCTTCGACTTCTCGCGCGCGCTGATCGGCCTGCAGGTGCTCGCGGTGGCGCAGGCGGCGCTCGACGAGACCTGGGAGTACGTGGCCGGGCGCCAGGCGTTCGGCAAGCCGCTGTCCGCGTTCCAGGGTGTATCGCATCCGCTCGCGGATTTCGAGACGCAGGTGACGGCTGCACGCCTGCTGTGCCTGCAGACGCTGTGGCTCAAGGACCAGGGGCTGCCGCACACGGCTGAAGCCGCCATGTGCAAGTGGTGGGCGCCCCGGCTCGCCTACGACGTGGTGCACCAGTGCCTGCTGTCGTTCGGGCATGGCGGCTATGACCGCGGCGTGATGGAACAGCGCCTGCGCGATGTACTGGGCTTTCAGATCGGCGACGGCACGGCCCAGATCATGAAGACCATCATCGCGCGCGGCCGTGCCGGGCGCGCCGCGGTGCCGGCCTGAGGCAGCCGGCGGGCCGGGCTATCCATACAAGTACAGAGGAGACAAGCGATGGATTTCGACGCGGTACTGATTGCGCCGCGCCGCGCGGCGAGCGTGGCGGCAGGGCTTTGGCATGACCGGACCATCAACGACTATCTCGACGCCAGCGTGGCGCGCTCGCCGGACGGGGCCGCCGTCACCTCGCTGCAGGTGGAGAGCGGCGCGGTGCGGCGCTTTACGTGGCGGCAGCTCGACGCGGTGGTCGCGCGTATCGCCGTCGAGCTGAGCCGGCTCGGGATCGCGCGCAATGATGTGGTGTCGTGCCAGCTGCCCAATGGCTGGGAAGTGACGACGCTGTACCTGGCCTGCGCGCGCATCGGCGCCGTGCTCAATCCGCTGATGCCGATCTTCCGCGAGCGCGAACTGGCGTTCATGCTGGCGCACGCGGGCAGCAAGGTCGTGGTTGTGCCGCGGCGGTTCCGCGGCTTTGACCACGCGGCGATGCTGGCAGGATTGCGCGCGTCGTTGCCGGACTTGCGCCATGTCGTGGTGACCGGGAGTGATGGCCCCGACGGGTTTGAAGCCATGCTGTGCGGATCCGGCCATGAGGACGATCCGGATGCACCGGCCATTCTGACGCGCGCTCGACCGGGCCCTGACGACATCACGCAGCTGATCTATACGTCCGGCACCACGGGCGAGCCCAAGGGCGTGATGCATACGTCCAACACGCTGCTGTCGAACATCCTTCCGTATGCGGAACGGCTGCGCCTTGGTGCCGCAGACGTGGTGCTGATGGCCTCGCCGATGGCGCACCAGACCGGCTTCATGTACGGACTGATGATGCCGGTGGTGCTCGGCGCGCATGCGGTGCTGCAGGACATCTGGGACCCGGTGCAGGCGGCCCGGCTGATCCGCGAAACCGGCGTCACCTTCACCATGGGATCGACGCCGTTCCTGACCGACCTGGCCGGCACGGTGACGGAATCGGGCCAGCCGGTGCCAAGCCTGCATACCTTCCTGTGCGCGGGGGCGCCGATCCCCGGGGCGCTGGTCGAGCGGGCCCGTGCGGCGCTGGGCGCGAGCGTCGTCTCGGCCTGGGGCATGACCGAGAACGGCGCGGTGACGACCACGCTGCCCGATGATGCCGAAGCGCGCGCGTCGACGACCGACGGCGTGCCGCTGCCCGGTGTCGAGGTGACGGTGGTGGACGGACTTGATGCGCCCGTGCCCGCCGGCGATATCGGGCGGCTGCTGGTGCGGGCATGCTCGAATTTCGGCGGCTATCTCAAGCGATCTCAACTGAACGCCACCGATGCCGAGGGCTGGTTCGACACCGGCGACCTCGCGCGGATCGATGCGCAGGGCTATGTGCGCATTGCGGGGCGCAGCAAGGACGTGATCATCCGCGGCGGCGAAAACATCCCGGTGGTCGAGATCGAGACGCTGCTGTACCGCCATCCCGCCGTGTCGCAGGTGGCCATCGTCGCGTATCCGGACGAACGGCTGGGCGAACGCGCCTGCGCCGTGGTCGTGCCCCGGGAGGGGCAGGGCTTCGACAAGCAGGCGATGGTGGACTTCCTGAAGGCGCAGAAGGTGGCGCTGCAGTACATCCCCGAGCGGCTGCTTGTGCGGGACGCCTTGCCGGCAACGCCGTCCGGCAAGGTGCAGAAATTCAGGCTGCGCGAAATGCTTCAGGAGCCGACGATCGAAGGTAAATTAAGCAATTAACTGACAGGCCGTCCCGACCACCCGCATGAGCGGGACGGCGCTTCGCGCCACCCCGCCAGAAAGCGCTAGTTGCCGGTGCGCAAAGGTTGGGCCAGCCCCAGCAGGCGCTTGAAACGGCTACGCCAGCCGTTTCCGGCAACGCCGCCCGATCGGCAGCGCGTCACGCGCAGGGTGGCCGGGGTAACGGCGTAGAGTTCCACGCGGCTGGCTTCGGGCAGCGTGAAACTCTCGCTGGCGGCGAGCGAGGTGTCCTTCGGATCGCCATCGCGGATCAGCCACAGTTCGCCCTCGGTGCAGCGCACCGCGACGCGTTCGCCCGGGTCGGCCACTACGCGCAGCGACGCGCGGGCGGGCAGGGTGGCAGTCATATCGTTGCTGACCAGGAACATGTCGGTTCTCCCGTGCTCACTGCAAGGCCAGGTCCGGCCGCGCCAGCCCCGGTAAAGATTGCGCGGCCGCCGGCCGGATGAAACCGGCGATGCGCGCGATGACGCCCGCGTCCTGCAGGATGCGCCGGTGGCCCAGGCCCTCGGTCGTCACCAGTTGCGACTGCGGCCACGCGCCGGCAATGGCGGCGCCATCCTCCCAGCGCACCTCGCGGTCGTGCCGGTCATGGACGATCAGCGTCGGCGGTACGGGGCGCGTGCGGCCCACCTCCGGCACGTTGAAGGCGGACCAGGGCATGCCCAGCCATTGCTCGCTGTCGCGCTGCATGCGCGCGAGCACGCGCGGACCGATGCCGAGCCGCCACGCCATCGTCGCGCAGGCGGCGTGCATGTCGGCCGGCGGGCCCACCATCACGGCGGCGCGCACGGGCAGGCCTTCGCGAATGGCCAGCGCGGCGGCGGCACTTCCCAGCGAGTGCGAAACCACCGCATGCACGGGGCCCGCGTGCCACGCCGCCGCCAGCAGCGAGCGCGACATCTCGAGCACGGAGGTCTGCGTGCTGCCACGCACGCCGGCATCCGAGGCCCCGTGCGACAGCGCATCGAAGGCCACCACGCGCATGCCGGCTGCCAGCAGTCCCTCGACTACCGCATGCCACTGGCCTGCATGGCCGCCCCAGCCATGGGCCAGCAGCACGACAGGGCCTTTGTTGCCCCAGCGATAGACGCGCACGCGCCGGCTCGGTCCGTGGCCAACCACCAACGCCCAGTCGGCACGCGCGCGCTCGATCACGCGCCGTGCTGCGCCGTTCGGGATCGCATGCGGCGGGCCGAACCACAGCCTTTCCAGCGCCCGCGCCGTGCCCGCCGGGTCGAGCAGGCTGCCGGCCTGCCAGCGCAGGCGCGTCAGGGCGCCCGCTGCACCCTGGCCCGGAGCCGTCAGCTTCACGGCGGGGCCTGGGGCCGATGATGAAAGTCCTTGCCTCACAACAACCACCTCCAACTGATTGGACGCGCGGATCGGTCCGGATCAGGCCGTTCGTGCCTGTCGCTGTCTGCGCTGTTATAAAGAACGACCAGTCGTGCTTTTTTAAGGAAAGTCCGGCACTGCCGTTCAGGATCCTTCATGGCTATGTCAGCCTGCCATCGACGTCCGCTGACGGGTGCGTTCAAGCAGGCCGGCAAACGCGCGCCGCGCCATGGCTTCGGCGTCGGCGCGCCCCAGCAGCTTGAACGACTGCTGGAAGGACATGCCGATGCCCACCAGTTCGAACGCGAACTGGCGCGGATCGACATCCGGCGCGACCTGGCCTTCCTCGATGCCGTCGGTCACCACGCGGGCGATGGTGCCGTGCCAGTCCTTCAGCGACTGCACCACCTGGTCGCGGATCGCGCCCGGCTTGTCGCGGTATTCCTGGCCAAGCGCCATAAACAGGCAGCGTCCCTGGGTTACGGTGCCGCCCAGCCATTGCAGATAGCCTTCGAACAGCGCCTCCAGCCGCGGCACGCCGCGCGGCTGGCGCATGGCGGGGCGCGCGACCATCGTGGCGAAGCGTTCGATGGCCAGTTCCAGCACGGCCTGCTGCAGCGCCTCCTTCGACTTGAAGTGCGCATACAGCCCACTCTTGGACATATTCGTGTCCGCTGCGAGGCTCGCCAGCGACAGCTGTTCGAACCCGACCCGGGTGGCTGTGTCGAGCGCCTGTTCGATGATGGCGTTGCGCGTCAGTTGGCCTTTTTGCATGGAATGCAGAATAGCACGACCGGTCGGTTTGTCAATGAAGTTATCCCTGCTTGGGCGTTGGGGCGGTCACGTCCTATGGTTTTCGCGTCAACGCAATCGGCACATTGTCGTTAGTGTCAGGGCGGTGCGGCGATGCAGTGCAGTATCCGGCCCATAGACAGCCGGCTTTGGCCCCGGAAAACCTCGTTGCAAGAAATCTGCACAAAGTGTTTCGGCAGTTACATACGGAATGCTTTGCGTGCTCTATACTCGAATGCACGTCCGCGCACTTTTTTTTCACTGGTGACTGGAGACCGACATGAACAGTACAGCCGTGCCAAGAGGCGCTAGCGAACCGTTCCGGCAACTGCGGGCGTTGCGTCGAGCGCGCAAGCTGAAGCAGGAAGACGTTGCCCGAAAGGCGGGGATTTCGCGAGAAGCGTACCTGCGGGCAGAGTCTGGCCAGGCCGATCCCCGCATGTCGACCTTCCTGGCCGCATGCGAAGCCCTCGGGCTTGAAGTCGTCCTGGCGCCGCAGCATCTTGCGGCCGACGTAAACGCATTCATCGCCAGCCGCAATGGCGGCGTCACGGCAGCCTCGATGGCCGGCCAGCCGGCAGCCGCGAGTGCGCCGGCGACCGCGGCCAGCCCGGCAACCGGTGGCTTCGGCTCCGGTACAGGCGAGGGCCACTAGCCAGCCTTCTCATGACTCTGCCTGACCGGCCACGTTCCAGACGCGGCCGGCGGGAGCGGAGGAATGCCGGAAAGGGGGGCAGCAACCGGCACAGTGCGAGATGGACTGTGCCGGTTGCTGTTGTCTGCTTTTTCGGTGGTTACATCGCATCATCGCCTTTGGCTGCTTCGCGACTCACTAGTCAGCTGGCGGCCGGCATCAATGTCTCTGGCGCCGACACTTTCCCTTTTTTGGTTTTTCAGCTGAGCCGCGCGCAGCGCAGCCGTTGGCGTCCCCATAACGCCGCTTTCGGCAACGGTCACCAAGTAATCCCGGTTCCTCCATCGGGCGGTTCGCCCACCACGAAAATGCGCTTTCTGTCGCTTTTGCCGTCCGCGCAAAAGTGACTCGTCGGCTGCGCCGGCGAGACAGCAGCCCTCGCCACGCCCCAAAACCCCCGCATCCCCAATTTCCCCACTAGAACATCATTGAGGCCACGCCATCGTCAATGGTTTGACACGCCTGCGTCCGACGATTACGATATGGTAAATGCATTACGCATTCCGTAATTACCCCTGAGGAGCCCAATAAGGACAAAGCTCCCAGGCCCGCGGCACAGCCGGATACCGGCGTGACATGGAGACACCGTGGACACCAGCTCCCAGCCCCGTACCTTCGCGTACCAGCCATGCGCCGAGCAGCGCATGCCGCTGGAGGGCGGCGGTCAGCCCGCGTCGCATCCCGTTGCAATCGTGGGTGCGGGGCCGGTCGGGCTGGCCACGGCGATCGACCTCGCGCAGCGCGGCATACCGGTGGTTTTGCTTGACGACGACTGCACGCTGGCCAGCGGCTCGCGCGCGATCTGCTTTTCCAAGCGCACGCTCGATATCCTGGACCGCCTGGATTGCGGCGAAGGCATTGCCGCCAAGGGCGTCAGCTGGCACGTGGGCAAGGTGTTCTTCGACGCGTCGCTCGTGTACCAGTTCGACCTGCTGCCGGAAAGCGGCCACCGCCGTCCAGCCTTCGTCAATCTCCAGCAGTACTACCTGGAAGGCTTCCTGGTCGATCGCGCCGCCGAACTGCCGGCAATAGACCTGCGCTGGCGGCACCGCGTCAGCGGCGTGGAGCAGGACCGGGATGGCGTCTGCCTGACCGTCGAGACGCCGGACGGCAGCTACAGTTTGCGCGCGCGCTACGTGGTGGCCGCCGACGGCGCGCACAGCACCGTGCGGGCGCTGATGGGACTCGAAAGCAAGGGCCGCGTCTTCCGCGACCGCTTCCTGATTGCCGACGTGAAGATGTCGGCGCCATTCCCGGCCGAACGCTGGTTCTGGTTCAATCCGCCATTCAACCGCGGCCAGTCGGCGCTGCTGCACCGCCAGGCCGATAACGTCTGGCGTATCGATTTCCAGCTTGGCTGGGACGCGGACCCCGACACCGAGAAGCAGCCGGAGCGCGTCATGCCGCGCATCCGCGCGATGCTCGGCGACGATGTCGATGTCACGCTGGAGTGGGTCAGCGTCTACACCTTCTGCTGCCAGCGGATGGACGCATTCCGCCACGGCCGCGTGCTGTTTGCCGGCGATGCCGCGCACCGGGTGTCGCCGTTCGGCGCGCGCGGCGCCAACAGCGGCGTGCAGGACGCGGAGAACCTGGCCTGGAAGCTGGCCCTGGTCCTGCAAGGCCGCGCCCCGGACGCGCTGCTCGACACCTACGCCAGCGAACGCGAGGCCGCGGCCGACGAGAACATCCGCCATTCCACGCGTTCGACGGATTTCATCACGCCCAAGAGCGCGGTGAGCCGCACGTTCCGCGATGCCGTCCTGCGGCTGGCCCGCCATCATGCGTTCGCGCGGCAACTGGTCAACAGCGGCCGGCTGTCGCAGCCATCGGTGCTGGACGGCTCGCCGCTCAATACGCCGGATGCCGACAGCTTTGCCGGCGCCATGGTGCCCGGCACTGCCTGTGCCGATGCGCCAGTCACCACCGGTACGCCCGCCCATGCGGGCTGGCTGCTTGGCGAAATGGGCGCGGGCTTCACGCTGATGGTGTTCGGCAACGGGCAGGGCGTTTCGCTGGATGCGCTTGCCGCCGCGCCCGTGCCATTGGCTGTGCTGTGCGTCGTCGCTCCCGGAGCGCACTGCGCGGTACCGCCCGGCGTGCATGCCGTGACCGACACCGAAGGCCTGGCCGCGCGTCGCTATGACGCCCGCCCGGGCACCTGTTACCTGCTGCGCCCCGACCAGCACGTCTGTGCGCGCTGGCGCAGTTTTTCCGCGGATGCCGTGCTCCGCGCCATGCAACAGGCGATCTGTACGCCGACCGTTCACCAGGCCACGGCCTAGCACGGCATGCCTCCCGATTCCGCCAGGAAACTCCCGACCACCGACGCTGATCCGACCATGAACCTCACGCACACCCAGCTGGCCGAACACGGCTACATGTCCGGCTTTGCCAACGAATTCGCCACCGAAGCGCTGCCCGGCGCACTGCCCGTGGGCCAGAACTCGCCGCAACGCGCGCCGTATGGCCTCTATGCCGAGCAGCTGTCCGGTACGGCCTTCACGGCACCGCGCGCCCATAACCGCCGTTCGTGGCTGTATCGCATCCGTCCGGGCGCGGTGCACAAGCCGTTCACGATGGTGGAGCAGTCGCGCTTCCTGAGCCGCTTCGACGAAATCCCGGCATCGCCGAACCAGATGCGCTGGAGCCCGCCAGCCATGCCGGCCACGCCGACGGATTTCATCGATGGCATCGTCACCATGGCCGGCAACGGCGGCCCGGAAGCCATGACCGGCTGCGGCATCCACCTGTACCTGGCCAACCGGTCGATGCAGGACCGCTTCTTCTACAACGCCGACGGCGAAATGCTGGTCGTGCCGCAAGAGGGCCGCGTGCGATTCGTGACGGAAATGGGCCGGCTCGATGTCGAGCCGCAGGAGATCGTGGTGATTCCGCGCGGCGTGCGTTTCCGCGTGGAGTTGCTGGACGGCGAGGCGCGCGGCTATATCTGCGAGAACTACGGTGCGCTGTTCAAGCTGCCCGACCTGGGCGTGATCGGCTCCAACGGCCTGGCCAACCCGCGCGACTTCATGACGCCGGTGGCCGCGTATGAGGACCGCGAAGGCGATTTCGAACTGGTGGCCAAGTTCCAGGGCAATCTGTGGCGCGCCGATATCGGCCACTCGCCGCTGGACGTGGTGGCGTGGCACGGCAACTTCGCGCCATACAAGTACGACCTGCGCCGCTTCAACACCATCGGCTCGATCAGCTTCGATCACCCGGACCCGTCGATCTTCCTGGTGCTGCAGTCGCCGTCGGACACGCCGGGCGTGGACACCATCGATTTCGTCATCTTCGGGCCGCGCTGGCTGGCGATGGAAAACTCGTTCCGCCCGCCCTGGTTCCACCGCAATATCGCCAGCGAGTTCATGGGCCTGATCACCGGCGTGTACGACGCCAAGGCCGATGGCTTCGCTCCGGGCGGCGCCAGCCTCCACAACTGCATGAGCGGCCACGGCCCCGATGCGGAGACGTTTGCCAAGGCCACCTCGGCCGATACGTCCGCCCCGCATCACATCACCGACACCATGGCGTTCATGTTCGAGACGCCGGGCGTGATCCGGCCCACGCCTTATGCGGCCAGCTCGGCATCGCTGCAGCAGGACTACTACACCTGCTGGCAAGGGCTGAAAAAGCATTTCAACCCGAACGAGCGCTGAGCACACAGCAGGCGCCACATATCCAAAAGAAGCAAACGGCGCGCGGCAGTCCGCGCGCCACAGACAATTTCCGGAGTCCCTCATGACCGCCCCGACCACCAGCTGGATTGAATCCGCCAACGACGGCAAGACCCATTTCCCCCTGCAGAACCTGCCGTACGGCATCTTTTCCGTGAAGGGCCAGCCCGCGCGCGTTGGCGTGGCAATCGGCAACGCCGTGCTGGACCTCGCCGCGCTCGACGACGCGGGCCTGCTGTCCGCGGCGGCCAAGGGCAGCTTTGCCGCCGCCAGCCTGAACCGCTTCATCGCGCTGGGCAAGCCGGTGTGGTCGGAGACCCGCCAGCGCCTGACGGCACTGCTGTCGGGCGCGGACGCCGCGCTGCGCGACAACGCCGCACTGCGCGATCGCGCTCTCGTGCTGATGGACCAGGTCACGCTGCACCTGCCGGTCGAGATTCCGGGCTACACCGATTTCTATTCGTCGAAAGAGCACGCCACCAACGTCGGCCGCATGTTCCGCGACCCCGAAAACGCGCTGCTGCCGAACTGGCTGGAAATCCCCATCGGCTATAACGGCCGCGCCAGCTCCGTGGTGGTAAGCGGTACCGACCTGCGCCGTCCGAACGGCCAGATCAAGCTGCCGAACGAGGCGCGTCCAACCTTCGGCCCGTGCCGCAAGCTGGACTTCGAACTCGAGGTCGGCTTCATCGTCGGCAAGGAATCCGCGCTCGGCGAGCCGGTCAGCACCGCCGATGCGCCGGACCACATGTTCGGCATGGTGCTGCTGAACGACTGGAGCGCGCGCGATATCCAGCAGTGGGAATACGTGCCGCTCGGCCCTTTCAATTCGAAGACCTTCGGTACGTCGATCTCGCCGTGGGTGGTGACCATGGAGGCGCTGGAGCCGTTCCGCCGCGACAATCCGGCGCAGTCGCCGGAGCCGCTGTCGTACCTGCAGCAGCACAGCAAGAACGCCTATGACATCGCGCTGGAAGTGGCGCTGCGCCCGCAAGGCGCTGCTGCCCCGAGCACGATCTGCCGCACCAACTTCAAGGCGATGTACTGGACCATGGCGCAGCAGCTCGCGCACCACACGGTGTCGGGCTGCAATGTGCGCGTGGGCGACCTGATGGGCTCGGGCACGATCAGCGGCACTACGCCGGATTCCTATGGCAGCCTGCTGGAACTGACGCGCAATGGCGCCGAGCCGCTGAAGCTTGCCGACGGCAGCAGCCGCGCGTTCCTCGAGGACGGCGACGAGATCGTGATGACCGGGTTTGCCGAGGGCAACGGCTTTGTCGTGGGCTTCGGCGAGGTATCGGGCAAGATCCTGCCGGCACCCAGGCCGTAAGCCGGTTCAGGCGGCGCCGGGCAGCGCCACGTCGAGAATGACCGCCGCCCGGCCGGCAAGCAGCCGCTTGTCGCCGCCGCTGACTTCGAACGTATAGAGCACGTTGGTGCCTTCGCCACTGACGCGATGCGCTTCGATGGTCAGCGGCCCGTCGATATCGTCGAGCCGTTCGACGTCGAGCACCAGCTTGCGCACGCTGGCCAGGTAGCCCGTGCGCGGACGCTGCGCGCCTTGCTGCAGCACCGCGCCATGCACGGCCATTGCCTGCGCCGCGTATTCCACGCCGCACACGGCGGCCAGCCGGCCATGCGTGCGCAGCGGGTTGTCGGCGCTGCGGTGGCTCGTGGCCTCGCAGCGGATGAAGTCCGCATCCCAGTCGAGCACGCTGTCGAGCAGGCACATGCTGCCCTGGTGAGGAATCCGGGCAGCGATCCAGGCCTGGTTCAGCGGCGTATGCGGGGCCGGCACGCTATCCGCCAGTCCCGGGCCGCGCGGACGGCTGCACCGCCACCTGAAGCTGCAGGTCGTCCAGATAGTCGATCACGACCGTGCTGGCCGACTGCATGGCAATGGCGTGCAGCAACGGCAGCGCGCGCGCGGTCGGTACCGAGCGGCGCAGGCTCTCCAGTGCGGCGTCGTCCATCGGCGTGACCGGCGCGTGCGCCAATCCCACTTCGATCCGTGCCAGAGATCGGTCCGACGCTTGCGGCGACAACAGCAGCGCCACGCCGAATGGCGCGGCAATGGGCCGCAGCGTGCGCAGCGGTTCCGGGTAATCGGAGTCGTAGGCGATCAGCAGGCACGGCTCCTGGTCGGCCGACACCTGGGCGGCCGCTTCCAGCAGGCCGGCGGCGAAGCTTGCATCCAGCGCGCTCAGCACATTGGCCGGTCGCATGGCGCGCGTGGCAATCGACCAGTACCCGGCCGCGACGTTGTGCACCGAGTTGTGGAAGCGCGTGGGCGACATCAGCGGTTCGGGCTGCGCGAGGGCTTCGCAGATCGCGTGGAAGTTGTGACCGTCCGCACTCGACGACGTAATTACCGTTGGCAGGTCCGCCGCGTCCATGCCGCCAGCGTCCACGGCCTGTTGCCCGATGCCAAGCGCCAGCCTGACGGCCGTGCCGCTGCGGCGCCGCTCGGCGGGTGGCAGGATGGCCGGGGGCGCCAGTTCGGTCGGCGCGGGCCGGTAGGGCTGCCTGCCGGCGAGCACGTCGCCGGCCTGGGTCCAGTTGCCGAGCCCCGGGCCCAGCACGCCGATGCCTTCGATAAAGGAGAAAAGCGGTGCGCCCATGGTCATTGCCCGCCAGTGGCGCGCCCGAGCAGCAGGCTGCAGTTCGAACCGCCGAAGCCGAACGCGTTGCTCAGCACATGGCGCAGCGGCTGATCGCGGCTGGCGAGGCGATAGTCGACCGTCAGCGCCGGATCCACCTGCGTGGTGTTGATGCCGCCCGGCAGCAGCCCGTGACGCAGCGCCAGCGCGCAGATCACCGCTTCCAGCGCGCCCGCGGCGCCGAGCGTATGTCCGGTGGCGCCCTTGGTGGAGCTGCACGGCGTACCCGGCAACAGCGCGTGGATCGCGCGCGCCTCGGCGGTGTCATTGGCACGCGTGGCGGTGCCGTGCAGGTTCACGTAGCCGACCTGTGCCGGCGCGACGCCGGCGCTGGCCAGCGCCTGCTCCATGGCCATGCGCGCGCCCAGCCCCTCCGGGTGCGGCGAGGACATATGGTGCGCGTCGCTCGACTCCCCGATGCCCAGCAGCAGGATGGCGCCTTCGGGTGCCGGCTCCGGTGCGCGTTCGACCAGCACGAACGCCGCGGCTTCCCCGATCGAGATGCCGTTGCGGTCGGCGTCAAAGGGCCGGCACGGCTGGTCCGAGAGCAATTCCAGCGAGCCGAAGCCATACAGCGTGGTGTGGCACAGCGAATCCACGCCGCCCACCACGGCGGCGTCGATCAGGCCGGCTTCCATCAGCCGGCGCGCCGACGCAAACACCTTGGCGCCCGACGAGCATGCCGACGACACCGCGGCGGCCGGACCTTTCAGCCCGAAGTACGCGCGCACGAAGCCCGGCAGCGAATACGGACTGTGGGTGCCGGCATAGCTGAATCCTGCAGGCAGTGCGCCGGTCTGCGGGTCGCGCTGGCGGTAGGCAAGCTCGGTCTGCAGCACGCCGGCCGTACTGGTGCCGAGGAACACCCCGATCCGGTCCGCGCCATACCGCGCCACGGCCTCCCTGACACGATCGGCGAAGGCATCCTGTTCCAGCGCGAGCAGCGCCAGGCGATTATTGCGGCATTCGAAGCCCGCGAGCGCCGGGGGAAGGGCGACGTCATCCACGCCCGGTACCTCTCCGATCCAGGTATCCAGGCGGACGTCTGCGAACCGGCATGGCGCCAGGCCGCCGCGCTGTTCGCGCAGGGCGCTCAGCGTGTCGTCAAGCCCGGTGCCGATGCAACTGGTGGCGGTGAAGTGGGAGAGATGGAGCGGCGACACTGGGTGCGTGTGTGGGGGGCGCGGGGGTGAAGTCATTGTATCAAGCCGTGCGCGGCGCCTCTGCCGCCATGCCGGCGGGCAGCGTCACGCACTGCAGGCCGGCATCGGCAATGGACGTCAGCAGCCCGGGCAGCACTGTCGTGCAGTGCGGCCTGCCTGCAGGGTCGACCCCGCTGTTGCCGTCATGCAGCAGCAGGATATCGCCAGCGGCCAGGTTATGCGCGAGGCGCTGCACGACGCGGGCCGCGCGGTCCCCGTTGCGCGTGTCGAAGCCGCGCCGGGTCCATGCCGCCAGCTGCAGGCCCTCCGTGCACAGGATCGGTTCAAGGAACGGGTTGCGCAGGCCGGCCGACGCGCGGAAATAGCGCGGCGGTTGCCCGGTGATGTCTCCAAGCAGGTGCTGGGCGTCGCGGATTTCCCGGCGCATGCGCCAGGGCCCGAAGATCGAGAAGTCCAGCCGGTGATGCATGCTGTGGTTTTCCACCGTGTGGCCCCTGCGCGCAATCTCGCGCACCAGGCCCGGGTAGCGCGCCGCGCGTTCGCCGATGCAGAAGAACGTGGCCCGCGCGCCGTGACGGTCGAGCACGTCGAGCACGCGTGGCGTGAGTTCCGGATGGGGGCCGTCGTCGAATGTCAGCACCACGCTATTGCCTGCCGCGCGCGGCAGCCGCAGCACGTTCGGGCCCAGCCAGGTGCTGCGTGGCCACAGTCCCACGGCTGCCAGCGCCGCGTGCGTGGCGCCGACGCCTGCCGCGGCCCATGGCAGCGTGGACGGGTTGGCCAGCACGGCCACGGCAGCGCCGGCGTGCACCACGCCCGCGCCGCACAGCAGCATGCCCGGACGCCAGTGGCGCGTGGTGGCCTGGGTCTGGCCGTGTGCCGGGGCGGGCAGGGGTGTCGCGGGTTTCATCTCGGACGTCTTCCGGTTACGTCTTCCGGTTGCCCGGCCTTGGCGCGGCTGCCGCCCGCCGGCGCACGCGCCAGGATGGCAGAGAAGCACAGCGCCAGTACCGCCCCCGGCCCCACCGTCAGCCCGAATGCCTTGAGCAGCGGCAGGTCCGACCAGGCCAGCAGGCCGAAGGCCGCCACGGTGGTCAGGTTGGCCAGCAGCAGCGATACCAGTGTATGCGCCGAAATGGCCGTTGCCGGCCCCGTACTGGCCGCGCCGTTGAAGAACAGCGCGTAGTTCGATCCGACCGCCACCAGAAGCAGCAGGCCCACCAGGTGCAGCAGGTTGAGCGGCTGCCCCAGCGCGGCAAGCCCGCCCATGACAGCCAGCGCCGCCGCGGCAAGCGGAAGTACGGTCGCCAGCACGCGGCGGGGCGAACGCAGCGCCACCGACAACAGCACGAGGATGGCGAGCACGCCACCCAGGGACAGGTGCAGCGCCTCGCGCATATAGCCGCCGTAGAGCTGGTCCGACTCGCGCTTGAGGTCGACGAAGAGCGCGTGGCTGGCACCGGCGCGATCCAGCGCCGCGCGAACCGGCTGGCTGTCCAGCACATCGGTGGCCCTGGCCGTTGCCGGCGCGCGCAGGGGCAGGGTGGCGTTCCAGTGGTCGCCGCGCTGCGTGAGCAGGGCGTCGATGGCCAGCGCCATCGAAGTGCCCTTCAGGTCCTCGCGCTGCAGCGGCGCAGCCGTGCGGGCCTGACCGGCCTCGGCCAGGAACGGGGCGAACAATTCCGGGCGCACCGGTTGCTGCGCGACCGCCGCTTGCAGGCGCCGCGCCAGTTCGTCGGGCGCCGGCAGGCTGGCCTGGCGCGCGCGCTGCGTGGCGGCGCTGGGCAGATAGCGCGCCGGGCTTTCGTAGCCGCCGATGACGCCGGACGCGACCAGCGGGTCGAGCTGCCGCGCCACGCGCTCGGCACCCTCCAGCACGGACTCCTGGTCCGGGCCGGACAGCACCACCAGGTAGCGCACATCCGGCGCGCCAAGATCCGCGCGCAGCGAGGCATCGAGCGCCTGTTCCGCCGCCGGTACGGGGCTCAGCGCCGACAGCTCGCGTCCCCACAGGGTGTCGTGGCGGGCCCACAGCACGGCACAGGCGGCAATGGCCACCACCGCGACCAGCCAGCGCAGGCGGCCGGCGCGGGCCAGCAGCGCGGCCAGGCGCGTGCCGAGCGGCGTGACGTCGCGCAGGTGCAGGGTGGCCGGAACCAGGTGCGGCAGCACGAAGCGCGTCACCAGCGCGGCCGTGGCCAGGCCGGCGATCGAGTACAGGCCCAGTTGCGCCAGCCCGGGAAACCCCGACAGCAGCAGCGAGGCAAAGCCGCACACCGAGGTCAGCACGCCGAGCCGCACGGTTGGCCAGAAGCCGGCAATCCACGCGCGGTTGTCGCGCTGCCCGCCACGCGTGTACTGCGCCGACTGGACGAACAGGTAGATGGAGTAGTCCACGGCTTCGCCGATCAGCGTGGTGCCGAAGCCAAGCGTCAGCCCGTGCACCGTGCCGCCGAAGCCAAGGCTGACCGCCGCCACCCCGGCCAGGGCGCCGGACAGCACCGGGACCAGCCCGAGCACCAGCAGCGGCACCGACCGGTACACCACCAGCAAGAGCGTGACGATGATGGCGATGCCGATGGCCGACAGCCGCTCCACGTCATGCCGGATGGTGTCGCGCGCCTTGACCGAGAACACGCCGGGCCCCGTCATCACGAGACGGTACGGACCGGCCCTGGCCGCGACGGCGAAGGCCTCGCGGATGGCGTCAATGGCCCTGGCCTGGCCGTCGGTATCGGAACCGGCGCTGGCCGTCTGCGCGAGCAGCACGGCACGCCGGCCATCGCGCGAGACCCAGGCGCCGGCATGCATCGGCACGCGCTGCCGGGCGTCGAGCTGCGACATCACCGACATCACCTCGCCAGTGGGGTCGCGCGGCAGCAGCGACTTGGTGAAGAGCCCGGCGGGGGACGCCAGCAGGTCGAAGGTGTCCGCGACGGCCGCCGTGAGCCCCTGCTGCGAGAACCGTTCGGGCGTGACCGAAGGGCTCAGCAGGTAGCGGTGGTTGTAGAGATAGCGCTGGTCGGCCGCCTGGTTGACCGGCTCGCCGTTGCTGATGGCGGAGAAGCCTGCATCCTTGCGCAGCTGCGCGGCCATGGCGCGCGAGACCGCTGCGCGCCCGTCCGCATCGCCGCCTTCCACGCCGACCAGGATCAGGCGCGAGACCAGCCCTTCGCGCAACTGGTCCACCAGCAACTGCTGTTCGGCGCTCGGCATGCGCGGCAGGAAGGCCGACAGGTCCGCGGTAAAACTCGTGCGCGTGACGACCGCCGCGCAGGCCAGCAGCCACGCCAGCCAGAGCACCACGGCCAGGCGCGCGGCCGGCAGGGCGGTTGGACGCGGCCCGCCGCGCGGCGCGAACATCATGGCCTGGCGGGGCGGATCTTCATGACCGAGCGGTCGCCGTCGGCCTGGCGGATTTCCACGCTGTCCAGCGCGTCATGGGCGCCGTCGATGCGCACCTGGCTGATGATGGCGGCCATGCGCGAATCGGCCGGCGTGAGCGTCAGCGTCCAGCGGCTGGCGCGGCCTTCCACGCCCAGCTTGTAGTAGCGCTCCAGCGCGGTGCGGTTGCCCGCGAGCGTGCCGCGGATGCTCTCGATGAACGCGGCGATCTCGGGGTAGTTCTGCAGCGGCAGGGTGAAGCGCTTGCCGCCGCGTTCCACGGTCATCATGTCGCCGTCGAGCACCAGGTTTTCGGGCTTGGGCGCGACGGTGCGTTTCTCCAGGTGGTCCGGCGCGACGAAGACGAGTTCGCCGCTCGATTCCACCGGGCGCTCCAGGATGGCCAGGTACTTCTTCTCGGTGAACTGCACGCGGCCGGACTTGCGCTGCGCGAGCGCGGACATGAGCTGGTCGACGCCCCAGGCGGCCGGGCCGCTGTCAGCGGCCAGCGCCCGGCCGGTCATGGCGGGCAACAGCGCAACGCCCAGCACCAGGGCTGGCAGGATCAGGCGGATTCGGCGCATGGGTCAGGGCTCGTTGCCGGGGGGCGGCTGCTCGGACAGCGGCGGGCCGGCGTGCCAGAAATCGTAGAAGTTGAACCAGTTGTAGGGGGCGCTGCGGCAGAACTGTTCGAGCAGCGCCACGTAGCGCTGCAGCGCACCCTGTACCTCGGCCTCGCGGCGCCCGCGCGCGACCTGCGAGAAATCGGCCAGCCGCACGAAGTGCACATCATAGCGATTGCCGCCGCGATACAGCCCCGTGATGAAGAACACCGGCCGGCGCAGCATCGCCGCCATGCGCAGCGGTCCGGTCGGGAAACCCGTGGGCGCGCCGAGGAAATCGCACTGCTGGATCGGGTCGGTGGCGCGCTGCGACAGCGTGCGGTCGGCCAGCATGCCGATCATGTAGCCGCGGTCGAGGTAGTCGCGCACCTTGAGCATGGCATCGACCTTGCCGAGCGTGATCATGTCGCGCCGCATGGCCGGGTTGATCGACTGCAGCACGTCGTTGAGCTTGTGGGCGTTCTCTTCGTACATGGTGATCGCGACCCGCATGTCCGGATGCTGGCGGCCCATCGCGCGGGCCACCTCGAAGCTGCCCAGGTGCGCACCGAGCAGGAACGCGCCTTGCCCGCGCGCCATGGCCTCCTCGAGCTGCTCCTGGCCGTGCAGGCGGATATCGAACAGGTCGAACCGTCCGTTGAGCAGGTAGATGCGGTCGTGGATCGTCGACGCGAACGTGAAGACATGGCGGAAGCCGTCGATCCAGCCGGCCTCGCGGCCGAGCGCGCGGTCCATGTAGGCGCGCGACGCATGGCGTGCCGCCGGCGAGCACAGCGTGAAATAGGCCGCGATCAGCCGCAGCACCACGCGTCCGGCGGGACGGCCGAGCGCCAGCGAGATCCACGTCATGATGCGCATCAGCGTGACGTTGCTGCGTTCCTGCCGGCCGGACCAGTTCGCGTCCAGCGGCTGTGCCTTGCGGAGCCAGGTCAGCATGGCGATGCCTCCTGGCGGCCCGGGGCCGGCCGCATGGTCAGCGTGCCGCTGGCCACGTCGCGCCCGCCCGCGCTCAGCCTGAAGCGGATCGAGGCCAGGGCCGCGCCGGTATCCTCGTCCTGCAACTGGTGATCGACCTCGACCCGTTCACCGGGCCGGACCGGACTGAGGAACTTGACCGTGCCGACCTGGCTGACCGCCACCGGGCGCCCGAGCGCCGCGCCGATCTGCAGGATGGCATGGTCCAGCAGCACCACGCCGGGCACCACGGGGTTGCCCGGGAAATGGCCGGCCAATGCCGGGTGCCCGGCGTCGATCACAAAGCCCGGCGCATGGCGTTGCGCAAGCCGGGCCGCGACCAGCGGCGCCAGCGCTTCGCGCGGCAGCTTGCCCGCGGCGTTGCGCGGCAGTTGCCCGACCAGGCACAGCGGGCGGGGCAGGAAGGCGGCGTCGATGCGCCCGCGCAGCGCCTGCAGGATATGTGCGGCCGTCACGCCGGGGGCCACGGCCAGCGCCACCAGGCGCACCACGCGGCCGGCGGCCTCGTCTTCGTGCACGTCGTCGGGCAGGAAGAAGGTGCCGTCCTGCACGCCGTCAATGCTGGTGAGCTGCTGGTTCAGGTAGGCGAGCGAGGTGCGCTTGCCGGCGATCTTGATCATGTCGGCCTTGCGGCCATGGAGCCGGAAACGCGCGGCGTCGATCGGCCCGATGGCATCGCCGAGCGCGACCGGCTGGTCGATGTGGCCGCCCATGGCCCAGGTCACCGTCGCGGCGCCGGCGGAAGGTTCGGGGCGATGATCGAGCGTGATGCCGGGCAGCAGCGTCCATTCCTCTGTTGCGGCCGTTGCGCGCGTGGCGAGTGCGCCGGTCTCGGTGCTGCCATAGATCTCCGTCACGGGTGCCGCCAGGCCGGTCTGTGCCTGCCGCGCCAATGCACGGCCCAGCGGGGCCGTGGCGGAGAGCACCAGGTCGGCCGGGGGGAGCTCGCTGCCAGCCTGCAGCAGCGCGCGCAGGTGCACCGGCGAGGTCACCAGCGCGCGTGGCCGCGGAACCGCTTGCAGGGCGGCGCGGATATCGGCCGGATAGAAGGCCGTGGCGCAGGCCAGTGCCGCGCCGCCTTGCAGCGCCAGCATGACGGTCGCTTCCAGGCCGAACATGTGCTGCGGCGGCAGCGTACCGACCAGGGTCCACGCGCGGCCGTCGAGCAGCCCGAGGCGCTGCGCCGTGGCGCGCGCGCCGCGTACCATCGCGCCCCAGGTCTTGGCATGCGCGACGGGCTGGCCGGTCGAGCCCGACGTGAATACGTGGGCCATCAGCCGGTCGGCAGGGACCTCCGGTATGGTCGGCTGCGCGGCGGGCGTCGTGGGATTTTCCCCGCCGGCATAGAAGAAGCGCGGCAGATCCACATTGCAATCCGCCTCGTCATGCAGGCAGTAGAGATCAGGCGCAAAGGCCGCCAGCTGCCGCACCATGTCCGGGGTCTGCGACGGCGGCAGCAGGCTCACCTTGCCGCACAGCAGCGCGGCGCAGAGGCCGACCGCGAAGCGGTAGCGGTCCGTGCAGGCGTTGAAGACATGCTGAGCGGCAGGCAGTCGCGCAGCCAGTGCGTTGACGTCGGCAAGGAACCGGCTGGCCGTGATGGCCTGCCCGCCTTGCCAGGCGACGACGCTGTCCGGCGTCGGGTGCGAGAGTAGCGGGAACGTGGTCATGGGCAACCCGCGTTCAGTGCGACGTGCCGGCACGGCTGGCGCGCTCAGTCATGACGGCCCGATAACCGCGCACGGCACCGCGCACGGCATCGAGCACGCCGGTGTGCTTCGCCGCCGGCAGGACGGCGCGGCGGCAGGCGGCTTCGGCCACGAACATCGCTGCGATCAGCACGGGCGTGCCGAGATTGGCGAAGGTCGACCAGGCGGGCATCGGCGCGAGCGCGAACAGGACCAGCGATACCGCCGCCGTCAGCGCGAAGAACAGGGTCCAGGCCTGCGTGACACGCCGTGTGTAGTGCCGCATCTCCGGCGTCAGCGGCCCATGCACTGCCGCCGCGAACTCCGTGCACAGCGGCGTGCCCTGGCGCAGCGTGCGGCCGAACATGGCGGCCAGCGCCGCGTTCGCGCCAAAGTGCTGAAGGAAGTAAGTCCAGCCGAAATGTGCGGCCAGTGGAAGGCGGCCCAGCCACAGCGCGGCGCCACAGGCGGCCAGCAGGAGCAGCCAGGGCAGGCGCGCGGCAGACCGCCACGCGGCGGCCAGTGCAATCAGCACGAACGGCGCCAGGCCCAGCATCAGCGCGCCAACTTGGCCGCCCGGCGTGTGCGCCGCGTGATGGAGAGCCGACTCGTAGGCGAGGAAGCCCACGGGCGCGGCGATCCAGCCGGCGCGCTGTAGCAGCGGCGTTGCGTCGGGAGACGTGGCAACGGAGTGGGGAAGCTGGCTCGAAGACATTGAATGGTTATTGTGGTGCAAAATACTCTTTTCCTGCCACCGAACCGGCACATGGGGCGATTTGCGGCGCGCCAGGACGGCAAGGCGAACGTTTTATACCTTAAAAGACCCGGCCGGCGCAGCGATGTTTCAGCAAAGTGGCTCCAATGTTGTTACTAAACTTCTCGCAGGTAGTGCGATGTGCCGCGCTTTGGTAGCATCGCCTCGCCATCTTCCGGCGCCTCTTGTGGCGGGGAAGAAGACCATGACAACCATGAACGAACTCCAAACGGAACTCGCCAGCCTGATCATTGGCGAACTCGATATTGCGGACCTGAAACTGGAAGACGTCAGCGCCGATACGCCGCTGTACGGCGAAGGCTTCGGGCTGGATTCCATCGATATCCTCGAAATCGCGCTTCTGGTGTCCCGCAAGTACGGGGTCGAATTGCGCTCGGACAATCCCGACAACAAGACGATCTTCGCCTCGCTGGGCAGCCTCGCCGACTATGTCGCGGCCAACCGCACGCGCTGAGCGCGGCGCGGGCCGCAGCACGGCGCGTCCGTAATCCGGCAGACACGGGAGCAGCATATGGCGCAGCAGGGCACGCCGCAGGTCACGCGCAGGCTGGCGCTCGTCACCGGCGCGAGCGGCGCCATCGGCAGCGCCATCAGCCACGCGCTGGCGGGTGCCGGACATGAGGTCTGGGTGCACGCCAACCGCAACCTGGCCCAGGCGGAAGCCGTGGCGGCCGCCATCCGCGCCGCGGGCGGTGCCGCCACCGCCATCGCCTTCGACGTGACCGACGCCGACGCCACCGAAGCGGCGTTGCAGGGCATCCTCGCCCACGGCACGGTCCAGATCCTCGTCAACAACGCCGGCATCCACGACGATGCGCCGCTGCTCGGCATGAGCCGCGAGCAGTGGCGCCGCGTGATCGATGTCTCGCTGCACGGCTTTTTCCACGTTACCCAGCCCCTGCTGATGCCCATGATGCGCACGCGCTGGGGCCGCATCATCAATATGGCCTCGGTGGCGGGCGTGATGGGCAACCGCGGGCAGGCCAACTATGCCGCGGCCAAGGCCGGCCTGATCGGCGCCACGCGATCGCTGGCGATCGAGATGGCGTCGCGCGGCGTGACGGTCAATGCCGTGGCGCCGGGCGTGATCGAATCTCCCATGACGGAGCTGGCGTTTCCCGCCGAGCGTATCCGCCAGCTTGTGCCGGCGGGCCGCGCAGGCACGCCCGAAGACGTGGCGGGCATGGTGGCCTACCTCGCTTCCGATGCCGCAGCCTATGTGACCGGCCAGGTGCTGTCGGTCAATGGCGGCATGGCCTGAACCGAGCGCGCCGCCATGGCCGTGCAGCCGTCCCCGACCCATCTGGTGCTGATCCCCAGCTACAACCCCGGCGCCATGCTGCAGGGGACGCTGCGCGCCGCCCGCGAGGCGTGGTGCCCGGTCTGGGTGGTGGTGGATGGCAGCACCGACGACAGCGTGGCGTGGCTTCAGGAGCAGGCCGCCAACGATTCCGGCCTGCGCGTGCTGGTCCTGCCCGAGAACCAGGGCAAGGGTGCCGCGGTGCTGCGCGGCATCGAGGCCGCCGCCGCGGAGGGCTTCACCCATGTGCTGGTGATGGACTCGGACGGCCAGCATCCGGCGCACCTGATCGGGCAGTTCATGGCGGTGTCGATGCGCGAGCCCGGCGCGATGGTGCTCGGACGGCCGGTATTCGACGCCAGCGCTCCGGTCGAGCGCGTCTACTGGCGCCGCCTGTCCAATCTCTGGACGGACATGGAGACGCTGTGGGCCGGCGTCGGCGACTCGCTGTACGGGTTCCGCGTCTACCCGATTGCACCGCTGCGCGCCGTGATGCGCGAAAGCCGCTGGATGCGCCGCTTCGACTTCGACCCGGAAGTCGCCGTGCGCCTGTGCTGGCGTGGCGTGCGGCCGGTCAACCTCGACGCGCCGGTACGCTACTTCGATCCACGCGCGGGCGGGGTATCCCATTTCCGCTACCTGCGCGACAACCTGCTGCTGGCGTGGATGCACCTGCGGCTGACGGCGGGCTGCCTGGTGCGCCTGCCGTGGCTGGTCTGGCGACGCCTGCATGCGCCGGCGGGCGGCAACTCGCATCCGCCGAACCGGGCCGCCTGACGAGGCTGGCAGGACGAGGCTGGCCGGACGATTGCCGGGCTCCGTGCGGCATCGTGCTTCTGCACTACGATGGTCTCAGGCACCGCCCGGAGCTTGCGATGCGGTGCCGAAGCAATAAGGAGAAGACCATGAATGCGCATTCTTCCGGGCACCGGGCGCGGCTGGCATGGCTGGCGGCCGCGACGCTCGTGCCTTTGCTGGCAGCCGGGCCGGCCAGTGCCCAGGAGCCGGCCGCGGCCGGCATGGAGATGATCAATCCCGCTGCGTTGAAATGGGCTGACGCGCCACCCTCGCTGCCCAAGGGGGCGAAGCTTGCCGTGCTCTACGGCGACCCGGGCAAGGACGCACCGTTCGTCATCCGGCTCAAGATGCCGGCCGGATACAAGGTGGCACCCCACTGGCACACCCAGGCCGAGAACCTGACGGTGATCTCGGGAGCGCTCTACCTCGGCGCCGGAGACAAGATGGACATGGGCCACGCCCATGCCCTGAAGACCGGCGGCTTCCACTACCTGCCGGCCAAGGCGCATCACTACGCTTTCAGCAAGACCGAGACGGTCGTGCAGATCCACGGCACCGGCCCGCTGGACATCAACTACCTCAACCCGAAAGACGATCCTTCCGGCAAGTGATACCCGCCCCGGCCGGCAGCCAGTTGCCGGCCGGGTATGGCCATACGGCCCCATGTATACCCTGATTGAACGGGCTTCAGCGCAGCCACCCTGCAAGTCGCGCCAGTCTGTGGGCGCCTTTGCGGGCAATACCCTCAAGGTATTCCGGAAATACCCATTCGGTGTTGGACTGCCGGCTTGCCGCACTCCTATCCTCCACGCCAGAAGACGTGCCGCCGGCAACGTCGCGATCCCGACGCAAGAAGCGGGACCTTTGGACGACAAGGAGACAGGTAGTGAGAAAAATCGACGTATATGCGGTGGCGGACGGCGCCACCTTCAACCGCTTTCATGCCGGCGTGCTGTTCTGGTGCGCGCTGATCATCATTTTCGATGGCTATGACCTGGCGGTCGCCGGCATTGCCCTGCCAGCCATCATGAAGGACATGGGCGTGTCGGCCACGCACGCCGGCTTCATGGTCAGCTCGGCGCTGTTCGGCATGATGTTCGGCGCCATCTTCCTGGGCACGATCGCCGACCGCATCGGCCGGCGCAAGGCCATTGCCATCTGCATTCTCTTGTTCAGCGTGTTCACCGCGGCGTCGGGCCTGACCCATGATCCGATGGTGTTCGCCGCAAGCCGCTTCCTGGCCGGCCTGGGCATTGGCGGCGTCATGCCCAACGTGGTGGCGCAGATGACCGAGTACTCGCCGCGCCGCATCCGCGGCACGCTGGTGACGCTGATGTTCAGCGGCTACTCCGTCGGCGGCATGCTGGCCGCGCTGCTCGGCAAGCAGCTGCTGGAACAGTATGGCTGGCAGTCCGTCTTCCTGGCGGCCGGCGCGCCAGCCGTGCTGGTGCCGCTGATTCTCGGCAAGCTGCCCGACTCCATGCCCTTCCTGCTGCGCACCGGTCAGCACGACGCGGTGCGCAAGATCCTGCGCGCGATCGACCCGGCGCGCCCCTGCCGTGACGACGACCACCTGGTCCTGCCGGACGCCAGCACGGGCGGCAAGGCCGCCGTGGCCGAGCTGTTCCGCGAAGGGCGGGGCTTCAGCACGCTGATGTTCTGGCTGGCCTTCTTCATGTGCCTGTTCATGGTCTACGCGCTCAGCTCGTGGCTGACCAAGCTGATGGCGTCGGCCGGCTACAGCCTGGGCTCGGCGCTGACGTTCGTGCTGGTGCTGAACATCGGCGGCATGCTGGGGGCCATCGGCGGCGGCTGGCTGGCCGACCGCTTCAGCATCAAGTACGTGCTGATGGGCATGTATGCGCTGGCCGCGGTGTCGATCGCGCTGCTCGGCTACAAGGTGCCCACGCCGGTGCTGTTCGTGCTGGTGGGCCTGGCCGGTGCCTCGACCATCGGCACGCAGATCGTCACCTATGCCTATGCGGGGCAGTTCTACCCGGTGGCCGCGCGCTCGACGGGCATCGGCTGGGCCTCGGGCGTGGGTCGGGCCGGCGCCATCCTTGCGCCGATCGTGATCGGCGTGCTGGTCGGCATGGCCTTGCCGCTGGAGCAGAATTTCCTGGCGATCGCGGTACCCGCCGTGGTGGCCGTGCTGGCGGTGGGCGGCATCGACCACCGGCGCGCGGCGGCGGCGGGCGCGTCCGCGCCGGAGCAGGCAGAACTGGCGCCGAAGGCCTACGCCACTTCCCGCGCCGAGGGCTGATCCCGACGGCTACGGCCGCGCGCCGGCCACGGCGCCGGCCAGCCGGCCCAGCGTGGCCAGCGCGGTCTCGGCGCGCTTGTCCCACTCATGCCCGTAGTTGAGCCGCATGCAGTTGCGGAAGCCGGGCCGCGCCGAAAAGATCGGCCCCGGCGCAATGCTGATGCCGTGCGACAGCGCGAGCTGGTGCAGCGCCAGCGTGTCGGTGCCTTCGGGCAGTTCGATCCACAGGAAATAGCCGCCCGCCGGGCGCGTGGCGCGCGTGCCGGGCGGGAAGTGGCGCGCCACGGCCTGCGCCACGGCGTCCTGCCGCAGCATGAGCGCATGCCGCAGCTGGCGCAGGTGGCGGTCATAGCCACCTTTTTCCAGGTAGGCGGCAATGGCGGCCTGCGCGGGCGCGGAGCCGGCCAGCGTGGTGGTCAGCTTGAGCCGTGCGACGTCGCGCGCGAAGCGGCCCGGCGCGGCCCAGCCCACGCGGTAGCCCGGTGCCAGGCACTTGGAAAACGACGCGCAGTGCATGACCAGGCCGGCCTTGTCGAAGGCCTTGGCCGGCGTAGGGCGGCGCGTGCCGAAGTAGAGCTCGCCATAGACATCGTCTTCGATCAGCGGAACCTCGTAGCGCGCCAGCAGCTCCACCAGCGCCTGCTTCTTGGCGTCGGGCATCAGCGAGCCGAGCGGGTTCTGGAAATTGGTCATCAGCCAGCACGCCTTGGGGCGGTGGCGCTGCAGGGCCTGCTCCAGCGCGCCGAGATCAATGCCCTCGCGCGGATGCGTGGGCACTTCGATCGCGGACAGGCCGCAGCGCTCCAGCGCCTGCAGCGCCGCGTAGAACGTGGGGCTTTCGATCACCACCGCATCGCCGGGACGCGTGACGGCCATCAGGCACAGGTTCAGCGCTTCCAGCGCGCCGTTGGTGACGACGATCTCGTCGGCCTGCACGGTCAGGCCGTCGGCCAGGTAGCGCAGCGCGATCTGGCGGCGCAGGCTCGCATTGCCGGGCGTCAGGTCATCCACGCTGCTCCACGGGTCGAGCTTCTGCACCGTCGCGGCCATGGTCTTGGCCAGCCGTTGCAGCGGGAACAGCAGGGGACTCGGAAAGGCCGAGCCGAACGGCACCACGTCGCGCCGCATGGTCGATTCGAGCACCTTGAAGACCAGTTCGCTGACATCGATCGGACCGGATACCTCGGCCGGCGCCGACGGCGTTTCCGCTTCCGGCGCCAGCTGGCGCGAGCCCGTGGCGACGTAATACCCGGAACGCTCGCGCGCCCGGATCAGGCCGCGCGCCTCGAGCAGGTAATAGGCCTGGAACACGGTCGACTGGCTCACGCCGCGGCCCGCGCTCGCCTGGCGGACCGACGGCAGGCGGTCGCCCAGGCGCAGCACGCCGGCATGGATCGACTGGGCGATGTCCTCCGCCAGTTCTTCATAGCGTGTCATCTGTCGCGCGGTGCCTGTCATCTGATCTCGTCCTTTTCGCCCTTTCATCAACTGTAATGGATGCAGGGGATCGGTACCAGACCGGTCTTGTCTGCCAGCCTGTTCTTGGCGTGTGAAGTACGAGCTGCGACAAAAGGTAGCACCCACGGAAACGCTGCTCCGGTCGTTTCCTCCCTTTCTGCTTCTGTTGCACCGGAGAGGGCGCGTCTAGCATTGGCCGGCCAATTCCCGGGAGACGGACCGCACCGGCCCGCTCCCGTATCGCCCCCAATGCCATGGATCCCACCAGCCTGCTGCTGCTTACCTTCCTGCTGTCGATCGGCGGCCTGTTCGCCTTTATCTGGTCCCTGAGGAAAGGGCTGTTCGACCTGGAGTCGAGCGGCGCCCGGACCATCTTTGCCAGCGGCGAGGTGGGCCGGCCCGAAGATCCCTCGGGGTCCGGCGCGACCACGGCGCCCGACGCAGACCTTGCCGAGGAGCTCGCCGCGCGCGCCCGGGCCGACCGTTCCAGCGCCATGCCGGCGCTGATGCTGCTGAGCTGTGCCGTGGTCTGGCTGGTGGTCGCGTCCGCCGCGGGGCTGGTCAGTTCGCTCAAGCTGCACCTGCCCGACTTCCTGGTCACGCAGGCGTGGCAGTCGTTCGGCCGCATGCGCGTGCTGCACCTGAACGCGGTGGCCTATGGCTGGGCGCCGATGGGCCTGCTGGGCCTGGCGATCTGGATGATGCCGCGTCTCTTGCGCACGCCGCTGAGCGGCGGCCGCTTCGCGCTGGCCGGCACGCTGATCTGGAACGCGGGGCTCGTGGCCGGGCTGGGCGCGATTGCCAGCGGCATCAATGCCGGCATGGAATGGCTGGAGATCCCTTGGCAGATCGGGCTGCTGTTCGCGGCGGGCGGCATGCTGATCGGCGTGCCGCTGGTGCTGATGCTGCAGCGGCGCCAGGTGCATCATCTCTACGTGTCGGTGTGGTACATGGGAGCGGCGCTGTTCTGGTTTCCGGTGCTCTACATCGTCGCCAAGGTGCCGGGCGTGCATTTCGGCGTGGAGCAGGCCACCATGAACTGGTGGTTCGGCCACAACGTGCTCGGGCTGTTCTACACGCCGCTGTCGATTGCCGCGGTGTACTACTTCCTGCCCAAGGTCATCGGCAAGCCGGTGCAGTCGTACAACCTGTCGCTGCTGGGCTTCTGGACGCTGGCGTTCTTCTACGGACAGGTCGGCGCGCACCACCTGATCGGCGGACCCATACCCGGCTGGCTGATCACGCTTTCCATCGTTCAGAGCGTGATGATGATCATCCCGGTGGTCGCGTTCTCGGTGAACCAGCACCTGACGCTCAAGGGCCATTTCGGCGTGCTGAAGCATTCGCCGACGCTGCGCTTCGTGGTGCTGGGCGCCATCATGTACACGCTGGCCTCGGTGCAGGGCTCGTTCGAGGCGCTGCGCTCGCTCAACGCCATCACGCACTTCACGCATTTCACCGTGGCGCACGCGCACCTGGGCATGTATGGCTTCGTGTCGATGGTGATCTTCGGCGGCATCTACTTCGCCATGCCGCGCATCGTCGATGCGCCGTGGCCGAAGCCGGCGCTGATTTCCGCGCACTTCTGGCTGGTCGCGGGCGGGTTTGCGATCTACCTCGTGACGCTGACGATCGGCGGCGTGCTGCAAGGGCTGGCGCTGCTTGACCCGGCCCGGCCATTCATGGAGTCGGTCGCGGTGACCTTGCCCTGGCTGCAGGGACGCTCGATCGGCGGCGCGCTGATGACACTCGGCCACCTGGTGTTCGCCTGCCACTTCGCGCTGATGGCGTTCCGCCCGGCCACGCTGCGGCAGGGCGACCGCGTGGTTTCCGAATCCCTGGCCTGACTGGCCGACGGACCGACGACGATGGAAAACGAACTGAAGCTCGTAGGCGGCGCCATGGTGACGCTGTCGCTCGCCACCTGCGCCATGATCGTGGTGCCCTTTCTGCAACTGAAGGATGTGCCGGCGCCGAAGGAACTCGCGCCCTACACCAGCGCGCAACTGCGCGGCCGGCAGGTCTACATGGCCAACGGCTGCATTGCCTGCCATACCCAGCAACCCAGCTCCACCGGCGCCGGCATTGCCGATGCGCAGCGCGGCTGGGGCCGGCCCTCGGTCGCGGCGGACTATCACTATGACGACCCGCCGCTGCTCGGCACCATGCGCACCGGCCCCGACCTGTTCAATATCGGCGTGCGACAGCCCAGTGCCGACTGGCACCTCGGACACCTGTACCAGCCGCGTGCCTACGTGCCCGGCAGCATCATGCCCGCCTATCCGTTCCTGTTCGAGACCAAGGACAGCGACGCCGTCGGCAAGGACGATCGCGTTGTCTCGCTGCCGCCCGGTGCCGCCCCGGCCGGAAAGGCCGTGGTGGCGACGCCGCAGGCGCTGGACCTGGTTGCCTACCTGACCGGGCTGCGCCACACCTATCCCGTCCTGACCCCGACCGAGGCGAGCCTGGCCAAGGGCCTCGCGCTCGCCGCCGGCACCACGAAGAGCCATGCCCCAGATGAAGCCCGCAAACAGCCACAAGACTGAACACGCCGACCCGCACGAGCAGCACAACCCGGTGCCGAAGATCGTGCTGGGCCTGGTCGCCGGACTGGTGGTCTGGGCCGCCAGCTATATCTGGACCGAGCGCGCCGACGGCCTCGCCCAGCTTGGCGATCGGCGCGACGCGCAGGCGCTGGCCCAGGGTGCTGCCGGAGGTGCGCGCGTGGCCGACGGCAGGCAACTGTTCGCGGCCAACTGCCAGGCCTGCCACCAGGCTACCGGCCAGGGGCTGCCTGGCGTATTTCCGCCGCTGGCCGGGTCGCCGCTGGTGACGGGCGATCCTGTCGTGCTGTCGCAGATCGTGCTGCACGGACTGACCGGTCCCGTCGAGATCCTGGGCACGACCTATAACGGCGCGATGCCCGCCTTCGGCGAGCAGCTGGGCGATGCCGAACTGGCCGCGGTGCTCACGCATATCCGCAGCGCGTGGGGCAACCAGGCGCCCGCCATCGACGCGGCGGCCGTTGGCGCGGCCCGCAAGTGGAGCGCGTCGCGCAAGGACCCGTGGCATAGCGACGAACTGCATAAGCTCGCCGGAGCACAGTGATGTCCGGCGGCTGGCGGGGCACCCTGGTTGCGACGGCCCTCGTCAGCGCGCTGGCGCTATTCGCCTTCGCCCACGTGACACGCGGCTTTCGCGTGGTGACGTCGGACGGCGCGAGGCAATATGACCTCGCGCGAGCACCGCTTGCACTGCCCGGGATCGAACTGGCCGATGCCTCCGGACGCCGCTTCCCCCTGCGCGAACCCGGCAGCGCGCAACGGCAGACGCTGGTCACCTTCCTCTACACACACTGCCTCACGGTCTGCCGCAGCAGCGCGTCCGGGCAGGCCTACCTGCAGGCCGAGCTGGTCGCGCGCGGCCTGGCAGGGCGCTACCGCTTGCTGGCCATCAGCTTCGATCCGGGCCGCGACACGCCTGACGTGCTCAGTGCCTATGCCCGCAAGCAAGGTGCCGATCCCGCCGTCTGGCGCATGGCCACGGTGGCGGACGCCGCCGACCTGCCGGCCTTGCTGAAGGCGTTCGGCATTGTCGTGCTGCCGGATGGCCGCGGCGACTACGTCCACAATGCCGCGCATTTCCTCATCGACGCGCAGGGCCGGCTGGCCCGCGCCTACGACATCGACCGGCCGGATGCCGTACTGGCCGACATCGTCCATGCGCAGCGCTGAGCGGCCCACCCCGGCCTGGCTGCCCGGCGCGGCGCTGGCCATGCTGGCGCTGCTGCGTGGGTGGCTGGAGGCCTCGATGTTCCGGCATATGGCGATCGAACTGCCGTTGCTGCTGGCACTCGGCGTGGCTGCTGCCGCGCTATCGGGCCGGAATGCACAGGCTTGCGACAGCTGGAACCGGCGCGGGCTGCCGGGCCTGGTTGCCGTCACGGCCATCGCCAGCTACTGGATGCTTCCGGTCGCGCTGGATCTCGCGGTGCTGGATGCGCGCTGGTCCGTTGCGAAAGTGGCGAGCATGATCATGGCCGGCGCCGCGCTGGGCCTGTCCTGGCCGCGCGCCGGCGTCGTGCTGCAGGCATTCTTTGCGATCAACTGGAGCGCGATGACGCTGGTGGCGGGGCTGCTCTACCAGGACGCGCCGCAGCAGCTGTGCAGCGTGTACCTGGCGGACCAGCAAGGTGCGGCCGGACGCGCGCTGGTTGGCCTTGCAGTCGCCGGGCTGGCGGCCTGGACCGTCTCCGTGGTGCGCAGGGTCGGCCGCGACGAGGGCGGCCTGCGGATCTGAGCGCCATGCGTCGCCGCGGGCAGGCGTCAGCCGCGCGCGGCGTCCGCCTGCTGACGTCGCCGGGCAATTGTCGGGTTCTGGTAGACCGCCGCCTTGAACGGTTCGAAACCGACGCGCTCCACCACATCGATGAAGCGCTCCGCCTCGCTGTCGCGCATGGCAAGGTAGCTTTTGATCAGTTGTTCGATCACCTCCGGGATCTCGTCGCGCGCGAACGATGGCCCGATGATGCGGCCGATCGCTGCCCCGGACGGCCCGCCCTGGCGCCCGCCGATGGTGACCTGGTACCACTCCTCGCCAGCCTTGTCGACGCCGAGGATGCCGATATGGCCGACATGATGGTGCCCGCACGAGTTGATGCAGCCGGAGATGTTCAGGTCCAGCTCGCCGATCTCGTAGAGATAGTCGAGATCGTCGAAGCGCTGCTGGATCGCTTCGGCCAGCGGAATGGACACGGCATTGGCCAGCGAGCAGAAGTCCCCGCCCGGGCACGCGATGATGTTGGTGAGCAGCCCGATATTGGGCGTGGCGAGGTTCCACGTCTGCAGTTGCTGCCACAGCTCATGCAGGCGCGTGCGGCGCACGTCGGCGATGATCAGGTTCTGTTCATGCGAGACGCGCAGTTCGCCCGAACCGTAGCGGTCCGCGAGGTCGGCCGCGGCGTCCATCTGGTCGGCGGTGATGTCGCCGGGCGGCGTGCCGGTTGCCTTCAGTGACACCGTGACGGCGGCGTAGCCAGGTACGCGGTGCGCATGCACGTTGCTGCGCAGCCAGCGCGCATAACGCGGGTTGGCGGCCGCCAGCGCGGGATTGGGGTCGTCATCGGTTGCGGCGGAGGGCGCGTATTCCGGGGTGGTGAAGCGCGTGGCGATCGCGCGCACGAACCCGGCATCGACCGTATCGGGGCCGCCGCGAATGCTCTGCCAGTGTTCGTCGACCTGTTGCGCGAAGACTTCCGGCGTGAGGTCCTTCACCAGGATCTTGATGCGCGCCTTGTACTTGTTGTCACGGCGGCCATGCAGGTTGTAGACCCGCAGGATGGCTTGCAGGTACGTCAGCAGGTCAGACCAGTGCACGAACTCGCCGATCACCTTGCCGACCATCGGCGTGCGGCCCATGCCGCCACCGACCCAGACGCGGAAGCCGGTTTCGCCGTCGCGCTCGACGGCCTGCAGGCCGATGTCGTGCACACCCACCGCTGCGCGGTCGGTGCTGGCGCCGCTCACGGCAATCTTGAACTTGCGCGGCAGGAAGGCGAACTCGGGATGGAGCATGGACCACTGCCGGATGATCTCGCACCACACCAGCGGGTTCACCACCTCATCCGGCGCAATGCCGGCGAAGTGGTCGGTCGTGGTGTTGCGGATGCAGTTGCCGCTGGTCTGGATCGCGTGCATCTGCACCGTGGCGAGCTCGGCCAGGATAGCGGGCGCGTCTTCCAGGCGCGGCCAGTTGAACTGCATGTTCTGGCGCGTGCTGAAGTGGCCGTAGCCGCGGTCCCAGCGCCGCGAGATTTCCGCAAGCTTGCGCAGTTGCCGCGAGACCAGCATGCCGTAGGGGATGGCAACGCGCAGCATCGGCGCATGGCGCTGGATGTAGAGCCCGTTCTGCAAGCGCAGCACGCGGAACTCTTCTTCCGGAAGCTGTCCGTTCAGGAAGCGTGCGGTCTGGTCGGTGAACTGCGCAACGCGCTCGTCGACCAGTTGCTGGTCGGTGGAGTCATAGAGGTACATGGGGCTGGTCTCGCATAGCTCTGGGGCTGGCCACGCTTTGCAGGCGTGGTACAGGCTCAAGGCTAGCGATGTCCCCTGACTGCGGACAGCAGCAGTCGGGCGCGAATTCGCCGTAGCAGAGCGCCGCGTTCAGCCCCAGTGCCGCACGCGTCCGGTGTCGATGTGCACGAAATCCTCCTGCGCATAGAAGCCTACGCCGCCGACGCCAAGCGACATCGCGGCATCGCGCAGATCGGCCAGCGCCACGCCGGGCAGGCGGATATCGATGGCCTTCCCGTCCATGTGCAGGCTGTGCCTGGCGACACCGCCACCGCCCGTGCGGCGCAGGCGCGCGTTGGTGACGGGGCTGCGGTAGCCCGAGATCACCTGGAACGGTGACTCGCTGCCGAGCGTCTGGCGCAAGTCGAACAGCAGGCCGAACAGTTGCGGATCGATCACGCCCACCTGGCCCGAGTAATGATCGCGCAGGAAGCGGTTGAGGGTGGCCTGTGCCTGCGGCAGCACCTGTTCGCCCAGCGCGTACACCAGCGAGAGGTGCTCGCCGGTATGCGTATGGTCGAACGACAGCCTGCGCGCGCCCGGCACGCTGGCCAGCGCCAGCTGCGGCGAAAGCGCGGCCAGGCCGGCCCCGATGGCCAGGCCGCCGGTGTGTTGCAGGAAGCGCCGGCGCGAAGGAATGCGGGAGTGTTTCATGTCGGGTTCTGCGATGGCGAGGGATGTGCAAGGGCATCCGGCGCAGCCGGTGCCGATGCAGGCACACCGGGTGGCCGGCGCGCGGTGTTCTGCCGCAGCGCCTGGTCCAGCAGCTTGTCCTGGCCGTAAATGTCAGGCAGGAAGTATATCCGGCCATTGGCGCGGGCAATGGCGGTGCCATAGGCCAGCACCACCGGCAGCGGCTGCTGGAGCGCCACGGTATTGGACTGGCCCTTGGTCATCGCCTGGCGGATGCGTGCCTCGGTCCAGCCCGGCATGTCCTTCAGCACGAACTGCGCGAGCGCCACGGGCTCTTCCACGCGGATGCAGCCATGGCTGAAATCGCGCCGGTCGCGCTTGAACAATTGCGGGGTGGGCGTGTGGTGCAGGTAGATGTTCTGGTTGTTGGGGAACACGAACTTGATGTCGCCGAGCGCGTTCATCGGACCGGGGCGCTGGCGGATGCGCATCTGGCCGTTCAGCACCGCGTCCAGGTTGGCGTCGGACAGCGTGGTCACGGCCTTGCCGTTGGAGACGAACTCGAAGCCCTGGCGCGTGAAGTACGCCGGATCGCGCCGCAGCTGGGGGATGGTCTCCGAGCGCGCGATCGACGGCGGCACGTTCCAGTACGGGCTGAACTCGATGTAGCGCATGTCCTCCTTGAACAGCGGTGTGCGCGTGTCCAGCGCCTTGCCGACGATGACCTTCATCTCCAGCTTGATGTCGAGCTTGCCGTCGTTGTATTCATAGGCGCGCAGCATGAACTCGGGGATGTTCACGACGATCACGCGCGGTCCCTCGGCAAGCGGAGTCCAGCGCAGCCGCTCCATGGTCAGCTCGATCTGCCGTACGCGTGCCGCCGGCGGGGTATTGAGCTGGGCCAGCGTGCCGGCGCCGATGGTGCCGTCCGCTTCCAGTGCGTGGCGCGACTGGAAGGCCTTGACGCCGTCCACGACGGCGCCGGCATAGCGCCGCGGCACCCGCGCGTCCGCAGCCATGTCGCCGAGCGCTTGCAGGCGCCGGGCCAGTTCGGCAATGCCGCTGTAGGCCTGCCCGCTGGTCAGCTTGCCGCCCGGCGGGGCGGGCAGCGGACGTTCCCAGCCTGGTTGCGCGGCCAGTGCACGATAGCGCGCGAGCGCATCGCGCAGCGTGCCGTAGAGCGGGAAGGATGGCGCGGCTTCACGGATCGCGTCGGGCAGCCGGTGGCTGGCCACGGCGGCGCGCAGGTAGCTGTCGGGCTCGAACTGCGCCGACGCCGGCGCCGTGAAATTGGCGTGCACCTTGCGCGGATCGACGCGCCCATGGTGCAGGTCCGACAGGTAGCGCCGCATGGCGTCGCTGAGCGCGTTGTCGAGTTTCTCCATGGCCTCCGGCGCCGCTTGCGGGCCGGTAGCGGCCTGCTCCAGCGCACGCGTCAGGCCCTCGGCATCGTAGTCCTTCGGCGTCAGGCCGTCAGCCTCGGCGCCGGCCAGCGCCGTCACGGCCTGCTGTGCGTCGGGCGTCGGGCGTCCGCCCGCGAACCATAGCGGCTGCGCGCCGGCGCTCGCGGCGCAGGCCAGCAGCCAGGCGGCGAGCGTGCCGCCGATCCAGCGGCGGGCATTGCGGGCGGGAATGGAAGGCAGGCGCTTGCAAGGCGTGTCGGGTGTCATGGGGATCGAATGGGTGTGGCTTGCCCGCCTATCGTACTTGAATAACGCGGGAATCCGGGCGGCTGGGACCGTGCAACAAATATCTTCAGCTCGCCTGTAAAACCGTTAAAGCCGGTCCGGTCCCGGCGCGCCCATGCGGACATGGAAACGCCCGCTGCGCGGGCAGCGGGCGTTGGCAGAGGCATGCTGTTGGCGTTCCGTCCCGGGCTACTTGCCCAGTTCGTGGCCGACTACGCCGCCCACTACGGCACCACCCACGGTGCCTGCGGTGCTACCGTGCGTGAGTTCGTGCCCCGCCACGCCGCCGGCTACCGCACCCGTCGCGGTACAGCCGGCCAGGCCCATGCCGGCGCTGATCACCAGCGCGATTGCAAGTTTCCACATGGTCATCTCCTGTACCGTGCACGGATGACCGCGGCCGCCCGTGCTCCTGCCTACAGCTTAGGCAGACCGGTACATCGGGCCTCTCGGGCGCTTGCCGATTGCTGTGTAGGAATTGTCGGACGGCCGCAGGTGCCGTCCGGATCGCTCATTCCCCGGAGAAGCGGCGCAGGCGCTTGATCAGCGACGAGGTGTCCGCGCGGCCGCAGCCCATCTGCTGCAGGTCGGCATAGAACTGGTCCACCGTTGCGGTGACGGGCAGGCTGGCGCCGTTGCGGCGCGCCTCGTCGAGGCAAAGCCCAAGGTCCTTGCGCATCCAGTCCACGGCGAAGCCGAAGTCGAACTTGTCGTCGATCATGGTCGGGCCGCGGTTCTCGAGCTGCCAGGAGCCGGCTGCGCCCTTGCTGATGACGTCCAGCACCAGCCGCATGTCGAGGCCGGCGCGTTCGCCGAAGGCGATCGCTTCGGACAGGCCCTGGATCAGGCCGGCGATGCTGATCTGGTTGACCATCTTCGCGAGCTGGCCGGCACCTGCTTCGCCGACGCGCGTCACGGCACGCGCGTACGCGCCGAGCACGGGCTCGGCGCGCGCATAGACTTCGGCGTCGCCGCCGCACATGATGGTCAGGATGCCTTTTTCCGCGCCGACTTCGCCGCCCGATACCGGCCCGTCGATGAAATGCAGGCCGCGCTCGCGCGCGGCCGCATAGAGTTCGCGCGCCACATTGGCGCTGGCGGTGGTGTGGTCCACGAAGATGCAGCCGGTGGGCGCGGTGAAGAAAGCGCCGTCCGGGCCGATCAGGACCGAGCGCAGGTCGTCGTCGTTGCCGACGCACGAACACACCACGTCCGCCTGCCTGACGGCCAGGGCCGGTGTTTCCGCCGCGCTGCCGCCAAACTGTGCGACCCAGGCCTGCGCCTTGGCCGCGGTGCGGTTATACACGGTGACTTCATGGCCCTTGGCGGCAAGATGGCCGGCCATATGGAAACCCATGACGCCAAGCCCGAGGAATGCGACACGCATGCTGCGACTCCAGTAACTGATTGGATATTGTTGGATATTCGGTGACGCGCGGCGGCTCCTGCAGCGAGCACCACAGGGAGACGCGCCGCGCGGGGGAGGCATGGCCTCTGTCGCAGAGTATACGGCTGGAGCCGCATTTGTTGCCGGTTGCTTTGCCGAGGCAGGGCAGGGCGAGGCTTGCCGCAGATGTATGGCGTGACCGTGCGTTTCGTGGCAAGCGGCTGGTCGATGCGTTGCCGTGGCCTGAACGGGTATCCCGCCCAGGCCGGTTTCCGGCAGGTGCCTGCTTAGTCCGGCTTCACGCCGGCATCGCGGATGACCGTATTCCACTTCGCCAGTTCGGCCTTGATCCGCGTACCGGTCTGCGCCGGGCTGGTCCAGGTGGCGATGGCGCCCTGCTTGAGCAGGGCGTCCTTGACCTCCGGTTCGGCCAGGATCTTCTTCAGGTCGGCGCTCAGGCGGTCGACCACGGGCGCCGGCGTGCCGGCCGGCGCCACGATGCCGATGAACTGACCTCGAAGTCCTTCAGGCCGGCCTCCTCAGCCGTGGGCACGTCGGGCAGGGCGCTCACGCGCTGGGCCGAGGTCACCGCCAGCGCGCGGATCTTGCCGCCCTTCACATAGGCCTGCGCGGCCGGCACGGTTTCCACCATGCTCAGCACCTGGCCGCCGATCAGGTCGGTCATGGCCGGGCCGCTGCCCTTGTAGGGCACGTGCAGCATGTCCACGCCGGCCATGCGCTTGAACATCTCACCGGCCAGGTGTTGCGGCGAGCCGTTGCCGGCCGAGCCATAGGTGATGGTGCCCGGCTTCGACCTGGCCAGCGACACCAGTTGCGGCAGCGTGCTCGCGTTGACGGACGGATTGACCACGAACACCAGCGGCACGGTGCCGACGATGGCCACCGGCGCAAAGCTTTTCTCGATGTCATACGGCACGCGGCTCTTGTACAGCGCGGCGTTGATCGCATGGCTGGTCAGCGCGCCCATCAGCAGCGTGTAGCCGTCCGGCGCCGACTTGGCGACCAGGTCCGCGCCGATATTGCCGGCGGCGCCGGCGCGGTTGTCCACCACGACTTGCTGGCCGAGCGTGACCGACAGGCGCTGGGCCAGCGTGCGGCCGATGACGTCGGTGGCGCCGCCCGGCGGGTAGGGCACGACCAGGCGGACCGGCTTGTTGGGATAGTCGCTGGCGGCGGCCAGAGAGGGGGCCAGCAGCAGGCTGGCGCAGGCCAGCGACGACAGCAGCAGGGCGCGGCGCGGCGCGCGAACGCCCCGGCCAGGCATGCGGGAAATGCCGGACATGTAAGTCTCCTGTGCCGGGATCTTGTGGGAATCGGGGGGAAGCCGCGGCGACTCGCGTGCCGCATCGCTGATGATGCCCGGCTCGTCATCGCGGCCAAGTGTAGGGTGGACCTCTTGATTGATGAATCAGAATTTTTCTATCGACTGATCTCGAAATCGGATTAATTGGCCATGTTCCCGGAGGCGCTTGCAGCGTGCCCCCCAGGCCGGCTAAGCTTCGCATCTCGATTATCAATAATCCTATTGGAGATGCAGGATGCCTTCCTCCCGAGACCCCGAACAGTCGCCGGACACGCCCGCAAGCACCCAGGGCCTCGCCAAGGGCCTGACCAACTACGGCGACACGGGCTTCTCGCTGTTCCTGCGCAAGGCCTTCATCAAGGGGGCGGGCTTTACCGATGACGCGCTGTCGCGGCCGGTCATCGGCATCGTCAATACGGGCAGCAGCTACAACCCCTGTCACGGCAACGCGCCGCAGCTCGTGGAGGCGGTCAAGCGCGGCGTGATGCTCGCGGGCGGCCTGCCGGTGGACTTCCCGACGATTTCGGTGCACGAGAGTTTCTCCGCGCCGACCAGCATGTACCTGCGCAACCTGATGTCGATGGACACCGAGGAGATGATCCGCGCGCAGCCCATGGACGCGGTGGTGCTGATCGGCGGCTGCGACAAGACCGTGCCGGCGCAGCTCATGGGCGCGGCCTCGGCCGGCGTGCCTGCCATCCAGCTTGTAACCGGGTCGATGCTGACCGGCGCGCACCGCGGCGAACGGGTCGGCGCCTGCACTGACTGCCGCCGCTACTGGGGACGCTACCGTGCCGAGGAGATCGACGGTGCCGAGATCGCCGACGTCAACAACCAGCTGGTGGCCAGTGTCGGCACCTGTTCGGTGATGGGCACGGCCAGCACCATGGCCTGCGTAGCGGAAGCGCTCGGCATGATGGTGAGCGGCGGCGCGTCGGCACCGGCGGTGACGGCGGATCGCGTGCGCGTGGCCGAGCGCACCGGCACCACGGCGGTCGCCATGGCCGCCGCCCGGCTGACGCCGGACCGCATCCTGACCGGCAACGCCTTCGAGAACGCGCTGCGCGTGCTGCTGGCCATCGGCGGGTCGACCAACGGCATCGTCCACCTGACGGCAATCGCCGGGCGCCTGGGCATCGATATCGACCTCGCCGGGCTGGACCGCATGAGCCGCGAGACCCCGGTGCTGGTAGACCTGAAGCCTTCCGGCCAGCACTACATGGAGGACTTCCACAAGGCCGGCGGCATGCTCACGCTGCTGCGCGAGCTGCGTCCGCTGCTGCATCTGGACACGCTGACCGTCTCCGGCCGCACGCTGGGCGAGGAACTGGACGATGCCCCGCCGCCGTTCCCGCAGGATGTGATCCGCACCGCGGCCAGCCCCATCTATCCGGCCGGCGGCCTGGCGGTGCTGCGCGGCAACCTGGCACCGGGTGGCGCCATCATCAAGCAATCAGCGGCCAACCCCGCCCTGATGGAGCATGAAGGGCGCGCCGTGGTGTTCGAGCATGCCGAGGACATGGCGCAGCGCATCGACGACGAGTCCCTGGACGTCAAGGCCGACGACATCCTGGTGCTCAAGCGGATCGGACCGACCGGCGCACCGGGCATGCCGGAAGCGGGCTATATGCCGATTCCGAAGAAGCTCGCGCGGGCCGGCGTGAAGGACATGGTGCGCGTGTCCGACGGGCGCATGAGCGGCACGGCCGCCGGCACCATCGTGCTGCACGTGACGCCTGAAGCCGCCATCGGCGGGCCGCTGGCGCTGGTGCGCAGCGGAGACCGCATCCGCCTGTCCGTGGCGAACCGCGAGATTGCGCTGCTCGTCGACGACGCCGAGCTTGCCCGGCGCGCTGCGGAGCAGCCGGTGGAGCGCCCGCGCGCCGAGCGCGGCTACCGCAAGCTGTTCCTGGAGACCGTGACTCAGGCCGACCAGGGCGTGGATTTCGACTTCCTGCGTGCAACGCAGACCGTCGACACCGTGCCGAAGCAGGGCTGAGCCATGGGCGCCACCACAGCGACGGTCACTGCCATCGACGGCGGCGACGCGATGCAGCAGGTCGTCGCGACGCTGGAGGAAGACATCGTCTTCGGCCGCCTGCACCCGCGCGAGCGTCTGACGGAAGACGCGCTGATGGCACGTTTCGGCCTGAAGCGCCACGTGGTCCGGCAGGCGCTGGCAGAGCTGGAGCTGATGGGCGTGGTGGAGCGCCGGCGCAATGTCGGCGCGGTGGTGCGCGCTTTCGACGCGCATGAGGTGGTGGAGCTCTACGCACTGCGCGAGGTGCTGGAATGCCATGCGGCGGCGCTGATCGCCATGCCGGTGCCGCCGCGGCGCCTGCAGGCGCTGATCGACGTGCAGCAGCGCCACGATGCCGCCGTGGCGGCCGACGACCCGCGCGCCGTGTTCCGCATCAACCAGGCATTCCACCGCGAACTGTTCGCGCTGTCCGACAACGCCGTGCTGCAGCAGGCGATCGGCGAATACGCGCGGCGCACCCACCCGATCCGCTTCGGCACGCTGGCCGCGGCCGCGTACCGCGAACGCGCGCGGCAGGAGCACTGGTCCATGATTGAAGCGCTGCGCGAAGGGCGGCGCGACGACCTGGTGGCGCTGTGCCGGCGGCACCTGCTGCCGTCGCGCGATGCCTACCTGGCGGCGCAAAAGGCGCGCGGGCAGTAGTCCGGTTAGTCCCGCTCCCGGGGCGCGGCGACGCTAGTCCCGGTGCGCGTGCCGGAACTCCCCGGGAGTCATCGGCTGGGCCTTGTTCCAGCAGGAACGGAAGGCCTGCACGCTCGCGAAGCCGCATTGCCCGGCAATCTCGTCGATCGGCAGCGAAGACGCCTCCAGCAGCCTGCGGGCCTTGTCCATGCGCAGCGCAAGCTGGTACTGCTTGGGCGTCAGCCCGGTTTCCCTGGCAAACACACGCGACAGGTGCCTGACGCTGGTGGCGAAGGTCCCGGCAAAAGACGGATCGGACACGCTGGCGGCCAGGTCCGTGGAGATGGCGTCCTGCACCGCATGGACCAGCGCATTGCCGTGCGAGCGCGAGCGGAATTTCGAATCGAGCTCCGGATCGCTGCCGAAGCGCCGGAAGGGCACGACGTTCTCGCGCGCCACGCGGATCGCGGCCTCGTCGCCGAACACATCGGCCACGAGCTGCAAGGCCATGTCGATGCCCGAGGCGACGCCTGCCGAAGTCCAGATATTGCCGTCGCTGACGAAGATGCGGTTGTCGACCACCGATGCGCCCGGATGCCGTGCGCGCAACCTGCCGACGTGGGCGTAGTGCGTGGTGCAGAGCCGCCCGTCCAGCAGGCCGGCGTCGCCGAGCAGGTAGGCACCCGTGCAGACGGCGGCAATGGTAGGTCTTTCCCGCGCGCAGGCTGCCACGCCGCGCAGCCAGTCTGCCGTATCACGCCATGCCGGCGAGCGGGTCAGCGTGTCCGTCATCTTGCTGCCGATGGCCAGCACCAGATCGCCCGGAAGCAGCCGCGCCGGCAATGGCCCGACCCGGCCGAGTTCGATACCCTGGAACGCCTGCACGCTCGAATGCGGTCCCACGCAGCGCACGGCCAGCTTGCCGATGCCAAGTTCGGCAACCGTTGCAAGGATCTGCAGCGGCCCGGCCAGGTCCAGCATGTGGATGCCGGGCAGCATGAGGAAATAGGCGGTTCGCATGGGTGGGATAGTCGTGGCCTCGATGCGGTCAGTCTAAATATTGCCACAGGTGCAAGTTTATCGCGTCCATGTGCCTTCAGACTCGAATATCAGGATGGCCGAAAATTTGCCATGGATGGCGGGTCCGTTGCTGGCGGGGGGCCGCCGCATGCCATAGCATCGAATCATTACTCACTGTCCGCCGCCCGGTAACCGCCGCGCCGCGTGCTATCCGGAGACCGATGCCATGCTGCCTTGCCATTTCCCCGCGCCGGGACTGCCGGCTTGCCCCCGGAGCCGCTGACATGACGACCGTCCGGGTTTCCCGCGCCGTCACGCTGCTGCTCGTCGCCACCGGCTTTGCCGTGATGTTTGCGTCGACCGCCGTCAAGGGCGTCTACCAGGTCTACTTCGTGCAGCTTGCCACGCACTTCGGCCAGGGGCGCGCGCAGTTCGCGTGGTCGGGCGGACTGTTCATGCTGGCCACGGGCCTCATGTCGCCCGTGGTGGGCGCGCTGAGCGACAGGGTGGGGCCATTGCGCACCGCGGCGATCGGGGCGCTGGCGGCGGGCCTGGCCTATGCCAGTGCGGCGTGTTGGCACCAGTCGCTGGTCTGGTTCAGCCTGGCGTTCGGCATCGTCGGCGCATTCGGGCTCGCGGCGATGACCTTCGTGCCGATGGGCGTGCTGGTGGACCGCCTGTTCGAGGCGCGCAGGAAAGGGCTGGCCTATGCCGTCGTCACGAACGGCACGGCGATCGGCTTTATCGTGCTGTCGCCGTTCTGGATCTGGCTGCAGCCGCAGGCGGCGTGGACCACGGTGTTCGGCGCCGTTGGCCTGGTCTTCGCGCTGCCGGTGGCCGCCACGCTATGGCTGCTGTCGCGCTGGGAGCCGCCCGCGCCCGGGGCTGCCGTGGCGCAGGTGCAGGCCTCGGCATGGGCGATCGTGCGGCGTGATCCGGTGTTCTACGTGCTGGCCGCCGGGTTCTTCGGCTGCGGCGCGACCATGGCCTTCATCGACGTGCACCTGCTGGCGCACTGGCAGGACCGTGGCGTGCCGCGCCTGGAAATGGGTTACGCGCTGAGCGCGCTCGGGGTGCTGGAACTGGTGAGCGGCATCGCCTCAGGCGCGCTGGCGCTGCGCTTCGACAAGCACCGCCTGCTGGCCGGCTTCTACGCCATGCGCTGCGCGGCGATGCTGTTGCTGCTGGTGCCGCAGGCGGGCGTGCTGCCGTTTGCGCTGCTGTTCGGCAGCAGCTACCTGGGCACGGTCATCCTGACGTCGATGTTCTGCTTCGAGCGCTACGGCAGCCAGGTCAAGGGCAGGGTGTTCGGGCTGCTGTTCCTGGTCCACCAGGTCGGCGCATTCCTGACCGTGCAGCTTGGGGCGCGTTCGTTCGAATCCACCGGCAACTACGTGCAGACCATCGTCGCGCTCGGCCTGGTGACCGGCTTTGCGGCCGTCTGCTCTTGGCTGGGTTTGCGCCGCGGTGCCAGCTTGCCGCCCGCCGCGCATGCCGGTGCGGGCGCGCAGGCCTGACCCCGGCGGAGCGACGCATGCTGGCAATCCGCTGCGTGTTCATCGGAGCCTGCCTGCTTCCGCTGGTCCTGACGGTCCCCGGTGCCGGCAGCCGCGCCGGACGTGCGGCCGCGTGGTCCGGTATTGCCTTGCTGGCCGCGCTGCTCTGCCTGGTCGATCTTTCCGCGTGGATGCAGGCACGCGTCGACGGCACGCTGTTCCGCGCGGGTTGCGGCGGGTAATACGGCAGGTAATACGGCTGGCAATACGGCTGGCAATACGGCTGGCAATACGGCACGTCGCGCAGCCCGCTATTCGTTCGGACGGGATCCCGGTGCCGACTCCGGCGCGGCGTTCGCGTCCGCCTGGCGCGCTTTGCGCCAGCTTGCCCAGCGGTCGGAACCCGCGCTCAGGGGCGGGCGCACCAGGTTGGCCTGCCACGCGTGCTGCATGATCTGCTCGATCTGGTTGAACGCCTGCTTGGAGATCACGGCTTCCTCGCGCATGGACGCCAGCGAGTGTTGTCCCTTGCGCAGCGCGAACAGCATCAGCAGGCGCCGCTCCAGCGCCACCGTGTAGTCGCCGAACTGCTCGCGCATCTGCGCCAGTCCCTCGCCGGCCGAGTGAAAGCGCTCTTCCAGCACGCCGTCCAGCACCGTGGTCATGCGCGCGCCAAACACCGGCGTGAGGAGCGAGCGGTTGTAGCGGCGCAGGCGGTCCAGCACGGTCTGCCGGCAGATCAGCAGCTCGAAGCGGTCGGCCAGCGCGCGCGCCAGCGGCCGGTCCAGGCCCAGCCACTTGTGCAGGAAGAGCGCGATCCGGTAGCCCAGGTGGTACTGCAGGATGGCCCGCGCCGCGCGGTTGTAGCCGATGCGGCCCTGCTCGCGCGCGGCGTCGATCATGTGCGAGGTGTTGCGCATCATGGCGTCCAGGTTGGCCACCGAGATCACGCCGTCGCCGTACTCGGGAATCAGCTCGCGTTCGCGCGTCGCCAGCGTGACCAGGCCGATGGTCAGGCGGTCGCGCTCGGACAGCGCGCGGTCGAAGTCGAACTCCGCCGAGCCCAGTTCGATGCCGCGCCGGTAGTGCTGGGCGACCTCGCGCGCGGCGGCCGGCGGCAGGTCGAAGGTGTCGGCCACGCGGCCCAGCATGGCCTCGACCTCCTCGGTCGACAGGCGGATCGCCTGCTGCTGCAGCGCGCGCTCCTGCGGCGAAAGCTGGTTCAGGCCAAGCCGGTGGATCAGCCAGCGCAGCGTGGTGCCGTTCAGCAGCAGGCTGACCAGCACGAAGCCGGTGGCCAGGATCGCAACGAAGTGGCGCACCGGGTGCGGCAGCGCGGTGTTCTCGGCGATGCCGAGCGCAAGCACCAGCGTGACCGCCCCGCGCAGGCCGCCCCATGCGATGGCCAGCTTGAACGCGCCGTTGATCGGCGCGCTCAGCCGCAGCCACGACAGCACGGGCAACAGGCCGAACAACGTCAGCAATCGTGCCGCCAGCGCGGCCACCACCAGCACCAGCAGCAGCCAGCCGTGATGGACCGAGACGCCGGCCAGCAGCGACGGCACGCGTACCGCGGCCAGCAGGAAGACCACGGCGCCCGCGATGCCCGCGAACTGTTCCCAGATCATGCGCAGGTGCCGCCAGTTGGCGGGCGTCAGGCGTGTCGGGCCGAGCGCGCTCACCATCAGGCCGGCACAGACCACGGCCACCACGCCGGACACGTCGAGCAGCTGGTCGGCCAGCAGGTACAGCGGGTAGGGCAGCGCCAGCGTCAGCGCGCTCTCGGCCATGGCCAGTCCCGACAGGCGTGGCAGCACCTCGGCCACCAGCCGGCCGGCCAGCGTGCCGCACAGCACGCCGCCGACGAACGACCACGCCAGCTCGCGCACGCCGGCGCCCAGCGTGGCCTGCGCGCCGTGGCCCGTGAGCATGGCTACCAGTACGCCGACGATGGCGATGGCCGCGGCGTCGTTCAGCAGGCTCTCGCCCTCGACCAGGCGGATCAAGCGCGCCGGCGCGCCCACGTCACGGAAGATTGCAATGACCGCCGCGGGGTCGGTGGTGGCCACCACGGCCCCGAGCAGCAGGCAGGCGGCCAGCGGCATGCCGCTCGCGGCAGCGGTGGCAAGGCCGATCACGCCCGTGGCGACGATCACGGCGACCACGGCCAGCAGCAGGATCGGCCCCGCGTCGGGCAGCATGCTGCGCACGTCGGCGGTCAGCGCGGCGTGGAACAGCAGCGGCGGCAGGAAGATCCACAGGTAGGCCTCCGGTGGTAGTTCAGGGTCGATCAGCGGATGCAGGAAGTGCCGCGCGAACTCCGGATGCGCGGCATCGATCGCCACGTAGCCCGCGCCAATGGCGATGCCGATGGCCGACAGCAGCGTCGATTCCGGCAGCACGAGACGCGCGGCGGCGACCTGCACCACGGCCACGATCGCCAGCAGGATGCCGGCCAGCACCAGGACGTCGACGAGGATGCTCATGCATCCACCCCTGCGCTGGCCGCTTCGGGCTGGCCGCGGAACTGGGAAAGATGCACGCGCACGGCGTCGGCCAGTTCCGCCGCGGCGGGCGACAGGCTGCGGTTGCGGGGCGTGACCAGCCCGATCGAACGCTCTGTCACCGGCCCCGTCAGCAGCCGCTCGACGATGCCCGGCTGGCGCACCGTGCCCGCGGCGATCTCCGGCAGCGCCGCCACGCCGAAGCCGCATTCGACCATGGCGGCGATGGTGGCCAGGTGCTCGGCCTCGAACACCGGCTGGAAGCGGATGCGGTTCTGCAGGAAGGCCCACTCGGCATACTGGCGCACGCTGCTCGGGTGCGTCATCGACACATGCGGCGCGCTGGCGGTGTCGGCCCAGCGCAGCGGGCCCGTGCTGCGCGCCAGCGGATGCGCGGCCGGAATCAGCAGTACGAAGCGGTCGGACAGCAGGGGTTCATAGTGCAGGTCGGCCTGCTGCGGATCGGCGGCGGTCAGCGCGAAGTCGACATCGCCCGAGCGCACCAGGTCGAAGGCGGGGCCGGACAGCGTATCGAACACCTTCAGCGCCACCTCGGGGCGGGCGCGGTGGTAGTCCATCAGCACGCGCGGCAGCATGCGCGCCGCCAGCGATGGCAGCGCCGCTACGGCCACCTGGCCGCGTTCGGCGCTGGCAATGCCCGTGACCGCATCGATCGCGCCACGGAAGGCCGCCTGCAGCAGCGCGGCCTGCTGCATGAAGACCTGGCCGGCCGCGGTCAGCCGCACCGTGCGCGTGGTGCGGTCGAACAGGCGCACGCCGAGTGATTCCTCGATCCGCAGGATCTGGGTGGAGAGCGCCGATTGCGACAGGTGCAGCTGGGTGGCCGCCTGACGGAAGTTCAGCGTGCGGCCGAGTACGAGCGTGGTCTCGATGTCACGCATCGACAGGTTGATCTTCATGGGCGATGGCATCCCGGCTCGGTTCCGGGCCGGATGATTGATCTCGAATTCAGATCATTTTATCCATAGAATCGACTTCATCAATCAAAGCGGCTTCTCTACACTGCTGCCATTCCCCAATTCCGGCGGTGGCCAAGCGTGCCTGCCGCCTTCGCCATGCCAAACGACGCTATGCAGAATCCCGTCCCCTCCGTCCCCCCCGTCCCGCTTGACCGCCCTGGCGTTGCCCATGCCGTCGTGGTCGGCGGCGGCACCATGGGCGCCGATGTCGCCGTGGTCCTGACCCGGGCGATGTGCCATACCACCGTGATCGAGCCCGATGCCGGCCGTGCCGGCGCGCTGCCCGGCCGCGTGGCCGCCAACCTGGCGGCGATCGGCCGCGCCGAAGGCGCGCAGCGGCTTGCCGTGGTGCCGGACCTGGACGCAGTGGACTGGTCCTCGGTGGACCTGGTGATCGAGTGCATTCCCGAGCGGCTCGAACTCAAGCAGGCGCTGTTCGCGGACCTGTGCGCACGGGCGCGCCCCGACGCCGTGCTGGCCAGCAACAGTTCCAGTTTCCCGATCAGCGCCATCGGCGACGGGCTTGCCGGGCGCGGGCGGATGCTGGGCCTGCACTTTTTCATGCCGGCGCACCTGGTGCCGCTGGTCGAGGTGGTCATGGGCACGGGCAGCGACGAAGCCTGTGCCGATGCACTGATCGCCTTCATGCGCCGCTGCGGCATGGTGCCGGTCAAGGTGCGCCAGGACCTGCCCGGCTTCCTGGCCAACCGGCTGCAGCACGCGCTGTCGCGCGAGGCCTTCAGCCTGATCGACCGGGGCATTGCGTCGGCCGAGGACGTGGACGCCGCGGTGCGCTTCGGCTTCGGCTTCCGCTTCCTGGCCGTGGGGCCAGTCCTGCAGCGCGACCATGCCGGCATCGACGTGCACGCCGCCGCCGGCGCTACCATGTACCCGACCTTCTGCAATGACGACCATCCCGCGCGCTGTCTGAGCGAGCGCGCGGCCGACGGCCGCCACGGCATGAAGCGCGGCGAAGGCTTCTATGCGTGGACCCCCGAAACCATTGCCGCCGAACGCGCACGCTATGACCGGCTGCTGCGCGCCGGCCTTGACCTGATTGCCCCCGAACTGCCCGAGATCCAGCCATGACGCAAGCAACCCAGGCCCCGCCCCAGCAACCGCTGGCGAGCTCGCCGCTGATCATCACCGTGGCGCCCAATGGCGCCTACAAGCGCGCCAGCGACCACGCCGCGGTACCGCTTACCGCCGCCGCACTGGCGGCTGACGCCAAGGCCTGCCTTGATGCCGGCGCGGCCATGATGCACATGCACGTGCGCGATGCGCAGGGGCGCCATTCGCTCGATGCGCAGACCTACCGCGAGGCGCTGGCCACGGTCAGGCAGGCGGTGGGCGATGCCTTGCTGGTGCAGGTCACCAGCGAGGCCGCCGGCGTGTACCAGGCCGCGCAGCAGATGGCGATGGTGCGCGAGCTGCGGCCCGAGGCGGTATCGGTGGGCCTGCGCGAAATCGCGGTCCCGGACGTGAGCGAGGCCGAGCTGGCGGATTTCCTCGGCTGGCTCGCGCGCGAGCGCATCATGACGCAGGTGATCCTGTATGACGCGGCGGATGTGCAGCGCTGGCAAGCCATGCGCGAACGCGGCATGGTCCCGCCCGGCGCGTGGTCGGTGCTGTATGTGCTGGGGCGCTATTCCGCGGGACAGGTATCGTCGCCGCGCGATTTGCTGCCGTTCCTGCAGGTGGCCGACGGCACCCTGCCGTGGTCCATCTGCGCATTCGGCCGCGAGGAGAATGCCTGCGTGACCGCCGCGGCGGCGTTCGGTGGCCATGTCCGCGTGGGCTTCGAGAACAACCTGTACCTGCGTGACGGCAGCCTGGCCGCGGGCAACGCAGCGCTGGTGGCACAGGCCGCGCAGGGCGGGCTGACGCTGGGCCGTCCGCTGGCCACGGCCGCGGACGCCCGCCGCATCTATGGCGAGGTGCGCTGAGCCATGAGGGCTCAGGCGCCGTCGGAGTAGGGATCGGGCGTGCGCGGACCGCTGCGCCCGCCGTCGGTGTACGGGTCGGGCGTGCGCGGGTTGCTGCGGGCGCCATCGGTGAAGACATCGCGCGGGCTGTGGATGCTGCGCGCGCCGTCCAGATAGGGGTCGGGCGTGCGTGTGCCGGCAGCGCTCGCCGCGGTGGCCACGCCGGCCAGGGTAGCGGCCATTGCCGTGGCCATCAGGGTATGTCTGAGCAGTCGCATGGTGTATCTCCGTCATCGGCGGTCAGGGCTTGACCAGCCATGCGGGCAGTCTAGGCAGGCGTGCCGCACGGCAGCATGACTCCACCATGACAATGGCGTCATGGGCCCGCGCCTGCGGGTCGCCGGCCGCGTTTCGCGGGACCCGTCGCCAAACACGGTAAAATCCCGGAAATCAAACCGGTGCCGCTGTCTGGCGCCGGTCTTCCATTGCACCGCCGGGATCGGAGACATTGCGGCGGGCTTCTCACAATACGCATGCCTGAGTCTGAATCAGCCAAGCTTGCCGCGATCGCCTGGATTCGCGAGCAAATGGACAACTACGCCCTCACGCTTGACGACCTGATGGCCGCCGGATGTTTCGACGTGGAACCGTCCCCCGGAGAGGCCGCGGCCGCGGAAATTCCCGACGCAACGGACAAGCCCACGCCCATTGAAGCCACTGCAGTGCAGCAGCCGCCAAAGAAGGCCGTGCTTTACCGCAATGCAATGGGACAGAGCTGGGACGGCACCGGGGAGTATCCGGACTGGCTTCAGCGCGCGGTCAACGCGGGCCAGTCGATCGATTTTTACCGCGTCGACTAAACCGCGTCGACTAAACCGCGTCGACCAATCCGCGTCGATTAAGGCACCTGCAGGTCCTGGCGGGCGCGCCAGGACGCTTCAGGGCAGGGCAGGGAAGCCGCTGAGGGGGCCGGCAAAAACGGCCGTGGACGCCATCGCGGCAGCATGGCCATAGTGCGCCAGCGACGCGATCGGGAGTTCGGTCAGCACGCCCACGGTGCATCCGTCGCGCGCGGCGCAGCGGCCGTCGGCACGGCTGCTGTCGCCCTGGGCGGGCTTGCCATCGGCGTTGCCGTTCCTGTCGTGCAGTTGCAGGGGGCTGCCGTCGCTGTCGGGGTTGGTCATGACGCGCACGGCGCCATCGGCGCAATGCGGCGCCGGAACCAGGGCCGCTTCGGCGCTCGCCTTGGCCGCCGCATGTCGTTCGGCCAGCGACAAGCCCGCGGCCTGCACCACGGCACAGGCCGGCGACTGGGATGCGGCCTGGCCCGCACCGGGCAGGGCCAGCAGCGCAAGGCACAGCAGGAAGAAGCGGATATTCGGGCGTTTCATCGGGGGGGGCGTGGAACCAGCTGTGGAACCAACAGGTGCGTTCGGTGTCAGTGGCCATTCTACCGGGCTCGCTGACGCGGATGCGTCACCTGCAGATGACATTTTTGACATCTTGCGCCGCGCTGGACCAGACTCCGCTAGCGTTATGCCCTGGCGGCGCAATGGTGCCCGCCCGAAAGGACCTGCATGCGCATCCTGATTGTCGAAGACGAGCCCAAGGCGGGCGATTACCTGCAAAAGGGACTGACCGAATCCGGCTTTGTGGTCGACCTCGCGCGGGACGGCATCGACGGCCTGGCCCACGCGCGCGAGCAGCCCTATGACCTGATCGTGCTCGACGTGATGCTGCCCGGCCTGGACGGCTGGAGCGTGCTGCGCGAGCTGCGCCGCGAGCGCGATACGCCGGTGCTGTTCCTGACCGCGCGCGACGAGCTGCAGGACCGGCTCAAGGGCCTGGAGCTCGGCGCCGACGACTACATGGTCAAGCCGTTCGCGTTCGCCGAGCTGGTCATGCGCATCCGCACCATCCTGCGCCGCGGGCCCCTGCGCGAGAGCGAATTCATCGAGCTGGCCGACCTGCAGATCGACGCGATCCGCCGCCGCGTGACGCGCGCGGGGCAGAAGATCGACCTCACGTCGAAGGAATTCGCGTTGCTCTACCTGCTCGCGCGGCGCCGTGGCGAGGTGCTGTCGCGCTCGCTGATCGCCTCGCAGGTGTGGGACGTGAACTTCGACAGCAACACCAACGTGGTCGACGTCTCCATCCGCCGGCTGCGCGCCAAGGTCGACGACCCGTTCGACCGCAAGCTGATCCACACCCGGCGCGGCATGGGCTATGTGCTCGACGAGGATGAGCCGAGCCTGGGCGACGCGTGATGCGCCTGCCTTCCTCCCTCACCGCGCGGCTGACGCTGGCGTATGGCCTGGCCACGGCTGCGATCCTGGCGGGCGTTGCGGCCTACCTGTCGGGCGCGCTGTCGGCGCAGTTGCAGGGGCGTGACGAAAGCGAGCTGGTCGGCGAAGTCTTGCTGGTGCGCCACCTGCTGCGCGAGGTGCGCAATGAAGACGAGGTCCGCGCCGATACCCACCGGTTCGCCGATATCGCCATGGGGCACGAGGGCCTGATCCTGGTGGTGCGCACGCCGCAAGGCGAGCCGCTGGTCACGCTCAACCCGCGCAACGAGGCCATTCCGGCGCTGCATGTGCTGCCCGTCGCCACCCAGCCGCAGAAGTCGCTGCTGCAGACGTGGCAGCCGAAGAGCGGGGCGGAGTCGTCGGCCATCGCGGCGCTTGGGCAGCTTGGCGATACCGGCCGTTCGGTGGAGATCGTGGTGCTGCGCGACGCCGGCTATCGCGTGGCGCTGATGCGCGAATACCGCCACCGGCTGCTCGCGGCAACACTGTGCGGCGCGGCCGTGGCTGCGGCGCTCGGCTTTGTGCTGGCGCGGCGCGGCCTGCGGCCGCTGCGGCGCATGGCGGCCGATGCGGCGGCGGTGACCACGAGCCGCCTGGCCACGCGCCTCGACGCCGGCAGCGCACCGGCCGAACTGCGCGAACTGGCGGGCGAACTCAACGGCATGCTGGCGCGCCTGCAGGACAGCTTCTCGCGGCTGTCCGCGTTCTCCGCGGACCTGGCGCACGACTTCCGCACGCCGATCAGCAACCTGGTCGGCCAGACCGAAGTCACGCTGGCGCAGAGCCGCAGCGTGGCCGAGTACGAGGCCTTGCTCGAATCCAACCTGGAGGAGTACGAGCGCCTGTCGCGCATGATCGAGAACATGCTGTTCCTGGCGCGTGCCGACCATGCGCAGGTGGCCATGGGCGTGCGCGCGCTCGACGCGCGCGCCGAACTCGACAAGGTCGCCGAATACTTCGAGGCGGTAGCGGCCGACCGCGATGTGCGCGTGTCGGTGGCCGGCGCTGCCAGCATCCACGCGGACCAGACGCTGCTGCGCCGCGCCGTCACGAACCTGCTCGACAATGCGTTGCGGCACGCGCCAGCGGGCAGCACGGTGCGCGTCGATGTTGCCCGTCGAGCCGGCGAAGAGGGCGGCGATATCTGCATCCGCGTGGCCAATGCGGGGCCGGCCATCGCGCCGGAGGTCCTGCCTCATATCTTCGGCCGCTTCTACCGCGCCGATCCGTCGCGACGCAACTCCGCGGCATCCACCGGCCTGGGGCTGGCCATTGTCGATTCCATCATGCGCCTGCATGGCGGACGTGTTTCGGTAAGCAGTAGCGACGGTGAAACCATGTTTGCGCTGCTGTTCCCGGCGCACGGCGAGCCGCGGCCGCACGCAACTGCCTGATGCCACGGAGCCGCCGGCGCGCTGCACGGCGCCCGTCGCCTCAGACCCGCCCCCCCACCGCCGTCACGCTCGCCACCAGCGCCGCGATCTTTTCATCCTCCCCCGACTCCCTGCGCCACATCACGCCCACGGGCGGCAGGTCCCAGCTCAGTGGGTGGGGTAGCGTCGTCGCGCCTTCGGCCTCCACCAGTTCGGCGGCGACGCCTCTTGGCACGATGGTGATGGCGCCCAGATGGCTGCGCAGCACGGTGGCCATCGTCTTGATCGAGTACGTTTCGACGATCGGCGTGGGCTGCGCCACGCCTGCCACCGCGAACATGGTGTTGATGGTGCGGCGGATGGGCGTATTGGGCGGGGGCAGCAGCCAGTCGCGCTCGGCCAGGCGGCCCCAGTCCAGCCCGCTGCGCGCCAGGCGCGCCGCCGCCTGGGTCGGCACCACCAGCACCGGCTCTTCGCGGTAGAGCGGACGCTGCATGATGTCCTCGCCGGGCACGTAGAACGTGCGCGCGATCACGCAATCGAGTTCGTGGGCGCGCAGCGCGGCCACCAGTTCATCCGTGGTGCCCTCGCGCACCAGGACCGAGATGCGCGGGGAGCGCGCCAAGCCGAAGGTGCAGGCGGCGTCCAGCACCGGCCGCGCGATGTACGGAATTACCCCCAGGCGCAGCCGCCCCGACAAGCCGGCCTCGATCACGGCAAGCTCGCGGCCGAGCGCGTCCGCGTCGGCCAGCGCCAGGCGGGCGTGCGCCAGCACGCTCAGGCCGGTCGGCGTCGGCTCCAGCCCCTGACGCGTGCGCGTGAACAGCGGTACCGCGAAGATGTCCTCGATTTCGCGCAGCATCTTGGTGACGGCCGGCTGCGACAGGTTCATCTCGGCGGCGACCCGCGAGACCGAGCGCTGCCTTTCCAGCGCCAGCAGCAGCGGCATGTGCCTGAGGCGCAACCGCGAGATGACACGATGGACCAGCTGGTCGGAGGCGATGGACATGAGGGGACGGGGCAGGACAGCCGTATAACCAATCGGTAATGCAATGATAACTAAAGATGTCATTGCGGTTATTTCATGATCCTATACTGACCTGATCCCCTGGAGCCCTTCTATGTTCACTACCCGTCCGGAAATCGTCGGCACCTTTGGTGTGGCGGCATCGACCCACTGGCTGGCCACGCAGACCGCCATGGGCGTCCTGGAGCGGGGGGGCAATGCCTTCGACGCCGCGGCCGCGGCCGGCTTCGTGCTGCAGGTGGTGGAGCCGCACCTGAACGGGCCCGGCGGCGAAGTACCGATCCTGTACTGGAGCGAACGCGAGCGCCGCGTGCGCTCGGTCTGCGGGCAGGGCGCCGCGCCGGCGCTGGCCGACCCGGAAAAACTGCGCGCCATGGGCCTGGAACTGATGCCCGGCATCGGCCTGATGCCGGCCACGGTGCCGGGCGCGTTCGGTGCCTGGCTGACCATGCTGCGCGACCATGGCACCTGGCCGCTCGCCGACGTGCTGGCGCCGGCCATTGGCTACGCGCGCGACGGGTTCCCGCTGGTGCCCCGCATTTCCCGCGCGATCCTGGCCGTGCAGGCGCTGTTCCGCGACGAATGGCACAGCTCCGCCGAGACCTGGCTGCCCGATGGCAAGGTGCCGCGTCCCGGGAGCTTGCATACGCTGCCCGCGCTGGCGGCCACCTACACGCGCATCGTCGAGGAAGCGCAGCAGCGCAGCCAGAGCCGCGAAGGCCAGATCGACGCGGCCATGGACTGCTGGTACCGCGGCTTCGTGGCACGCGAGATCGACAGCTACTGCCGCAACACGCACGTGCGTGACACCACCGGCGACAAGCACACGGGCCTGCTCCGGTACGAGGACATGGCCGCATGGCAGCCTGACGTGGAAGCGCCGGCCACGCTCGACTTCGGCCGCTATACCGTGGCCAAGTGCGATATCTGGAGCCAGGGACCGGTGTTCCTGCAGCAACTGGGCATGCTGCGGCAGGCAGGCCTCGAACAGCACGCCCCGGACTCGGCGGAGTTCGTCCACCGGATTGCCGAGGCCTGCAAGCTGGCCATGGCCGACCGGCTCGCGTGGTATGGCGATCCGCGCTTCGCGGCCAGTCCGCTTGCCGCGTTGCTGGACGGCGGCTACCTGGCCGGCCGCGCGCAGCGCATCGGCGAGCGTGCCGCGCGCTCGATCGACCCGGGCATGCCTGGCGGCGCGACGCCGCGCCTGCCCGACCTGGAAGCCGCGGTGCGCACGCTGCAGCGCGCCGACGTGCGCTTCGGCGTGGGCGAGCCGACCTTTGCCGAGCTGCCGCCGGTGTCGGAGTGGGCCGAGCGCGAGCTGTTCGTGGGCGACACCTGCCATGTGGACGTGATCGACCGGCACGGCAATATGGTGGCGGCCACACCGTCCGGCGGCTGGCTGTCATCGAGCCCGACCATCCCCGCGCTGGGCTTCGCGCTCAATACGCGCCTGCAGATGACCTGGCTCGAGCCCGGCCTGCCGAACTCGCTCGCGCCGGGCAAGCGCCCTTGCACGACGCTGTCGCCTTCGCTCGCGCTGCGCGACGGCGAGCCGTACATGGTGTTCGGCACGCCCGGCGGCGACCAGCAGGACCAGTGGTCGCTCGCGTTTTTCCTGCGCCATGCGGTGCATGGCATGAACCTGCAGGAGGCCATCGACGCGCCCGGCTGGCATATCGACCATTTCCCGGGCTCGTTCTGGCCACGCCAGACCGTGCTCAACCGGATCACCATGGAATCCCGCTTCCCCGAGGCCACGCTCGCCGCACTGCGCGACCGCGGCCATGACGTGCGCGTGGGCGATCCATGGTCCGAAGGGCGCATGTCCGCATGCACGCGCGAACGCGACGCGAGCGGGCGCCTGGTGCTGCGCGCCGGTGCCAATGCGCGCGGCATGCAGGGCTACGCCGTCGGGCGCTGAAGCCGGCCATCCATCAACAGAAGGGGGCGCGGATAGCGGCACGCTGGTTCGCGCGAGACAGAGGAGAGCAAGACCATGAAATCCATCGTGAAACGACTGCTGGGCGGCGTTGCCGCGCTGGCGCTTTGCGCCGCCGCGCATGCCGCGGACACCTACCCGCAGAAGCCGATTACGCTGATCGTGCCGTGGGCCGCGGGCGGTTCCACCGACATCCTCGCGCGCGTGCTGTCCGAGCACCTGACGCGCTCGCTCGGGCAACCGGTCATCGTGGACAACAAGCCGGGCGCGTCGGGCAATATCGGCTCGGCGATGGTCGCGCGCGCCAAGCCCGATGGCTACACGCTGCTGGTCGGCTCGATGAGCACGCATGCGATGAACCCGGCGCTGATGGCCAATATGCCGTTCCGCGGTGTCGAGGATTTCACGCCGCTGGGGCTGCTTGCCTATGTGACCAACACGATGGTGGTGAATCCGTCGGTGCCCGCGCAGAACCTGAAGGAGCTGATCGCCTACGCCAAGGCGAATCCCGGCAAGCTGGCCTATGCGAGCGCGGGCCCCGGCTCCACCAATCACCTGAGCGCGGTGCTGTTCGAGCGGATGGCCGGCGTGCAGATGCTGCACGTGCCGTACAAGGGCGGTGCGCCGGCAGTGGTCGATACGGTCGCCGGCCAGACGCAGGTACTGTTCTCCGCGGGCACCCAGACGCTGCCGCACGTGAAGGCCGGCAAGCTGCGCCTGCTGGCCGTCACCGAAGCCAAGCGCTCGCCGCTGCTGCCCAATACGCCGACCGTCGCGGAGACCGTGCCGGGCTATGAACTGGCCGTCTGGTACGGCGCGTTCGGCCCGAAGGGCATGCCTGCCGAGCTGGTCACGCGCTTGAACCGCGAAATCAATACGGTGATGTCGCTGCCCGAGGTCAAGAAGCAGATGAACGCGATCGGCGTGGAGACCGCCACGTCCACCCCGCAGCAGTTCGGCACCATCCTGCGCAAGGATGCGGACCGCTACGGCAAGCTCATCCGCGAGCTCGGCATCCATGGGGAATGACGTGAGTGCCGCCCTGGACCACGCCGCGGAGATACTGGTCTGCGCCAATGGCCTGTGCGATGCGCTGCAGCGCGCGGCCAGCCCGCTGGAAACGCTGGATGCCGTAGGCCGGGCGACGCTGCGGCTGCTGGGACCGGGCCTGCTGACCATCAACGCGTGGCATGCGGGTACGGCGGAAATCGAGCGGATCTGGTCGTCCGATCCCGCGGCCTATCCGCCGGGCGGGAAGAAGTCCAAGCCGGACAGTCCCTGGCGCCGGCAACTGCTCGAAGCCGGCCAGGTCTTCGTCGGCGAAGGCGACGCGGCGCTGGCCGCGGTGTTCGACGACGTCGCACTGATCCGCTCGCTGGGATGCACGGCCGTGGTCAATGTGCCGCTGTGCAAGGCCGGGCGCGTATTCGGCACGTTCAACTACCTGGCCGGCCGCGCGGCCTGGGATGCCCGCGAGATGGCCGCGCTGCGCGTGCTCGCGAACCTCGCGGCCCCCGCGGTTCACGCCACCCTCTGACGGGTCCGAGCCGGCGCCGCAAGGCGCCGGGATCCGGGCTCCGGGACGAGGCCCGCGCGGCGCTAGCTGGCCGGATCGCGCACCAGCGCACTGCGCACGCCTTCGCCGGCACCCACCGGCTCATCGCGGCGATGCGCAAGCCGGTACAGCACCGGCAACACCAGCAGCGTCAGCGCCGTCGACGACACGATCCCGCCGATCACCACCGTGGCCAGCGGGCGCTGCACTTCGGCACCGGTGCCCGTGGCGATCGCCATCGGGATGAAGCCGAGCGAGGCCACCAGCGCCGTCATCAGCACCGGCCGCAGCCGGCTCAGCGCGCCGGAGCGCACGGCCTCGTCGAGCGCCAGTCCTTCCTCGCGCAGGCTGCGGATGAACGACAGCATGACCAGCCCATTGAGCACCGCCACGCCCGACAGCGCGATAAAGCCCACCGCTGCCGAGATCGACAGCGGAATGCCGCGCAGCCACAGCGCCAGGATGCCGCCGGTCAGCGCGAACGGGATGCCGGTGAACACCAGCAGGCCGTCCTTCAGGTTGCCGAACATCGCGAACAGCAGCACGAATACCATCAGCAGCGCCAGCGGCACGACGATCTGCAGGCGGTTGGTCGCCGACTGCAACTGCTCGAAGGTGCCGCCCCAGGCGATCCAGTAGCCGGTGGGAATCGCCACGCGCCCGGCAATCGCGGCCTGGGCGTCGGGCACGAAGCTGCCGACATCGCGCCCGCGCACGTTGGCGCTGATGACGATGCGGCGCTTGCCGTTCTCGCGCGACACCTGGTTGGGGCCTGGCGCGATGTCGAACGTGGCGATCTCGCCAAGCGGGATATAGCTGGTGCGGGGCGCGGCGTCGGCCGATGTCATGCGCACGCCGCTGGCGGCTGGCCTCGCATCGGACGGCAGTGGAATCGGCAGGCGCCGCAGGGCATCGACATCGGCGCGCACGTCTTCAGGCAGGCGCACCGCAATGCGGAAGCGCCGGTCGCCTTCGAACAGCGTGCCGGCATCGCGCCCGCCGATGGCGATGGCGACGGTGTCCTGCACGTCGGTCATGTTCAGCCCGTAGCGCGCCGCGCGGGCGCGGTCGATCGCGACCGTGAGCACGGGCAGGCCGGTGGTCTGCTCGACCTTGACTTCGGCGGCGCCGGGTACCGATTGCAGCGCAGAGGCGATCTTCTGCGCCGTGGCTTCCAGCACCGCGTTGTCGTCGCCGAACAGCTTGACCGCGACATCGCTGCGCACGCCCGAGATCAGCTCGTTGAAGCGCAGCTGGATCGGTTGCGAGAACTCGTAGCGGTTGCCGGGGATGGTCTCGAGTTCCGCCTGCATCTGCGCGAGCAGCCGGTCGCGCGTCTTGCGCGGATCGGGCCATGCGCTGCGCGGCCGCAGCATGATGTAGGCATCCGAGGCATTGGGCGGCATCGGGTCGGCGGCGATCTCGGCGGTGCCCGTGCGCGAGAACACACGTTCGACCTCCGGGAATTTCTCCTTCAGGCGCGCCTCGATCTGCTGCTGCATCGCCACCGACTGGCTCAGGCTGGTGCCGGGGATGCGCAGCGCCTGGACGGCGATGTCGCCTTCGTTCAGGTTCGGGATGAACTCGCTGCCAAGACGCGTGGCGACCAGTCCGCTCAGCACCACGGCGACCAGGGCGAAGGCCAGCACCACCGGCGTATTGGCGATGGCGCGGGCCAGTGCGGGCGCATAGAGTTGGCGCGCCCACTGCATCACGCGGTTCTCCTTTTCCGCGACGCGCTCGCCGATGAACAGCGCCACGGCGGCGGGCACGAAGGTCACCGACAGCAGCATGGCGCCGGCCAGTGCCAGCACCACCGTGATCGCCATCGGGTGGAACATCTTCCCTTCGACGCCGGACAGCGCAAAGATCGGCACGTAGACGATCATGATGATCAGCTGGCCGAACACGAGCGGGCGGCGCGCCTCCCGGGCCGCCGCAAACACCTCGTGCAGGCGTTCGCTGCGCGTGAGCGGGCGGCCGTGGTGGTGTTGCGCATGGGCCAGGCGGCGCACGCAATTCTCGACAATGACCACCGCGCCATCGACGATGATGCCGAAGTCCAGCGCGCCCAGGCTCATCAGGTTCGCGCTGATGCGGTAGGTGGCCATGCCGGTGAAGGTGAACAGCATCGACAGCGGAATCACCAGCGCGGTGATGACCGCCGCGCGGATATTGCCGAGGAACAGGAACAGCACCGCCACCACCAGCGCCGCGCCTTCGAGCAGGTTCTTCTTCACGGTGGCAATGGCCTTGTCGACCAGCACCGTGCGGTCATACACCGTCACGGCGCGCACGCCCCGGGGCAGGGAGCGGTTGATCTCGGCCATGCGCGCGTCCACCGCGCGCGAGACCGCGCGGCTGTTCTCGCCGATCAGCATGAACACGGTGCCCAGCACCACCTCGCGGCCGTTGTCGGTCGCAGCGCCGGTGCGCAGTTCGCGTCCCAGGCCGACCTCGGCCAGGTCGCGGATGCGGATGGGCTGGCCCTGCGCGGTGCCGACGATCACGTCGCGGATATCGTCCATCGAGCCGACCTGGCCCGGCGCACGCACCAGGTACTGCTCGCCGCGCCGTTCGATGTAGCCCGCGCCCACGTTGCTGTTGTTCTTCTCCAGCGCCCGCACCACGTCCTGCAGGCTCAGGCCATACGACGCCAGGCGTTCCGGGCTGGGTGCCACCAGGTACTCGCGCGCGAAGCCGCCGATGGTGTTGATCTCCGTCACGCCAGCCACGGTGCGCAGCTGCGGCTTGATGATCCAGTCCTGGATCTCGCGCAGGTCGGTCGGCGTGTAGCGCGTGCCATCAGGCTTGCGTGCGTTGTCGTCGGCTTCGACGGTCCACAGGTAGATTTCCCCGAGGCCGGTGGAAATCGGCCCGAGCTGGGGCGTGGTGCCGTCGGGCAGCTTCTCGCGCGCTTCCTGCATGCGCTGGTTGACGAGCTGGCGCGCGAAGTAGATGTCGGTGCCATCCCTGAAGATCACGGTGACCTGGGACAAGCCATAGCGCGACAGCGAGCGCGTCTGCTCCAGCCCGGGCAGGCCGGCCATGGCGGTCTCGATCGGGTAGGTCACGCGCTGCTCGGTTTCCAGTGGCGAGTAGCCGGGAGCCTCGGTGTTGATCTGCACCTGCACATTGGTGATGTCGGGCACGGCGTCGATCGGCAGGCGGCTGTAGCTGTACAGGCCCAGCAGCGCCATGCCCAGCACGCCCAGCAGGACCAGCCAGCGCTGCTCGATGGCAAAGCGGATGATGCGTTCGAACATGGTCAGCTCCTGCCGGTCAGTGGGCGTGCTCGGCGCCGGCCTTGCCCTGCTCGGCCTTCAGCACGAAGCTGTTGCGCGCAACGTAGCGGGCGCCGGGCTGCAGGCCCTGCACGATCTCGATATGCTTGCCGTCGCTGCGCCCCGTGGTGACCTGCCGCGCTTCAAAGCCGCCGGGTACCTCGACATAGACCATTGGCTGACGGCCTTCGGTCTGCACGGCTTCGCTTGCCACGACGACAGGGACTTCCGTTTCCTGTCCGGCCACGCTGACGGTGACGAACAGGCCCGGGCGCCACGCCATCTCGGGGTTCGACAGCGTCACGCGCGCGGTCGCGGTGCGCGTCTGCTGTCCGAGCAGGGAGCCCACGTAGGACACGGTCCCGGCGGCGGTGCCATCGAACGCGGTGGAAGCGATGCTGACTTTTTCGCCGAGCCGCACCTGGTTCAGGTCCTTGGGTGCGATCACGAACTCCGCCCACACCGTGGCCAGGTCGGAGACCGTGAAGACGGTGGTGTCCGCCGCTACCGCTTCGCCAAGCGCCAGGTGTTTCTCCACGACGATGCCGTCGAACGGCGCGCGCAGCTCGAACTGGTTGAGCCCGGCCGACGCCGGCCGCGCGCCGATTGCGGTGAGCTTCTGCGTGGCGTTCCGCACGGCGATCTCGGCTTCCTGCAGCGCGGTGCGCGCGGCCAGGAAGTCCTGTTCGGCGGAGATCCTGTCTTCCCACAGGCGTTTTTCGCGCGCATAGGTCGTGCGGGCCAGCTCCAGCCGCTTCTGCGCGGCGAGCAGCTCGCTGCGCTGGTCCGAGAGCTGCGTGCTGGCCAGCACGGCCAGCAGGTCTCCCTTCTTCACGCGCTGGCCCAGTACGGCCGGCACGGCTTCGGCCACCCCGGCCACGCGCGGCACGACGTGGGCGGTGCGGTCTTCGTTGAAGCGGATCTCGCCCGGAAACTGCACCGCGGCCTGCACGCGGCCGGGGCCGGCGGTGCGCAGTTCGAGTCCGGCACTGCGGATCTGTTCGGGTGTCATCGCGATGCTGTCGGCGGCGTGCGGGTCCGCGGCCTGCGCGGCGGATGCGGCGGATGCGCTGGACGCGGTGTCTTTGCCTTGCGGCTTTGATGCCTGCTCGCCGTGATCGTGGCCGTCGCCGGTGCCGCGGCCCGTGAAAAGCAGCGAGGCGCCGGCCAGTACGCCGGCACCGATGATCGCCACGATGGCGTTGCGTTGGGTCTTGGTGATTGCCATGGGAATCCTTGGTGGGCCGTCAGCGGCCGAGCATGCGGTCGATGGCGGTGGCGGCCTGGTAGGTGGCGGCCACGGCGCCGAGATAGCGCACGCGTGCCTGCAGCAGCGTGCGCTGGGCGTCCAGCACTTCGAGATAGGCGAACTTGCCCGCTTCGAACCCCTGCGCCGCCGCCTGGTAGGCGCGCTGCGCGGCCGGCAGCACGGTCTGGCGCAAGGTCAGGGCGCTGTTGCGCGACAATGCGAGCTGGCTGGAGGCCTGGCGCAGGTCGCTGGCCAGCCGCACGCGCGTGGCGCGGTATTCGTCGGCGGCCTTGTCGGCCTGGCGGATGGCGGTGTACAGGTTGCCCTGGTTGCGGTCGAACAGCGGCAACGGCAGCGAAATGCCGAGCACCGGGTAGTAGCCGCGGTCCGACGCATATTCGCGCTTGGCGCCTACGCTCACGGTCACGTCCGGATACTGCCGGCTGCGCTCGACATTGACGATCGCCTGGCGCCGCGCGATCTCGCTCTGGCTGGCGCGCATGGCGGGCGCGACATCGAGTGTCTCATCGAGGGCATTGGGCAGCGGCCGCGATGGCAGGGCCTCCAGGTCGCCGTTTGCCGAAGCGAATACCGGCGCCTGGCTGCCCCACTGGGCGGCGAGCTGCTGGCGCGAGGTATCGAGCGTCGCGCGTGCCTCGGCCAGTTCCAGTCCGGCGTTGGCCTGCTCGACTTCCGCACGGGTCTGCTCCACGGGCGAGACCTTGCCGGCGGCCACGCGGCGCGCGGCGGCCTGCATCCCGCGCGTAGCGATGCCGGCCGAGCTCTCGGCCAGGCCGACGCGCTCCTGCGCCACCAGCACCTGGAAGAAGGTGCCGATCACCGCGGCGCGCAGGTCGGCCTCGGCATTGCCGAGCTGCGCGCTGGCCAGTTCGCGCGCCTTCTGCGCGGCATCGATGCGGGCCGAGCGCTTGCCGCCAAGTTCGATCGGCAGGCTCACTTGCGCCGTCGTCGTGCGCGACGCGCGCCGCGTGTCTTCCATCTCGAAGCCGACGGCCGGATTCGGGATCGTGCGCGCCTGCGTGATGCCGCCTTCGGTGGCGTCAAGCTCCTGCCGCGCGGCGGCAAGGGCAGGGTTGCGGGCCATGGCCAGCGCCAGGGCGGCGTCCAGCGTCAGGACGCCTTGCGGCTCTGTCGCGTCGGGCGGTTCTGCGAAGCGCCGCACCTGAGGCACGGGCGGCATGGCCGCATCGGTGGCGGCCTGCGCAAGGGGGCCAAGCAAGGCGGCAGCCAGCCCCAGCGGTATCACTACGTGTTTCATCGGGTATCACCAGATCGACGTCAGGGAACACCGGCGTGACCGCCGTCAGGCGCGCGCATGCGCGCTCTGACGGCGGTCACGCCGCGAGATCCGCCGATCCGGGATGCCGGCAGCCGCGCGGTCAGCGCGGGCGCGGCAAGGGCAGAGGATGGGCCGTGGCCCCGAACCGGCGGATTACGCCAGTTGCGGCCACTGGGGCCGATCCGGTTCGCGCGCGAGCACCGACCCGTAGTTCACGGGCAGCACGCGGTAGCGCACGGTGATGAAGTGGTGGGACGCCGGCTGCGTCGCGGCCGGCACCATGACCTGCGAGCCGGCGAAATGGCACACCGCGCAATCGGCATCGGGCAGCTTGGTGCCCGTCTTGCCATGGGCGCCGGCCTCGTGCTCGTGCGTGTGATGGCCGAAATGCCAGGCCGGCACGGTGCCGGTTTCCTGCTGGCGCTGATGCTCGCGCCCGTGCTCGCAAAATGCGGCCGCGCTCGCCCAGGTGAACTGGAGCGGCAGCATGATGGCGAACAGGAGGATGAGCAGGCGGCGCATGGCCGCGATTATAGCGGCGCACCGCTGCGGTCTGGCAAGCGCAGGCTGCGCCACCCTGACGGGGTCCGGGTCTTGTCGGCACCATGCTTGACTCTGTAGTGGCTACAGGGTCTTCAATGGCATCAGGTCAAACCAGCGGGATAGAAGAAATGGCTCGCACGACACCTGAAGACGCCTTGCCACACGAACACACTCGCAGCGAAACGGGCTGTGGCCACGATCACGGGCACACCCATGAACCTCATGGCCACCAGCACGGGCATGAGCACCACGGCCACGACCACGACCACGACCACGACCACGACCACGACCACGACCACGACCACGACCACGACCACGCGCCGCAGCCGGCAGCGTGCTGCGGTGGCGGCTGCGATACGGCGATCAGCGTCGCGCCCGTGGCGCCGGCGGCGATTCCCTCCGGCGCACGCTCGGCCAGCTACCGGATCGACGCCATGGACTGCCCGACCGAGGAAACGCTGATCCGCAACAAGCTGGGCGGCATGGCCGGCGTGGCGGCGCTCGATTTCAACCTGATGCAGCGCGTGCTGACCGTGCATCACACGCTGGCCTCGACCGATCCCGTGGTGACGGCAATCGAGAGCCTCGGCATGAAGGCGGAGCCGCTCGACCCGGAGCGGGCCGCGCCGCCGCCCGCGGTGGAACCCAAGCCGTGGTGGCCGCTGGCGCTGGCTGGCGTGGTCGCGGTCGGGGCCGAAGCCACCGAATGGCTGGGCCTCTGGGATCCGTGGCTGCCGGCGCTGCTGGCGATTGCTGCCGTGGCGCTGGGCGGGCTGACCACCTACCGCAAGGGCTGGATCGCGCTGCGCAACGGCAACCTGAATATCAACGCGCTGATGAGCATTGCCGTGACCGGCGCGCTGGTCCTGCGCGAATGGCCCGAGGCGGCCATGGTCATGGTGCTGTTCGCGCTGGCCGAACGCATCGAGGCCGCGTCGCTGGACCGCGCGCGCAATGCCATCCGCGGCCTGATGGCCATGGCGCCCGAGCAGGCCACCGTGCGGCAGGCGGATGGCGGCTGGGCTGCCGTGCCGGCGGCCGGCGTGAGGGTGGGGGCGCTGGTGAGGCTGCGCCCGGGCGAACGCGTGGCGCTGGACGGGCGCGTGGTGCGCGGGCAGTCCGCGCTGGACCAGGCGCCGATCACCGGCGAGAGCGTGCCGGTCGACAAGGCCGCCGGCGACGCGCTGTTCGCGGGCTCTATCAACCAGTCCGGCGAGATCGAGTACGAAGTCACCGCGCCCGCCAGCGATTCCACGCTGGCCCGCATCATCCACGCCGTGGAAGCCGCGCAGGCCAGCCGCGCGCCGACGCAGCGCTTTGTCGACCAGTTCGCGCGCATCTACACGCCGACGGTGTTCGCCATCGCGCTGGCCGTGGCGGTGCTGCCGCCGCTGGCCATGGGCGCGCCCTGGGTGGAGTGGATCTACAAGGCGCTCGTGCTGCTGGTGATCGCCTGCCCGTGCGCGCTCGTGATTTCCACGCCCGTGACCATCGTCAGCGGCCTGGCGGCCGCGGCGCGGCGCGGCATCCTGATCAAGGGCGGGGTCTACCTGGAACAGGGCAAGGACCTGTCATGGGTGGCGCTCGACAAGACCGGCACCGTCACGCACGGCAGGCCCGCGCAGACCGATTACGCGATGCTCGTCGACGACGCGCCGCGTGCGCGCGCCATCGCCGCGAGCCTGGCCGCGAGGTCGGACCACCCTGTGTCGAAGGCGGTGGCCGCCGCGGCGCAGGCGGATGGCATCGCCTTGCTGGACGTGACGGACTTCGAGGCGCTGGCCGGGCGCGGCACGCGCGGCCGCAGCGATGGCAATGATTACTGCCTGGGTAACCACCGGCTGATCCACGACATGGGCGCGTGCTCGCCCGAACTGGAAGACCGGCTCGAGGCTCTGGAGCGCCAGGGCAAGACCGTGGTGCTGCTGGCGCGCCTGGGCGAGGACGGCGCGGCGATGGCGCAGGCCCTGTTCGCGGTGGCCGACACCGTGCGCGACACCAGTCGCCAGGCCATCGCCGAGCTGCACGCGCTGGGCGTGAAGACCATCATGCTGTCCGGCGACAACCCGCATACGGCGCAGGCCATCGGCACGCAGGTCGGCATCGACGAGGCACGCGGAAACCAGTTGCCGCAGGACAAGGCCGACGCCATCGGCGCGCTGGCTGCCGACACGCATGCGGCGCGCGGCAAGGTCGGGATGGTCGGCGACGGCATCAACGACGCGCCGGCGCTTGCGCGGGCCGATATCGGCTTCGCCATGGGCGCGGCCGGCACCGATACCGCGATCGAAACCGCCGACGTGGCGCTGATGGATGACGACCTGCGCAAGATCCCCGCGTTCGTGCGGCTGTCGCGGCGTACGTCGCGCATCCTGTGGCAGAACATCACGCTGGCGCTGGGCATCAAGGCGCTGTTCCTTGCGCTGACAGTAGCGGGGATGGGAACGATGTGGATGGCGGTGTTCGCCGATATGGGGGCGAGCCTGCTGGTGGTGTTCAACGGGCTGCGGCTGGCGCGGCGCTAGCGGCTGTCCGGGCGCACGGGATGCGCCCGGTCGGTCGGCAAGGCTCAGGGCTGGATAATCAGCTCGCCGCTGCGCCCTTCGATGGCGCCCCAGGTCACCGGCAGTTCAGGCAGCGTGGTGCGGTCGATGTGCCGGTAGCAAGTCGCCATCGACACCAGTTCATGCCCCTGCGCGCGCCAGCCTTGCAGCAGGCGGCGGAACACGGGCGCGAGCTTGCCGCCTTCCAGTTCGGTGTGCAGCGTGAAGACATGGTCGCGCATGCCGCCCGCGCCTTCCGTCAGGCGCAGCACGGCCTCGTGGACGTTGTCCTCGGTCAGGCCATCGACGCCGATCATTTCGTCGAGCGTGGGCAGCGTGGTGGGCATCTGCACATGGTGGCAGGCCACGCCGCCGACGGTCGGGATGTACGGCGCCGTGCCGCGCCCGTCCGACGCGTAGGCCATGCCCCAGTCGTCGATCTGCCGGAACGCCTCGTCGTTCATCTGCCAGCCGGCCGCGCCGTGGGTGGGCGGGGCTTCGCCGAAGATGTCGACGTAGCGCGCGAATGCGTTCTGCATCTGGCGGCGCGTCCAGGCGGGGTCGCGCTCGCGCACGTTGTCCTGCCAGTAGACGTGGTCCCAGGTATGGATGCCGCATTCGTGACCGGCCGCGCGCGCCGCGCGCATTTCGGCCGCCGCCTTGCGGCCGATGTCCGGCCCCGGCAGCAGCACGCCGTACATCAGCGTGCGCAGGCCGTAGTTGGACACCACCGAGGTGCGCGACACCTTCTTCAGGAACCCGGGCCGGAATACCCGGCGCAGCGCCCAGCCGGTGTGGTCCGGGCCCAGGCTGTACAGGAAGGTGGCCTGTGCCTGCACCGCATCGAGCATGGACAGCAGCGCCGGCACGCCTTCGCGCGTGCCGCGCAGTGTGTCGACGTCAACCTTGAGGGCGATTCTGGCCATGGGTCCGCGCTCAGTTGGCGCCGTCGACGAGGGTGCGTGCTTCCACGACCTTTTCGCGATAGGCCTCGAAGATCTGGCGCAGGGCCTGTTCCATCGTCACCTCGGGCTTCCAGCCGAGTTCCTGCATGGTGTTGTCGATCATCGGCACGCGGTGCTGCACGTCCTGGTAGCCCTTGCCGTAGAAGTCGCCCGACGAGGTCTCGACGATCTGCGACTTGCGCGCCTGCTCGGCGTACTCGGGGTAGTCGGCGGCCATCTTCAGCATCATCTCGGCCAGTTCGCGCACCGAGTGGATGTTGGCCGGGTTGCCGATGTTGAAGATCTTGCCCGTGGCCACGCCGTTGGGGTTCTCGATGATGCGCATCAGCGCCGAGATGCCGTCCGTGATATCGGCAAAGGCACGCTCCTGGGCACCACCGTCGACGAGCTTGATCGGCTCGCCGCGCACGATATGGCCCAGGAACTGCGAGACCACGCGCGAGGAGCCTTCCTTCGATTCGAAGATCGAATCGAGGCCGGCGCCGATCCAGTTGAACGGGCGGAACAGCGTGTAGTTCAGGCCCTGCTCCATGCCGTAGGCGTGGATCACGCGGTCCATCAGCTGCTTGGAGCAGGCGTAGATCCAGCGCGGCTTGTTGATCGGGCCGTAGATCAGCGGCGAGGACTCGGGGTCGAATTCCTCGTCGGCGCACATGCCGTAGACCTCGGAGGTCGACGGGAAGACCAGGTGCTTGCCGTACTTGACCGCGGCGCGCACGATCGGCAGGTTGGCTTCGAAGTCGAGTTCGAACACGCGCAGCGGCTGGCGCACGTAGGTGGCCGGGGTGGCGATGGCTACCAGCGGCAGGATTACGTCGCACTTGCGGATGTTGTACTCGATCCACTCCTTGTTGATGGTGATGTCACCCTCGAAGAAGTGCATGCGCGGATGGTCGACCAGGTCGCCGAGGCGGTCGGACGACATGTCCATGCCGTAGACCTCCCACGGCGTGGTTTCCAGGATGCGGCGCGTCAGGTGGTGGCCGATGAAGCCGTTGACGCCAAGAATCAGGACCTTTTTCATCGGTTTTCCTCGTTGGATTGTTCGCTAAGAATGGAGGCCAGCGCCTCCGGGGTAACCGGGGTGGACGTCGCGCCGGCGAGCAGGGTGTCAATGCGCACCTGGCCGCCGTCGCCGCACAGGCCGACGATCCGGCCCTGGCTGACGTGCAGGCCCGGGCGCAAGCCGGCCGGCAGCGCCGGGGCGGACAGCGGGCGGCGTGCCTGCGCAACGACGAAGCGCTGGCCGGCAAGATCGGTGAACGCGCCCGGGTAGGGCGGCGCCACCGCGCGGATCAGGTTGTAGACCTCGGCCGCGGGGCGGCTCCAGTCGATGCGGCCGTCTTCCGGGCGGCGGCCCGAGAAGTAGCTGCCTTCGGCGAGCACGTTGGGCTGCTGCGGCGTCTTGCCCGACATCATGGCCGGCAGCGCGCGCCAGAGCGTCTGCTCGGCGGCCACGGTGACTTTCTCGAAGACCTCGCCGGCGGTGTCGTCCGGCAGGATCGGCACGGAAGTCTGGTCGACGATGTAGCCGGCGTCGGGCTTGGCTTCCATTGCGTGCAGCGTGGCGCCGGTCTCGGTCTCGCCGTGCAGCACGGCCCAGTTGACCGGCACGCGGCCGCGGTACTTGGGCAGCAGCGAGCCGTGCATGTTGAACGCGCCGTGCGGGGCCAGCGCGAGCACGCTGGCCGGGATCATCGAGCGGTAGTAGAACGAGAAGATGACATCGGGCCTGGCGTCGCGCACGGCCTGCGCGAGCGCCGGGTCGGTCGGGTCCTCGCCGTACTGGAACGGGATGCCGAGTTCCGCCGCGGTATCCGCCATGCGACGGAACCAGATGTTCTCGTCGGCGCGGTCGCGATGCGTGATGACCAGCGCCACCTCCACGCCGCGCGCGTGCAGCACGCGCAGGCAGCGGTCGCCGACGTTGTGGTAGCCAAAGACAACCGCGCGCATCATGCCTCCGTTCGCTGGCGGACCGGGTCCGCCTCAAGGACGGCCTTGATGCGATAGCGCGGCCGGTCACGCACTTCCTGGTAGATACGGCCCACGTATTCGCCGAGCAGGCCCAGGCCGAACAGCAGGATGCCGATCAGGAAGAAGTTCATGGCGAACAGGGTGAACACACCCTGTACTTCCGAACCGAACAGGAACCGGCGGATCAGCAGCACCACGAACAGCACGCCGGACAGCAGCGACAGCACCGTGCCGATGGCCGAGAACCACTGCAGCGGTACGATCGAGAAGCCGGTGACCAGGTCGAAGTTCAGGCGGATGAGCTGGTACAGCGAGTACTTGGACTCGCCGGCGTGGCGCTGCTCATGGCCGACCTCGATCTCCACCGGGCTCGACGCGAACGTGTAGGCCAGTGCGGGAATGAAGGTGTTGACCTCGCGGCAGGCATTGATGGTGTCCACCACGTTGCGGTCATACGCGCGCAGCATGCAGCCCTGGTCCGTCATGCGGATCCGGGTGATCTTCTCGCGCAGTCCGTTCATGGCGCGCGACGCGTAGCGGCGGAAGGCCGTGTCGTTGCGCTGGCGGCGGATGGTGCCGACGTAGTCGTGGCCTTCGCGCATGGTCTGCACGAGGCGCGGAATCTCCTCGGGCGGGTTCTGCAGGTCGGCGTCCAGCGTGATGACGATCTTGCCGCGCGTGTGTTCAAAGCCGGCCAGGATGGCCATGTGCTGGCCAAAGTTGCCGTTGAACAGCACCACCCGGGTCACGTCCGGGCGCTTGTGGAACTGCGCGGCCAGCATCGCCGCGGAGCGGTCGGCGCTGCCGTCATTGATGAAAATGACCTCGTACGAGTCGCCAAGGCCGTCGAGCGCCGGGTACAGGCGGTCGAACAGGGCTTGCAGCCCGTCCTCTTCGTTGTAGACCGGAATGACGACCGAAACCTCGACCGGACTCATTTGCAGAGACGTTTGCATGTTTCGCTAAGAGTTGCGCAGACCCGTTCCACATCGGCGGCTTGCATGGCAGGGAAGAGCGGCAGCGTGACGATGCCGCGTCCGATGCGCTCGGCGTGCGGCAGCATGCCTTCGCGCCAGCCCAGGGAACGGTAGTAGGTGAAAAGGTGAATCGGGGGATAGTGCACGCCAGTGCCGATGCCGCGCTCGCGCATGGCCTGCATGACGTTGTGGCGCGCCTGCGGCGCACCGCCTTCCAGGCGCGCGGTGGGCAGCACCACCTGGAACATGTGCCAGTTGGTGGTGGCCTGGCGCGGGTCCAGCGGCAGCGGCAGTTCGATACCCAGCTCGGCCAGTCCGGCGTCGGCCGCGCAACGGAAATAGATCTCGGCCAGCTCCGCGCGGCGCGCGGTGATGGCGTCGAGCCTGCCAAGCTGCGCGAGACCGATCGCGGCGTTCACGTCGGTCAGGTTGAACTTGCCGCCGGGTTCTTCCACGTCCATGCCATCCATGCCGGAGCGGATCACGCCCTGCAGGCGCAGGCGCTCGGCGCGCACGGCTTCCTCCGGTGTATTCATCACCAGGCAGCCGCCTTCGACGCTGGTGATGTTCTTGTTGGCCTGGAAGCTGAAGCTGACCAGGTCGCCGAAGGCGCCGATACGCTTGCCCTGCCAGCGCGAATCGATGGCTTGCGCGGCGTCTTCGATCACGCGCAGCCTGTGCTTGCCCGCGATCGCGTAGAGCCGGTCCATGTCGACGGGCAGGCCCGACAGGTACACCGGCATGATGGCGCGCGTGCGCGGCGTGATGGCCGCTTCCACGGCGTCCAGGTCGATGTTGCGCGTGCGCGGGTCGATGTCGACGAACACGGGCTTCGCGCCGACCGCGAGCACTACGTTGGCGGTGGCGACCCACGTGATCGGCGTGGTGATGACTTCATCGCCGGGGCCGATGTCCGCGATGCGCAGGGCGATCTCCATCGTGGCCGAGCCGTTGGCGAAAGTGCGCACGGGACGTCCGCCGAAGAGCCGGGACAGCGCGTCCTCGAACGCCTGCATCTTCGGGCCGGAGGTGATCCAGCCGGAAGCGAGCACCTTGCCGACTTCGGCAATGGTGTCGGCATCGATCTCGGGCCGGACGAAGGGAAGGAATTCGGAAGCGGCGGTAGCGGTCATCGGAAAGCTTGCCAGTTAAAGGTGCAGCACAGTTGGGCGCCGGGTCACGAACGCGCGATCAGGAATACGCCGGCCAGGATCAGCAGGATGCCGCACACGCGCAGCGGTCCGATCATCTCGCCGAACAGCCAGTACGCGGCCAGCGCATTCACCACATAGCCGAGCGAGAGCATCGGGTAGGCGATCGAGACATCCACGCGCGACAGCCCGACGATCCACACGCCCACGCTGACGACATAGAGCGTCAGCCCGGCCAGCACCGGCCACTGGGTCAGCACGCGCAGTGCCGTCACCAGCAGGGTGCTGCGGTCGATGGTGATGGCGCCGACGGCGTTGACGCCGGCCTTGAGCAGCAATTGCGCGGCGGCATTGAGCAGCACGCCGGTAAAGATAAAGGCAAAAGTCGATAGCGTCATGGCGCCGGGTTCAGTCCTTGGATGGTTGCGGCCGGGCCGGTGCCGGCAGCGGGAAATTGGCAACGACGATGCGGCGCTTGTCCTCGGCCACCGTGTTCATGGGCACGCCGCGCGCGGCGAGGTCCTTGAACGTGTCGGCCGACATGATCGCAATGGCGTGCGGGCCCTGCTTCCAGCGTTCCACAAAGGCATCGACGGTCGGGATCCACTTCTGCGGCTCCTGGCCGACGCCGAACTCCAGCTCGTCGGGGTGCTCCACGAGGATGGTAGTGCGGCGCAGGTAAAACGGCAGCGTGTGGTCCAGCAGGCGCACGCTGTAGATCGGCATGTCGGGGGTCAGCACCTCGCTGATCGCGGGCACCAGGTCGGCGCCCGAAGCCGGGCGGCCCATGGCTTCATGCCCGCGGAAGGCCAGTGTCGCGCACAGGAACATGGCCACAGCATAGGCGACGATGCTCGGAAATACGCCGCGGGAGCGCACCAGGTGGCGTGCGAGCAACGTGCCCGCCAGCATGCAGGCAAAGGCCAGACCGATCCACAGCGCGAATTCGCGGTAGACCACGTTGGGCGTGCTGGGCTTGTCGAGCGTTGCCACGTAAGGGGTGGCCAGCAAGCCCAGGACGGCCAGCACCAGCATGAAGTTCACCTGCCGCAGCCACGAGCGTTCGGTGGCGGTGTCGAGCGCCACGCCGGCCAGGATGCCCAGCGCCGGGAAGATCGGCACGATATAGCCCGGCAGCTTCGAGCCCGACAGGCTGAAGAAGGCGAAGATGGCAATGGCCCAGATGGCGGCCAGCATCGCCGGCTGGAACGGCCGCGGGGCGCTGCCCCGCTCTACGCCGGCGCGTTCGCGCACGGCCTGCCACATGCCCGGGAAGACGCCCAGCCACGGCAGAAAGCCTGCGACGAGGAGCGGCAGGAAGTACCACAGCGGGCCCTTGCGGGAGTGCACCGTCGAGGTATAGCGCTGCCAGTGCTCGTGGATGAAGAAGAAGTTCAGGAATTCGGGGTTGCGCTCGGACACCAGCCAGAACCAGGGCACGGTGACCACGAGCATCAGCACGATGCCGGCCACCAGATGCAGCCGGCGCCACAGGCCAAAATCGCGCGTGACGAGCGTATAGACCACCAGCACCAGCCCGGGCAGGGCAATGCCGACGAGGCCCTTCGTCAGGACGGCAACGCCCATGGCGACCCAGCAGGCGAGCATCCAGTTGCGGCGCGCCGACGGCGTGGCCTCGGGGTGCTGGGCAAGCAGCATGAAAGCGAGCACGCAGGCCATGGCGCCCGACAGCGTCATGTCCAGCGAATTGAAATGTGCCGCCACGTTCCACATCGGCGCGGCGACCAGCACCAGCCCGGTAAGCAGGGCCGCGCGCAGGCCAAACCAGCGGTGCGCGGCGAGCATGGAAACCAGCAGGCCGATGGCACCGGACAGCGCCACGCACAGCCGCGCCTGCCAGTCGCCAATGCCGAACAGCGTATAGGACAGTGCGGTCACCCAGAGATGAAAGGGCGGTTTCTCGAAGTACTTGAGCGCCTGGTAGCGAATGGTCACCCAGTCGCCGGTGGCGAACATCTCGCGGGCAATTTCAGCGTAGCGGCCTTCGTCCGAGCGCAGCAGGTGGCGCATGTCGAGCGTGCCGAACCAGACCAGCAGGATGCCGAGGCTGATCGCGGCGATAACGCCAACTGACAGCCCGGCATAGCGCGAGGTCGAAGAACTACGCATAGAACTCCCTGGAATTGTCGACGAATGAATGGCTTGCGTCGGGTGGCGACAGTCGGAGCCGACCGCTGCTGGATACCGGGCATGGCGGGAAGACGTCACAACGCTTGCGACCGGTCCACGGTGGACAAGGCAAGCCTCAGGCCCCGATTTCTGGTCTGAATTGTGATGCAAACGTATCTTATTCCCGGTGCTCGGACCGTCCCTCTCGCGGGCGGCAATGGTAGCACGGGTGAGGCATCCGTCCTGCTTTCGGGCGGCCCGGCGACATCCGGTGGGCCACCGTTGCGCCGAAGTCAGGCTGGCTGGGCTGGCTGGGTAGCGGTCGCCGGCCGGACACTGCGCAACCGCAGTGCGACCCCAAGGAGCAGGATGCCGCACACAATGGCCCATGAGCCGATCAGCCAGAGTACGGCGAGCGCTCCGGCCAATGGCCGCCACAGCACCAGGAATGCGAACGCGATGCTGACCAGCCCGGTCAGGATCAGCCACCATTCGTTCGGGATCTCCTTGCGCAGTCGCACGGCTGCGACAATCTGCAGCACGCCCGTGGCCAGGGTCCAGGCGGCAATATAGATCAGCAGGGACAAGGCCGTGATGGTCGGGCTCAGCCAGGTGAGCGCGCCGACGCCCAGCCCCAACAGGCCCTGCAGCGCCAGGATCCAGCGGTCGCTGCTCTCGCGCTGCTTGCCGGAAATCGCCATGAGCAGGGCCATCAACCCGTCGGCCGCCACGAACGCGCCGAAGATGATGATCAGCGCGGCCAGCGTGGCGATCGGCGCGAAGAACGCGCAAATGCCGAACATCAGCGCCAGCAGACCGCGCAATGCGATCACCCACCATAATTTCGCGTAGTACTGAAGCATGGGATCTCCCTGCAAGGTACCGGGTCGCCAGCCCGGCCCGGCCTCCGCAAGCCCGACGAGACAGGCGGCGGGAAACGCGCTAACTTTGAAGCGGGCCGCTTGCTGACCCGGGCCGGCCCGGGCCAGCCGGGCGCCAGGTTGGGGGCGCAAGACCATTCTAGACAGGGATTCATGTGAAGACAAAGGCGCAGCACTTCCGGCGAAAGGGCGCAGCGGGCGCGCTTGCCCTGCTGCTGGCCGGCGTCGCGTGGGCGCAGGAGCGGCCAGCAGCGGTGCAAGCGCGCCAGGGCGGCTCGTCGCCCGGCGGTTCTCCGCCACCATCGGCCGGCGCCGTGCTCTGCGACGCGCCGTGGTTCCGCTCGGGCTCGCACGTGCAGATGGAGGGGGACGGCGCCCTGCCGATGTCGATCACGATGACATTGCGCGACGCCGGGCGCAGGGCTTCCGGGTGCCACGCGCAACTCGAGATCAACTCAAAATCGGCCATGTCCGCGCTGATGGGGCCGCCCGTCATCATGGACCAGGTGCATCAGCTCCATATCGACCGGCGCACGCCCGCGGACCAGACCAGTATCGAAAGCCAGCATGCCGTGATCAACGCCCGTGCGCGCTACGCTCGCATGTACGGCGAGGCCGCATTCAGGGGCAGCGGCGTGTTCAGCTATGCCGGCATGAACCTGCGCGAAGGGAGCACGCTGCAGGGCGAAACGTTTGAATCGAGCCTGTCGCTGAAGGTATATCCGCTAGGTTCGGACGAGGTGGTCAGCACCATGCGCGCGCTGCACGCCTCCATCAACATCAGCTCGCGCCAGGTCGGCCGCCGGCAGATGATCGACACCGTCATGGGGCGCAAGGAATGCCTGCCGATTACCTACGAGAAGCGCACGTCGCTGGGGCCGCTGCTGGTTGGTGACGAAGTCGTGCAGGTCGAGCCCACGGTCATGCAGATAACCGACTGGTACTGCCCGGCCGAGGCCTTTGTGCTGCGTACCGAAGTCATGCAGGACGGCAAGGTGCAGCGCATCGACGTGACGGCGATGGAGCAGGATACGCAGGCGCCGTAGGCGCGCTCGGCCGGCACCGCACCCCGAAATGCAAAAGCCCGTGCGCAGGCACGGGCTTTTGCATGGCTGGCTGGGTATCAGCTGGCCGCCGGCGCCGAAGCGGCCTTCTTCTTGCTCTTCTTGGACTTCGACTTGGCCGGTTTCTTGGCTTCCGGGGCCGAGGCGTCGGTCAGTTCGCTGCGGGTGCTCTTGTTCGCGCCCTGGCTGTACGGATCGAACTTGTCGCCGGTCTTGGCGCCCTCGGTGTACGGGTCGAACTTCTGACCTGACTTGGCACCCTGGGTATACGGGTCGAACTTCTTGCCGCCGGTTTGCGCGTGGGCGGCCACAGCAGCCGTGCCCAATGCGAGCGCGATCGCGGTCGCAACAAACTTGTTCATGATTTCTCCTGAGTCCTGCCTGGTTATGCCACCCCGTCGGGCGGTTCTTCGCGGTTGCCCCTCTGGCGGGGGCGACCGGTTTCAGTGTCGCCAAGCTGTTGTCAGGCTGTCAACTGGGTACCTACCCGACGGTAGGGACTCATGGAAACCATGGATTGCCGTATCAGTTTGTGTGCGTCTGATACGTTGGCGTCACTCCGTGGCGGTATCGGAAGGGTGCTTCCAGGCTTCGCGTACCTGGCTCGACGGGGCCAGGGCGAGGTTGATGTTGCGGCTGCCGATGGGTTGCTGGAACCAGCGCTTCTGCAGCGACGTGATGCCCGGACCCGCGAACGTGCTGGCCAGGGTCTGGTCGACGAACTGTTTCCATTCCGGGTCGGCCTTCGACATCATCAGCGCGTTCTGCTCCGTCGAAAGGGCGGGGCCGACGATCACGAACTGAGACGGGTCCTTGGCGCGTGCGCGCAGGCCGGCAAGCAGGACGTCGTCCATCACGAAGGCTTGCGCGCGCCCCGATTCCAGCAGCAGGAACGATTCGCCATGATCCTTCGCGTAGATGTCGCGATAGCCGTATTGTTGCTTCAGGTGGCGCACATGGCGGTCGCCCGTGGAACCGGCGCTGGTGACCACGGTCTTGCCGCGCAGGTCCTCGAAGGACTTGATGCCGGAGTCGGCACGCACCAGCATGCGCACGGTCGACACGTAATGCGACACGCTGAAGGCCACCTGCTTCTGCCGCTCCGGCGAGTTGGTATTGGGGGCGCAGTCCAGGTCCACCAGGCCATTGACCATCGCGGGGAAGCGGTTCTGCGGCGTGAGCGGCATCCAGCGCACCTTGATGTCCTTCAGCCCCAGTTTCTGGCGGGCTGACTCGGCCACGCGCCGGCACAGGTCGACGGCATAGCCGGCCGGCTGGCCCTTGTCATCGGCAAACGAAAACGGCAGCGCGGACTCGCGGTAGCCGAGCACGATGGTGCCGCTGTCGCGGATCTTCTCCAGGACCGGGCTCTGCGCGTGGGCGCCCAACGGGGATAGCGCGGCCAGGGACAGCAGCAGGATGGCCAGCGGGCGGATCAGCTTGCGCGGGGCGGTGAAGGCGGGGACGGACAACATATGGGAGGCGGGCGAGGCGCAATGGCGCCAGTTGCAGCAAAACCGCAAGGGTATACCCGTGCTCTGCCCGGAGGAACGACAACTTTCTCATAAGCAAATGCTTCGCCGTCAAGACAACTGACTTCCCCATTCCGATAAAGGCACTTACCGGAGATTTGTGTAACGATTACTCATTTTGTGACAAATAAGGCGCAAACGGATGGCGCGAAGACGGTAAAATCGCGGCCATCGTCTTTGTAACGTTCTTATAACAATGAGCCCCCGTCCTTCGCGCCTCGCGTGCATTGACGCCCTCAAGGCCGTCAGCTCGCAACTGATCGTGCTCCATCACCTGGCGTTTTACGGCCCCATGTCCGACTCGGCCTATTCGCTGGCGCCGGATGTCCTTGACTGGCTGTCGCAATACGCCCGCATCGCGGTTCAGGTCTTCCTTGTCGTCAGCGGTTTCCTGGCGGCGCGCAGCCTTGCGCCGCATGGACGGCTGGTGATCCGGCAGCATCCGCTGGCCGCCGTCTGGCGCCGCTACCAGAAACTGGTCACGCCGTATGCCGCGGCGATCCTGGTCAGCATCGCGGGGGCCGCCATCGCGCGTACCTGGATGGTCCATGACTCGATCCCCGCGCCGCCGCACCTCATGCAGTTCCTTGCCCATGTGCTGTTGCTCCATAGCGTGCTGGATGTCGATGCCCTGTCGGCGGGCGTCTGGTACGTGGCGATCGACCTGCAGCTGTTCGCGCTGCTGGTGACGGCGCTGTGGCTGGCGCGCAGCGTCTCGGGGCAGGGTGCGCAGGCAGGGGTGGTGGTGGTGTCGGCGCTGGCGGTGGCATCGCTGTTCTGGTTCAACCGCGATGCCGGGTGGGATATCTGGGCGGTGTATTTCTTCGGTGCCTATGGCATGGGCACGCTCGCGTACTGGGCGTCCAATTCCGGGCGCTCGGCCATTCCGCTCCTGTTGCTGGGGGCGCTTGGGCTTGCGGCACTGATCGTCGATTTCCGCCTGCGCATCGCGGTGGCGCTGGCCACGGCCTTGCTGCTGGCGGTGGCCAGGCGCGGCGGGTGGCTCGAAAGCTGGCCGCGCGCGGCGGTGGTGGGCTTCTTTGGCCGCATCTCCTATTCAGTGTTCCTGGTGCATTTCCCGGTCTGCCTGATCGTCAACGCGGTGGTTTCCCACCTGGCGCCGGGCAACCCCGTGCTCAACGCACTGGGCATGCTGTTCGCCTGGGTGGCGAGCAACGTTGCCGGAACCTTGTTTTACCGCTATGTGGAAAGCGCCAGTCCGGTCGCCGCGCTGTGGACGTGGGTGGCCGGTGGCCGCCGCGGCGCGCAAGGGGAATCGACAACGTAACCACAACGTTAACCCCGTGGCCTGGCCGCCGCGCCTTCAGTGCGGACGGGATCAGGATAGCAGCGGCACGTAGCCATCCCGGCACGTGCCGCTTTTTCGTGGTGCGTGGCGCCGTGCGCGGCAATGCCGATGCCCGCCTACGGTGCGGCCGGCGGCCGTTGCCCGCGTGCGACGACCCACGCAGGGGCCCGAAACGGGCATTGGGTGATGGCACAGAGATTGCCTACTATGGAATCGTAAACCTGACCGTTTGGTCAGGATTCCATCACGGAATCGAGGCTGTCATGTCCGACCATATCGTCCTCACTTCGCATGCGCGCCGCGACAAACCGGCGGAGCCGATCCACTGGGGGGCGCCGACGGCAGCGGAACGAGGGCCGGTGATTGCCAGCCTGACAGACCCTGAGCGGCGCAATGTGATCGGCACACACTCGGGCGCCTATGCCATCTACCGGGCGCTTGCCGTGGCCTCGGGCCGCCTGCAGCGCGACCACCGGCCGGACCTGACCGATACTGCGCCGGCCGAGTCGATCGGCCCGCACCCGCAGTGGGCGGACGCGGACAAGATCGTTTCACTGGACCCGTGGGGCCATCTCGTTTCCAGTGCCTTTGCCGACCGCATCGCCGCAGGCGTGGATATCCGCCCGACCATTGCCGTGACGCGCGCGCACATCAACATGCCCGAGCTGGCCTCCGCGATCGCGGCGGGACGGCTGAAGCCGGACGGCGACATTCTCCACGCCAACGGCGACGTGCGGGTCACCAAGGCCGCGGTGGATCCGGTCTGGTACCTGCCCGGGCTGGCGCGCCGTTTCGATATCAAGGAAACCGCGCTGCGGCGCAGCCTGTTCGAGCAGACCAGCGGCATGTTCCCGGAACTGGTGACGCGGCCCGACCTGAAGGTCTTTCTGCCGCCCATCGGCGGCATGACGCTCTATTTCTTCGGCGATATCGCCAAGCTGGGCAAGCCGGACACGCATGTGGCCTGCCGCGTGCATGACGAGTGCAACGGCTCGGACGTGTTCGGCTCCGACATCTGCACCTGCCGTCCCTACCTCGCGCATGGCATTGAAGTATGCATCGACATGGCGCAGCAAGGGGGCGTAGGCTTGGTGGTCTATAACCGGAAGGAAGGACGCGCGCTGGGCGAGGTGACCAAGTTCCTGGTCTATAACGCCCGCAAGCGCCAGGTGGGCGGCGACCGCGCCGAGACCTACTTCGCCCGCACCGAGTGCGTGGCCGGCGTGCAGGACATGCGCTTCCAGGAACTGATGCCGGACGTCTTCCACTGGCTGGGCATCCGGCGCATCGACCGCTGGGCGTCGATGAGCAATATGAAACATGGTGCGCTGGTGGCCCAGGGCATCGAAGTGGTCGAGCAGGTGGCCATACCTGAAGAACTGATCCCGGCGGACGCGCGCGTGGAAATCGACGCCAAGGTGGCGGCCGGTTATTTCACGCACTACACGCCGCCTGACGCCGACGAACTCGCCCTGGCAAAGGGCAGGGGGTTGAACGAATGAGCACGTATCCCGAAGCGGACCGGCCGGCCGGACCGGCCGACGGCCATGGCAGCGGCTGGTTCAGTCCGGTGCCGGCGGGGCATCCGGCCGCGGCGCTGCTTTGCGCCGAGGCTGTCCGCACGCATTGCGCGGCGATCACGGAGCACGTGGCAGCCGGCCAGTCCGAACTGTTCACCTGGCATCCCGATCGGGTTCATGCGATTGCGGACTACGTCGCCAGCACCGTCCGCCAGCGCTATCCGGACCTGCAGGTGCCATACCACAGCCGCTGGCGCCACTTCGAAAGCGGCGGCTCCGGCGAGCGGCTCGACCGCTGGCAGATCCTGTGCGAACGTGCCGCGCTGAGCGGCCCCGAGCACCGCGAGGACCGCGCCCGCATCGGGATCGACCTGGTCATTCCGAGCGTACTGCTGGACGCCGGGGCCGGGCCCGACTGGCGCTACCGCGATCCGGCCAGCGACCTGACCCTGACGCGCTCGGAAGGGCTCGGCGTGGCCAGCTTCGACCTGTTCGCGCGCGGTGGCTTTTCGGCCGAGCCGGGCGATCCGCTGCGCGCCGATGCCGATCGCCTGATGCGCATCGACGCGTCGAGCATCGCCACGGCGTTCCAGGTTGCGCAGCACAATCCGCTGGTCGGCCTGGAAGGACGCGCGGGGCTGCTGCGCCGCCTGGGTGAAGTCATGCAGGCCACGCCGGCCGTGTTCGGCTCGCCGGCGCGGCTCGGCAACCTGTTCGACTACCTGAAGGCCAATGCGGTCGACGACCGCATCGAGGCGAGCTTCATCCTGAAGACGCTGCTGGTGGCGCTGGGTCCGGTCTGGCCGGGGCGGGTCGCGCTGGAGGGCGTCTCGCTCGGCGATACCTGGCGGCACCCGGCCGCCCCAGGCGGGCTGGTGCCGTTCCACAAGCTGACCCAGTGGCTGACGTATTCGCTGCTGGAGCCGCTCGAGGACGCGGGCCTGATTGTCACGGGACTGGAGTCCCTGACCGGGCTGCCCGAATACCGCAACGGTGGCCTGCTGTTCGACTTCGAGTTGATGGTGCCGCGCGACCCGGGGTTCGCGGAAGCGGCGCATGAGGTGCAGGAGCCGGTCATCGTCGAATGGCGCGCCCTGACGGTGACAGGGCTGGATCTCGTGGCCGACGGCGTGCGCCAGGCGCTCGGATTGACGGAGGCCGAGTTTCCGCTGGCGCGCGTGCTCGAAGGCGGCACCTGGGCCGCGGGGCGGCGCATTGCCGCCAAGCGCAGGCCCGGCGGGCCGCCGCCGTTCGCGATCCACAGCGACGGCACGGTATTCTGAGCGCCGTGGTTGTGCAGTAGGCTTGCCCGCCGGCCGACGCCGCCCGGCGGTGCAATCCCTGATTCCCCCGCCAGTCCGATTGCATAGGAGTCACCATGAACGACGTGTCTGCCGTCCCCGTGGCCCCGGCCGAAGCCGCCAGCGCCCCGGCCGTCACCGCCTCCGTGCTGGTGGTGGACCACCCCCTGGTCCAGCACAAGGTCACGCTGGCGCGCAGCGAGGAAACCACCACGGACAACTTCCGCCGGCTCGTGCGCGAGATCAGCCAGCTCCTGACCTACGAAGCCACGCGCGACCTGCCGATGGAGACCATCGCCATCAAGACGCCGATTGCCCCCACGCAGTCGCCGGTGCTGGCGGGCAAGAAACTCTGCCTGGTGTCGATCCTGCGGGCGGGCAATGGTTTCCTGGACGGCATGCTGGAACTGCTGCCGGCCGCGCGCGTGGGCCATATCGGCCTGTACCGCGACCCGGAGACGCTCGAGCCCGTCGAGTACTACTTCAAGATGCCCGAGGACATCCGGGAGCGGATGGTGATCGTGGTGGACCCGATGCTGGCCACGGGCAATTCGGCCATCGCGGCGCTGAACCGGCTCAAGGAGAGCGGCGTGACCATGCTCAAGTACGTGTGCCTGATCGCGTCGCGCCCGGGGCTGAACGCGCTGCGGGCCGCGCATCCGGACGTAGCCATCGTCACCGCGGCCATCGATGAGGAGCTGAACGAGCACGGCTACATCGTGCCCGGACTTGGCGACGCCGGGGACCGCCTCTACGGCACGCGGTGATGGACGGCCCGGCGACCGCCGCGACGCGGCGCCTGCCTCTGGCGCGCGACGCCAGCGGCGGACGCATCCGGCAGGAGAACGAGGCCATGATCCTGCGCGCGGCCGAGCACGTGTTCGCTCGCGCCGGCTTTGCGGGGGCCACCATGGCCGAGATTGCCGTGCGCGCCGGCGTGCCCAAGTCCAACCTGCACTACTACTTCCGCACCAAGCAGGCGCTGTACCGTGCCGTGCTGGCGCACACGCTGCAGCTCTGGCTGTCCGAGACCGAGACCATCCGCGCCGAGCTGCCGCCGCAGGTAGCGCTGGAAGCGTACATCCGCGCGAAGATGCGGCTGTCGGCCAGCCATCCTGATGCTTCGCGGGTGTTCGCGAATGAACTGCTGCACGGCGCGCCGGAGATCGGTGAGGTGCTGCGCCATGCGCTGCGCGAACTGGTGGCACACAAGGCCGCGGTCATCCGCCAGTGGATCGCCAACGGGCAGATGGCCAGCGTCGATCCGCAGCACCTGTTCTTCACCATCTGGGCCGCGACCCAGACCTATGCCGATTTCGAATCGCAGATTTGCGCCGTGCTTGGTGTGAGCCGACTGGGCCGGCGCGATTTCGAGCTGGCCACCGAGCACCTGGTGGCGCTGCTCCTGCGCGGTTGCGGGCTGCGGCCCGTGGCCGCGCCGCTTGTCCGGGACGTGCCAACACCGTAGGACTCAAAACAAGGGAGAGAGAACCATGATGTCTGGACGCAATCGCAGGACCTGGCTGAAACTGGCCGCCGCAGGCGCAGCCGTGGCCGCCATCGGCGTGGTGCCGGTGGCGCACGCGCAGGCGAAGCTGAAGGTGGCGGCGGTGTACACCGTGCCGGTGGAGCAGCAGTGGGTGTCGCGCATCCACAAGGCGCTCAATGAAGCCAAGGCCCGCGGCGAGGTGGACTACGTGTTCTCCGAAAGCGTCTCGAATGCCGACTATGAACGCGTGCTGCGCCAGTACGCGGAGCAGGGCGCGGTGCTGATCGTCGGCGAATCGTTCGCGGTCGAATCCGCCGCGCGCAAGGTGGCGAAGGACTACCCGAAGACGGCCTTCCTGATGGGCTCGTCGGGCAAGCCGCAGGCGCCGAATTTCTCCGTGTTCGACAACTATATCCAGGAGCCGTCCTACCTGACCGGCATGATCGCCGGGGGCATGACCAAGACCAACCACATCGGCATGGTGGGCGGCTACGCCATCCCCGAAGTCAACCGCCTGATGCATGCCTTCATGGAGGGCGCGCGCGCGGTCAATCCCAAGGTGAAATTTACGGTGAGCTTCATCGGCTCATGGTTCGACCCGCCCAAGGCCAAGGAAGCCGCTTTCGCGATGATCGACAAGGGTGCCGACGTGCTCTACGCGGAGCGCTTCGGCGTATCGGACGCCGCCAAAGAGCGCGGCAAGCTGGCCATCGGCAACGTCATCAATACGCAGCCGCAGTATCCGGCCACGGTGGTGGCGTCGGCACTGTGGAATATGGAGCCGACCATTGGTGCGGCGCTGGGCAAGGTCAAGGCGGGGCAGTTCAAGGACGAAGACTACGGCAAGTATTCGCTGATGAAGTACAAGGGGGCCGAACTGGCGCCGCTTGGCACCTTCGAAGGCAAGGTGCCGGCTGACCTGATGGTCAAGGTGCGCGCGAGGGAGAAGGCCATCCTCGATGGCAAGGAGGCCGTGAAGGTGGTCGAAACGGAGCCGAAGTCCACACCGTAAGCGCCCCGCGGCAATTGTGCGATCGTTCCCTGCGGATTGCCATGCCTGGCGGGTGGCCGCCAGGCATGGCCTTTTATTCCCGTCCTGACATCCATGTCCCTGCCTGACTCGCTGCCGGTACTGCGCATGGCCGGCATCACCAAGCGCTTTGGCGCATTGCTGGCCAACGACGATATCTCGCTCGCGCTGCAGCGCGGCGAGGTGCTGGCGCTGCTCGGCGAAAACGGCGCGGGCAAGAGCACGCTGGTGAATATCCTGTTCGGCCACTACGTGGCCGATGCCGGCAGTGTCGAGATCGACGGCGTGGCGTTGCCACCGGGCAATCCGCGCGCGGCGCTGGCCGCAGGCATCGGCATGGTCCACCAGCATTTCACGCTGGCCGACAACCTGTCGGTGCTCGACAATATCCTGATCGGCACCGAGCCCCTGTGGCAGCTGCAGCAGGGCCGGCGCGCCGCGCGCATGCGCGTGCAGGAACTGTCGCGCCGCTTTGGCCTGGCCGTGCAGCCGCACGCGCGCGTCGGTGCGCTTTCGGTGGGCGAGCGCCAGCGCGTGGAGATCATCAAGGCGCTGTATCGCGGCGCGCGCGTGCTGATCCTCGACGAGCCGACCGCCGTGCTGACGCCGCAGGAGGCCGACAGCCTGTTCGCCACGCTGGCCCAGCTGATTGCCGACGGCATGTCGGTCATCTTCATCAGCCACAAGCTCGACGAAGTCCTGCGGGTCTCGCATCGCGTGGCCGTGCTGCGCGGCGGCCGGCTCGTGGCCACGCGCGATGCGGCAGCCACGTCGCGCGCGGAGCTGGCCGAGCTGATGGTCGGACGTGCCGTGCAGATGCCCGCGCGCACGCGGTCCGCGCTGCGCAACGAGTCAGATGTCCGCGCCGAACTCGCGCGCGTCAGCGTGCCGGCATCGGCGGGGCGCGTCGCGCTGCACGGCGTATCGCTGTCGCTGCATCGTGGCGAGATTGTCGGGATTGCCGGCGTGGCCGGCAACGGCCAGGTGACGCTGGCCGAGGTGATGAGCGGCATGCTCGCGCCCGCGTCGGGCACGGTGACGGTGACCGGCCAGGTCATGCCGGCCGAGCCGCAACGCTGGATCGCGGCCGGCGTGGCGCGCGTGCCGGAAGATCGGCACGCGCAGGGGGCGGTGGGAGACCTCGCGGTGTGGGAGAACGCCATCGCCGAGCATCTCGGCCAGCCGGCCTTCGCGCGCGCCGGCGTGATCCTCCGCGGCGCCGCCAGGCGCTTCGCGCGCGACCTGGCCGCGCGCTTCGACGTGCGTGGCGGCGGCATCGATGCGCCCACGCGTACGCTGTCCGGCGGCAATATGCAGAAGCTGATCCTCGGGCGGGCGCTGTCGGTGGGCGGCGAGGGCATTGCGCCGCGCGTGGTGGTGGCGAGCCAGCCGACGTGGGGCCTCGATATCGGCGCCGTGGCCTATGTCCACCGGCAGCTTCTGGATGCTGCCGACGCGGGGGCAGCCGTGCTGCTCATCTCCGAAGACCTCGACGAACTGATGACACTCGCTGACCGCATTGCGGTGATGCATCGCGGACACCTGACCGAAGCGCTCCCGGCGCAGGCCTGGACGCTGGCGACACTGGGCCTGGCCATGGCCGGCGCTACGGCATCGCCGCAAGGTGCCGCGGCAGCGGGCGGCACGGAGGTGTGCGATGCGGCTTGAGGCGCGGGCAACGGTGTCGCGCGTGGCGCTGGTGGCGGCGCCGGTGGGCGCCGTGGCGGCCACGCTGGCGATCTGCGCGCTGCTGGTCGCGTGGGCCGGTGCGCCGGTCGGGCGGGCCTACCTGACGCTGCTCGAAGGCGGCTTCGGTTCGCGCTTTGCCTGGTCGGAGACGCTGACGCGCGCCACGCCGCTGATGCTGACCGGGCTGGCCGTGGCCGTGGCATTCCGCGCGCGGCTCTTCAATATCGGTGCCGAGGGCCAGCTCTATCTTGGCGCGCTTGCCGCGGTGGCCATCGGCGGCCAGGTGGACGGCGGCCCGGCGCCGTGGGCCGCGCCGCTACCTGCCGGCGTGCTGTTCGCGCTGATGGTCGCGGCGGGCATGCTGGCCGGGGCGCTGCTGCTGCTCGGCCCGGCCTGGCTCAAGCTGCGGCTCGGTGTCGACGAGGTGGTGACCACGCTGCTGCTCAATTTCATCGTGCTGCTGCTGGTCTCGATGATGCTTGACGGCCCGATGAAGGACCCGCTGGCGATGGGGTGGCCGCAGTCCGTGACGCTGCTGCCCGAGCTGGAGCTGTCGAGGCTGATGGAACGTTCGCGCGTGCACAGCGGGCTGCTGGGGGCGTGCGCGCTGGCGCTGGCGGTGTGGGCGATGAACCGCTACACCGTGTTCGGCCTGCAGATGCGGGCAGTGGGCGCCAACGCGCGCGCGGCCGCGTTCGCCGGCATGCCGGTGGGCCGCGTGACGCTGCTCGCGGCGTTGCTGTCTGGCGCGCTGGCGGGTTTGGCCGGCGTGGTGGAAGTGGCGGGTCGCACCAGCTACCTCACGCTCGACATGTCGCCTGGCTACGGCTATGCGGGCGTGGTCATCGCCATGCTGGCCGGGCTGAACCCGCTCGGCGTGGTGGCGGCTTCGGTGTTCGTGGCCGGCGTGCTGGTCGGCGCCGACGGCATGAGCCGTGCGGTCGGCGTGCCCAATGCCATTGCCGACGTGATCGTCGCGGTGGCGCTGCTGGCCATGCTGGTCGCGACCATGCTGACGCGCTACCGCATCCGGCTGGACCGCGTGCGCGGAGTGGCCTGATGGAACTGTTCGACATCCTGGCCGCCGCGCCGTTCTGGGTCGCCGTCCTGCGCGTGGCCACGCCGCTGGTGTTTGGCACGCTGGGCGTGTTGCTGTGCGAACGGGCCGGGGTGCTGAACCTTGGCATCGAGGGCATCATGGTGGCCGGTGCGTTTTCCGGCTGGCTGGCGGTGTACCACGGTGCGCCGCTGTGGGGCGGCGTAGCGGTGGCGGCGGGCGCCGGGCTGGTGTTCGGGCTGCTGCACGGCTGGCTCACGGTGACGCTGGCGTTGTCGCAGCATGTGGCGGGGCTGGGGGTCACCATGCTGGCGACCAGCCTGTCCTATTACGCCTACCGGATCGGCTTTGCCTCGGTATCGTCGCCGCCGACCATCACGCCGTTCGCGCCGATGCGCTGGCTGGAACAGGTGCCGGTCGCGGGGCCCTTGCTGGGGCCGGTGCTTGGCGCGCAGACAGCGCTGACGCTGCTGGCCTTGCTGCTCGCGCCGGTGATCGCATGGCTGCTGTACCGCACGCCGCTCGGGCTGGCGGTGCGCATGGTCGGCGAGAACCCGGCGGCGGCCGAAGGGCAGGGCATCCGCGTGGGAGCGGTGCGCATCGGCGCGATCATGGCCGGCTCGGCGCTGATGGCGGTGGGTGGCGCATTCCTGACGCTGTCGGCGTTCAACGCGTTCTTCTTCAATATGATCAACGGGCGTGGCTGGATCTGCGTTGCGCTGGTGGTGTTCGCCTCGTGGCGGCCCGGCCGGGCGCTGCTGGGCGCATTGCTGTTCGCCGCGTTCGATGCGTTGCAGCTGCGCCTGCAGCAGGGCGGCGCCAGCCTGCCCGGGCTGCCGCCGCTGCCTTACCAGCTTTACCTGATGCTGCCCTACGTGCTGTCGATCGTCGCGCTGATCCTGGTGGCGCGGCGCGCCACGTATCCGCAGGCGCTGATGAAGCCGTACCGCCGGGGCGAGCGCTGAACCTGAACCCACCGATCCTGGAGCGACCATGCTGGAACTGATCCTGCGCCACTGCACGCTGCCTGACGGGCGCAGTGGCATCGATATCGGCGTCGACAATGACCGCATTGTCGCCGTGGAAGCCGCGCTTGCCGCGCAGGCGGCCACCGAGATCGACGCCGCGGGGCAACTGGTGACCCCGCCGTTCGTCGATGCGCATTTCCACATGGATTCCACGCTGTCCTACGGGCTGCCGCGCGTGAACCAGTCCGGCACGCTGCTCGAAGGCATTGCGCTGTGGGGCGAACTCAAGCCGCTGCTGACGCAGGAGGCGCTGGTCGAGCGCGCGCTGGCGTACTGCGACTGGGCCGTGGCCAGGGGGCTGCTGGCCATCCGCTCGCACGTGGATGTGTGCGATCCGCGCCTGCTTGCGGTGGAGGCGCTGTTGCACGTGCGCGAGCGCGTGCGTCCCTACCTTGATCTCCAGCTCGTGGCGTTCCCGCAGGACGGCGTGCTGCGTGCGCCGGGCGCGCTCGACAACCTGCGCCGTGCGCTCGATATGGGCGTGGAGGTGGTCGGCGGCATTCCGCATTTCGAGCGCACCATGGCGGACGGCGCGGCGTCGGTGCGCCTGCTGTGCGAGCTGGCCGCCGAGCGGGGCCTGCGCGTCGACATGCACTGCGACGAGAGCGATGACCCGATGTCGCGCCATATCGAAACCCTGGCCAGCGAGACCGTGCGGCTGGGCCTGCACGGACGTGTCGCCGGCTCGCATCTGACGTCGATGCATTCGATGGACAACTACTACGTGTCCAAGCTTCTGCCGCTGATGCGCGAGGCGGGCGTGGCCGCGATCGCCAACCCGCTGATCAACATCACCTTGCAGGGCCGCCACGATACCTACCCGAAGCGGCGTGGCATGACGCGCGTGCCCGAATTGCTTGCGGCAGGCGTTCCGGTCGCCTTCGGCCATGATTGCGTGATGGACCCCTGGTACAGCCTGGGCAGCGCCGACATGCTGGAGGTCGCCCACATGGGCCTGCACGTGGGCCAGATGACCGGGCAGGAGGCCATGCGCAGTTGCTTTGCTGCCGTGACATCCACGCCGGCGCAGATTCTCGGCCTCGATGGCTACGGCCTTGCGCCGGGCTGTCGCGCGGACCTAGTCCTGCTGCAGGCGCGCGATCCCGTCGAGGCCATTCGCCTGCGCGCCACGCGCCTGCTGGTGGTGCGCGGCGGCAAGACCGTGGCGAGCACGCCGCCGGCCACGGCCGCGCTGCATCTGCCGGGACGCCCGGCGCAGGTGGACTTCATCGCCAGGCGTGGAGACGCTGCACGGGACAGCTGACATGCAGATTTTTCACGGAGGAGTGTTGACAAGGTCTGTGTGGCCCAGCATAATTGCGTTCTTCGCATCGCAGCAGCAATGCAGCGAAACGAAGCCCAGATGGCGGAATTGGTAGACGCACTAGGTTCAGGTCCTAGCGGTGGCAACACTGTGGAGGTTCGAGTCCTCTTCTGGGCACCAAATTCAGAAAAGGCCCGCAGCAATGCGGGCCTTTTTCCGTTTACGGTCGGGGTGTGGTCGGGGTGTGGTCGAGATGTGGCCGGGATATGGATCGAGGCAACGGCTGAAGCGGTACACCGCGCCAGGCAGCGCGGTGTACCGGCTCAATCGTCGACAGCCTCGGCGGGTTCATCGGCGCGCCGCACGCAATTGCGGCCATCGGTCTTGGCGCGGTACAGCGCGGCATCGGCCGCGGCAAACAGCCGCGGCCAATGGATGACGCCGCTGCGGCCGGTCGCCACGCCAAAGCTGGCGGTCACGGGCAGTCGTGTGCCGTCGGCCAGGCGGATGGGTTCAGCGCAGATCGCCGTGCGCAATGCCTGGGCCATCGACGCCGCTTCGTCGGTGCCGGCGCCAGGTACGAGCACTGCGAACTCCTCGCCGCCAAAGCGGGCCAGCGCGAATGCGGGATTCAGGAAGTCGCGCATCAGGTCAGCCAGCGCGCGCAGCACCTCGTCGCCGGCGGGGTGGCCATGGCGGTCGTTGATCTGCTTGAATCGATCCACGTCCATCAGGATCAGGCTGACCGTTGCCGGTCCGGCCGGATCGGCGGGCTGCGCGGCAATATGCTCCAGCGCGCGCCGGTTCAGCAGTCCCGTCAGGCTGTCGGTACGGGCCTGGTGTTCGAGTTGCTCGGTGAGCGATGCGCGCTCGCGCAGCTTGCGTCGCAGGATGTCCAGCGCATCGAACAGGCGCCGCATCTCGCGGCCGGTTGCTGGCGTGGCAAGGCCGGGGCGGCCGCGCCCCTCGGCCAGCGCGATGACCGCATCGCGCGCATGCAGCAACGGCAGGAATACCGAGCGCTGCGCGAACACCAGCAGGTAGCCGAGCACCAGGAGGATCAGCGCGGTCGCGCCGCCGGCGATGGCGAGCAGGCGCAGCGCGCGCGTGCGGTCGGCCTCGAAATGCGCGATCACCTCATCCAGGAACGCGCTGCGCAGGCGCTCCAGCGGCTCCAGTGTCGGCACATAGCGATTGGTGAATTCCGTCGGGGTCATCGAGTAGTGGCCGGACAGGCGGCCTTGCGCCACCATGCTGTCGACCATGGACAAGCCGTGGCCAAAGAACTCGTGGCTCGCGTCGGCGTGGGCCTGCTCGAGCCGCGGGGCTTCGCCATACATGTTGTAGGCCGGGCCGGCCAGTTCCCACAGTTCCAGCAGCCGTCCGCGCGAGCGTGAGGTATCGGCAAGGCTGCGGATCGGGATCGGCTGGTGCGCGGCAATGGGCGCCATGATCTGGGAAGCCGCGCGTCCGCCGTACTCGCGCAGGTCGCCGAACATCTTGCCGGCGAGCGCGGGCGCCGCCAGGCCCGGGTGGCATGCCGACAACTGCCTGACCTGCCAGCCAACCAGGGGCTGCAGCGCATCGACGGCCTCGAACATGCCCTCGATGGCATGCTGGAGTTCATCCATCTGCCGGTCTTCCCGCTGCCGGGCTGCCAGGGCATCGACCTCCGCGCGGGCGCGGCGCAAACGATCGCGCACGCGCTCCACCATCAGCGGCGGCAAACGGTGCTGGTGCAGGCCGGCTGGCGCGGGCGGTGGCATCAGCAGCCGCGTGAGGGCGGCGTCGCTGCGCGCGCGGAATTCGCGCAGCCTGTCGCGCGCCGCACTTTTCTCCGCGGGCGCTTCTCCGAGCACACTGTTGGCGGGGCCGCGTTCGGCCGACAGCACATTGGCCGCGTCCAGCAGGACACGGTATTCCGAGATGTCATGCAGGTTCTGGCGCGCCGCGGCGAAATCGCCATACGAGCGCGCCATCAGCAAGGCAGCCAGGCCAACCGTACACAGCGCGGCCACGGTTGTCGCAGCCGACAGCTTGCGCTTCAGGCTCTGGCTTCGGCCTGCCGCCAGCGAATGGCTGGCGCCGGTATTGCCGGCCGGGCGAAGTCTTCGCCAGAACGCCATGGTTGTCTCCTCCCGCGCCTGTTCGGCCAGGAAGGCAGGCATAGGTAATCGTTGAATTCCGACATTATTGACGAAAACCGCTAGGGCATCGGGCAAAGCCGACGCCATTGCTCCACTAAACGTGACGTCACCCCGGCTGTCCGGAACACTGGCTCAGCGGCTGCGCGGCAGCGGACATTCGTCGCTTCCCCGACGGCGGGCATATGACCTATCCTCAAACAAATCGGGCAAGCTTTGATAACGTCCGAAGGTGGTTGCCATGACCGAGGTCTTGTCATCATCAGCAGAGAGGGAGGCAGGGGCGTACCCTGCGTGGCACGACTGTGCCGCGACACAGCACGGGGCGCGTCACCATCCGCTGCAATGCTGCTGCGTGCTGGCCATGCTGGTTTGTTCCGTGGCCAGGGCCGACGATGGTGCCCCGGGCACCGATTCCATTCTCGGCTGGCAGCATGTGCAAGCGAGCGACCTTGGCGGGATGGCTGCCGGTGCGGCAACCGCCGGCCGCGGTTCTGGCTCCTCCGCCGAACACAACGGGCCGCCACCCGGTTACTCGCCGCGCATCGAGGTAACGACCGGAGCGGGGCCGGATGACGACGCGCCTGGCCTCGCGGCCATCGACAGCGATACCGAACGCATGCGCTACGGCCCGCGGCGGATCCTGGTGCATGTCGACGATATCACCACCGCCAGCGGATTCGTGGACAGCCGCGTGCGCACCATGGCGCTGGCACTCGACGCCGTCGTGCCGCATGCCGGTGGCCTGACCATCCAGCCTCGCGTGCAACTGGCCTATCAGCCGGGCAATGCCGCCACGGGGACGCAGGCGCCCGACATGCTGGGCGATTCGAGCGCCACGGGTTTCGGCGTGCGCGTGTACGGTGCCCAGCCAACCCGGCTCGCGGGCGTCTACCCGTTCGTCGAGGCCGACTGGTGGCAGGACAGCCGCAAGCAGACCATCAACGTCAGCGGCACGAAGATCGATACAGACCTGCTGCGCGGTCTGTTCTCGTTCAATATCGGCGCGCACGGCAATACCGCATCGGGCATGAAGCTCTGGTTCAAGGTCAAGGCGGGGCGGAATGCCGGAGGCACCGTCGGCGCGCGCTATCGCTGGTAGCCGCTGTTCGAAAGTTTTTCTCGGAAGGGGCTTGCACAAAATCCAAACTGGGTTACAATCTATGTCTCGCGTGCGGCTGTAGCTCAGTTGGATAGAGTACTTGGCTACGAACCAAGGGGTCGTGGGTTCGAATCCTGCCAGCCGCGCCACCTATGCAGAACGAAAAGGGCTTCCGGAAACGGAAGCCCTTTTTCATTCCTGCGCTCGAAATGCGTCCGCTGCGCTCAAAGCGCGATCGTGCGCGGCCGCAGCGCTGCGCCCTGCATGGGGCGCCATTTGGCACTACAGTGAATGAGCTTCGGCGATTCAGCCCGGGTTCCCATTCAGCCAGTGACGCAGACCTTGCCCAGATGCCCGCACCGACTCCATTGCCCTTCACGCCAACCCGCATGACGTTGCGGGATGGGCGCCATCTCCTGCTGCGTGAAATCTGCGAGCAGGACCGCGCCGGATTGCTCGCCGCGTTTTCGCGGTTGTCGGACGACGCCCGCTACACGCGCTTTATGGCACCCATGCGGGAACTGCCTGAGGCCATGGTGGAGCACGCCACGCACCCGGAGCCGGACCATGAATGCGCATTCGTCGCCTGGAGCGAGGCAGAGGGCAAGGAAAGCGGTGGCCGGCTGGTCGGCGGCGCGCGTTTCGTGGCCGCGCCGGGCAGCGAGGTCTGCGAGTTCGCCATCACGCTCGATGACGACTGGCATGGCGCGGGCCTTGCGCGCATCCTGATGTCGTCGCTGATCGACACGGCGCGCGCGCGTGGCTACCTGCGCATGGAGGGCTTCGTGCTGGCCATGAACACGCCCATGCGGCGCCTGGCACGTCGCCTTGGCTTTTCCGACGTCAGGTGCCCCGATGATGCGACCCTGCGCATCGTCACGTTGCAGCTGGACAAGCAGGCCGATGCCGCAGGCGGCGAATGAAGTGGAGGGTGACGAGGCCGTAGAAAACGAAGGGAGGCCGCCATGTCTGTACTGTTGCTCGGCAATATCGAGCCCGGCACGACCGAAGACGAGATCCGCGCATTCCTGGTGAAGTATGGACTTCCGGTATTCGATGCCCTGGAGCATGTGCCCGGCGATGGCAGCAATCCCGCGGTCATGCTGACGTTCCGCGCACTGGACCCGGCCACCCTGCGCAGGCTGCTGACACGCATCCACGGCATGTTCTGGAAGCGCCGGCGCCTGAGCGCGCTGGTCATGGCGGAGCGCTACATCTGAACGATGCGCGGCGCCGGCCGCGCATCGTTGTCATCGCTGCATCGTCAGAGCTGCGCGGCGTGATGGCGGATGTGGTCCGCGATAAAGGTGCTGATGAAGTAGTAGCCGTGGTCGTAGCCGGTATGCCGGCGCAGCGCCAGCGGCTGGCCAGCGGCCGCGCAGGCGGCCTCGAACGCTTCGGGATGGAGCTGGTTCGTCAGGAACTGGTCCGCCAGGCCCTGGTCCACGAGGATGCCGGCCGGAAAGGGCGCCGCCTTCTGCGCCGCCATCAGCGCGCTGGCATCATGTTCGGCCCAGCGGCCGCGGTCCGTGCCGAGATAGCCGGTGAAGGCCTTCTCTCCCCACGGGCACCGCGTCGGCGCGGCGATGGGCGCGAACGCCGACACCGAGCGGAAGCGCTGCGGATGCCGCTGCGCCAGCACCAGCGCGCCGTGCCCGCCCATCGAGTGACCGAAGATGCCGACGCGGTCGGGATCGACCGGCAATTCGCGGCTGACAAGGTCGAACAGTTCCTGCGTGACGTAGCTCTCCATGCGCCAGTGCTGGTTCCATGGTGCCTCGGTCGCATCGACATAGAAGCCCGCGCCGACACCGAAGTCCCACGCATCCGCCTCGCCCGGTATCCCGGCGCCGCGCGGGCTGGTATCCGGCGCGACCAGGACCAGGCCGTGCTCGGCGGCGAAGCGCTGCGCGCCGGCCTTGATCATGAAGGTTTCTTCGGTGCAGGTCAGTCCCGCCAGGTAGAACAGCGCCGGCAGCCTGGCGCCAGCCTGTGCCTGCGGCGGCAGGTACACCGAGAAACGCATCGGCAGGCCAATGGCGGCCGAAGCGTGCCGGTAGAAGCGCTGCACGCCGCCATGGCAGCCGTGCTCGGACAGCAGTTCCAGGGTCACGGCGCGCTCCTCAGTACAGCACGACCGAGCGGATCGACTCGCCGCGCTTCATCAGGTCGAAGCCTTCGTTGATGCGCTCCAGCGGCAGCGTGTGCGTGATCAGGTCGTCGATGTTGAGCTTGCCGTCCATATACCAGTCGACGATCTTGGGCACGTCGGTGCGCCCGCGCGCGCCGCCGAAGGCCGAGCCCTTCCATTCGCGCCCGGTCACGAGCTGGAACGGGCGCGTGGAGATCTCCGCGCCGGCCTCGGCCACGCCGATGATGATCGACTTGCCCCAGCCCTTGTGGCAGCACTCCAGCGCCTGGCGCATGATCTGCGTATTGCCGATGCACTCGAACGAGTAGTCCGCGCCGCCGTCGGTGAGCTGGACGATGTGGTCGACGACATCGCCCACTTCCTTCGGATTGACGAAATGCGTCATGCCGAACTTGCGTGCCATGGCTTCGCGCGCGGGGTTGATGTCCACGCCGATGATCTTGTCGGCGCCCACCATCTTCGCGCCCTGGATCACGTTCAGGCCGATGCCGCCGAGGCCGAACACCACCACATTCGCGCCAGCCTCCACCTTGGCCGTGAAGATGACGGCGCCCACGCCGGTGGTCACGCCGCAGCCGATGTAGCAGACCTTGTCGAACGGCGCGTCGGGGCGGATCTTTGCCAGTGCGATCTCCGGTACCACGATGTGGTTCGCGAACGTCGACGTGCCCATGTAGTGGAAGATCGGCTTGCCGTCGATCGAGAAGCGCGAGGTGCCGTCCGGCATCAGGCCCTTGCCTTGCGTGGAACGGATGGCCTGGCACAGATTGGTCTTGCGCGACAGGCAGAACTTGCACTGGCGGCACTCCGGCGTGTAGAGCGGGATCACGTGGTCGCCAGGCTTCAGCGAGGTCACGCCCGGGCCGACGTCGGTGACGATGCCCGCGCCCTCGTGGCCGAGGATCGCCGGGAAGATGCCTTCCGGGTCGGCGCCGGACAGGGTGTAGTAGTCGGTGTGGCAGATGCCGGTGGCCTTGATTTCCACCAGCACTTCACCGGCGCGGGGGCCTTCCAGGTCCACGTCTTCGATGGTCAGCGGGGCGCCGGCTTTCCAGGCGATGGCGGCTTTGGTCTTCATGGAATCCTCCGGGGGAATGGGGGGAACAGATAGGGGGAGCAGATCGGCCCGCACGGGCCAGAGGCATGACTATACGACCTTACCGGGAGACATAGGCATCACTTCCTTGAGGCGCGTGGCCGCTGATCGGCCGCGTTGCATCGCATCCCCCACGAAAGTGGGGGTGAGCAACTGCCGGTTCCTTCCGTTGCTTGCAGGCTGGAGGCATTGGCGTTCGGGTTTTGTCCCGTCCCCCAATGACCCACCCGACCCACCCGTCGCCCCTACATCGTAAATGGAATGAAGACTCTGACTCTCAATCAACGGCTCTGGATTCCCTTTGGCCTGATCTGGATCGCCATGCTCGGCATCTGCACCTACGAGGCGTTCGTCACACGCGCGGAGATGTTCGCCGGCCGCCAACGCGAGATCCAGAGCGTTGCCGAGGCCTCGGTCAGCCTGGTCGCCGCCATCGAGAAAGACGCCGCAAGACAGGGCATGTCCCTTGAAGAGGCGCAGAAGCTGGCCAGGGAGCGCCTGCGCCCGCTGCGCTTCGGCAAGGACGGCTATGTCTCGATCACGGACTTCTCAGGCCGCTCGCTGATGCACCCGTTCAAGCCCGAGAACGAAGGCAAGAACCTGAGCGGGATGAAGGACCCGAACGGCGTGGCGATCTACGTGGAGATCGCGAAGATCGCCAGCGGCCAGGGCGCGGGCTTCCTGAACTACATGTGGCCGAAGCCGGGCGCGAGCGAGCCGCTGCCCAAGGTCAGCTACATCAAGGCCTTCAAGCCGTGGGAGTGGACCATCACCACGGGCGCCTATGTCGATGACATCGAGGCAGCCTTCCGGCAGGCGCTGCTCCATTCCATCCTGACGCTGGTGTGCCTGGGCGGTGCGGCGACCTTGCTGGCCGCGTGGCTGCTGCGCGGCGTGCGCCGCGACCTCGGTGGCGAGCCCGCCTATGCCGCATCGATTGCCAGCAGCATCGCGGACGGCGATTTCACGCGCAGGATCGATCTGCGCCAGGACGACACCTCCAGCCTGCTCTATGCCATGCAGCGCATGCAAGGCAAGCTGGCCGGCACGGTGAGCGGCATCCGCGCCTCGGTCGATTCGGTGGCCACGGCCACCGCGCAGATCGCCGCGGGCAATTCGGACCTGTCCTCGCGTACCGAGCAACAGGCGGCCTCGCTGCAGGAGACGGCCGCCAGCATGGAAGAGCTGACGACCACCGTGCAGCACAACGCCGACAGCGCGCGCCAGGCGAGCGGGCTGGCCGACAATGCGTCGGAGATCGCCAATCGCGGCGGCGAGGTGATGGAGCAGGTCATCGCCACCATGACGCAGATCGCCGACAGCTCCGGCCAGATTGCCGACATCATCGGCGTGATCGAGGGCATCGCGTTCCAGACCAACATCCTGGCGCTCAATGCAGCGGTGGAGGCGGCGCGCGCGGGCGAACAGGGGCGCGGCTTTGCCGTGGTGGCGGGCGAGGTGCGCAGCCTCGCGCAGCGCTCGGCTGGCGCCGCCAAGGAAATCCGCACGCTGATCGGCACGTCGGTCGAGCGCGTGCGCAGCGGTTCGGACCTGGTGACGCGCGCGGGTGCGACCATGACGGAGATCACGCAGTCGATCCGCCGCGTGACGGACATCATGGGCGAGATTGCGGCCGCGTCGGTGGAGCAGCGCACGGGTATCGAGCAGGTCAACCAGTCGGTCGCGCAGATGGACCAGGTGACCCAGCAGAACGCCGCGCTGGTCGAGGAAGCCACGGCCGCGGCCCATTCGCTGGAAGAACAGGCGGCCGCCCTGCGCCAGGCCGTCGCGGCATTCCGGATTGCGCATCAGGACGGTGGCAATGCCGGCGCGCTGCGCAGGCCGGTCCCGGCGCAGCGTCAGCCGGTCCGGCAGCAGGCGCAGCCGGTGCGCGCTGCGCGCGCCGCCAGTGCCGATGGCGGCGACGACTGGGCAAAGTTCTGAACGCCGCGCGCTAACGCGGCTGCGCGGCCGATGACGACGTGGCGCTCCGCGTCGAGCCGGCCGGGGCGGGGCCCGCCTGCAGGAGCTGGAGTTCATGCCGGCGCCCCAGCCACCACCCCAGGAAGGCCCACCCCAGGGCCAGCGCGGCCCCGGTCAGCGCCACCGCGGCGGCATGGCCGGAAATCGCGTCGACCGCCGTCTTGACCCACGCGCTCACGGCATCGCCGGCGCGGTACACCGCGGTATCGATGACGTTCTTGGCCTTGTACTTGGTCTCCGGGTCCACCACGGTGAACAGCATCTCCCGGCCCGGGCGCAGCAGCGCGTATTCGCCGACGCGGCGCAGGATCATCACGCTCGCCAGCACGCTGAAGGTCGGGAACATCGCCAGCAGCAGGAATCCGGCGACCACGGCGAGCGGCACCATCGTCAGCAGCGCGGCAACGCCGTAGCGCCGCGCCACGCGACCCGAAAAGAACAGCTGGACGATGATCGTCAGCGCCTGCACGACGGCGTCGAGCGCGCTGAATACCTGCGTCTGCCGCGCACGCTGCGGAAATGCCTCCGCCACCAGGCGCGCCTGCTCGAAGTACAGGAAGGTGCTTGCCGTGGCCAGCAGGATGACGAACAGGCTGATGCCCAGCAAGTAGCGCGACCGCATCACCAGCGACAGGCCGGCCCAGAGTCCGCCGCCGACAGGATGCGCCGGATCTGCGGCCACGGCGTCGCCAGGTTTCGCCACGCCCGCGCCGGCGCGGCCGCGCCAGCCGAACAGCCAGCCCACGCCGGGCAGCGTGGCGGCCAGCAGCGCCGCCGACAGCAGCATCAGGCCGGTCAGGCCGATATGCACCACCAGCCAGCCGCCCATCACCGGGCCGGCCAGGCCGCCCGCGCTGGCGCCGGCAGCCAGCAGCGCGAACAATCGCCGGGCCTGCTCGGGCCGGAACACATCGGCCATCAGGCTCCATGCCACGGACACCACGAACAGGTTGAAGACCGACAGCCAGACATAGAACACGCGTGCCAGCCAGACGTTGTCCGGCACCGCCCGCGTGGCCAGGGCAAAGCCGACCAGGTTGGCAATGAAGAATCCATAGACCCATGGCACGAAGCGCCGGCGCGGCAGCCACGCGCAGCACGCGCCATAGAGGGGAATGGCGGCCAGCATGACGACGAAGGTGGCCGTGAACAGCCATTGCAGGTTCTTCACGCCGCCGGCAATGCCCATGGTCTCGCGCACCGGGCGCAGCATGAAATAGCTGGCGAACAGGCAGAAAAAGAACAGGAAGCCGGCGACGACGGCGCCCGTTTCGCCGGGATGGATGCCAAGGCCATGGCGCAGCCGGGCAAGCGGCCCGCCGGCCGGGGGCAGGTGGTGGTCCATGGACTACGCGAGCAATGCCGCGATGCGCTCGCGCTGCCCGGCATCCGGCATGCGTCCGAGCGCGGCGCCCAGGTTGTCCGCCATGTTCTTCGGCTTGGAGGTGGCGGGAATGGCCGCGGTGACGGCCGGATGGCTGACCACGAACTTGAGGAAGAGCTGCCCCCACGAGTTGCAGTCGACCTCCCCGGCCCAGGGCGGCAGCGGCCTGTCCTTGACCGCGCGGAACATGCGGCCGTCCTGGAACGGCCGGTTGATCAGCACCGCCACGCCGCGCGCCTGGCACAGCGGCAGCAGCGTGCGCTCGGCGCCGCGCTCCGCGAGCGAATAGTTGATCTGCACGAAGTCGACGCGCTCGCTGCGCACGATCTGCGCCAACGCCTCCTGGGCGTCCTCGCGATAGTGCGTGATGCCGAGGTAGCGGATCTTGCCCTGTTCCTTGAGCTGCCGCAGCCAGTGCAGGTTTTCGCGCCAGTCGATCAGGTTGTGGACCTGCAGCAGGTCCACCTTGTCGGTATGCAGGTCGGCCAGCGAACGTGCCCACTGCGCCTGGGCCGGTGCTCCGGCGGGCGCCGACACCTTGGTGGCCAGGAAGGCCTTGCCGCGCGCGCCGGCGCTGCGCAGCAGGTCGCCCGTCACGGCTTCGGCGCTGCCATAGCTGGGCGCTGTGTCGATGACCGAGCCCTGGTTCCGCAGCAACAGGCCCATGACCTCGGCCAGCGGCGCGCGCTCATCCGCACCGGTGCCGACGTTGAAAGTGTCGGCTGTGCCCATGCCGACCACGGGCAGCGCCTCGGTGGTGCCGGGGATGGTCCGCCGCATCGGTGCCGCTACCGTGGATGCCGCGGCGGTGCCGGCGGCGGCCGCAAGGCCGGGCACTGCGGCCAGTCCGGCGGTAAGCGCAAGAAACGAGCGGCGGTCGATCGACATGGACGGATTTCCAGGCGGAAGGGACTCACTGACCTTAATCCTACGGGATTGCCTTGTAAAGCATCCGGCCTCCCGCAAGCAGCCCACCCCGGGTGGGGCCGGATTGCAAAAAATACGCACAGCCGGAACAATCCGCCCGATAAAGTGCGGCGGCCGCACTGGCCGCGGCGGCCCCAGCGTGGCCAGGCGTGTTCGGGTCTGGCCCTTACCCGCGTGGTCGGGTCTGGACCTTACCCGCGTGGTCGGTCCGGACCTTACCCAGAACTGGACTGGAGACAGGCAACATGCGTACCCGGGTCGCAATCATCGGCGCGGGCCCGGCCGGGCTGCTGCTGGGTCATCTGCTGCAGCGGGCCGGGATCGACTCCGTCATCCTCGAAGACTGCACCCAGGCGCATGTCGAGGCGCGCATCCGCGCCGGAGTACTCGAGCAAGGTACGGTCGACCTGCTGGAGCAGGCCGGCGTCGCCGCGCGGCTGCGCCAGCAGGGCATGGTGCACCACGGCATCGAACTGCGCTTCGACGGGCAGCGCCACCATATCGACCTGAGCGGCCTGACCGGCGGTCGCGCCATCACGGTGTACGGGCAGCATGAGGTCGTGCGCGACCTGATCGCGGCCCGGCAGGCATGCGGCGCGCCGCTGCTGTTCGAAGTCTCGCGGGTGGCCCTGCACGGGCTGGACAGCCAGTCGCCGTCCGTGTCGTTCGACCATGGCGGACAGCGGCAGGTGCTGGCGTGCGATTTCATCGCCGGCTGCGACGGCTCGCATGGCGTGTCGCGCCAGGCGGTTCGGCCCGGCGCGCTGCAGGTCTTCGAGCGGACCTATCCGTTCGCCTGGCTGGGCATCCTGGCCAGGGCCGCTCCCGCGGCGCATGAGCTGGTCTATGCCGGCCATGCGCGCGGCTTTGCCTTGTTCTCGATGCGCTCGCCCGAGATCACGCGCCTCTACCTGCAATGCCGGCCCGACGAAGACCTGGCCGGCTGGTCCGACCGGCGCATCTGGGACGAACTGCACGCCCGGCTGGAGACCGGCGACGGCTGGCGCCTGAACGAAGGTCCGGTGCTGCAGAAGGGCATCACGCCGATGCGCAGCCTGGTGACCGAACCCATGCAGCATGGCCGCCTGTTCCTGGCCGGCGATGCCGCGCATATCGTGCCGCCGACCGGCGCGAAGGGCATGAACCTGGCGGTGGCCGACGTGCGCAACCTGGCCCATGCGCTCGCCATGCACTACCAGCACGGGCGCGACGATCTGCTCGCCGGGTATTCGTCAGCCTGCCTCGCGCGCGTCTGGCGTGCCGAGCATTTCTCATGGTGGATGACCTCGTTGCTGCATCGCTTCGACGACCACACGCCCTTCATGGCGCGGCTGCAGCATGCCGAACTGGCCTATGTATGCGCGTCGCAGGCGGCGTCGCGCATGCTCGCGGAGAACTATGTCGGCCTGCCCTTCGCGCCGCTGCCCGCGTAAACATGGGGCAGTGCTTTCCTTCAACGCTGGCTTCCCGAAGCGGGGGTACCGACCACGATGACAAGTCTTCTGGGCGTGCTGTTTGACGGCCTAGCCTACGGCAGCCTGCTGTTCCTGATCAGCGTCGGCCTGTCGGTGACCATGGGGCTGATGAATTTCATCAACCTTGCGCACGGCGCCTTTGCCATGCTGGGCGGCTATGTCGCCGTGGTGCTGATGAACCGTGCAGGCGTGCCGTTCCTGCTGGCGCTGCCGGCTGCCTTCATGGGCGCGGCGGCGGCGGGCTGGGTGCTGGAGCGCACGCTGTATCGCCGTCTCTACCAGGCCAGCCACCTGGACCAGGTGCTGTTTTCCATCGGCCTGACCTTCATGGCGATGGCCGGCGCGAGCTACCTGTTCGGCCCGGGCCAGCAACCCGTGGAACTGCCCGAGGCGCTGCGCGGCCAGGTGCGCGTGGCCGGACTGGAACTGGGCGCGTACCGGCTGTTCCTGATCGGCGTGGTGGTGGCGATTACCGTGGCGCTTGGCTGGCTGGTGGCGCGCACGCGTTTCGGCGCGCAGGTGCGGGCGGCCGTCGATAACCAGCAGGCCGCGCGCGGCCTCGGCATCAACGTGGGGCGCGTGTTCAGCCTGACGTTCGCGCTGGGCTCCGGCCTGGCGGGGCTGGGCGGCGGGCTTGGCGTGGATGTCCTGGGACTGGACCCGGCGTTCCCGCTCAAGTACATGGTGTATTTCCTGCTCGTGGTCGCCGTGGGCGGCGCGGGGTCGATCCGGGGTTCGCTGCTCGCGGCGCTGGTGCTCGGTGTCGCGGACGTGGCCGGCAAGTACTACGTGCCGGCCGTCGGGGCATTCGTCATCTACGCGATGATGGTGCTGCTGCTGGTCCTGTTTCCCGCCGGACTGTACGGGAGGCGCGCATGAAGACGCTGATGCGTTCGCTGCGCCCGGACCCGGCCTCCCGCGAGGCAGCCGGCGCGCCGGTGCCGGCCCGGCGCAAGTTGCCGGACGGGCGCTGGCACCCGGCCGAGTTCATGTTCTGGCTGCTGCCCGTGGCGGCCTTCTTTGCGTTGCCGGACTACCTGATCCTCGGCAGCCAGATCCTGATTACCGGGCTCTTCGCGTTGTCGCTGGACCTGATCCTCGGCTATGCGGGCATGGTCTCGCTGGGGCACGCGGCATTCTTCGGCCTCGGTGCCTATACGGCGGGTCTGCTGGCGGCGCATGGCTGGGGCGAACCGGTCAGCGGCCTGCTGGCCGCCGCGGCGATCGCGGGCGTGGGCGGCTGGCTCTGCAGCTTCCTGGTGGTGCGCGGCGGTGACCTGACGCGGCTGATGGTGACGCTGGGCATCGGCCTGATGCTGTTCGAGGCGGCCAACAAGGCCGCTTTCGTGACGGGCGGCGTGGACGGCCTTTCGGGCGTGGCGATGGATCGCCTGTTCGGCGTCTTCGAGTTCGACCTGTCCGGCAAGACCGCCTACCTGTACAGCCTGGCGGTGATGTTCGTGCTGTTCCTGCTGCTGCGGCGCCTGACGCAGTCGCCGTTCGGGCTGTCGCTGCGCGGCGTGCGCGAAGGCGTGCGGCGCATGCCGGCGCTCGGCGCGGATGTGCCGCGACGGCTGCGCACGGTGTTCACGCTGTCGGCCGCGATTGCCGGCGTGGCGGGCGCGCTGCTGGCCCAGACGACCCAGTTTGTCGGCATGGACGTGCTGGGTTTTCCGCGCTCGGCCGAGCTGCTGGTCATGCTGGTGCTCGGCGGCGCCGGGCGCCTGTACGGGGCGCTGGCCGGCGCCGCGCTGTTCATGATTGCCCAGGACGTGCTCGCCGGCATCAATCCGGTGTACTGGCAGTTCTGGATCGGCCTCATGCTGGTGGTGATGGTGCTGTTCGCGAAGGGGGGCGTCATGGGCGCGGTCGACACGGCGCGCGCGCGGCTGGCCGCGCGGGCGGGGCGGCAGCCCGAAGGCGGTGCGCAATGACGGGGCTCTTGCGGACCGAAGGCCTGTCGCGCCACTGGGGCGCGTTCGTGGCGAACAGCGACATCTCGCTCAGCTTCGCGCCCGGTGCGCGCCATGCGCTGATCGGCCCGAACGGCGCGGGCAAGACCACGTTCATCAACCTGCTGGCGGGGGCGCTGGCGCCTACGTCCGGGCGCATCTGGCTTGGCGGACAGGACATCACCCGGCTGCCCCAGCATGCGCGCGTGCGCCTGGGCATGACGCGGACCTTCCAGATCAATACCCTGTTCCCGGGGCTGACGGTGCTCGAATCGGTGGTGCTGGCCGTGGCCGAGCGCACCGGGGCGGCGCGCGTGTGGTCGCGCACGGTGGCGTCGCAGCGCGCGCTGGTGGACGAAGCCATGGCGGTGCTCGCCAGCCTGAGGCTGGACGGCGAGGCGGACGTGGAGACGCGTCGCCTGCCGTATGGCAGGCAGCGCTTGCTGGAGATCGCGCTCGCGCTGGCCACGCGGCCGTCGATCCTGCTGCTGGACGAACCCGCAGCGGGCATTCCGTCGGCGGAAAGCGCCGAACTGTTCGAGGTCATTGCCGCGCTGCCGCGCGAGATCACGATCGTGTTTATCGAGCACGACATGGACCTGGTGTTCCGCTTTGCCGAACGCATCACCGTGCTGGTAGGCGGCAAGGTGCTCACTGAAGGCACGCCGGCCGAGATCGCCGCCGATCCGCGCGTGAAGGAGGTTTACCTTGGGGAGTCGGCCCATGCCTGAGCTGCTGCGCGTGGAAGCGCTGAGCGCGGGCTACGGCGACGCCGTGGTCCTCGACGGCATCGACCTGGCCCTGGACGCCGGGGACAGCCTGGCGCTGCTGGGACGCAACGGCGTGGGCAAGACCACGCTGCTCGCCACGCTGATGGGCTTCACGCGCGTGCGCCGCGGCACGCTGCGCTGGCAGGGGCGCGACCTGGCTCGGCTGCCGCCTCACCAGCGCGCCCAAGCCGGCATTGGCTGGGTGCCGCAGGAGCGATGGGTGTTTCCGTCGCTGACGGTGGAAGAGAACCTGAGCGCGGTGTCACGGCCGGGGCACTGGACGCTCGCGCGCATCTACGAACTGTTTCCGCGCCTGCAGGAGCGCCGGCGCAACCTGGGCAACCAGTTGTCGGGCGGCGAACAGCAGATGCTGGCGATTGCGCGCGCGCTGATGCTCAATCCCGCCTTGCTGCTGCTGGACGAACCCATGGAGGGCCTGGCCCCGGTCATCGTGCAGGAGCTGCAGCGCGTGATCGGCAAGCTGATCGGGCAGGGCGGGATGGCGGTGATCGTGGTCGAACAGCACGCGCGGCTGGCGCTGGCCATGACACGGCAAGCCATGGTGCTCGACCGGGGCAGGGTGGCGCATGCGTCGGACAGCACCGGCCTGCTGGCGGACAAGGAACGCCTGGACCGGCTGATGGGCGTCGGGTAGCGGCTTGCGGTGGGAGGATCCGGGCGGCCGGCGCAAATGTATCAAAGACGGTCACGATGGTTTGCGGAAACCCGATCTGCCGCTATGCTCCGCAGTCTGTGCCGGCCAGTTCAGTTCAGCGCCCCGCAAGTCCGTGACGCGGCAGCAGATCCGATCCCGAGACCGAACATGACGCTTTACCAGATCAAACCGAAGTTCCAGGCCTTGCTGCGGCCCACCGTGGAGCGCCTTGCCGAGTCGGGCGCGACGGCCAACCAGGTCACGCTGGCGGCGGCGGCCGGCTCGCTGGTTGTCGGCGCGCTGGCGGGCGGACTGGCCTGGCTGCCCGGCGTGTTCCTGCTGATGCCGCTGTGGCTGTTCGTGCGGATGGCGCTGAACGCGATCGACGGCATGCTCGCGCGCGAACACGGGCAGCAGAGCGTGCTGGGCGCGTACCTGAACGAACTCGGCGACATCGTTTCGGATCTGGCGCTGACCATCCCCTTCGCCTGGGCCATGCCGTCGTCGGGCGGCGAGGTCATGCTGTTTGCCATCCTGGCCGTGGTGGCCGAGTGCGCGGGGCTGATCGGGCCGCTGGCGGGCGCCAGCCGGCGCTATGACGGGCCGCTCGGCAAGAGCGATCGCGCGCTGGTCCTGGGCGCGCTTGGACTCTGGGTGGGCTGCGGGCTGGGCCTCGGGCCGTACGGGCACTGGTTCTGGATACTGCTGTCGCTGTTGTCCGTGGTGACCATCATCAACCGCGTACGCCGCGGCGTGCGGGAGGCTCGCGAGAGCCAGGCCCGCCGGCCGGCTTTCTGACCTGTGGAGACGCACCGCGTGGAACGTACCCCGATCGAATCGCGCTTTGCCACCCATGACGGGCAGGAACTGTTCTACCGGCACTGGCCGTCCGTGGGCGCGGCGCCGCGCGGGGCCGTGCTGCTGTTTCATCGCGGGCATGAGCATTCCGGCCGCGTCGCGCATCTGGTGGATGAACTGAACCTGCCGGACCACGACTTCTTTGCCTGGGACGCGCGTGGCCACGGACGCTCGCCGGGCGAGCGCGGCTACAGCCCGGGGCTTGCCTGTTCGGTGCGCGACATCCAGACCTTCGTCGACCACATCGAGGCGGCACACGGCATTGGCGCGGAACGCATGGCCGTGGTGGCCCAAAGTGTCGGCGCAGTGCTGGCCGCGACCTGGGTGCACGACTACGCGCCACGCATCCGCTGCCTGGTCGCGGCTTCGCCGGCGTTCCGGGTCAAGCTCTATGTGCCGTTCGCGCGGCCGGGCCTGAAGCTGATGCATCGGCTGCGCGGCAAGTTCTTCGTCAACAGCTACGTCAAGGCGAAGTTCCTGACGCACGATCCGCAGCGCGTGGCCAGCTACGACGCCGATCCGCTGATCACGCGGCCGATCGCCGTCAACATGCTGCTCGACCTCTATGACGCCGGCGAGCGCGTGGTGGCCGATGCCGGCGCCATCACCGTACCCACGCAACTGCTGATTTCCGGCGCGGACTGGGTCGTGCATCGCGGTCCGCAGGACGCGTTCTTCGAGCGCCTGGGCTCGCGCGTGAAGGAGCGCATCGTCCTCGACGGCTTCTATCACGATACGCTCGGCGAGCGTGACCGGGCATCCGCCGTGGCCGCGGCGCGGAATTTCATCGTCCGCGAATTCGACATGCCGTCGGCGCCTGTGTCGCTGCTTGAAGCCGACCGCCGCGGGCCCTTCAAGGAAGAGTCCGACCGGCTGGCCGCACCGCTGACGGCGGCAAGCCCCGCCGGAATCTACTGGGGGACCGTGCGCGCCGGCCTGCGCCTGGGCGGCATGCTGTCCGAAGGCGTTCGTCTGGGCCACCAGACCGGCTTCGATTCGGGTTCGACGCTGGACTATGTCTACCGCAACCAGGCGACGGGCCGTTTCGGCATTGGCCGGGTCATGGACCGCAACTACCTGGACGCCATCGGCTGGCGCGGCATCCGGCAGCGCAAGCTGCATGTGGAGGAACTGATCGGCGCGGCCATCCACCGCCTGCAGGCCGCGGGCGCCCCGGTGCGCATCGTCGACATTGCGGCCGGCCACGGCCGCTACGTGCTGGAGGCCCTGACTTCGCAGCGCGGCAGCATCGACGGGAACGCGGTGGAGGGCATCCTGCTGCGCGACTACAGCGACATCAATGTCGAACAGGGACGGAACCTGATCCGCCGCAAGGGGCTCGATCCGATTGCGCGCTTCGAGAAGGGCGACGCATTCGATGCGGAAAGCCTCGCCGCGCTCGACCCGGAACCCACGCTGGCCATCGTCTCCGGCCTGTATGAGCTGTTCGGCGACAACGAATTGGTCGGCCGCTCGCTGCGCGGGCTGGCGCGGGCGGTGCGGCCGGGCGGCTACCTGGTCTATACGGGGCAGCCGTGGCATCCCCAGCTCGAGTTCATCGCGCGGGCGCTGACCAGCCACCGTGCCGGATCGGCGTGGGTGATGCGCCGCCGCTCGCAGGCCGAGATGGACGAGCTTGTCCGCGACGCCGGCTTCGAAAAGCTCGCCCAGCGCATCGACCCGTGGGGCATCTTCACGGTCAGCCTGGCGCGCAGGAAAGGCGAGGGCAGCTGATGCAGGGCGACGGCGCACACTATGGCCCCGCGGCGCTGGAGAGGACTCCGGTGCCCGCGCCGGGCCGGCCCTGGGGCCTGGCTTTGGGGTTGCTCGCCGGCATGGGTGTGCTGTTCTTCTCCAGCTACGGCCTGGCCAACTGGCTGGCCAGCCAGCGCGCGGACGTACCGTATTTCCACTTCGGCTGGGAGCGCGGGATCCCGTTCGTGCCGTGGACCATCGTGCCGTACTGGTCGATCGACCTGCTCTACGGCATCTCGTTCTTCCTCTGGCCGACCCGCGCGGGCCTGCTGACCCACGTGAAGCGGCTGCTGGCGGCCCAGCTCGTCTCGGTCGCATGCTTCATCGCGTTTCCTCTGCGCTTCGCCTTTGCACGTCCCGAAGCGGACGGGTTGCCGGGGCGGCTTTTCACACTGCTCGGCGGGTTTGACAAGCCGTTCAACCAGGCGCCGTCGCTGCATATCAGCCTGCTCGTGATCCTTTGGGTTGCCTATGCCACGCACCTGCGTGGCGGCTGGCGCTGGCTGCTGCACCTGTGGTTCGCGCTGATCGGCGTATCCGTGCTGACGACCTACCAGCACCATTTCATCGACCTCCCGACCGGCTGGCTGGTCGGGTGGCTATGCGTGTTCGCCTTTCCGCCCGTGCCAGCCGGGGCGGCGGCTGGCACTCCCGATGTCGGCCTTGCGCGCCGCTACGGGCTGGCGGCGGGGCTGCTGGTGCTGGCCTCCGCGGCGGCCTTGAGCGTGTCGGTCGTGGCAGGGTTCCTGCTGGCGTGGGCGGCCATCGCGCTGGGCTGCGTGGCCATGATCTACCGCGCCGGCAGGCCGGGGGCATTCCAGAAGCGCGCGGATGGCACCCTGCCGATGTCGGCCTGGTGGGTGCTGTGGCCCTATGTGCTCGGCGCCTTCGCCAACTCGCGCTGGTGGACACGGCGCCAGCCTGCGGTCAGCCGGCTGGCCGATGGCGTCTGGATCGGCCGCCTGCCCGGCGCGGCCGAGCTGCGCGAGTCCGGGGCGGATGCCGTGCTCGACCTCAGCGCGGAACTGCCTCGGCTGGTGACAGGCGTCTCGTATCGCTGCATACCCGTGCTGGACCTGACCGTGCCATCGCAGGCGCAACTGCATGCCGGCGTCGAGACCATCGGGCGCTGGCGGCAGGAAGGGCGTACGGTGCTGGTCAGTTGTGCCCTGGGTTACTCGCGCAGCGCGCTGGTCGCGGCGGCATGGCTGGGCGCGCACGCGCAACTGCGTGATCCGCAGCAGGTGCTGGCCCGGTTGCGGCAAAGCCGTCCCGCGGTGGTGCTGGGCCCGCCGAGCGTGGCGGCCCTGACGCGCTTCCTGCAAGCCGCCGCAGGCGGCCAGCAGGTTCCCGATTCGGAAGGAGCCGCCCATGCTGACTGAAGCCGATTCCCGCCCCGCGCCCGGCACCGAGGCCTGGATCGCGCGTATCACCGCCAGCGCCATGCACGCAGCCGCGCGGCTGAATGGCGCCGGCCTGGTCCTGGCCATGGCCAACCTGATGCTCGCCGGACTGTTCGCGCCGGCTGCGCTGGTCTACCTGATCCTCGGGCTGGTGGCCGCCATCGTCGGCGCGGCGCAGCTCTGGCTGCTGGTCCGTATCGAGCTGGACCGTCGCCTGTTCGAGGCGCTCGCGGTCTCGGCGGACGCCGCCGATCCTGATGCGCTCGACCAGGCGCTGTCCGCCCTGGGCTGGCAGGCGCCCGGGCGTGCGGGCCGCTCGCTGGCGGAGCGCTCGCGTGCGACGCTGCGTTTCCTGAAGCTCGCTGGCGCACTCGCGGCGGCGCAGTTGCTGCTCGCGCTCCTTTTGCTGCTATTGAGATGACTTCGCCATGACCTGGCTTTCACGACTGGTGGCGCGCGCCATCATCCTGTTTGCACAGATGCTGACCGGTATGCAGGCGCGCTGGAACGGCTGCATGCCCGCTGCCGTGCAGCGCGTCTACTTTGCCAACCACAGCAGCCATGGCGATTTCGTGCTGATCTGGGGCTGCCTGCCACCCGATCTGCGGGCGGTGACGCGGCCCGTGGCCGGCGCGGACTACTGGGAAGCCTCGCCGGTGCGGCGCTTTATCGGCCGCGACGTCTTCCGCGCCCTGCTGATCGACCGCACCGGCGGGCGCGACGGCACCGCCCCGGACCCGGTGGCCCGGATGGAGCAGGCGCTGCGCGCCGGCGCCTCGCTGATCCTCTTTCCCGAAGGCACGCGCAACACCACCGACGAACGGCTGTTGCCGTTCAAGAGCGGCGTGTTCCATCTCGCGCGGGCGTGCCCGGACATCGAGTTCGTGCCGGTGTGGATCGACAACCTCAACCGCGTGATGCCGAAGGGCGAGGTCATCCCCGTGCCGCTGCTGTGCACCGTGACCTTTGGCACGCCGCTGCGGCTGCAGCCCGAAGAACCGAAAGAATCCTTCCTGTCCCGCTGCCGGCAGCAACTGCTCGCGCTGGCGCCGGCGCTGGAGTAAAGCCATGTCAAGTATCCAGGCTATCCACGACACCCGCGTGCTGTTTGGCGGGGTGCTGTGCGTGCTGCTGCTGGCCTCGCTGGTGACCGCGCTGCTGCGCTGGCGCGTGGCGGGCGGCGCGCCCCATGCGGTCATCGACAACCTTGCGGCGCGGGTATCGGCATGGTGGTGGATGGTGGCGATCCTCGGCATTGCCTTCGCCATGGGGCGCACGGCGGTCATCGTGCTGTTCTGCCTGCTGTCGTTCTATGCGCTGCGCGAATTCATCACGATTACGGCGACCCGGCGCGGTGACCATCGCGCCATGGTGGCCGCGTTCTTTGTCTTCCTGCCGTGCCAGTACATCCTGGTCTACATTGGCTGGTACGGGCTGTTCTCGATCTTTATCCCGGTGTATGCGTTCCTGATCCTGCCGATCCTGTCGGCGCTGTCTGCGGAGACCACGCGCTTTCTCGAACGCTGCGCGGGCGTGCAGTGGGCGGTGATGATCTGCGTGTTCTGCATCTCGCACGTGCCGGCGCTGCTCACGCTGCCGATTCCCGGCTACGAGGACCGCAACCTGCTGCTGATCGCATTCCTGGTGATCGTGGTGCAGGGCAGCGACGTACTCCAGTATGTATGGGGCAAGCTGCTCGGCAAGCGCAAGATCGCGCCGCTGCTGTCGCCGTCCAAGACGGTCGAAGGCTTTATTGGCGGCGTGGCCAGCGCGACGGCGCTGGGGGCATCGCTATGGTGGATCACGCCGTACGGCTCGCCCTGGAAGGCCGGCGCGATCGCGCTGGTGATCGCCCTGATGGGCTTCCTGGGCGGCCTGGTCATGTCGGCGATCAAGCGCGACCGCGGCATCAAGGACTGGGGCCACATGATCGAGGGCCACGGCGGCATGCTGGACCGCCTGGATTCGGTGGTGTTCGCCGCCCCGGTGTTCTTCCATCTCACGCGCTACTGGTGGGTGCCCTGAGGGTGGGTGCCCTGAGCGGCGCGATCCCGGAACCGGCGCCCGGGGTGGCGGGGTCTTACTTGCCCGAGTCCTTCACGTCGGCAAACTTGTCGAACTCGATGTTGTACAGCTCGCTGCCGCGCTTCTCCACCTTGCGGATGTAGACGGTCTGGACGATATCGCGCGTGGCCGGATCGATCATGATCGGCCCGCGCGGACTCATGATCTTCATGCCCTTGAGCGCGCCGATGATCTGGTCGCCATCGGTCGCGCCATTGGTTTTCTTCAGCGCCTCGTAGATCGCGGCCATGCCGTCATAGGCTGCCACTGCCATGAAATTCGGGCGGCCGGCACCGGGGTTGGCGGCGGAATAGGCGCTCAGGAACACCTTGTTCTCGCGCGAGTCGTGCGCCATCGAGTAGTGGAACGAGGTGATCACGCCCAGCGTCGAGTCGCCCATGGCGGGCAGCACGTGGTCGTCGGTCAGGTCGCCGGTGGCGATCACGCGGATGCCGGCCTCGGCCAGCCCGCGCTCGCGGAAGCCCTTCATGAAGGCCACGCCTTGCTCGCCAGCCGGCAGGAACAGGAATACCGCCTCAGGCCTGGCGTCCTTGATGCGCTGGATGAATGGCGCGAACTCCGGGTTGCGCAGCGGCACGCGGATCGACTCAATGACCTGCCCGCCGCCGCCGATGAAGTTGGTCTTGAACGCGGTCTCGGCATCGATGCCGGGCGCGTAGTCGGCCACCAGCGTGACCACCTTGCGCACATTGTTCTTCACCGCCCAGGTTGCCATGGGCGCGGAGATCTGCGGCAGCGTCATCGACACGCGCGCAATGTAGTTCGACTTGGTGGTGATGACCGACGAGGCCGCGTTGAAGATCACCATCGCCTTCTTCGCCTGTTCGGCGACCGGCGCAACCGCCAGGGCCTCCGGCGTCAGGCCGAAACCGGCCAGGATGTCGACCTTGTCGCGCACCACCAGTTCCTGCGCGAGGCGCTTGGCCACGTCGGGCACCGGGCCCGTGGTGTCCTTCATGATGACCAGCACCTTGCGGCCCGCCACGGTATCGCCATGGAGCGACTGGTAGGCCTTGACGCCGGCCTCCATCTGCTTGCCGTAGTCGGCGAAGCTGCCGGAGAAGGGGGCGATCAGGCCGACCTTGACGGGTTCGGCGGCCTGCGCCGCGGTCGACAGCAGGGCGAGGGCGCCGCAGGCCACGATGGCGCGCTGCAACAGCGTGAAGGTCATGGATTGTCTCCTCGATAGGGCGCGTGCGGCACTCGCGGCCGCATCGAGGAGGGAGTGTAGGAGGGTGCCCGGGCCAAGGCAATCCCGATTGACACGGGTGCCCTGGCCCGGCCCGGGCGGTCAGACGACGGTGGCGAGTGCCAGCGTCAGCAGCAGGGCGATGACCGAGATCAGGGTTTCGCAGACCGACCAGGTCTTGAAGGTCTGGGTCACGGTCATGTTGAAGTACTCCTTGACCAGCCAGAAGCCGCCGTCGTTCACGTGCGACAGGATCAGCGAGCCGGCGCCGGTGGTCAGCACCAGCAGTTCCGGGCGGGTGCCCGGCACGCTGGCGGCGATCGGGGCGACGATGCCGGCGGCCGTGGTCATGGCCACGGTGGCGGAGCCGGTGGCGATCCGGATCATCACGGCCACCAGCCAGCCCAGCAGCAGCACCGAAACGTGGGCGTTGGTGGCCACGTCGACGATGGCATTGGACACGCCCGAGTCGCGCAGGATGCGGCCGAAGCCACCACCGGCGCCAACCACCAGCGTGATGATGGCCGTGGGCGCCACGCACTCGTTGGTGAACTTGAGGATCGACTCGCGATTAAAGCCGCGTGCCTTGCCGAAGGTGTAGAAGCTCACCAGCGCGGCGATCAGCAGCGCCATCACCGAGTTGCCGATCAGCTTGAGGAAGTCGTTGGCGAAGGTCTTGGGCGTGGTGAACAGGTCGGCCCAGCTGCCGATCAGCATCAGGATCACGGGCAGCAGGATGGTGAACACCGTAATGCCGAAGCCGGGCAACTGGTGCGAGGCCTTGACGCCTTCGTCTTCCTCGGTGAACTGCACGGCCAGCGGGTTGATGTCGGGAAGCTTTACGTAGCGGTCCATCAGCTTGGCGAACAGCGGGCCGGCAATGGCCGCGGTCGGGACGCCCACGATCAGCGCGTACATGATGGTCTTGCCGATATCCGCGCCGTATGCCGTCACGGCCAGCAGCGCGGCCGGGTGCGGCGGGATCAGGCCGTGCACGACGGACAGGCCGGCCACCATCGGGATGCCGACCAGCACCATCGACGTGCCGGTGCGCTTGGCCACGTTGAAGGCAATCGGGATCAGCAGCACGAAGCCGACTTCGAAGAAGACCGGCAGGCCGACGATAAAGGCGATGGTGACCATCGCCCAGTGCACGTTCTTCTCGCCGAAGAAATCGATCAGCGTGCGCGCGATGCGCTCGGCGCCGCCGGACTCGGCCATCATCTTGCCGAGCATGGTGCCCAGGCCGATCACCAGCGCGATATGGCCGAGGGTGCCGCCAACGCCGGCTTCGAAGGACTTGATGATGTCGCCCATCGGCATGCCCACGGCAAAGCCGAGCAGGACCGAGACGACGACCAGGGTGATGAACGGGTTGAGCTTGAAGCGTGCGATGAGCACCACGAGGGCGATCACGGCGATCAGCGCATACACCAACAGTGTGGTTCCGGTGACGGCACCCATGTTGTCTCCTTCTGTGGAAAAAAGGCCGCTTGTAGCGGCAATAGTTCGGCTTGTTGTTTTCTCCCCTCTCCCGTGTGCGGGAGAGGGTTAGGGGCGCAGACAGTCAGTCAGTCGAGGCCGGCGGCAGGCTCACGCCGTCGGCTTCTTGTACGCAATGCAGTCCACTTCGACCTTGCAATCCACCACCATGCTGGACTGCACGCAGGCACGGGCGGGCGGGTTGGCGCCGAAGTATTCCTTGAAGATCTTGTTGAACGAGGCGAAGTCACGCGCGTCGTCCAGCCAGACGCCGCAGCGCACCACGTGCTCGGGGCCGTAGCCGGCCTCGGCCAGGATGGCCAGCACGTTCCTGATGGCCTGGTGCGTCTGCGCGACGATGCTGCCGTCGACCAGTTCGCCGTTGATCATCGGCACCTGGCCGGAAACGTAGAGCCAGCCGTCGGCAGCCACCGCACGGGCAAACGGCATGTGCTGGCCGCCCTGGCCGGTGCCGCCTTCTACGCCGAATCGCTTGATATCCATGAAAACTCCTGAAATCGGGTGAAACAGAAAAAGGGGGGGAAGTCAGGCCGCCGGCCGGGGGCCGCGCGGCAGGAAGCGGCCGGCGCGCAAGCCGGTGGGCTGGCGCTGCAGCCAGGACAACTCGCCGTTGACCCAGACCGCGGCAATGCCTTCGGCCGGTTGCATCGGATCGGTAAAGCTGGCGGCGTCGCGGATGGTGTCGGCGTCGAACAGCACCAGGTCGGCCCAGTAGCCTTCGCGCACGAAGCCGCGCCCGGCCAGGCCGAAGCGCTCGGCCGACATGCCGGTCATCTTGTTGACGGCCACCGCGAGCGGGAACAGCTCGCGGTCGCGCGCATAGTGGCCGAGCACGCGCGGGAACGCGCCCCACAGGCGCGGATGCGGCAGCGGGTCGTTGGGCAGGCCGTCGGAGCCCACCACGGTGGCCGGGTGGCTCAGGATGCGGTCGACGTCGGCGTCTTCCATGCAGTGGTAGACGGCGCCGGCGGGCATCAGGCGGCGCGCGGCCTCGTGCAGGTCGACCTGCCATTCGGCCGCGATCTCGGCCAGCAGGCGGCCGCCCATTTCCGGCGCGCCTTCGGACCAGGTCACCATGATGTCGAAGTCGCTGGTCACCTGCTTCAGGTCCAGCGTCGACGAACTGGCGGTATAGGGATAGCAGTCGCAGCCCACGGGCTGCCAGCGCTGCGCGGCGTCGACGGCGTCGAGCACTTCCGTGCTGCGGCCCCAGTTGGGCACGCCGGCGCATTTCAGGTGCGAGATCACCACGGGCACGCGCGCATGGCGGCCGATGCGGAACGCTTCGTCCATCGCGTCGAGGATCTCGGCAAACTCGCTGCGCAGGTGCGTGGCGTAGAGCGCGCCGGCATTGGCGAGCGGTTCGGCCAGGGCCAGCACTTCCTCCGTGGGCGCCGAGAAGGCGTTGGCATAGGCCAGTCCGGTGGACAGGCCGAGCGCGCCATGCTGCAGTGCCTCTTCAAGCTGCGCGCGCATGGCGGCAATCTCGGCAGGCGTGGCGGCGCGGTCCAGCTGGTCCATCTGGTTGCTGCGCAGCGCGGTGTGGCCGACCAGCGCCGCGACGTTGACGGCCGGCTGCGCGGCTTCGACAGCTTCCACATACGAGCGGAAGTCCGGGTAGCAGAAGGCATCGGCATGCCCGAGCAGGTTCATCGGGTCGGGCGGATCGCCCGACAGCACGACCGGTGCCGCGCTGATGCCGCAGTTACCGACGATCACGGTGGTCACGCCTTGCGACAGTTTCGGCGTCATTTCGGGCTGGCGGACCACGTTGGTGTCGTCGTGCGTGTGCACGTCGATAAAGCCTGGCGACAGGACCAGGCCGTGGCCTTCGACCACGTGGGCGGCGGCGTCCGGGTCGATGGCGCCGGATTCGTCGATGCGCGCGATCAGGCCGTCGCGCAGGGCCACGTCGGCCATGCGGGCCGCGGCGCCCGAGCCATCGAGCAGCATCACGCAGCGGATCAGGGTGTCGAACAGGTGTGGCATAGGGTCAGTCTCCCAGCGGCTGGCGGCCGTCCGGGCCGGCGCCTGCATCTTGGCCGCGCTCGCCGCCGGGGCCGCGGTGGGCGTCGAGCACGTATTTCAGGCGGCGCAGCCGTTCCTTGCTCTGGTCCTGCTGCAGCAGCGCGCACTGCGTGGCCAGCACGTCCAGCACCAGCAGCATCGCGTAGCGCGAGGCCGACGGCTTGAAGATGAAATCGGTCTCGAGCGTGCGCACCGGCAGCAACACGTCGGCGCGCGCGGCCAGCGGCGACCCCAGCGCGGTCACGGCCACCAGCGTGGCGCCGTATTCGCGCGCGATATCGCAACTGGCCAGCATCTCCGGCACGCTGCCGCTCGCCGAGAATGCGAGCACCACGTCGTCGCGGCTGAGCGTTGCCGCCACCATCTTCTGCAGCAGCGCGTCCTGGTAGCTGGCCACGGGCTGCCCCAGCCGCGCCAGGCGGTGGCGCGCCTCGTCGGCCATGATGGACGAGCCTCCGCCCATGCCAAAAGCGTAGACCATGCGTGCGCCCAGCAACAGGCGCGCGGCCTGCTCCACGCGCTCGGCATCGATCAGCTTGCGGTTGACTTCGAGGGCGCTCAGTACGTCGGCATGGATGCGGTCGGCCAGGGTGGCCGGGGTGTCGTCCGGCACTGACGCGCCATCCGGCTGCAGGAAGCGCATGCCCACCGCGGTGGCCTGGGCCAGCCGCAGCTTGAGGTCGCGCACATCGCGGCAGCCGATCGCCTTGGCAAAGCGGGTTACGCTGGCTTCGCTCACGCCGGCCTTGCGCGCCAGCTCATTGATGCTGGCGGCCGCCGCGCCCGCGAGGTCCTCCAGAACGACTTGCGCCACCTTCTGCTCGGCCAGGCGCAGCGCGGGGCCGCGCTCGGCGATGCGGGTCAGGATGTCGAAGGGCGCGGTCATGGCTCGGGAAGGTCCTGGGGCTGGCGAAGGGCTATAACTGATAGTGCCGGCCCGGGTGCGAGGCGGCGCCGACGCCAGTCAGGCTGCCCATCCGGAAACGGCGTGTTACTTTATAACAAGGATGAAATATCGTAATTTCAGGGATATCATTACGTCAATCAGATTTTTTCAGGGTGATGACAGGCATGCGTGAAACAAAGTACCAAGCCGGCACGATCGATCCGCTCAACAAGGCGCTGGGCAGGCTGGAAGCCCCGCTTGCCCCCGAAGACGCCGGCCAGACCGGCTGGAGCCTGCTGCGCGAAGAGCTCAGCCTGCCGGCCGCGGTGCTTTATGAGGAGCGCCTGTCCCACAACCTGGAATGGATGCGCCGCTTCATGGATGAGTACGGTGTGCAGCTTGCACCCCATGGCAAGACGACCATGGCGCCCAAGCTGTTTGCGCGCCAGCTTGGCGCGGGCGCCTGGGGCATTACGCTGGCGACGGCGCACCAGACCGCGGCGGCCTATGCCCACGGCGTGCGCCGGGTGCTGATGGCCAACCAGCTGGTGGGCCGCCGCAACATGGAAATCATTGCCGACCTGTTGCGCGATCCTGGCTTCGAGTTCTTCTCGCTGGTCGATTCCGCCGACCTGGTGGACCAACTCGGCGCGTACTTCCGCGAGCGCGGCCAGACGCTGCAGGTGCTGCTGGAGCTGGGCGTGGAGGGCGGGCGCACCGGCGTGCGCGACGCCGCGCAGCAGGCCGACGTGCTGGCGGCGCTGGCGCGCTGGCCGGACGCGCTGTCGCTGGCGGGCGTGGAGATCTATGAAGGCGTGCTCAAGGAAGAGGCCGACATCCGGCGCTTCCTGCAGCGCACCGTGGCGGTCACCCGCGAGATTGCGCAGCAGGGCCGCTTTGGCCGCAGCCCGGTGGTGATGTCGGGGGCCGGCTCGGCCTGGTACGACGTGGTGGCCGAGGAGTTCGCCCGCACCGATATCGGCACCCCGATCGAGGTGGTGCTGCGCCCGGGCTGCTACCTGACCCACGACGTGGGCATCTACAAGGCCGCGCAGGAGCGCATCCTGGCGAGCAACCCGGTGGCGCAGAAGATGCGTGAGGGCCTGCTGCCGGCGCTGCAACTGTGGGCTTATGTGCAATCCGTGCCCGAGCCCGGCCGGGCCATCATCGGCATGGGCAAGCGCGACGCGGCGTTCGACGCCGGCATGCCGATTCCGGCGGTGATCTACCGCCCCGGCAGCGCCGCTCCGGTGGCCGTGCCCGCGCACTGGGAAGTCACGGGCATGATGGACCAGCACGCATACCTGCAGATCCGCGCGGGCGACGATGTGCGGGTCGGCGACATGATCGCCTTCGACATCTCGCACCCGTGCCTGACCTTCGACAAGTGGCGGCATATTCCCGTGCTGAACGGCGACATGCGCGTCATCGACATTGTCCAGACCTTCTTCTGAGACGAGCGCGACATGAGCATCGATATCCTGGCCTATGGCGAGCCGCTGGTGGAGTTCAACCAGCAGCCCGACGATCCGACCCGCTACCTGCAGGGCTTTGGCGGCGACACTTCGAACTTCTGCATCGCGGCCGCAAGGCAGGGCGCGACCACCGGCTACATCACTGCGGTGGGTGCCGACGCCTTCGGCGAACGCCTGATGGCGCTGTGGACACACGAGCGTGTGGATACGCGCCACGTCCGCGTGGATCCGGTCGCGCCGACCGGCGTGTATTTCGTCAGCCATGACAGCCATGGCCACCGCTTCGACTACCTGCGCGAAGGTTCGGCCGCGGCCCGCTACCATCACGAACAGCTGCCGCTGGCCGCGATCGCGCAGGCCAAGTTCCTGCATTTGTCAGGCATCAGCCTGGCCATCAGCACGAGCGCCTGCGATGCGGGCCTGGCCGCGATGGAGCATGCGCGCAAGGCTGGCGTGAAGGTGTCGCTCGATACCAACCTGCGGCTGCGCCTGTGGTCGCTGGCGCGGGCGCGCGCCATCATGCGCGAGGCGTTTTCCTTCACGGAAGTGTGCCTGCCGAGCTGGGACGACATTACCGTCCTGACGGGGCTCGATGACCGCGACGCCGTCGTCGATTACCTGCTCGGCTGCGGCGTTGGCCTGGTGGCGCTCAAGCTTGGCGAAGAGGGCGCCTACGTGGCCACGACCGAATCGCGCACGCTGGTGCAGCCGTTTGCGGTCCAGCCGGTCGATGCCACGGGTGCCGGCGACTGCTTCGGCGGCAGCTTCATCGCGCGGCTCGCCGCAGGCGCCGATCCGTTCGAAGCCGCGCGCTATGCGAACGTGGCCGCAGCGCTGTCCACCACGGGCTATGGCGCCGTGGCGCCGATTCCTTCCGCGGACACCGTGCTCGCCAGGCTGGCGCAGTCGGTGTCCGTGATCGCCTGATCGATTGATCTACTGATCTACCTCTTGTCCGCAACCATCCAGACTGCCATGCAAGTTCAACCTTCCCCGCTGCTCGCGCGACTGGCCAATGTGCCGGTCATTCCCGTACTGGAGTTCGGCTCCGTCGACGAGGCGCTGCATGTCAGCGAAGCGTTGGTCGCCGGCGGCCTGCCGCTGCTGGAGATCACGCTGCGCACACCGGTGGCGATGGACGCCATGCGCGCCGTGGCCGCGAAGATTCCGGGCGCATGCGTAGGCGCCGGCACGGTACTGACCGTGGCGCAGCTCCATGCCGTGCGCGATGCCGGCGCGCAGTTTGCCGTGTCGCCGGGCCTGACGCCCGCGCTGGCGGCCGGGGCGCAGGATGCCGGCATCCCGCTGCTGCCGGGCGTGGCCACGGCCAGCGAGGCGATGGCCGCGCTCGAGGCCGGCTTCACCTTCCTGAAGTTCTTCCCGGCACAGGCCGCGGGCGGCGTGCCGATGCTCAAGTCGCTGTACGGACCGCTGTCGCAGCTGCGTTTCTGTCCGACCGGCGGCATTGACGCGGCGCTGGCGCCGAGCTATCTCGCCTTGCCGAACGTGGTGTGCGTGGGCGGTTCCTGGGTAGTGCCCAAGGACGCTGTCGCGGCCGGCGACTGGGGCCGCATCCGCAAGCTGGCCGAAGAGGCCGTGTCGCTGCGGCGGAACTGACAGTCATCGGACGTCATCGCCCATCCGCATGGAAAGCAAAACGGCACGCATTGCGTGCCGTTGCCTTGGATGCGCCGAGCCCCTGCAAAGGGGGCTTGCCACTTACTTGTGGCGGTCTGCCGCGCCTTCCAGTTTCTGGCCGCCGCGCTGGATATCCTGGCCGAGTCCGGCCATGGTATTGCAGCCAGCCAGCAAGGTCGCGAACAGTACGCACCAGATCCAACCTTTCTTCACGCCGGGCTCCTTTGAGGTCATGGACATTTCGCGGCAGATTTTACCCGTCAGCGGCGTCCGGCATCACATGTGATGTGTCGCAATTTGTAAATCGTGCCGAGCAGGCCTTGTCCCCGCCGCAGTGGCATCACGCCGCGGGCCCGAGCAGTTCCCGGGCACGCTGCTGGATCGCCCAGTGCGTCTGTGCCAGCCAGGTGGCCGGAAACGGCTGGGCGAGCAGGTAGCCCTGGACGCTGTGGCAGCCCCAGCCGTGCACCTGTTCCAGCTGCTTGCGCGTTTCCACGCCCTTGGCGCAGACCATGGCGCCTGCCTTGCGTGCCACGGCGCAGGCCGTCCGCAAGCCGGCCGCCGCATGGGCGGGCTGGTGGGCGTGGCCGAGGCTGCGCACGTCCAGCGTGACACGGTCGGGCCGCAGCCGGCCAAAGGTTTCAAGGCTTTCGGGGCGCTCGTTGAAGTCGCTGAGCGACAGTTGCAGGCCGCGCCGGCGCAACGCTTCGAACCGGGCAATCAGTTCGGCGTCGTCGGGCAGGTTGGTGGAGGGCACTTCGATGCAAAGCCGTTGCGGTGCGATGGCCCCGGTATCGAGCGTACGCGTGAGCGCGTCGACCATGTCCAGCTGATGCAATTGCGCACTGGAGGCCAGCAAGGTGAACTGCAGCGGGCCAATATCGGCCGCCGCGTGTGCCAGCGGTGCCAGGCTGCGAAGCAGCCAGTTGCCCACCGGTCCCATCAGCCCGAGGCTTTCCAGTGCCGGCAGGAAGTCCTGCGGCGCGACCCTGCCAAGGGCGGGATGGCGCCATCGCAGCCGGACCGAGTAGCCGCTGATCCGTGCGCCTTCGAAGTCGGCGCGGGGCTGCAGGTGCAGGCTGAGTTCGCCGCGTTCCAGCGCGAGCGGCAAGGCCGTGATCATCTGGTCCGCCGCGGGCGGACCGGCCCACATGGCGCTGGCCAGCCCGTCGCCTCCCTGGCGGCAGATGCGAAGCATGGCGTCGAATGCATGCTGCAGGCTGCGCTCGGCGGCGACGTCGGGATGATCGAGGGACACGCCGACGCTGCAGGACAGGAACAGCTCGGGGCCGTCCAGCGTGAAAGGGCGGGCCAGTTCATCGGCCATGCGCTGTCCCAGCCGGACCGGGTCCGGCGTTGTCGCCGGCAGCGGGGTGACGACCGCCAGGTCGGCCGGCCCCTGCCAGTACATGCGGGCTTGCGGGTGCAACCAGCGCGTCAGGCGCGCCTGCACGAGCTGGCGCAGTCGCGCCGCCCCTTTGGGTCCCAGGGATTCGCATGCGCTGGCAAAGCGATCCAGTCGAATGACAAGAATGACCAGCTGCGCGCCGCCGGAAGACGCGCGGCAATCCCCCAGCGCAGCCACGAATGCGGCGGGCTGGACCATGTCGTACGCATTTCCGGCACGTTGACCGGCGCGGTCGTCGGCGTCGTCTTGGTGCATGCGATCTATTTTGCGCGCAGCGGCGGCAAGAGGCCGGCCACTGTCCACGCTTACCGTTCTGCGGTTGTTTTCGAGTTCTGCCACCAGGATGGCACGTTGCCGTGCCGCCAGTAGCGCGGCGTCCTGTGTGGCGCAGCTTCGATGATACGGCAGGGAGGGCGCGAGGGGCACGCACGGAATCAAAGTGGGGGGATCTGGCCGGCGCCCGCCACGCCGGCCTTGACCGCCGGAGGAACCGGTCGGGGCCGGCGTCAGCCGGTGGTTTCCTCTTCGGGTCCTTCGGACAGCGGCACGCGCGTGGCCAGCACCTTGTCGATGCGCTTGCCGTCCATATCCATGATTTCGAAGCGCCAGTCCTGCCACTGGACGCTGTCCGTGGTTTGCGGCAGGCGGCCGAGCAGCAGCAGGAGCATGCCGGAGAGCGTGTGGTAGCGCTCCTTCTCTTCCTCGGGGACCTGGCGCAGGCCGATGCGGTCCTTCAGCTCGGGGATGGGGATCAGGCCGTCGAGCAGCCAGGAGCCGTCTTCGCGCTGGATCGCCCACTCCTCGTCCACGCTGTCCGGCTTGAATTCGCCGGTGATGGCTTCGATCAGGTCCTGCAGCGTGACTAGGCCGAGCACCTCGCCGTACTCGTCGATCACGAACGCGATCTGGCCGCCGGAGCCGCGGAAGTTCTCCAGCAGTTCCATGCCCGTCACGCTCTCGGGCACGAACACCGCCGGCTGCACCGCGGCCATGAGGTCGGCCTCCTCGCCGCGCAGGCGGCGGGCCAGCAACTGGCGCGCGCTGAGCACGCCGACAATGTCATGCATGCCGCCGCGCACGACCGGAAAGCGGGAATGGTCCGATTCTTCGATGCGCTTGAGGTTTTCTTCCAGCGGCACTTCGACGTCCAGATACACCACGTCCCCGCGCGGCACCATCAGCGAAGCCAGCTGGCGGTCATCGAGGCGGAATACATTGCGCACCATGGTGTGCTCGTGATGCTCGATGACGCCGGCCTCCGAGCCTTCGACCAGCAGCGCGTGGATTTCTTCCTCGGTCACGCCCGAGCCGCGATTGGTGTTGACGCCGAGCACGCGCAGGACCAGGCGCGTCGACCCGGACAGCAGCTTGACGAATGGGGTGCTGGCCACGGCGAGCCAGGCAATCGGTCGTGCCGCCAGCCGGGCAATGGTTTCGGGGGCAAGCTGGCCCAGGCGTTTGGGCACCAGTTCGCCCAGCACGATCGAGAAATAGGTCAGGCCGGCAACGACGATGGCCGTCGCCACATAGCCAGCCGTGGGCTGTGGTAGCCCGAACCCCTGCAGCCATACGCCCAGCGGTTGCGCCAGCGTGGATTCGCCCACCACGCCGTTGAGCACGCCAATCGACGTAATGCCGATCTGGACGGTGGACAGGAAGCGGGTGGGGTCTTCGCCAAGCTTGACAGCCTCGATCGCTCCGCGGTCGCCTTCTTCAATCTGGCGCTGCAGGCGCGCCTTGCGGGCGGTGACCAGCGCGATTTCAGACATGGCGAACAGACCGTTGAGCAGAATCAGCGCCAGCAGTATGGCAATTTCCATCAGGGTGAGCGCCCTTTGCGCGCGGGAATCAAAAGATCAAGCATACCATTCGCCTGTTACACCTTATCGCGGTGTGCGCGACAGGGCGCATATCGCCACTGCAGTGTATGAGCGTCATTACGTCCAAGGTAGTCGCTAGCATGCGCCGCTCATGCTGTAATACGTCACATGGAAACCCTCACACCCGGCTCCGAGACAGCCCTCGACTTTCCCGGCCTGCTGCGATACTGGCGCGGCAGGCGTGGCTATAGCCAGCTTGCGCTTTCGCTTGCAGCCGGGGTGTCGCAGCGCCACATCAGCTTCCTTGAGTCCGGCCGCTCCAGGCCCAGCCGCGAGATGGTGCTGGCGCTGGCTGAACGCCTCGGCGTGCCGCTGCGCCAGCGCAACCGCATGCTGCTGGCGGGCGGCTTCGCTCCCGGGTATAGCGAGCACGCTCTGGTCTCTCCGCCGCTGCAGATGGTCCAGCAGGCCATTTCGCTCATTCTTGCCAAGCAGGAGCCGTTCCCGGCGGTGGTGCTCGACCGTTTCTGGAACCTTGTCGACGCCAACCCCGCTTATCGCCGCATGCTCGACAGGCTGCTCGCCGGCCGCGCACCCGAGGCGCTGGAAGAGGGTGGTGGGCGCATCAACCTGATGCTGACCGTGTTCGATCCGCATGGCTTGTGGCCGGTGATCGAGAACGCCCGGCAGGTCGGCCGCTACCTGCTGCGGCGTGTCTGGCAGGAACTCCAGGTCCAGGCGAACGACCAGGCCGCGCGCGAAATCTTCGCGCGCATCGCGGCCTGGCATCCGGACATGGTGGGTCCCGGCGGTGCGCTGCTGCCTGATGATGAAGCGGCTGATGGTCCGCCGCCGCCGGTGCTGCCGGTCACGCTGCGTGCCGGAACGTTCCGCGCTTCGCTGTTTTCCACGATCACCACGCTCGGCATTCCGCAGGACATCACGCTGCAGGAAATGCGCATCGAGTGCTTTTTCCCGGCCGACGAGGCCACGCGCGAGGTGTTCGAGACGCTGGCGCAAGATTCACCTCCGCGCCCTCAGAAGCGATAACGCAGGTACACCGTGCTGAAGCCCGTGCCCGGGTTCGGTTCCTTGATCCCGGCATTCGAGATGTGCTGGTAGCGGTAGCCGACCGCGAACTGCTGCGCCTTGCCGAACGCCACGCCGACGCCCGCGTATTCCGAGAACTGGAAGGCGGTGGAGTAAACGTGATCGTCCGAGGTTCGGGTCTCGGTCAAAAGGCGCACGCCAAGCGACAGCTCCAGGAACGGCACCCAGCTGTAGCGCTTCCAGGCCACCCTGGCCACCGGCGAGAAGCCGAACTCCCACGGGTTGCGGGGGTTGTTGCTGCTGGTGCTATGCCAGCGTGCAACATTTACTTCCCAGAGCAGGTCGACGAGCAGACCCTGCGGGTTGCCCCAGGCAAAGCCGGAGTCCCACAGGAAGGCGGCTTCGATCTTCTGGACATCGTGGTTGGGGTCGAACCCATAGCCAAGTTGAACGGCAGGTATGGGCGGAGCTGCCTGCGCGGGATTGCTTCCGAGGGCTGCGCCAGAGAGGACCGCGATCAGTGCCGCCTTGCGGAAGCAGCGCGCTCCGGAAAACCCGCGGTGCGGGGAGGCAGTAGCGGAACAGCCGGGCCGGGCATCAGGCAGCGGTCGCATAGGTTGGCTCGTTATTGTCGGGAGACCCGGACCGTGCCGCGTGGCGCGTCCGGGACCGGGCGGTGATGCGCACAGTCCCTTTTTCATCACACCTAAGCTAAGTTGTAGTACACGGCGGACCACATTGCACGCCGAAGAAAAAAGAACAGTCGTGCTACCATCGGCCGGCCGGCACTTGTCGCGCCTTGCTATCGAGGCACGGCGCAGAATGCCGGCACCGTTACGTCTTCAGGGCGGGGTGAAAGTCCCCACCGGCGGTATGTCGCAGCGTACATCCCGTACGATGCGGCGAGCCCGCGAGCGCCTGCACCTTGCGTGCAGGGTCAGCAGACCTGGTGCGAAGCCAGGGCCGACGGTCATAGTCCGGATGAAAGAAGATGGGCGGAAGCCTGCCTGGCCGCCTCGGGCGCAGGGCATCGATGGTCACGCTTGCCGCGGCCGGACGCATGCGTCCGCGCACGGACTCGTGCCGTCATGCCACGCGCCTGCTGTGTTTGCCGGCGCGCTTCCGTTGATCCTCCCCTGAAACGCCCACTGATCAGCTAGCAAGGAGCGTTTCATGCCAAACCTTTCCAACGAATCCGATTCCGTCACGCTTGCGGCCGACGCCGACGAGCGCCCATTGGCCGTGCGCATTGCGCAGGCGCTCGACGCCATGCGCGACGGGCGCCCGGTTGTGCTGCTCGATGACGACGACCGGGAGAATGAGGCCGATCTCATTCTGGCCGCCGAGTGCCTCACGCCATCCAATATGGCGATGATGATCCGCGAATGCAGCGGCATCGTCTGCCTGTGCCTGACGGCTGCCAAGGTGCGCGAGCTTGGCTTGCGCCCCATGGTGGAAAACAACCGCAGCCAGTACGGAACGGCGTTCACCGTGTCGATCGAGGCGCGCGAGGGCGTCACCACCGGCGTGAGCGCGGCGGACCGCATCACGACCATTCGCGCGGCGATTGCCGACGATGCCGGGCTCGATGCGGTGGTCAGCCCGGGCCACGTGTTTCCGCTGGTCGCGGTGGATGGCGGTGTCCTGGTGCGGCGCGGGCATACCGAAGGCTCAGTCGAACTGGCCCGGATGGCCGGCCTGTCTCCGGCCGCGGTGCTGTGCGAACTGATGAATCCCGACGGCACCATGGCGCGCCGTCCCGAGGCGCTGGCCTTCGCCGAAATGTACCGGCTGCCCGTACTGACCATCGCCGACCTGGTCGCCTGGCGCGAAATACACGGCTGATCGGCGGTGGGCCTTGCGCCGCACGGGTCGGCAAGCGCGGCGGCATATGCGACAATGCGGATCGTTTTTTCCCGTCAATTCGAGGGCGATGCAATGTTTTTCCGCGTTTTTCGAAGCGCCGCCTTGTTGTTAGGCTGCGCTCTGGGCATGGCGGCCCACGCTCAGGCCGGGGCCGGCTACGATAGCCGTCCCGCCGCTGCCGCCGGCCTGTACCAATGCCAGCAGCCATCGGGAGACACGGTCTTCCGCTCCACGCCACGCGAAGGCTGTACCGTTGTCGCCGCGCCGGAAGGGGCGGCTCCAGACCCGCAGCGCTGGCTCGCGCTGATGGGCGCCAACGGCGTGATCTCGTACTTCGACCAGGCCGCCGTCAAGCGTGCCGGGCCGGAGGTCGGCGTGGTGGTGATGCGCAACGCGCCGAGCGGGGTGATCCGTACCACGAACGGCGAACCGATCCGGTCCTCGCTCAAGCGCATGGTGCTCAACTGCGCATCGTCGATGGTGGCCGTGGTGGAGCAGACGCTCTACAGCAAACGCTTCGCCCGCGGCGAGGCGCTCTACACGATCCGCTCGCAATCTTCACGGTTCCAGCCCGCTGCCTCCGGGTCGGTGGCCTCGGAGCTGATGCGCCGGCTGTGCCACTAGGGGACAGACCCTAAGGGCCGGTCGCGGTTATTCAGCGACCTGGCGTGACTTCCACTTGCCGTCCTTCTGCTTGCAGAACCAGCCGCTCCAGTGCTCTTCGGCGGTGCCGCGCTTGAGATCGGTCTTGAGTCGGCGGCACGATTGGCCCTGGTCGGTCTTGCTCGTGACCGGGGTCAGCGTGCCGGCCAGCGCCAGGCGCTTGCCGGTGGCGGGAAACTCCCAGTCAATCGACTGACCGTCCGCAGTGTCGTTCAAGGCCTTGCGGACGGACTTGGCGAACGATGTCGCCTCATCATTGTTCATCTTGCCGATGATGGTGCCGGACAGGTAGTTGTCGAAGTACGCCCGGGCGGGGGCCGTCACGGCGAACATCAGCGTGGCGCCCAGTGCGCTGGCCAGGGCAACGGTGGGGAGGCGTCGGGCTTGCCGAGACAGCATGGTGGTTCCTTTTTCTGTTCGTTGGCGCGGCGTGCCGTCGCGCGGGCCAGTGCATTGTAAGCCCAACTATCGCGGCAATGACCGCTGGCGGCGCCTCTCGCGCCGCTTGTGCGGTGGCGTGGTTGACAGGCGATTTTCACTGGCCTAGCGTTGATTGTTGCCACTGATGCCTGCCGCGACGCCATCCGCCTCGGCAGGCAGCGTGGCACAACGCGCAATCACCGCGAGAGGAGTCCCCATGAAGCTGCGCCACCTTACCCTCGGCCTGGCCCTCGCCGCCGCGTTTGGCGTCGTGCATGCCCAGTCGCCGGCCGCCAAGAGCGGAAAGTTCGATCCGTACACGGACGGCGCCAAGGCTGGCAAGTTCGACACCTATACCGACGGCGCCAAGACCGGCAAATTCGATGTCTATACCGAAGGCGCGAAGTCTGACAGCATGACATCGCTGGCCCCCGGCGCGCGTACCGACCAACTCCAGCCAATCGAAGGCGCAAACCGGGTTGGCAAGTCTGACCCGTACACGGACGGCGCCAAGACCGGCAAATTCGATACCTATACCGACGGCGCCAAGAGCGGCAAGTTCGACACCTACACCGACGGCGCGAAGCAGTAGCGCTTCGTAGCTGGCCGGATCAAACGCCGCGCGGCAGTTGCCGCTGTCCGCGCGGTGTGACGCGGACGTCCGCGGTGCCGGCGCGATGCGCCGTTCCCGTGGCAGGGGTTTCATTTTGTTGCAAACCTTGCGTGATCGAAACGTGACTTTTGCGTCTCGAATTGTTAAGGTTTATTGCACTTCGCACCCAAGCGAGACCGAGCCGGCTGGCTCGGTTTTTTCGCGCCCCGGGCCGGCCGTGACTGTCGTGTCAGGTCTGTCTCTTGCTTGGTGGATCCCTGAGCCGTCCCCCAGGTCGTCCGCCATTCCGGCCGCAAGAGCCGGTTGCACCGTCCACGCTTCCAATCTGGGCATTCATGTCATCAAACGCCACGCTAAGCCTGTCCGAACCATTGCCAGCACGGCCTTCCGGCCTTGCCCGCTGTCGCGGGACCTCGGCCGGCGCGGGTGCGCGGATGGCGCGGTGGCTGGGTGGCGGCGCGCTCGCCTTGCTTGCCGTGGCGGCGCATGCCTTCGATTTCGATACGGTTGCGGCGCGGGCGCGCCAGCTGGCGGCCTCTCCCTACAAGGCAGCACAGCAGAACCTGCCGAGTGAACTGCGCGAACTGTCCTACGAGCAGTACCGCGAGATCGAGTACAAGCCGGACCGGTTTGCCTGGCGCAATGCGCGCCTGCCGTTCGAGCTGTCGTTCTTCCACGAGGGCATGGTCTTCGACCAGCCCGTGCGCATCCACGAGGTGGTCAGCGGCAGCGTGCGCGAATTCCGTTTCGATCCGGCCGCGTTCAACTATGGTCCGCACAAGGTCGACGCCGCGCGGCTCAAGGGCCTGGGCTTCGCCGGTTTCCGCGTGCTGTATCCGCTCAACCCGGGCAAGCGCAAGGATGAACTGGCTTCGTTCCTCGGCGCGAGCTACTTCCGCGCGCTCGGCAAGGACCAGTGGTACGGGCTGTCCGCGCGCGGACTGGCCGTGGACACCGCGCTCAATTCGGGCGAGGAGTTTCCTCGCTTCGTCGAATACTGGATCGAGCGGCCCTCCGCATCGGACAAGCAACTGACGATCTATGCGCTGATGGATTCGCGCCGTGTGAGCGGGGCCTATCGCTTTGTCATCAAGCCAGGCGAAGAGACCTCGATGGAGGTCAAGTCGCGCCTGTTCCTGCGCGAGAACGTGACCAAGCTTGGCCTGGCGCCGCTGACCAGCATGTACCTGTTCGGCGAGAACCAGCCGCCTTCGCAGCCCGACTTCCGCCCGGAAGTGCATGACTCCGACGGGCTTTCGATCCATCTCGGTACCGGGGAATGGGTCTGGCGGCCACTGGTCAATCCGAAGCGCCTGCTGGTGACGTCGTTTTCCGCTACCAATCCGCAGGGCTTCGGGCTGATGCAGCGCGACCGCAGCTTCGCCAACTACCAGGAAATCGGCGCGTGGTATGAACGGCGGCCGAGTGGCTGGGTGGAGCCGCGCGGCAACTGGGGCTCGGGCAGGGTGGAGCTGGTGCAGATCCCGACGCCGGACGAGACCAACGACAACATCGTGGCGTACTGGGTGCCCGACAACCCGCCCAAGCCCAGGCAGCCGTTCGACTACGAATACCGCCTGATGTGGCAGAAGGATGGCGAGCAGATGCCGCCGCTGTCGTGGGTCACGCAGACGCGCCTGGGGCAGGGCCTCACGCGCAAGCAGGACGACACTAGCTTCTCGCTGGTGGTGGATTTCGAAGGCCCGGCCTTCCGCAAGCTGCCGGCCGATGTGCGCATCGACCCGGTGGTCTCGGCCGATGCCAATGCCGAACTGATCAAGACGTCGGTGCAGCGCAATGACGCCACCGGCGGCTGGCGCATGACCATGATGATGCGCCGCAAGGATGTCAACAAGCCGGTTGAGTTGCGCGGCTATCTTCGCAACGGCAATACAACCTTATCCGAGACGTGGAGCTACATCTTACCCCCAGGCTAAAGCAGCGACCGGCCCAGGCGGCGGCATGCGAGCGCTATGTCGACCGCCTGCCCGTATCCTCTGAATTGCGCACGGAACTGCTGGCCGATCCGCCTGCGCCCGCTACCGGCGGAATCGCCATCGATCCGCGCGACGCCCAGGCTGCGATCGAGCAACTGCAGTCCAGGCTGTCGGCGCGCGAACCGGCCAGGGATGAACCGCCTGCGCCGGGCGGTCCGACCTACGCCTCGGTCGCGCGGCGTTTCTCGCTGGCCTATGGCAATCCGCAAGCCGCCGGCGAACCCTTGCTCAAGCGCAGAGCCGATGGCACTGTCCACGTCGACACCGGACCCGAGCCGGAACGCAGCTCGATGGTGCCGCGCCAGTGGCCGCCGCATATCGTCACCGGCTGGCTGCGCAATACCTGGCGCCGCATGCTGGGCCGCCCGCAGATCCCCGAAACCTGGGACACCCTGCACGATGGTCCCGATGCCGAAGGCAAGTGGCATCCCGCCGGCTCGCATCGGCGCTGGTTCCTGCTGGGGCTGGTGATCGCACAGACGGTGCTGGCCACGTACTTCATGACCAGGGTGCTGCCGTACCATGGCGCCGATCCGCTCGAGATCGCGATCCTGGTCCTGTTCGCGGTGCTGTTCTCGTGGGTGTCGGCCGGCTTCTGGACCGCCATGATGGGCTTCCTGGTGCTGGCCAAAGGCGGCGACCGGCACCTGATCTCGCGCTCCGCCGCGCCCGATGCACCGCTTGCGCCCGATGCGCGCACGGCAGTCATCATGCCGATCTGCAATGAGGACGTGACCCGTGTCTTCGCCGGCCTGCGCGCGACCTACGAATCGCTCGAGCGCACGGGCCATCTTGCCAATTTCGATTTCATCGTCCTGTCCGACAGCGGCAACCCGGACCTGCGCACGGCGGAGGTCGACGCATGGATGGAAGTGTGCCGCGCGGTTGGCGGCTTCGGGCGGATCTTCTATCGCTGGCGCCGTCACCGGGTCAAGCGCAAGACCGGCAACGTGGCCGATTTCTGCCGCCGCTGGGGCAGCAAGTACCGCTATATGGTGGTGCTCGACGCCGACAGCGTGATGAGCGGCGATTGCCTGGCCACGCTGGTGCGCCTCATGGAGGCGAATCCGGGTGCGGGCATCATCCAGACCGCGCCGCTGGCCGTGGGGCGCGAAACCCTCTATGCGCGCGTGCAGCAATTCGCCACGCGCGTGTACGGTCCGCTGTTCACGGCGGGCCTGCATTACTGGCAACTGGGCGAGTCGCACTACTGGGGCCACAACGCGATCATCCGCGTCAAGCCCTTCATGGAACACTGCGCGCTGGCGCCGCTGCCCGGCCGCGGGCCGCTGTCGGGCGAGATCCTGTCGCACGACTTTGTCGAGGCCGCACTGATGCGCCGCGCGGGCTGGGGCGTGTGGATTGCGTATGACCTGCCGGGCTCGTACGAAGAGCTGCCACCGAACCTGCTCGACGAGGTCAAGCGCGACCGCCGCTGGTGCCAGGGCAACCTGATGAATTTCCGGCTGTGGCTGAAGCAGGGCTTTCACGTGGTGCACCGTGCCGTGTTCCTGACCGGGATCATGGCCTACCTGTCGGCACCGCTGTGGTTCCTGTTCCTGCTGTTGTCGACGGCGATGCTGGCCCGCCATGCGCTGGTGCCGCCCGAGTATTTCACGCAGCCTTACCAGTTGTTCCCGACCTGGCCCGAATGGCATCCGCAAAAGGCCCTGGCGCTGTTCTCGGCCACCGCCACGCTGCTGTTCCTGCCCAAGGTGGCCAGCGTGCTGCTGCTGGTGCGCCAGGCGCGCCAGTATGGCGGCTTGCCGCGCCTGGTGCTGAGCATGCTGATCGAGGTCGTGCTGTCCGCCTTGCTGGCGCCGACCCGGATGCTGTTCCACACCAAGTTCGTGGTGGCGGCCTACAGCGGCTGGGGGATCTCCTGGAAATCGCCCCCGCGCGAAGACGCCGAGACGACCTGGGGCGAAGCGCTGCGCCGGCATGGTTCGCACACCTTGCTGGGCCTCGCGTGGGGCGCGCTGGTGTACTGGCTGAATCCGTCGTTCGTGCTGTGGCTGTTGCCGATCGTGGGATCACTGGCATTGTCGATCCCGTTGTCGGTCATGTTGTCGCGGGTATCGTTCGGCCGCGCATCGCGCGAGGCCGGTCTGTTCCTGATTCCCGAGGAAGCCATGCCGCCGCGGGAAATCGTCGAAACGCAGCAACACGTGGAGCAAGTGGCCGAGACGCCCGACTTCGTGGATGCCGTGGTCGATCCGGTGACCAACGCGCTGATGTGCGCGACGGCGTCGGCCCGTGTCGTGCAGCCGGAATCCGCGAAGGAGCGCCACGCGGCACTGGTGCAACACGCACTGACGGGCGGCCCGCGCGCGCTGACGGCGTCGCAGCGGCATATCCTGCTGGGCGATCCGTTCGCGCTGTCAAAGCTGCATGAACTCGTCTGGGGATCGCCGCTGGCCGATGCCGGGTGGAAGGATATCCGGCTGCTGGTCCGGCGCGCGCCGAACGTGCTGCCGCTGCGTCCGCGCGTCGCCTGAACGGGGCAGGGGCGCGCAACCGCGGCGCTCCGCAATGACTTGCGCAGCGGTCCTTAGCGCAGGGCCGCGGTGCAGATCGGCGCGTTGATGTAGACGTCGCCGACGCGGCGTTCGCCGCGGTCGTTCCGTGTCATGTAGCGGAACATCATGCTGAGGCCCAGCTTGGTCAGGATTTCCACGTCGCGGTTGGCGCAGATATTGCGCTGCAACGGAGCCGCGTACTTGACCTCGAAGCTTGCAAGATCAAGCATCGGCCCACGGTAGTTGGTCAGCTCGAGCTGGAACAGCACGTGTTTGCCCGGTGTCGACTGGCAGCGCCGCAGGCGGGTCTCCCCATCGATCTCGATCGGCAGCGCGTCGTTGAGCTGGCGGCACGCGCGCGCCAGCACGCTGTCGGGCCGGTTGGTGTTGCGCAGCAGTTCAGGCACGCCCGCCGCGCCGGTATTCTGTCCGGTGGCCGCCCCCTTGAGCATGCGGGACAGTGCATCGGCTTCATCGAATACGGGCGCCGGCGCCGGTGCCGAGGCAGGCAGCGTGCGCAGCTGTGCCGGAGCGCAGTGCGCCGGCCAAGGCAGCAGCAGTGCAGCCGCGAGAGCGGCTGTGCCTAGCGTAGCGGTGAGCGGCGTGTGTCGTATTCTCATGCAGGATAACGTTGCCGGGGCAAACCTGTCGCCCATCTCTGCGCGGCCGCCGGTCTGTCGCGTAGACAGGGCCGACAGGCTCGCATTGTACCCTCCACCCCCATTCGCGTGAAAGCGGCGCCACACGTTAACACACGCGCAGCTCCGCGAAACTGCCAGTCAAACCAATACTGCCAAGATTAGGATATTTGTCGAACCCGTCGTTGGCGGGGCATGGCATTGCGCTGGTGCAGCCTGGCGGCAGATGCCACAAACATTGGATCTTTGTCATTCCAGCCAGATTTGTCATGCTGTGCAACAATTCGCGGTCTGGCGGCCGGCTGGCATGCGCTGCCGCCGCTGGCAAGGACTCCCCGGAACTGACACTGATGCCTCAATCCTCCAGCAGCCAGAAGGCTGCGCGCTTTCCCGCCTGGCTGTTGATCTGCGCCTCGCTGACGGCCATTGCGCCGCTGTCGATCGACATGTACCTGCCCAGCTTTCCGGCGCTGTCCGCGGACCTGCATGTGGATATCGGGCAGGTGCAGCTGACGCTGGGCACGTTCCTGGTGGGGCTGGCACTCGGGCAGGCATTCTACGGACCGATCAGCGACCGTTTCGGGCGCAAGCCGCCGTTGTATGTCGGCCTGGGCCTGTATGCGCTGGCCGCGGCCGGCTGCGCCATGGCGCGCAGCGTCGAGTCGCTGATGCTCTGGCGTTTCCTGCAGGCACTGGGCGGCTGTGCCGGCATGGTGATGGCCCGCGCGGTGATCCGCGACCGGCTCGATGCCCATGAATCGGCCCGGGCATTCTCGTCGCTGATGCTGGTGATGGGGCTGGCGCCGATCCTGGCGCCGATCATCGGCGGCGCCATCCTGAGTACCCTGGGCTGGCGTGCCATCTTCTGGTTGTTGACGCTTGCGGGCGTGCTGATCCTGGCGCTGGTGCACTTCCGCATGGAGGAGTCCCTGCCGCGTGAACGCGCCGCGCAGCTGCATCCCGGTGCGGTGGCGGCAAACTATGCCGAACTGCTGCGCGACCGCGAATTCCTGGGCTATTCGCTGGCGGCCGGGTTCGGGCAGGCCGGCATGTTCGCCTATATCGCGGGATCGCCGTTCGTGCTGATCGAGCTCCACGGCATCGACCCGTCGCACTATGGTTTTGTATTCGGTGCCAATGCGCTCGGGCTGATCGCCATGTCGCAACTGAATTCACGCCTGGTGCACGGGCGCACGCTTGACCAGGTGCTCGGGCGCGCGGTGCTCGCACCATGCGCGGCGGGCCTGATGCTGGCGGCCGCGGCGCTGGCCGGCGTGCTGGTGCTGCCCGTGCTGCTGGCCGGCTTCTTCGTCTTTATCGGTGCGCTGGGTTGCATCACGCCCAATGCGTCGGCGCTGGCACTGACGCATCAGGGGCATCGCGCCGGCACGGCCTCGGCGCTGATGGGGACGCTGCAGTTTTCACTGGGCACCGTGGCCGGCGCCGCTGTCAGCCTGTGGCATGACGGCACGGCCATGCCGCTGGCCGTGGTGATGGCCGTGTGCGGTGTCGGGGCAGTGGCGTTGCGCGCCTGGGGAAGCGCAGGGCCGTCGACGGCTGCAGCGGCTTGAGCGTCAGGCGGCGGCGTTCTTCACGACCACCATCTGCGCCGGCATGGGCGAGGCATAGCCCGCCTGGCCAAAGCTTTCGCGAATGATGCGATTGCTGTCGAAATAGACCTGCCAGTAGTGGTCGTTGTGGCAGTACGGACGTACCGCCAGGACCGGCCCGACCAGCGTGAATTCGAGGATCTCGACGTCGACCGGCGGATCGGCCAGGACATTCGGAATCGCGCCGATACGCTCCTTGAGCAACGCCACCGCGGCGGCCGCGTCGGTGCTGCCGGCAAGCTGGGCCTTCAGATCCACGCGGCGGAACGCGTTGATGCTGAAATTCTGGATGGTGTCCGAGAAGATCTTGTTATTGCCGATCACCGTCAGGATGTTGTCCGGCGTGTCGAGGGTCGTGGCGAACAGGCCGATCTCGCGCACCGTGCCGGTGACCCCGCCGATGGTCACGAAATCTCCGACCTTGAAAGGCCGCAGCACGACCAGGAAAGCGCCGGCCGCGAAGTTGGCCATCAGGCCCGACCAGGCCATGCCGATGGCCACGCCGGCGGCAGCGATCAATGCCGCGAAGGTCGTGGTCTGGATGCCGAAGTAGCCGAGGATGCCGATCACCAGGACCACGTTCAGCGCAACCGTCACGATCGAGCCGACGTAGCGCAGCAGGGTCGGATCCACCTGCTGCCTGCCCAGCGCGCCCTGGACCATGCGTACCACGACATGGATCAGCCAGCGGCCGATGATCCAGAAGGCCAGCGCGGCGAGGACCTTGACCCCGAATTCCGTGGCATAGGCAATCACCACGACCTTCAACTTCTCCAACGTTGACGCATCCATCGGCATTCCCCTGGTCTGTTGGCCGGCTTTGGGCCGGCACGCAACGAAGAACTGCGAAGACTGTCTGGCAAATCTTGCACGCTGGCGCGGCGCAAGATGACGGGCACGGCAATTATTGCCATGCCGTCCGGGGAAGTTCAAGAAAAGAATTGTCAGGAACGGCGCCTGCGCGCGCGTTCCTGCGGGGGACTTACCAGTTGGTTTCGCGCTCGGGCGTGGCCGAGATGCGATGCAGGGTCAGGTCGGCGCCGTTGAACTCGGCTTCCGCATCGAGACGGATGCCCACCAGCTTCTTGAGCGTGCCATAGACGAGCGTGCCGCCCGCCAGGGCGATCACGATGCCGAGCAGGGTGCCGATCAGCTGCGCGCCCAGCGAAACACCGCCGATGCCGCCCAGCGCGTGCGTGCCGAAGATGCCGGCCGCAATGCCGCCCCAGGCGCCGCAAAGCCCGTGCAGCGGCCACACACCGAGTACATCGTCGATGTGCCATTTGTTCTGCGCGAGCGTGAACAGGTGGACAAACAGCACGCCGGCCACGGCGCCGGTGATCAGCGCGCCGAGCGGATGCATCAGGTCGGACCCGGCGCAGACGGCGACCAGGCCTGCCAGCGGGCCGTTGTAGGCGAAGCCCGGGTCGTTGCGGCCGGCCCACCAGGCGGCCAGCGTGCCACCGGCCATGGCCATCAGCGAATTGATGGCGACCAGGCCGCTGATCTTGTCCACGGTCTGCGCGCTCATGACATTGAAGCCGAACCAGCCCACCGCCAGCACCCATGCACCCAGTGCCAGGAACGGGATATTCGACGGCGGATGCGCGCTGATGCGGCCATCCTTCTGGTAACGGCCCCGGCGTGCGCCGAGCAGCAGTACCGCGGGCAGGGCAATCCAGCCGCCTACCGCGTGGACCACGACCGAACCGGCGAAATCGTGGAACGGGGCGCCGGTCACGCTGGTGATCCAGTCCTGGATGCCGAAACGATGATTCCAGGCAATGCCTTCGAAGAACGGATAGACAAAGCCAACCAGGACAAAGGTCGCGAGCAGCTGCGGATTGAAACGCGAGCGTTCGGCAATGCCGCCCGAGATAATCGCGGGAATGGCCGCGGCAAAGGTCGCCAGGAAAAAGAACTTGACCAGTTCGTAGCCGCTCTTTTGTGCCAGCGTATCGGCGCCGGCCATGAATTGCACGCCGTAGGCAACGGTATAGCCAATAAAGAAATAGGCAATGGTGGAAACCGCGAAGTCCACCAGGATCTTCACCAGCGCATTGACCTGGTTCTTCTTGCGCACCGTGCCCAGTTCCAGGAAGGCGAAGCCGGCGTGCATGGCCAGCACCATGATTGCGCCAAGCAGGATGAACATGGCGTCGGTGCCAGTCTTCCAATTGTCCATAGGTTCCTCATGCTCAAAATGGGAGCATGGGTATGCAAAAACCATTCCAGAACTGGCTGCATGCTGGTGCCGATTGCACCGCCGTGGTGGGATTCGCACCGGATTGCCACCAGGCGGGCGCAATTTCAGGCGGCGGCGTGGTGCAGCCAGATATTTCGAACCGAGCGGAACGGCCGGCGCGCGCCACAATGATGCAGCCGGAATGGGTTGTCATGAACCGTGACGGTGCATTGCACCATAGCGGTGAATCGCGGGTGCGGCCCGGCCATGCTGTCGTGACCGGGCGACAGGCGGGCGCTGTCCACTTGCGCTCCCGGCAGAAATCACGCAGGCAAAACGGCCGGAACAGAGGGCAAAATCTCCCGCTATCCGGCCTCAAGCAAGGATTTCCGGGTTTTTTCGTTGCATTGGTGCCACTGGGGATTGCCCAAGGCGCGAAGGGCAGATTAGACTGCGCCGATCGATGCAATGCCTGCTGGCAGATACATCGGTGACGACGACCAACAAGGGAAATCAGCCATGAATAAAGGTGAACTGGTATCGGCCATCGCCGCGGAAGCAGAACTGAGCAACGCCGCAGCCGAGCGTGCGCTCAACGCAGCGCTGGACAGTATCAAGAAGGCAGTGGCCAAGGGTGATTCGGTAACGCTGGTGGGTTTTGGCAGCTTCAGCTCGGGCAAGCGCGCCGCCCGCACGGGCCGCAACCCGCGCACGGGGGAAACGATCAAGATTCCGGCAGCGAAGACCGTCAAGTTTTCTGCTGGACAGGGTTTCAAGGACGCCGTGAACAAGAAGAAGTAAGCTGTCTGCGTCCGGAGTAGCGAGAGAGCGGCCTGTCGGGCCGCTTTTTTTGTTGGCGGCGTGGTGGCCCGATGCCGCGCGCGTGGCGCTCCGGCCATATCGGGCGGCTACCCGTGCCGCGCCCGCTCCGGGGCCCCCCGAGCGCCGGTTTACGGGTTACACTGCCGCGCCTCGGCCCCCGCAATCTGCACCATCATCATGAACGACCAGTCCCACCAGCTTTCCATGACCGTGCTGATGACGCCGGACATGGCCAATTTCTCCGGCAACGTGCACGGCGGCACCATCCTCAAGTACCTGGACATGGTGGCCTATGCCTGCGCCAGCCGCTATGCCGGCCGGTACGTGGTCACGCTGTCGGTGGACCAGGTGGTGTTCCGCCAGCCCATCCACGTCGGTGAGCTGGTGACCTTCCTGTCCTCGGTGAATTTCACCGGACGCAGCTCCATGGAAATCGGCATCAAGGTGGTGACCGAGAATATCCGCAGCAAGCTGGTGCGCCACACCAACAGCTGCTATTTCACCATGGTGGCTGTCGACGACAATGGCGCGCCGGCCGAGGTGCCACCGCTGGAGCCGCGCGACGAGGTCGAGCGCCAGCGCTTTGCGGCGGCCCAGCAGCGCCGCGCACTGCGCCAGGAAATGGAAAAGCGCCACGACGCCATCAAGGTGAGCGGGAGCTGATCCGGCCATGGCCCGCGTTCATTCCCTGCTTGCCGGTGCCTGCCTTGCGGTGGCCGGCGCCCATGCGATGGCCGAGGAAATTGGCAGCGTCAATACCAATTTCCGCATGACCGGCTCGGACAAGGTGGTCATCGAAGCGTATGACGACCCGATGGTGCAGGGCGTGACCTGCTACGTGTCACGCGCCCGCACGGGTGGCATCAAGGGCACACTGGGCATGGCGGAAGATCCGCCCGAGGCGTCGATTGCATGCCGTCAGGTAGGGCCGATCTCGTTCAAGGGGCCGCTGCGCCAGCAGGACGACGTGTTCTCGGAGCGCATGTCGATCCTGTTCAAGACCCTGCACGTGATCCGTGCCATCGACCGCAAGCGCAATACGCTGGTCTACCTGACGTATTCCGACCGCATCGTCAGCGGCAGCCCGCAGAACAGCGTGACGGCCGTGCCGGTGCCGGGCGATACCGCCATTCCGGTCAAGTAGCCGCCCGGCCATCCGACTGCCCGGCCCGGATCAGGTGTCTGGCCCGAACAGCTTGCGCAGATTCGATTTCAGGATCTTGCCGTTCGCATTGCGCGGCAGCAGGTCGGGCAGCACGATGATCCGCACCGGCACCTTGAACGCCGCCAGCCGCTGCGCGACAAAACCGCGCAGCTCGGCTTCGGTGGCGTGCAGGCCGGGCTTCAGGCTGACCACGGCCCCCGGTTCCTCGCCCAGCATCCTGTGCGGAATGCCGACCAGGGCGGCATCCATGACCGCCGGGTGCTCGTAGAGCGTGCTTTCCACCTCGATGCAGTAGATGTTCTCGCCGCCGCGGATCAGCATGTCCTTCATCCGGTCGACGATATAGAGGTAACCGTCTTCGTCGAGCCTGGCGATATCGCCAGTGCGCAGCCAGCCATCGGCAAAGGTCTGCGCGGTAGCCTCGGGCTTGTTCCAGTACCCGCGCACCACATTCGCACCACGCACCATCAGCTCGCCGGCTTCGCCGGCCGGCAGCGCACGGCCGCGGCCATCCACGACCTTCATTTCGCCAATCGGCAGGGCCGGGCCGCTGCTGTCCGGCCGCAGCACGTACTCCTCCGCGCTATGGCTCGTGAACGTGGCGGAGGTTTCGGTCATGCCCCAGCCGATGCCCGGCGCCGACTGCGGAACGGTTTCGCCGATGCGGCGCACGAGTTCCGGCGAGGCCGGCGCGCCGCCGTAGCTGATGCTTTCCAGCGACGACAGGTCGAAGCGCCCGCGCTCCGGATGCTCCAGCAGTTGCCAGGCGATGGTGGGCACGCCGCCGGCCGTGGTGCAACGCTCCCGCTCGATCAGTTCGAGCGCACGCAACGCATCCCAGCGGTGCATCAGCACGATCTTGCCGCCGGTCGCCAGCGCGCTGTTCAACACAGCCATGCATCCGGTCACGTGGAAGAACGGGACGGACAGCAACACGGCCTTCTGCGGCGCGGCCGGATCCGGCGAGGGAATTGGCTCACCGCGGCGCAGCAGGTTGCGCAGCGGGCTGAACAGGCCGGCCACGGCAACGCTGGTGGCATTGCGATGCGTGCCAAGCGCGCCCTTGGGCTTGCCGGTGGTGCCCGAGGTATAGAAGATCGTTGCGTCGTTTTCCGGCGCGATGTCCACGTCGGGAAGCGGTAGTTCGGGCAGCGTTGCCCAGGTCGCGGAGGGACCGGTCACGCTTTCCAGCGGCACGACCTTCGCCTCGCCACCCAGAGAGCCCGCGCGCGACACATAGACGCGCTCCAGCGCGGTGCAGTTGGGCAGATGCGCCGCCAGTCGATCCAGCCGTTCCGCGTCGACAATCGCCACGCGGCTGCCTGAATCGACCAGCCCGTATTCAAGCTCCGCTCCGCTCCACCACGCATTCAGCGGCGTGACGATGGCGCCGGTCAGCAGGGCGCCGTAGAACGCCACCGGCCATTCGGGCAGGTTGCGCATGGCGACTGCCACGCGGTCGCCCGGGCGGACGCCGTCGCGCACAAGGGCCTGTGCGACGTGCAGTGCCGCGCGCCGGAAGCCCGCATAGGTGACGCGCTCGTCTTCGTAGACCACGAAGGTACGCTCGCCGAAGGCTTGCGTGGCCTGGAACAGGTCGCGCAGCGTGGGCGGCGCGTTTTTCCAGACGGTGGTGGGAATGCCGCGGATGACGCGCGTTTCCGTTTCGAACGGAGCGCCCGGCGCGGTAAGCCGGGCGTGGGCCTCGGCCAGTGACATGGCTGGCCAGTTGCCGGCCGGCTCGAAATTGCTGGACATGACTGCCTCCCGGACTGCAATGCAGGTGGCGGACGGCGCAACGCGCCATCCTTGAGGGAAACGCAGGAAATGCAGGGAACAGCGGGGAACAACGGGCAAGGCTGGCAAGGCGGCGGCGCCGCCTTGCGTCAGGCATCAGATCGTGACACCGCCGTCGACGACCATGGCCTGGCCCGTCATGAAGGTGCTCGCCGCGGAGGCTAGGAAGACGGCCGCGCCGGCGATCTCGACCGGTTCGCCGATGCGGCGCAGGGGCGCGCCCTGGGTCGATTGCTTGTAGCGCTCGGGGTCTTCCCACAGCGCGCGGGCAAAGTCGGTCTTGATCAGTCCGGGCGCGATGCAGTTCACGCGCACATTGTGCGGACCGAACTCCACGGCGAGGTTGCGCGCGAGCTGGAAGTCGGCGGCCTTCGAGATGTTGTACACGCCGATGGTCGGCGAGCCGCGCAGGCCGCCGATGGACGAGACGATGATGATCGAACCGTCCTTGCGCTCGATCATCTGCGGCGCCACCATCTGGATCAGCCAGTGGTTCGAGATGACATTGTTGTCCAGCACCTTGCGGAACTGGTCGTCGGACACGCCGCTCATCGGGCCGTAGTACGGGTTCGATGCGGCGTTGCAGACGAGGACATCGATCTTGCCGAACGCGCGGTTGGTTTCATCGACGAGGCGCTGCAGGTCGTCCTTCGAAGAGATATTGGCCGGGATGGCGATCGCGGTGCCGGCGCCGTGGCGCGCATTGATGGCATCGACGACTTCCTGGCACGCTTCGATCTTGCGCGACGAAATGACCACTTTGGCGCCCTGGACCGCCATCTGCTCCGCAATGGCGCGGCCGATGCCGCGCGATGAGCCGGTCACGATCGCGACCTTGCCCGACAAATCGAACAATGACATGGAGTCTCCTGATATCGGGGCGGCCCGTCCGGGGCCTGCCTGTGTTCTGTTGGACAGCGCCCCTTGGGGCCTGCCGGCACATTATGGTTGGGGCCTTTGGGCCAGTCCACAGGGAAGCCACCGCCAGCGGGTCCATATCAGTATTCTTTCTGCGGGCAATGCGCGGCATGCATGAGTTCGCTGCCGGACAGCGCGCAGTGAGGGCAGGGATTCAGGCGTGCAGCAGCGCGGGCAGCACACGCCCGAGCCGGTCGCGCACTTCCGCGTCGAGTTCCAGCTGGAAGCGGTTGACGAGGGCGTCGATGACATCGTCGGCCGAAGCCAGCGTCTGCCGCCGCGAGCTGCCGTTCGCGCTGCGTTCCGCCAGGTCGCCGTTGGCGAGGGTCAGGCGCAAGTCGCCGTCGGTGCGGGCCAGCATGAGCCGCTGCGTGAAGATACTATCCGGGTGCGTGCTGATGTACCAGTTGCGCGGGATGAAATCGATCCACGGCTGCGGCGACAGGTCGAAACGGTAGACCTTGAGCCAGCCTTCCGCGCCGCGCACTTCCAGATCCTGGCAGTGGAACGCGCCAGCCATGGTGTCTTCCGGCGCCGCGACCAGGCGGTATGGGAACGACCTGGCAGGTGGCGTCGACATGGGCAGGGCCTGGTAAGGCGTGGGGCCGCCAAAGCCCACATCGGCAAGATAGCTGCGATGCGCTACTTCCACGCGCAGCAGCATGTGCGAAGCCAGGGTCTGGACCGTGTCGGCCACGCCCCAGCGCACGCGTGCGGCAAGCGGGGTCACGGCATAGCCCAGGGCCGTCAGCGCGGCAGCCAGCAGCGTGTTGAGCTCGAAGCAATAGCCGCCGCGCCGGCGCGTAACGAGCTTGTCGAAGACGGCGTCAATATCGATACGAACCGGGCTGCCCAGCAGCGGGTCGATGTTCTCGAACGGGATATGCGTGAGCTGCGCCGCGATCAGCGCGTCGAGCGCTTCCAGTGTGGGCGAGGGTGGGGTGGCGATGCCCAGGCGGGCAAGATAGGCGTCCAGGCGGTTGGGATCGAGCATGATCATGTCGCGTACCGTATTCAGTTGAGCGCTTCGAGTGCGGCAAGGTCCAGCAGTTCGACGCTGCCGTACCGCAGGCGCAGCAGGCCGCGCGATTCAAGCTCGCGCAGTGCCTGGTTGACCGTCTGCCGCGACAGGCCGAGCATCTGCGCAAGCTGTTCCTGCGGAATCTTCACGGTCTGGATCGCGGGGGGCGTAGCGGGGGCTGCGTCCTCCGCAGCGTGAGGCGGGTTGCCATAGCCGCGCGCAATGGCGGCCAGCCGGCGGGCAATGCGCGCGGCCGGCGGCAGCAGCTGCATTTCCTCGACATAGTCGAAGACCATCCGCGTCTTGGCGGCGAGCAACAAGCCGAACTCGCGCCACCATGCCGGGTGCTGCGCGAGCCGGCGCTCCAGGCTCGCGCGCGGGATATGCCACAGCAGCGCGGCGTGCACGGCGCGCGCGTCGTGGGTGCGCGGCAGCCCGTCGAACAGGCAGATTTCGCCGAACCAGGCGCCCGCTTCCAGCAGGCCGAGCAGGGCCGCCTTGCCGGACTCGCCGGCGGCATCGACTTGCATGGTGCCGCCGGCCACGCAATAGAGCCCGTCGAATGCGTCGCCGCGTGCAAACAGCATTTCTCCGGCGCCCAGCCGGCGCCATGCGCCATCCTCCAGAAGCGCCTGGCGCAACGCCTCCGGCAACTGGGAAAACCAGGGGCTCGCGTGCAGCGCGACAGCGGCGTCCGGGCGTGAATGTGCCGCACTGCCGCCGGGTGTGGCGCGGGGGATGCCTGACGGAGCGCGTGTGCCGCCGCCCGGAGGCTGAGCCATGCCCATGTTGTCTCCTGTCTTGTTCTGTTCGGGTTGAACCGTACTGCGCGGCGCGTCCGACTGTCAAAAATCAGACAGACGCCGCGGGACCCGCCCACTACTATAAATCGACAAGAACCCACAAGACAGCGAGGCGCCGGGGTTGCCGCATCCACCGGACCCGCGCACAAGGAGACGCCTCATGAAAACCCTGGTCGAGCATCTGGCCAACTACGCCGCCTATCACCGCGATTCGCGCAATGTCGCCACGCATTTCATCGGGATCCCGATGATCGTGCTCGCCGTCACCACGCTGCTGGGGCGGCCCGCCATGCCGCTGGGCGAAGGCCCGGCCCATCTCACGCCCGCCATGGTGGTGTACGCGCTGTCGTGCCTGTTCTACCTGCGCCTGTCAGCGGGCTTCGGCATAGCCATGGCGATAATCCTCGCGCTGTTCGTATACGCCGGCGCGCATCTGGCGGCGCTGCCCACCTGGGCATGGCTTGCCGCCGGCGTGGGGCTGTTCGTTGCGGGCTGGATCATCCAGTTCGTCGGCCACTACTATGAAGGCCGCAAGCCCGCCTTCGTCGATGACCTGGTCGGGCTGCTGGTCGGCCCCTTGTTCCTGGTGGCGGAAACCGCGTTCGCGTGCGGTCTGGCGACGGACACGCGCGACGCCATGCTGGCACGCACGTCCTGACACGGCTGCCTGCAACTCCTGCGGGGCCGGTCAGGCCATGCCGGCCGGCAGCCGCAGGCGCGCCGCCAGGCCGCCCAGCGTGCTGGTGCCCAGCTCCAGCGATCCTTCGTACATCGCCGCAATTTCGGTGACGATGGCAAGCCCGAGCCCGCTGCCGGCGGCGCTTTCGTCCAGCCGCCCGAAGCGGGCCGCGGCAAGCTCGCGCGCCTCGGGCGGCATGCCGGGGCCATCGTCTTCCACGAGGACTTCAAGTACCGCCGCCTCGGCATCTTCATGCAGGCGGATGCGTACCTGCGAACGTGCCCACTGGCAGGCGTTGTCGAGCAGGTTGCCGAGCATCTCCACTAGGTCCTGACGGTCGCCGGCGAAGTGTCCTTCGCCCTCCACGTCCATGTCGAGCTGGCGCGCAGCATGCAGGCGCGCCAGCGCGCGTGTCAGTTCACGCGCGGCGGGGCCTGCCTCGATACGCTGGCCACGTGCGGCCGCGGCGCCCGCCGCGCGGGCGCGGGCCAGGTGGTGGTCGACCTGCCGCCGCATGGCATCCACCTGGCGCGAGACGGCTGCGGCGGCCGGGTCCGGCAGGCTGACTGCCTCGTTGGCGAGCACCGCCAGCGGCGTCTTGACGGCATGGGCCAGGTCCGCCGCCTGCCGCCGCGACCGCTCCAGCGCCTGCGTGTTGTCGTCGAGCAGCGTGTTGATCTCGCTGACCAGCGGTTGCACCTCGGTTGGCCATTTTCCGCCGAGGCGGCGCTCGCGCCGCGCCTGCATTGCCGCCAGGGCTTGCCGCAGGCGCTTGAGCGGCGCCAGCCCGAAGCGCACCTGCGCGGCCACCGCCAGCAGCAGCCCCGCGCCAAGCGCGCCCAGCGACCAGGCCAGCATGGTGTTGAAGGCGCGCCGTGCCGCGCGCAACTCGGTGCGGTCCAGCGCCACGGAAACATCGACAGGCGTGTCGGATGAGGCCAGCACGATGCTGCGCGACACGACCAGCAGTGACTGCCGGTTCGGCCCGGCACGCACTTCCGCTGGCGTGCCGGCGACCTCGTGCACCGCCTTTTCCGGCATCTCGGTATCCCACAGCGAGCGCGATCGCAGCAGCGCGCCGGCTGCGCGCGCCTGCCAGTAGGCGCCGGAATAGGGGAGTTCATAGCGGGGGTCGGCGGGCGCGCGCGTCAGCTGCAGCCGGCCATCGGGGCTCCAGTCGAGCGCGGCCGTCAGGCTGGTGAGCTGGTGCTCCAGCTGGCGGACATAGGTGTCGTTGACATGCCGCTCGAACAGCGTCGACAGCATCCACCAGCTGGCGCCAAGCGCCGCGGCCAGCCACACGGCGGCCACGGCAAGCAGGCGCAGCGCCAGGGAGTTGCGCATATTGTTCTTTACACTCCGTCCGCAGCGGGCGGGCGCAGCCGGTAGCCCTGCCCACGCACGGTTTCGATCACGTCCACGCCGAGCTTGCGGCGCAGCCGGCCGATGAAGACCTCGATGGTGTTGCTGTCGCGGTCGAAGTCCTGCGCGTAGATGTGCTCGGTCAGCGTGGTCTTGCTGACGATGGCGCCCGGATGGTGCATCAGGTAGTCCAGCACCTTGAATTCGTGCGCGGTCAGCACCACGGCGGCGCCGTCCACGGTCACGGTGCCGGCGCGCGGATTGAGCTGGACAGGTCCGCAGGTCAGCTCCGGGGCCGGCATGCCGTGCGCGCGCCGGATCAGCGCGCGGATGCGGGCCTGCAGTTCCTCCATGCGGAAGGGCTTGGACAGGTAGTCGTCGGCGCCGGCATCGATGCCCTCGACCTTCTCGGTCCAGCTGTCGCGCGCGGTGAGGATCAGCACGGGAACGTTGACCTGTTCCGCGCGCCAGCGGCGCAGCACGCTCAGGCCATCCAGGCGCGGCAGGCCCAGGTCGAGGATCACCGCGTCGTAGGGCTCGTTCGCGCCGAGGTGCCAGGCGTCGAGGCCGTCGGCAGCCATGTCGACGGCATAGCCGGCCGCAGCCAGGCTCGCCTGGACCTGGCCAGCGAGCGTCGGTTCGTCTTCCACCAGCAGGATGCGCATGATGCGGGGCTCCGGATGCGTCAGGGCTGCTTGCGCGCCTGCTCGAGGTTGCGGCCTTTTGCCTTGAGCAGCGCACCGGTGCGCGCATCGTATTCCAGCTTGGCCACGGAGCCGCCCGGCAGCAGCAGCTTGACCTCGTACTGCCAGATGCCGTCATCGCGATCCAGTTCGACGCCGATGACATCGCCGGCGTACTGCTGCGACACCGCCGCCAGGATGCGCGACAGCGGCAGGATTTCGCCGGACTGCACGGCCGCGCGGGCACGGTCGGCATCCTTGTCGGCATGTGCCGGGCCGGCGATCCCGAGCGCAAGCGCAAGGGCGGCAGCGGCCAGCACGAACGCGGGTCGGCGCGCGTGGCGGGGCCGGGCAGGGCGAGGTGCGCGAATTCTGATCATGGCCTGAAGTTTGCATCAAAACGCCTGAACGCAGGCTGAACGGATGCCTCAGCCGGCGTTCAGGTGCCGTTCACGACAATGCTTGCCAACCGTTCCAGGAGTCCAGCCATGTCGCACGACCCGTTCCATGCATCCCTGTCACCGTCCCGACTGCCGCGCACGCCAGATCGGCGCGTGGCACTCCTGGCGACGGGCGCGCTGTTCTCGCTGCTCTGTGTTGCGAGCCTGTTCTGGATGCACGTCGACCTCGTGGCGCTGCTGCACGAGTGGTCGCGCGCCGATGCGAGCTTGCCGCTGATCGCGCTCGGCACCGTGGCAGTGGGCCCGCTGATTGCAGCCGGGCTCGGCGAATAGTGCCTGAAAAACAGAGTGCAACGAGCTTTGCCGGGGGCGTGTACCGCCGCGGTTTTCTTCCCGCCGAAGACGCCTGACAACGCGAAAGTGGGGGGACGTAATGCTCCTGCGCGTTCCCGCTGAGGTAAAGCCGCGACAAAACACGGGGTTTTCACGGGGTTTTGGTCATTGCGCGCATGAAAACCCTTTGATACACGGATGTTTCCGCTATGATTCAGTGGCGCCGGCATGGGGTATTGGCAACGCGATGCGAAGCCGTCGAACGGCCGGCTCTGATCTGTTCAACTCTCGTATATCGATATGGCGACCAAAGCGAAACCGACCGCGAAGACGACTGCAACCAAGCCCGCTGCCAAGAAGGCCGCGGCAACGAAGGCACCCGTGAAGGCTGCCGCCAAGAAGGCCGCGCCGGCCAAGAAGGCTGCTCCGGCTGCCGCGGTGACCCCGCGCCCGCTGAAGGACACCTTCAACAAGTCGAGCCTGGTCGCTCACCTGGTAGCCCAGACCCAGCTGGAAGCCAAGGCCGTGAAGACGGTGCTGGCCCACCTGGAAAACACCATCGTCAGCGCGCTGAACAAGAAGGGCGCAGGCGAGTTCACGCTGCCGGGCCTGCTGAAGGTGACCGCGCAGCAAGTGCCGGCCAAGAAGAAGCGCTTCGGCAAGGATCCGTTCACCGGTGAAGAGCGTTGGTTCCCGGCCAAGCCGGCCAGCGTCAAGGTGAAGGTTCGCCCGCTGAAGAAGCTGAAGGACGCTGCCGCCTGACCGGCCAGTCGATCCGCATGAGAAAGGAGCCGCTAGCCGGCTCCTTTTTTCGTTGGGCGCGGTATCGGCACCGCCCGGCACGTCGGGTCCGTCAGACTTGCCTTGACTTAACCAAGGTCAAACTGGCGCCGGGGGTGGCCGTCTAGAATCCAAAGCGTCATGGGTGCGGGGGCGCTCCCCATGGCAACTGGCTGCCGGAGTCTTCCCGGAAGCCTCGCCCGCTGCCAGAGATGGCCGCGGGCTTTCTTTTTTGAGCGCCGTGCCGTGGGCACGGCACGCGTCAGCTGCCCACGATCTGCTTGGCGTAGCTGGCGCGCTCCATTTCACATACTTCGACGCTGATCTGCACGCTCTGTCCTTCGGCGGTGGCGGGGCGAACCGCCTCGGCGATGACGTCGCAGACGTCCTGGCCCAGCGCGCGCCTGACCGCCAGTTCGCGGCCATCCAGGATGGACAGGCGTGCGTGCACGAAGGCGCGCTCGGCGGCCTGCACGCCTTGGCGGAACGTGGACAGCGTGGTGCAGCGCGACTTGATATCGGCCTCGCCGAATTCGCCCGACGCCAGCAGCGCGGCGTTGGCCTCGTCGAGCAGTTCTTCGGGCGAACAATTGAGGCGCGTGTTTTCGGTGATTTCGATGACGAGATGGGGCATGGCAGCTTAGGGTAAGGCGGTACAAGCCGGGCCGCAGGAGCCCGGGACGAGTTGCCATGATAAGGGCATTCGGCCGTCATGCCCGGTTGCCTGAGGTAAGCTTGCGTCAGCGCCTGTGGCGTCTGATCGGCCACAAGAACACCTATGGAAAACATCAGCTTCGAAATCTTCCTGCGCCTGTTTTGCGGCTTGCTCGCCGGCGCCGTGATCGGCCTGGACCGCAACCTGCGCGGCAAGGCCGCCGGCATGCGCACACTGGGGCTGGTATCGCTGGGCGCGGCAACGGCGGTATGCCTGGTGACGCAGTCCGGACATCCGTTGGACGCAGTCTCGCGCGTGCTGCAGGGCCTGCTGACCGGCATCGGCTTCCTGGGCGTGGGCGTGATCGCCCGCCATGGCACGCACCAGCGCCCGCAGGGACTGACCACAGCGGCGGCAATCTGGCTGGCGGCCATCCTGGGCGCGGCGGCGGGCGCGGGTTACTACGTGGTCGGCGGCCTGGCGCTCGTGCTCGGCATGGCGCTGCTATGGATGGGCGGGCGCCTGGAAGCGCGGCTGCATCGCGTGCTGGATCCGATCAACGGGGATAAGCATGCCACTCGCGACAACGGCGATGCGGGCAAGCAGGCGAGAAGCGACGACCGCGGCGATCACGAAGACGATATCTTTCCGTGAGTCGCCGGGATCGGGAACCTTGCACCGCGGCAAGTTGCCAGACCCGACAGGGACGGCGTTTTTCCACCATCGCCGTTACCTGTCCAACGCGCACAGGAGGCCCCCATGAAGCCGATTACCCTGTTTGGTGCGCCGACGGATGTCGGGGCGAGTACCAGAGGCTGCACCATGGGTCCCGAGGCGCTGCGCATTGCCGACATCGTTCCGGCCCTCGCCAGGATGGGATTGGATGTGCGCGATGCCGGCAATATTGCCGGTCCGGTCAATCCGCTGGCGCCGCCCGTGCAGGGCCTGCGCCACCTCGATGAGGTGGTGGCATGGAATCGCGGAGTATTCGACGCCAGCACGCGCGTACTCGAAGAGGGCAGGATGCCGGTCCTGCTGGGTGGGGACCACTGCCTGGCGGTCGGGTCGGTGAGCGCCGTGGCGCGCCACTGTCGCCTGGCAGGGCGGAAGCTCGTGGTGCTCTGGCTCGACGCGCACGCCGACGCGAACATCGGGTCCAGCACGCCGACCGGCAATATGCATGGCATGCCGGTGGCCTGCCTGTGCGGCGACGGGCCTGTGCCGCTGACCATGCTCGGGGGCCAGGCTCCGGCGGTATTGCCGCAGGAAATCCGGCAGGTGGGCATCCGCAGCGTCGACGCGCAGGAAAAGCTGAGGCTGCATGCGTTCGGCCTGAAGGTGTTCGACATGCGCTTTATCGACGAGTACGGCATGCGCCAGACCATGGAGCAGGCGCTGGCCGGCGTGGACGACGACACCCACCTGCATGTGAGCTTCGACGTGGATTTCATCGATTCCGCCATTGCACCGGGCGTCGGCACGATGGTCCTGGGCGGCCCGACCTATCGCGAGACGCAGCTGTGCATGGAGATGATCGCCGACACGGGACGGTTGTCGTCGCTCGACGTGATGGAACTCAACCCTGCCTGCGATGTGCGCAACGAGACGGCAAGGCTGGTGGTGGACTTCCTGGAAAGCCTGTTCGGCAAGTCCACGCTGCTGCGGGCACGCTGACGGCCTGCCTCGCAGGCAAAGACAAAGCGAAGGGGCGCCATGGCGCCCCTTGTGCATCGTGTGTGATGACGCGCTCAGGCGTGCAGTGCCACGGCGGCAGCCGGCTGCGCAGGGGTATCGAAGCGGGCGGGTTCTTCGCGCGCCAGCCGCTGCAACTGGGCCAGCTTGGCCCGCAGACCTGCGTCGAGCCGCGGCGGCGGCAACAGCGTGGACGGGCAGGCCACGCCAAGAATGTCCAGCGCCTGCCGGAAGTTCGCGACCGTGAGGCCCTCGGCCGGGTCGACGCTGACCAGGTGTTCGCGCTGCGCTTCGGTCATCGATTCGGCCGGCGCGCAGGACACGATCACATAGGACGACGGCATGGCACGGCGGGCAAAGTATGCGTCGATCTCTGCGCCGTGACCGCCTGCCACGGGCGGCGTCATGCCTTCCACCTGCAGGTCGAGCTGTTGAAAGACGGCGGCCGGCGTGCCGCGCCGCCAGGCGTCCGAAACCACCACGCGTGCCCCGGCCAGGCCGAAGAGCCGGCGGATATAGCCCAGCGCGATGGGATCGAAGAAGTGGACATCGCGCAAGGTGCCCGAGTCGGGAACCCCGCCGAGCCGGGCCTGGGACCGGTCGGAATACAGTACGCCGGGTACGTCCAGCATGATGAGTCGTTCGGACATGATTTCCTTGGGGTTACCCGTGGGTTGGTGTGAGCAAAGATTACTCGGCAACCCGGGGCCTGCGCGTAACAACGCCGCCCCCAAGTGAAACATATCTGTAACTTCATCGCGGAACTCGTAAATGCCGGTTACCTCTCAATGTCAAATGTTTCCGGCTGACACATCTATACGCCTGTCCGCGTCCGCGGGCTAAAAGCGGAAGCGCGCCACGTCCTGCTCCAGCCCGGCTGCGAGGGCGTCCAGGCGCTCGGCCTGTGCTGCCACGGTATCTACCAGCTCCGCGTTCTGTTGCGCGGTTTGCTCGAGCTGGCCGACCGAGTGTCCTACCGTGCGTACGCCCAGTGCCTGTTCGTCGGCCAGTCCGCAAAGCTGGCTGGCCAGTTCGTGGCTGTGGCTGACGGCGGAGTCGATGCGACCCATTGCACTGACCACCTCCGTGGTCAGATGCGCACCGCGCTCGATCTCGCGCGTGGCGCTGCCGACGATGTCGCCGATTTCACGGGCCGAACTTGCGCTGCGCTGCGCCAGTGCCCTGACTTCCTGCGCCACCACCGCGAAGCCGCGCCCGGCCGGGCCGGCGCGCGCGGCCTCGACGGCAGCATTCAGGGCGAGGATGTTGGTCTGGAATGCAATGCTCTCGATCAGCGTGACGACTTCGGCGATTTGCCGCGAATGCACGTGCACGGCCTCCATCGCGCCGCTCATCTCGCGCACCACTGCCGAGCCGGAGTCAGCGGCTTCGCGCGCCCGTTGCGCGACACCGCTGGATTCGGTGGCCTGCGCGTGGGATTGTTCGACCAGTCCGGCCAGGCGGCGCACGCTCTCGGCCGCGCCAGCCAGTGCGGCGGCCTGCTGGTTGGTGCGTGCCGCGAGGTCGTGGTTGCCGGCGGCAATGCCGGCGCTGGCGGCGGTGATGTCCTGGGCGGAATCGCGGATGCGTGCCAGCACGCCGGCCAGCTGGTCGCGCATGCGCGAAAGCAGGCCCAGCACGCTGTGCGCGTCACCGTTACGCAGACGGATGTCGCCCGTGAGGTCGCCGGCCGCGATGCGCGTGGCGGCCTCCGCGGCGTCCGCCGGTTCGCCGCCAAGCTCCGTGGTGAGACTGCGCGCGGCGAACCATGCCAGCCCGGCTGCGGCGACAAGGCTGGCGGCCAGCAGGCCGATCATCAGCGCCTGCGCCGTGGCCTGGCGCGAGCCGACGCTGGCCATGGTGCCGGCCGCCTGCCGCTCCTGGCGCGCGCGCGTATCTTCCATCATGCCGCTGAGCTTCGTGAGCTGTTCGGCGACAAAATGGCCGTCTACGGAAACTGCGCTGTCGAACTGCAGCGGGTCCAGCGGTTGCTGCCGTACCAGTGCAACGTAGGCCTGCAGCAGCTTGCCGGCCTGGGCGCGCTCCGGCTGCAGGCGCTCCGCCTGTGCCGGTGCGGCGTGCCGGATCCCGTCGAGCGCGGCATCGAGCCGGCCCAGCGCGGCGTCGATGTCGGCGGCGGCCTCATCGCGTTCGGTGCCGCTGGTTGCCATGGTCACGGACAACTGGGCGCGGCCCAGCCGGGCCAGTGCCGATTGCGCCCGCTCGGCGGAGATCGCCCCGTGCATATCCTGTCGATACAGGGCGTCGCTGCGCTGGCGCAGGTCGATAAGGTTGACGATGCCGGTCACGCCTACCGCAGCGCCGAACAGGTACACCAGCGCGAACGCGGCGCACAGTCGCGCCAGCAACGGCAGGCGCGTAAACCGCGATGCCCGGCGGGCACGATCCGTCGGCCCGGACAACTTGAGTGACTGCAACATGAATACGACTCCGGCGGGCATGGTGCCCGCATGACATGTCCGTCGGATCGCGCAGGTGCTGGCACAGTGGCTGGCACCGGAATCCCGGACGTTCCTGACCCCGGCCGGGCGATCGCGCTTCTTTGCAGAGTGTGCGCGCGGGCCTCGGCCGGCACGGATAGTCGGACAGAAATGTGACGATGACGTGACACATGCCGGGTATTGCCGATGTCATATTGGCGTCACATTATTGTCATGAAATGTGCGCCGGGCGCTTGCCCTGCAATTTTCCGGTCACTTTATGCCAGGCTCGCCCGCCGCCATGCCTCCTCATAGGCACTCCGAGGCACGTTCTTCCTTGCCATTCCAGTTGTCATCACTGCCGCCCCTGCATGCCGTGTTTCAGCCCATCGTGCAGGCCGAATCCGCGGAAATGCTGGGCTATGAAGCGCTGATCCGCGGCCCGGCCGGCTCGCCTTATGCCAGTCCGGAGGCGCTGTTCCAGCTGGCGCAGAACCCCGCGGGCACCATTGCGCTGGAGATGCATGCCGCGCGCACGGCGCTGGCGGCCTGGGGCGCGCTCGATCTGCCGGGCAAGCTCTTCCTCAATTTCAGCCCGCTTACCCTTCGCCATCTGCTCGCCGGGCGCGGCAACGGCCTTTCCATGCTGATCGGCGCAGGCATCTCGCCGACGCGCCTCGTGGTTGAGGTCACGGAACAGACGCCGATCGGCGATGCGGCCAGCTTCGGGCAGGCCATGGCTGTGCTGCGGGAACTGGGCATGCAATACGCGCTGGATGACTTTGGCACCGGCCATGCGAACCTCGATCTGCTGGCCCAGTTGTCCCCGCAGTTCGTGAAGATCGACAAGTCGCTGATCCGCGGCATCGCGTCTTGCTCGCGGCGGCTGGAGATCCTGCGCGGCGTATTGCGCATGATGGGGGCGTTTGGCGGCCGTGTGATCGCCGAAGGCGTCGAGGATGAAGAGGAACTGGCCGTGGTCCGCGACCTGGGCGTGGCGGGTGCGCAGGGCTACTACCTTGGCCGGCCGGAGACCGAGCCGCCCGCGCAGGCCGGCATGCATGTCAGGCGGGTCCTGACCTCGCGCCAGATCGCGGTGTTTCCCCAGATGGTCCGTTCCGGCTGGTCGGGCATCACGGCAGGGCGGTTGCTGCGCGCGGCGCCGGCTGTCCTGCCCGGTACAGCCAATGACGACGTGCTGCGCGCGTTTCAGTCGCAGCCGGAACTGCAGGCCGTGGCAATCGTCAGCGAAGACCAGAAGCCGCTGGCCATCATCAACCGGCAGAGCTTCATGGACCGCTACGCCGCGCCATTCCATCGCGAACTGTACGGCAAGAAAGCCTGCATTACCCTGGCCAACCGCGAGCCCGCCTGTTTCGACCTGCATGCCGGGCTGGAAACCATGACGCAGATCCTGGCCGGCGAGAACCCGCGCTCACTGGCCGACGGCTTTGTCATCACGAGCCAAGGGCGCTATATGGGCCTGGGCACGGGGGCGGACCTGGTCCGTGCGATCACCGAGATCCGTATGGAGGCTGCGCGCTATGCCAACCCGCTTACCTTTCTGCCCGGCAATATTCCGCTGAACCAGCATATCGACCGACTCATCGAAGCCGGCAATGCCTTCTGCGCATGCTATGTCGACCTGAACCACTTCAAGTCCTACAACGACAAGTACGGCTACTGGGAAGGCGACGAGATGCTCAAGGGCGCCGCAGCCATCCTCACCGAGGCTTGCGACCCGGCACGCGATTTCCTTGGGCACGTCGGCGGCGACGATTTCCTGGTGCTTTACCAGAGCGCGGACTGGTCGGTGCGCGTGGGCGCGGCCATTCGCCGCTTCAACGACGCGGCGCGAGACATGTACACGCCGGCAGACCGCGCCGCGGGCGGCATCCATGCCGAGGACCGCAACGGTCAGCCGGCCTTTTTCCCGCCCGTATCGATGGCGGCAGGCGTGGTGCGCGTGGAGGCGGAGGCGGTCAGCGGGTTGCGGCGCGCTGGCAGCCAGCGGATCGGCGCTGCGGCCGCGGCCGCAAAGCATGAGGCCAAGCGGGCCGCCAACGGCCTGGCGGTACTCGACTTCCGGGCGCTGGCAGGCCGCCTGCCAGCGTAGGCGGGGTCAGGGCACGGTCAGTGCGAGTGGCTTGCCGGAAAGCGGATTGGGCAGTCGCATGGAAACGCCGTCGTCATGGACGTCTAGGCGATAGCCATGCGCATAGACCACCGTGATCGAAACACCAATCTCCGGACTGAGCCGCAAGGCCTTGCGCAGGCGCGACATCAGACCGGCCAGTGCGCGCGACAAAGGCGGCAGTTCACGGTGCCAGATGGCCTGTTCGATGCGGCGGTTGGCCAGCACGCGTCCGGCATTGGAGAACAGCAGCATGGCCAGGTCGAATTCCTTGGGCGTCAGGGTGATGCGTTCGCCGTTCAGCGTCGCGAAGCGGCCCACGCTGTTGAGTTGGTACGGGCCCGCGCGCACCACCAGCCCCTGCCGCTGGCGGTCGCCAGTGGCGCGCCGGCGCAGCGCAGCCATGCGCGCCAGCAGCACGCGCGTGCTCGGCGGACCGCAAAGGTAGTCATCGGCGCCGGCGTCCAGTGCCTCGACCAGTGCCTCCTCGCTGCTGCTGCCGCCAAGCATCATGATGGGCAGATCACGCGAGCGCGCGCAGCGCACGGTGCGGATGACATCGATGGCAGCCGTGCCTGGCAGTTCGTCGTGGATCAGCAGCATGTCGTACGAAGCCAGGCTGACGCCCTGGATGAGCGCGCGCGCGGAGGCAAAGACATTGCATCGGAAGCCTGAGCGGGCCAGCAGGTCCGGTACGGCTTTCAGGTGCGCTGACTGACCGCTCAGCAGCGCGATGTTCATAGGGTCAGGCATAGGGTGGAGGCAGGAATCAGGAGATCGGGTTTCTGATTCGGGAGCGTATTAAGGCAAACGCTGCATAACAATCGGACAAATCCGATTCCGGCTGGAAACTTGAGGTGACGCAGAGGCTTGGCTCGATTGCGTTGCGCGGCTTTCACTAGGGTGGAAGCGGGCAATCGGGGCGGTGCGGGGACTTGGCGCCGCGGCCGGCACTTTGCTGTGCCAAAATAGGACTTATCGTGATCCGGTTCCGCATGGTGGGAACCTGGGAAGCCTGCACATGCTAAGCGCGAGCGTTGTCGCGACGGTCGTCCTGATTTTCCACGTCATCGGCGTGCTGGCTGCCTTGCACGCCGTCATGACGGTGCGCACGGCGCCGGGCGCGATCGCCTGGGCAGGGTCGCTGGTGATGATGCCGTATTTCGCGCTGGTGCCTTACCTGATCTTCGGCAGGAGCCGGTTCGCCGGCTATGTCAACGCGCGCCGGTTCAACGACGACCGGCTGCGGGAGATCCGCCACGGCATGACGCCCGCAGACCGCGAGGCGCGCAGCGCCTGCGTGGTGCATGCGCCGGAGCAGGTCTGCATGCGCGCCCTGCCGCGGCTGACGGGCATGCCGTGCCTGGCCAACAACGATGTGCGGCTGCTGGTCAACGGCACGGCAACGTTCGATGCCATTTTCAAGGCGGTGGCCGCCGCCACGCAGGTGGTGATCGTCCAGTTCTTCATCGTCCACGACGACGTGCTTGGCCGGCGCCTCCAGGCGCTGTTGTGCGAGCGTGCGCAGGCGGGCGTCAAGGTCTATTTCCTCTACGACAGCATCGGGTGTCACGCCTTGCCGCGCGGCTACGTGAAAACGCTGCTCGCGGCCGGCGTCGAGGCGCGCGCGTTCTCCACCCACCGTGGCTTTGTCAACCGATTCCAGCTCAACTTCCGCAACCACCGCAAGCTTGTCGTCGTGGATGGCGCGCAGGCCTTCGTCGGCGGGCACAACGTTGGTGTCGAGTATCTGGGACAGCGGCCGCCACTGGCGCCATGGCGGGACACGCATATCAGCGTGCGCGGCAGCGCGGTGCTGGACCTGCAGATGGCGTTTGCCGAAGACTGGTACTGGGCCGCGCGCGAAGTGCCCTACCTGCTGATGCCGCCGCCTGAAGAGGTCGGCCGCATGACCTGCCAGGTGGTGCCTACCGGCCCGGCCGATGCGCAGGAGACCTGCTCGCTGTTCTTTGTCGAGGCGATCCAGGCGGCGAAGCACAGGGTCTGGATCACGTCGCCTTACTTCGTCCCGGACGAGGCGGTCTTCGCCGTGCTGCGGCTGGCGGTATTGCGCGGGGTGGACGTCCGCATCCTGATCCCGGCCCGCCCGGATCATCTCGTGGTCTTTGCCGCGTCCACGCTTTACGCCCACCAGGCGGTAACCGCCGGTATCAAGCTGTACCGATACCAGCCAGGCTTCCTCCACCAGAAGGTCATCCTGATCGACGACGACGCGGCGGCAATCGGCACGGCGAACCTGGACAACCGCTCATTCCGGCTGAACTTCGAACTGATGGTCATGACCGCCGATCGGGCCTTCGCCGGCCAGGTCGCCGAGATGCTGGAGGCCGACTTCGCGCTTGCGCGGCGCATCGGCGTCGAAGAGTTCCTCAGGGCCCCGGCCCCGCTGCGCGTCGCGATGCATGTGGCGAAACTGTTTGCGCCGATCCTGTAGCCGCAGCAGCGGAACTGCGCCGTCGCATCCTATTGTGTACACTGTTCACTATTGGTTGGGCAAGATAAGAACAGCATGTACTGGGGGAAATCATGAGCCGGATTGCTTCACCTATGCCGGCCCGCGAGACGTATCGCCACGGCGACTTGCGCCGCGCGCTGCTGGAAGCCGGGATCGACCTGGCGCGCGAAGGGGGACCGGACGCCATTGTCCTGCGCGAAGCCACGCGTCGGGTTGGCGTGGTGCCCAACGCGGCCTATCGGCATTTTTCCAGCCGGCAGGATTTATTGCAGGCCGTGCGTGCGGCGGCGCTATCCGCGCTGGCCATCGCCATGGAGGCGGAACTGGGCGGTATCCGTCCCGGCAGCAGCGGCGCGGCGCTGGCTCGCGCAAACCTGCGCGCGGTCGGCACCGGCTATCTGCGTTTTGCACTGGCCGAACCCGGCTTGTTCCGTACGGCTTTTTCGGTACCGGACGAGGTGGAGACCGATGCCGATCCGGCAAAAGCGGGGCACGGCGGGCTGAATCCTTTTCAATTGTTGTCGGCGGCGCTGGACCGGATGGTCGAAGCGGGGATCCTGCCGGCGCGGCGGCGTCCCGGTGCCGAATACCTGGCCTGGTCCGCGGTACACGGTCTGTCGATGCTGCTGCTCGACGGGCCCTTGCGCGGACGGGAGCCAGCGCAGGCCGAGGTGCTCGGGCAGCGCCTGATCGATATGGTGGAACAAGGACTCCAGGCGCCGGGCTGAGGGCACCGGCTCAAAAAAATGCCACGACGGCGGGAACCATCGTGGCAGGGCAAGGAACCAGGAAAGGGGAGCCCTGGCTCCGTCGGGGCACCCGCGGGACGGGTGCCCGGCAAATCTATTGCGTTAGTTCTCATCAGAAAATCGGATAAGTCCTAAATTTGTTCATGAATTGTGTCTTTGGACACCAGGTCTGGCGATCCGCGCGCGGGACGCTTGGGGGATAGACCCGAGGCGCCGTGGGTCTAACAGGTATCAGGCGGGTACTCCGGCCCGCCGGCGGCATTGGATGGATCATGCGATACACGGTCGGCGGCATTTTCACGACGGCAGCGATGACCGCGCTATTGGCAGGCGGGCTATTGGCGGGTTGCGCGGTGTATCCGGACTATTACGGCGGTGACTATCTTGCCTACCCCGCCTATCCGGCCGGCTCGCCGTACTACAGCGGGTATCCCGTGACGCCAGGCTATCCCTATTACGGTCCGGGTTACGGTGGTTACTATGGCAGCTTCGGCTACATCTATGGCGGAGGACGATGCTGCTGGTACGGCGGCCACGGCGGCTGGCACGGTCACGGTGGGGGCTGGCATGGCGGCGGGGGCTGGCATGGCGGTGGCGGCTGGCATGGCGGTGGCGGCTGGCATGGCGGTGGCGGCTGGCATGGCGGTGGCCGCGGAGGCGGGCGCGGGGGCTGGGGCGGGGGCGGTTCCCACGGCGGACATGGGCGCTGAACGCAACGCGGATCTTGTCAGGGCCGCCGCGAGGGCTGGCCTGCGCACACAGGCCGCCAGCAGAGGAGTGTTGCCATGAGCACACGAGTACCAGGAAATGCGCCGAAGTCCGGCCGGACGCATGACAAGCCTGTGCCGGCGACGCCTGACGAGCAGATCGAGCGCGAACTGGATGAGGCCCTGGAAGAAACCTTTCCGGCCAGTGATCCGGTTGCAGTGGATACCGAGGTGTTGCGCCCGCAGAAGAAGCCGTCGCGGAGCAAGGCCTAAGGCAACTGCCGCAACTGTCCGATGACGGACATCAGCCGGCCATGCGCCACGATGACGCCGGATTCATCCTGCAGTGCCTCCTGATAACGCTTGCGGAACGTGCCGTCCCCCTTTTCGCTGAACAGCCGTTCGGCGGCACGCGCGACGGCGCGGCAGGTTTCATCGTGGTGTTCGGGTGACTCCAGTTCTTCGTCGATCTCGATGATCAGGCGCGACAGCGGGTCAAGCCAGCGGAAGAAACTGTCTTCTGTCACCCGTTGCACAAACAAGCCTGCGGGGATGGGGCCGTTCAGGCGTTCGTACTGCCCGCGGTCATAGCCGATGACTTCCTTGTGGACCTGCAGCAGCGCGGCGCGCAGGGCCTGCAGGCCCGAGCGCCGTGTTTCCTGAGTAGCTAGGAATTGTTCGTTGGGCATGCCCTTCTCCATGTTCATGGCCCGTGGGCAGGCAAGCGGAGGTGCATCCAAGGGCGAGCCGCCGATGCCTGCAGAGAATTCAGAGCGCAAGCGCGGACAGTTCCCTGTCGGTGCCCGGTTTTGCCTGCCAGTATAGGCAGGGTGGTCCGTGCGCCGCGCTAGCGATATACCCGTATTGCAGCGTTGATCGTCGGGCGCCCTTGCACGCGTATTGCTGCACGAATCAGTCCGCTCACATGGCATGCGGCATTGTCCGGCAATCGTGCTCGCCAACGCGTCAAGACGGCCGGGAAGGTGCCGGATGATGCTCGCTCCCCATGCGCGCCAGCGTAACCCGGTACTTTCTTACCGAAAAGACTGCAAGGCTTCCACGCGGTTCGGCTGACCGGACCATAGAATGCAAAGGTCCGCGCTTCCCGACAGGGTTGCACCGGATCAAAGCCCGCGGCATGCAGTGCAACCACGGCATGTCAGGGTCAAGCCCCTTCGTTCCGTGCCGCATGGAACCAACCTGGATAGGCGAACTCTCCAATGCCAGAGAACCTCCCCGCGCCTCAAGCCGTTGATAGCCCCATCACAGGCAGCGCCATCTTCATCGTCGCCACCCTTGGCGCAGGAAACGAGCATGCCGCCACCGTGCGCGCGTGGTGCGCAGACGTAGCCGGCCTGGTTCGTGCCGTGGGAAAGCGTGTTCCGGACGGCAACCTCTCATGCATCTGCGGCTTCGCCTCGGATGCGTGGGATCGCCTCTTCGGCGGCCCGCGCCCGGCGTCGCTGCATCCGTTTCGCGAATTCGGGGAAGGTCACCGCCGCGCGGTGGCCACACCCGGTGACGTGCTCCTGCATATCCGCGCGGATCGGATGGACCTGTGCTTCGAACTCGCCGCGCAGCTGATGCACGGGCTCGGTGGTGCCGTATCCGTTGTCGACGAAGTGCACGGCTTCCGCTACTTCGACATGCGCAGCATCATCGGATTCGTCGATGGGACCGAGAACCCTGCCGGCGATGACGCGGTCCGGTTCACGATCGTCGGAGACGAGGATTCACCGTTCGCAGGCGGCAGCTACGTGCTCGTGCAGAAGTACCTGCATGACATGGCGGCGTGGAATGACCTGACCGTCGAGGCCCAGGAGCGCATCATCGGCCGCAGCAAGCTGTCGGACATCGAACTCGATGAAGCGGCCAAGCCGTCCTGGTCGCATAGTGCGCTGACGACCCTGGTCGAAGATGGAGAAGAGGTGAAAATCCTGCGCGACAACATGCCGTTTGGCCAGCCGGGCAAAGGCGAGTTCGGGACTTTCTTCATTGGTTACGCGCGCACGCCTGCGCCGATCGAGCAGATGCTGGAGAACATGTTCGTCGGGCGGCCACCGGGCAACTATGACAAATTGCTGGACTTCAGCCGCGCGGTGACCGGGTCGCTGTTCTTCGTCCCGTCCGCCGACATGCTGGAAGCCCTTGCCGGGCGCGAACCGGATGCCCGCGCTGTGGCAGCGCAACCGGTGGGCTCCATGGGTTCCTGAGCTTGCCCCTGGTCTCGGGTGGGCCGGGCATCCACCGGCGGTCTTATGCCGGAGGCGCTGTCTAGCACCCCGCGCGCAGCAACCCGGCCCATTGCAGGATAGCCGCCCCTGAGACGGGGTTTCGATCACAGTTCGCGCCGGCGCACCGGAGTACAGCGGCGCTGACGCGCCCAGGTCGGGCCGCGAGGCGGCGGCGTGACTGCCTGTCAGCCAAACAGGCGCCAGGCCAGGCGTGCCGCCACGCGTGCGCCCTGGTGGTCGCGGTCATACTGCGGGTTGTATTCCGCCAGGTCGGCCACGCGCAGCTTGCCGCTGCGGCGAGCGAGCAAGGCCACTTCCTCCACCACGGACAACGGCACGCCATAGGCGGCGGGTGCCGACACGCCCGGCATCACGGCCGCCGGCAGTGCGTCGAGGTCGATGGTCAGGTACAGGTGGTCGGTGGCATCGATGCGCGCCGCCAGTTCCGCGAGACGCGAGGGCAGGTGGCGCTCCTGCATGTCCACGTCTTCCACATAGCTGACGCCCAACGCATCGGCGCGCCCGAAGAGCGCCGGCGTGTTGCTGAGGCGGCTGACGCCCAGGCAGACATAGTCGAACGGCTGCCCGCGCTCCGCGCACGCGTTGGCGATCTGGTCGAACGGCGTGCCGGAGCTCGCGGGCCGGCTGGTGCGCAGGTCGAAGTGGGCGTCGATATTGATGATGAGTACACGACCGCCGTCGTCCCGCGCATCCAGATGCGCGCGCAGGCCTTGCCAGGTGCCCCAGGCCACTTCATGGCCGCCGCCCAGCACCAGCGGAAGCCCGCCGCGCGCCAGCACGTCGCGCACGGTTTCCGCCAGCGCCAACTGGGCCGATTCCAGGTTGCCGTCTTCACAGCCGACATTGCCGGCGTCATACAACGCGGACAGCCCGTGCGCCGGCACGTTGGCCAGCGCCTGGCGGATGGCGTCCGGGCCGTGCGCGGCGCCGGGGCGGCCCTGGTTGCGCAGCACGCCGGCGTCGCAACTGAAGCCAAGCAGCACCGGCGCGCCGCCAAGGGGCGCCGGGTCTGCCGCTTCCAGCGCATGCACAATGCGGAACAGGCGCGTGGTGTCGCCGCGCTCGCCGTGATCGACACGGCCCTGCCAAAGATTCTGGGTCACAGCCATCCTCACGCCCGCGTCAGCACGGCCTGCAGGAAGCCGCGCGTGCGTTCCTGCGTCGGCGCCGAGAAGATGACCGACGGCGGCCCGGCCTCGATGATGCCGCCGCCATCCATGACCACCACCACATCGGCCACTTCGCGGGCAAAGCCCATTTCATGGGTGACCACGACCATGGTCATGCCTTCGGCCGCCAGCAACTTCATCACCTGCAGCACTTCGCCGACCAGCTCCGGGTCCAGTGCCGAGGTCGGTTCGTCGAACAGCATCACGCGCGGTTCCATGGCCAGTGCGCGGGCAATGGCCACGCGCTGCTTCTGGCCGCCCGACAGGCTGGCGGGCATGGCGTGGGCCTTGTGCGCAAGGCCGACCTTCTCGAGCAGGCGCATTGCCTTGCGCTCGGCTTCTTCGCGCGAGACGCCGCGCAGCATGCGCGGACCCACCGTGACGTTGTGCAGCACCGACAGGTGCGGGAACAGATTGAACGACTGGAACACCATGCCCACTTCCGTGCGCAACTGGTTCAGCTCGTGCTCGCCGATCAGCTGGCCTTCGGTCACCAGCCGCTTGCCGACGATGTCGATGGTGCCGGCCTCGGGTTGCTCCAGTCCGTTGCAGCATCGCAGGAAGGTGCTCTTGCCCGAGCCGCTGGGGCCAATCACGACCACGACCTGCGACGGCTCCACATCGAAGTCGATGCCGCGCAAGACCGTATGGCCGCCGAACGATTTGCCCAGGTTCCGGATCCGGATGATTGCGGAATCGCTCATTGCACCATGCCTCCCATGCGCAGCCGTTGTTCTGCGCGTTGCAGGATCAGCCCGGCCGCGCTCGTCAGGATCAGATAAACCAGTGCGATCGCCAGATAGACTTCCAGCGACCGGTACGACACGCTGATGATCTTCTGGCCTTCATGCATCAGGTCGGCAATGGTCAGCAGCGACACCAGCGCCGAGTTCTTGATCAGGGCGATGAACTCGTTGCCCAGCGGCGGAATCATCCGCACGATGGCCTGCGGCAGGATCACCGCGCGCATGGCCTGGCCGGCAGACATGCCGATCGAGCGGGCCGCTTCCATCTGGCCCTTGTCCACCGACTGGATGGCGCCGCGCACGATTTCCGACACATAGGCGCCGGAATAGATGCCCAGCCCGATCACGCCGCACACAAAGGCCGGCAGCAGGATGTCGAATTGCGGCAGCCCGAAGAACAGCAGGAACAGCTGCACCAGCAGCGGCGTGCCGCGGATGAACGTCACATAGGCCGTACAGAGGCCATAGATGACGCGACGCTTCGGGTCCAGCCGGCCGATGCCGACCAGCAGGCCCATGATGCAGCCCAGCACCAGCGCGCACGCGGTCACCTCCACGGTAATGATGGCGCCGTGGAGGATGTCAGGCCAACCGGCAAAGACAGGAGAAAAATCCAGTTCCATGATGATGATCCGCGCGGCTTACTTGGCGGCTGCGCTGGCGGCGCTGCCAAACCACTTCTGGGTCAGCCTGGCGTAGGTGCCATCGGCCTTCACCTTGGCCAGCGCGGCATTGAGGGCGCGCGTGAGCTCGGGCGTGTCCTTGCGCACGGCCATGCCGTATTCCTCGGTAGTCAGGGGCTGCTCCACCATGCGCAGGCCGCCGCGGGTCTTGACGTACTGCATCGCGGCCGGCTTGCCGGTCACGGCCGCGTCGGCACGGCCGATTTCGACCAGGTTGAACATTTCCTGGTTCTTCTCCACTTCCACGCGTTGCACCTGCGGGTACGTGTCGCGCAGGAAGCTGACCGACTTGGTGCCCACCTGCACGCTGACCTTCTTGCCGTTCAGGTCGGTCGGGGTGTGGATGGTGGTGTTGCCGCTCTTGACCAGCGCCACCAGGCCGCCCGTGTAGTACGGCTCGGTGAAGTCCACCACCTTGCGGCGCTCGGGAGTGATGTAGATGCCGGACACGGCCATGTCGAAGCGGCGCGAGACCAGCCCGGGGACCAGGCCCTTGAAGTCGATGTCGGTCCATTCCACCCGCTTGCCCATCACCTTGGCCATGGCCTCGACGAGTTCCACATCAAAGCCGGTGCGCTTGCCGTTCTCGATGAATTCCATCGGCGGGAAGGTGGCGTCGGTGGCCACGCGCAGCACGGCACTGTCCTCGGCGTGGGCGGCGGCGCCGAAGGTCAGGCCGATCAGGGCCGTCAGGCCGGCCATCAGGCATTTGCGACGAAGGTTCATGGAGGTCTCCTTTTCTCGGGAACGAGGGATCCGCCGTCGCAGGGGTCTGTCGACGGCGGCGGTAATGGTTTGCCTTGTGTTCAGTAGGACTGCAGCCGCGCGGAAATCCGCATCGCCGCGGCCAGGGTCATGTCGATCAGCGCGCTCTCGCGCCCTTGCCGTCGCGTGGCCGGCACCATCAACGTGATGGAGCCCAGCGCATCTGTCTTGCCCCGGCGCGAGAAGAGCGGGGCGCTCACGCCCCAGACACCCGGGTCCACCGCGCCTTCGCTGACGGCGTAGCCGGTCTCGCGAATGGCGGCCAGTTCGGCCAGGAGCCGTTCGGCTTCGTCCGGCTCGCACAGGGCATGGACCAGACGCTCGCGCGCTTCGTCGCGCATGAACGCCAGCAGCGACTTGGCCGACGCACCGGCACGCAGCGGCACGCCGCGGCCCTTTTCGAACGAGCAGCGCAGCGACTGGCGGCTTTCCACCATCTCCAGGCACACGGCGTGATCCTTGACGGCGACGACCAGGCCCACGCTTTCACCGGACTGCTGCGCCAGGAGCCGCATGTCGGGCAAGGCTTCGCGGGCCAGGTGGGAGGCCATGTCGAAGCCGAGCGCCAGTTGCAGGCTGATCGGGCCCGGCGCGTACTCGCCGTCGGACTCCAGCACGAAGCCCCAGCGCTTGAGCATCACCAGTTGGCGGTAGAGCGTGCTCTTGGGCAGTCCGGTCTTGGCTACGAGTTCCCGCACCGTGATCGGCGCGCCGTGTTGGGCCAGGGCCGCCAGGACGAACAGCACGCGATCCGCACCGCCCGCGGGCTGGCCGGATTCGCCTGGCGTGGAGGTAAGAGGCGTCACGGCGCCAGGGTTGTCGACAGCATTCAGCATAGGGACGAAGCATAGGACCTCATTCCCAAAAATCAAAACCACCAGTCCCAGGAAATGGGAATGCGTGGCTAGGGATAACCCTTAAATCCCTACAATGATTGTGCCAAGTGCGTGGGGCGCCGCTGCGTCACGGTTTGCTAGACTTTCCAGACACCCAGCCTTTGTATTCAACGTGAACCCGTCCAACCTGGAACGCCAGCTGTCCTTCCTCCGGGAGATTGACCGGTTGAAGAGCGTCGTACGGATGTCGCCGCTCATTGACCAGTCGCGTCGCGAGAACAGTGCCGAGCATTCCTGGCATCTCGCCATGTACGCGCTAGTCCTGTCGGAGCATGCGGCAGCGCCCGTCGATGTGACTCGCGTGGTGAAAATGCTGCTGATCCACGACATCGTCGAGATCGATGCGGGCGATGTGCCGTTCCATGTCCCCTCGACCCATGCAGGCCAGGCTGAACGAGAGCAACTGGCGGCGGAGCGCATCTTTTCCCTGTTGCCGGAGGCGCAGGCTGCGGAGTTTCGCGCGCTCTGGTTCGAGTTCGAGGCAGGGGAAAGCGACGACGCAAGGTTCGCCAAAGCGCTGGACAGGTTTCAGCCCATGCTCCATAACGCCGCGACAGAAGGCGGTACCTGGGTCGAGTGTGAAGTCACCGAAGAACAGGTCATTGCGCGCTGCCAGCACCCAATCGAACGCGGCGCGCCGGCACTCTGGCAGGCCGCCGCCAGGCTTGTAGAAGAGCACTTCCGCAAGCCCGACGCTCAATGAGCCGGTGAGGGGCGAGGGGGGCGGTAGCGCGCATTGCTCAGCCTTGCCCGTTCAGCAGCCGAAGAATCTCCGCATGCACGCGGGCGTCGCCACAAGCGACCACAGCCCCGCCTTGTTGCGGGTCGCCGCCGGTCCAGCTGGTCATGATCCCGCCGGCGCCTTCGATGATCGGGATCAGGGCCTGCACGTCATAAGGCTGCAATCCCGCCTCGACTACGGCGTCGACCTGGCCTGCGGCGACCATGCAGTATCCGTAGCAATCCCCGCCGTATCGCTGCAACCTGGCCGCCCGCGCCACGCGCTGGAAAGCGTCCCATTGCCCGCCGGCTTCAAACATGTCGGGAGTGGTACAGAGCAGCTTGGCCTCCGAGAGCGACTTGCAGGGCTGCACCTGCAATGGCTTGCCATTCATCCAGGCCTGGTTGCCGTCGCCGGAAAAGCGCTCGCGCGTGAACGGCTGATCCATGACTCCCAGTACCGGATGCTGGCCGTCGTTGAGTGCGATCAGCGTGCCCCAGAGTGGTAGCCCCGTGATGAAGGCGCGCGTCCCGTCGATCGGATCCAGTACCCACGAGAACGGCTCGGTCCCGGTAACCCGCTGTTCCTCTTCACCCAGGATGCCGTGGGTGGGGTAGGTCCTTCGGATCAGGTCGCGCATGGCACGCTCGGCTTCCCGGTCGGCTATGGTAACGGGATCAAAGCGTGTGGCGCCTTTGTCCACCACTTCCAAGGCCGCGCGAAAATAGGCGAGTGTGACAGCGCTTGCTGCATCGGCCAGGCGGCCGGCAAAGGCGAGATATTCGGCGTGCTGATCTGTGTGCATTGGCATGGCGATTCAAACGTACGGCGTAGTGAAATGGTGCTCGCGATTGTAGCCCTGGCATCGGGCCGCAACAGGCTCGGGCGGCCCTTCCTCAAACCAATCGCGGAGCGACTGCCGGTGCACCGTGCGCGGCCATGGCATCCTGCATATCCGGGCTGTCGAAGCCCTCGGTGAATGTGCGTCTGATCCCGTCCAGCATGGCATTGGCCGGCTCCGTCCTGCCTTGTTGCCGCCAGAGTCGCGCGAGGCTCAGCGCCGCGCGCAACTCGAACGACCTGGCATGCTGGCGGTGGGCGATGGCGATCGCACGGCGAAAACACGCTTCGGCCTCCGCGTGCCCGGCAGCCTTGAGCTGGTGGGGGCTCGCCCCTTGAAGCAGCAACTCCCCCCTGATCCGATGCCACTCTGCTTCGCAATAGTGCTCCCCGGCCGCTTTCACCGCGCGGGCAGCCTCATCCAGAGCGCTCAGGCCCGACTCGATCTGGCCCATGCTTCCATAGGCCTGGGCCAATAACTCGTGGAAGTGGGAATGGCCCAGCGCTGCGCCCGTAGCGTGGTGAGCGGACAGCCCGGCGTGGATCTCCGCGATGCCCGCCTGATGCTGTCCCTGCCCGGCAAGGGCCCAGCCGCGAAGGACCGTCGCCCACGCGAGCCAGAATGGGAAGCCTTGTTCGGTCGAGAGGGCGATCGCGGCGTCCGCGTATTCCTGCGTGAGCCTGAGATCGCAGCGGAACTGGTGCAACTCCGCCGCCAGGCAGAGGGCATGAGCCAGGCTGAATGGGTGCGAAAGATTGCGGGCCAGCACGATGGACGCCTGTGCGCGCTTGCAGGCCTCTTCAGGGTATCCCAGTGTCCAGCGGACCAGCGCCGCGGTGGATTGCGCGCGAAGCTCCGGATCGACGCCATGGAAGTTCGGGTGCGGGTGGCGGGGTTCCGCGTCGTACAGCGCCAGGGCATCCATCAGATGGGCATCCGCGGCCCTGAACCGGCCGGAGTAATACAGCGTGGTTCCCAGCAGGACATGGGCTTCGCCCACTAAATCCGGATCATTCGCGTTTCTGGCCAGGCCGAGAAGTTGCTTTCCCAACTTGTAGGCCTTGCCATGTTCGGCGCGCAGCGAGAAATAGGTTCGTAATCCCACCTGCGTCGGAAAGAGCTGCGAGGTTTCGCCCGCCTGTCCGCACAGGGCCAGGGCACGGCTGTAAGTCGCCTCCACTTCGGACGAGGCAAAGCCCCTGGCGGCAATCAGCGCGGGCCCGATGGCAAGCCGCAAAGCGAGTTCCTGGCGTACGCGTTCGGGCGTATCGGGCTGGCGCTTGAGCAGTTCCAGGGCAGCATTCAGGTGGTGGATCGCTTCCTGGTAGGCCGAGCGCTGGATGGCCTGTTGCCCGGTGCGGTGAAGATACTCCACCGCTTTCGGGTCGTTTCCGCTCAGGCTGTAGTGGCGCGCCAGTTCGCTGTAATAGTCCTTCAGCTGGGGCTGGAACAGGGCCTCGATTGCCTGGGCCGTGCGCTCATGCAATGCGGTGCGCTGTTCCCTGAGCAGCGAGTTTCCCGCAACTTCCTGGGTCAGCGCATGCTTGAAGGTGTATTCGGTGTCGGGAAACGAGGGCCGCTCGTAAATGAACTCGCCAGCCTCGAGATGGGCCAGGAGCGGGAGCAGCTGGTCATCCGGCTGGGCGACCACCCGCTGGATCAGGCGCAGGGAAAACTGTTTCCCGATCACGGCAAGGCTCTGCAACAAGTCTTTCTCGGCGCGGGGCAGCCGGTCGATGCGGGCAGCCAGTACGCCCTGTACCGTGGTCGGGATATGCAGCCTGCTCGGGGTCTGCTCGATGCGGTAATGGCCAGGCTCGCCCTGAATGACTGTTTCCTCCGACAAAGTCTGTACCACTTCCTCCATGAAGAAGGGGTTGCCCTCGGTCTTGTCCTGGATAAGCGTCTTGAGAGGCGTGAGCGAGGGTTCCTCGCCGAGCAGGGCAGTGAGCAGTTCCCTGGCCTCTACCTGACCCAGCGGATCGAGCCGAAGGTGGGTGTAACTGCCGCGGTGGCTGAAATCATGCTGATACTCGGGCCGATAGTTCAGCATGAGCAGGATCCTGGCGTCTGGCAGGTGCTCGACGAGGACATCCAGGAAGGCTTCTGTTTCGCTGTCCAGCCATTGCAGGTCTTCGAACAGCAGCTCGAGCGGCTGGTTGCGGCTCTCGCGGACCAGCAGGCGCGTGATCGCGTCGAACGAGCGTTGGCGCCGGATCAGCGGGTCCATGTTCGGTAGCGCCGAACCAGGCTCGGCGATGCTCAGCAAATAGAGCAGGTAAGGCAGCACGTCTTCCAGTGCACGGTCCAGCATCAGCACTTTGCCTGCGACCTTTTCCCGGCACTTGCGTTCATCGTCGTGCGCATCGATCTGGAAATAGTTCTTCACCAGCTCGATCAATGGCAGATAGGCAAAGGATTTGCCATGCGAGACCGAGAAGGTTTCCAGCACCAGGCAGCCTCGCTGCGACAGCACCTTGAATTCGTGGAACAAGCGGGATTTCCCGACCCCGGCGTCGCCGGCCACTCCGACAATCTGCCCCAGTCCTGCCTTGGCCCGATCCAATGCAGCCTGCAATTGCTCCAGCTCGGCTTCGCGCCCCACGAAGCGCGCCAGGCCGCGGCGCTGCGCCACTTGCAGGCGCGTGCGCAGCACCCCGGGGCGCAACACCTCATAGACCGCGAGAGGCTCCGGAATGCCTTTCACCTGGGTCGCGCCAAGGGCTTTGAAGTCGAAATATCCCTCGGTCAGCTTGCAGGTGGCATCGCTGACGAGAATGGACGCTGGTGTCGCGATGCTCTCCATGCGCGAGGCGATGTGGATGGTGTGCCCGACCGGATCGTAGTCCGTGTGCAGGTCGTCCCTGCGGATGGAACGCACCACCACTTCCCCGGTGTGGACGCCAACCCGGATCTGAAGTGGTATGCCTTGCTCCAGCCGGATGCGGTCACTGTGACGGCGCATGGCGTCCTGCATCCGCAGCGCTGCATACAGCGCGCGCTGGGGATGGTCTTCGTGGGCGATCGGGGCGCCGAACAAGGCCAGTATGCCGTCGCCCAGGGACTTGGCCACATAGCCCTCATAGTGGTGCACGGCTTCCATCATCAGGGCCACGACCGGATCGATCAGGCGGCGTGCCTCTTCCGGGTCGAGGTCGCGGATCAACGCCGTGGAGCCAGCCATGTCGGCAAAGATGGCGGTGATGGTCTTGCGTTCGCCGGCAGGGGCTCCCCTGGCTTCCATGGCGGCCTGCTCGGCCAGAATGCGCTCGGCCAGGTGGCGCGGCGTGTAGTCGATGGGCGCGGGGGGCGTCGATGCCGTGCCGGGCGGCAGTTCGGCGGAGACCGTCAGGGATGCGCCGCATTCGATGCAGAACTTGTCGCTGGAACCCGCTTCATGGCCGCATTTCGGGCAGCACCGGGCCAGCCTTGCTCCGCATTCCCTGCAGAATCGTGCTTCGGCGCAGTTCTCGGAACCACAACTCTTGCAGTGCATTTCGCTCTCTTCCGTTCCTGCCCTAATCTAAGACGATTAAATGCCTTCTCTTCTTGGGTAGCAATGGCCGACACGTGCCGATTGCATCGCACGGATCGTGTCGCAGCGCCGTTTCACGGGGTTTCATAGTTGAAATGATGAAACCCGACGATGAAATCCTGTTCACCCATCGGTTCGGCAATACCGCATGAAAACAATGACTTAGGCGCATCGTGCGGCCTTGGTGCGCTTCTTGCGGTGTCGGTGTATTGATGGGGCGAAAGGAATCGCGCCCCGCATATCTCGTATTGAATTCGCCATCGCGTGGCGTCAAGGGTTTGAGGAGGAGTGCAAGGTGACGTACTACGGAAAGATCGAAGCAGGCGCGGAGCGTGAGCCTGCCGCTGATGGAAGCAAGCTGCATGCGGGTCAGGCACTCGGCGAAAGTGGCAATCGCACTGAGGCGCCACCGCGGCGTTCGCATTGGGCATGGGCAGCCGCAAAGGGACACCACGACTGGATGGATTCGCACACGCCCTTTGCCCGCCACGAATAGAGCCACAGAGCCACAAATAGCGGTCCGTTCGCTCTGGCTCGCCAACAGGGGGAGCCAGAGTCTCCGATACCAAACCAAGCCGTGCCTCTTGCGCATGGCGGACTCGTTTTCTATTCGCCCCCATGGACTACACCCCGATCAAATCCCTGCTGATTGCCAACCGCTCCGAGATCGCGATTCGCGTGATGCGCGCCGCGGCCGAGATGAATATCCGCACGGTGGCGATCTATTCGAAAGAAGACCGCCTCGCGCTCCATCGCTTCAAGGCGGACGAAAGCTACCTGGTTGGCGAGGGCAAGAAGCCGCTGGCGGCCTACCTCGACATCGACGACATCCTGCGCATCGCGCGGCAGGCCAAGGTCGACGCGATCCACCCGGGCTATGGCTTCCTCTCGGAAAACCCGGATTTCGCGCAAGCCGTGATGGACGCCGGGATCCGCTGGATCGGCCCGTCGCCGGAGGTCATGCGCAAGCTGGGGAACAAGGTGGCGGCGCGCAATGCCGCGATCGAGGCGGGCGTGCCCGTGATGCCGGCGACCGATCCCTTGCCCAGGGAGCTCGACGAGTGCAAGCGCCTGGCGGCGGGCATCGGCTACCCGCTGATGCTCAAGGCGAGCTGGGGCGGTGGCGGGCGCGGCATGCGCATGCTGGAGAACGAGCAGGACCTGGAAACCGCGCTGCCGGCCGCGCGGCGCGAGGCCTTGTCGGCATTCGGCAATGACGAGGTGTATGTCGAGAAACTGGTGCGCAACGCGCGCCACGTGGAAGTGCAGGCGCTCGGCGATACGCACGGCAATCTGGTGCACCTGTACGAGCGCGACTGTACCGTGCAGCGCCGCAACCAGAAGGTGGTGGAGCGCGCGCCGGCGCCATACCTCGACGACGCCGGCCGGGCCGCGCTGTGCGATGCGGCGATGCGGCTGATGCAGGCGGTCGGGTACACGCATGCGGGCACGATCGAATTCCTGATGGATGCCGACTCCGGCCAGTTCTATTTCATCGAAGTCAATCCGCGCATCCAGGTCGAGCACACGGTCACCGAGATGGTGACCGGGGTCGATATCGTCAAGGCGCAGATCCGCATCACCGAGGGCGGCCATATCGGCATGACCGAGAACACGCGCGATGCCGACGGCAAGATCGTCGTGCGCGCGGCCGGCGTGCCGGAGCAGGCGGGCATCTCGCTGAACGGGCATGCCCTGCAATGCCGGATCACGACCGAGGATCCCGAGAACGGCTTCCTGCCGGACTATGGCAGGCTCTCCGCCTACCGCAGCGCCGCGGGCTTCGGCGTGCGCCTGGACGCCGGTACTGCCTACGGCGGCGCAGTGATCACGCCGTACTATGATTCGCTGCTGGTCAAGGTCACCACGTGGGCGCCGACCGCCCCCGAGTCGATCCGGCGCATGGACCGCGCGCTGCGCGAGTTCCGCATCCGCGGCGTCGCCTCCAACCTGCAGTTCCTCGAGAACGTCATCAACCATCCGGCCTTCCGCTCCGGCGAGGTCACCACGCGCTTTATCGACAAGACGCCGGAACTGCTGGCCTTCACCAAGCGGCAGGACCGCGCGACCAAGCTGCTGCGCTATCTCGGCGAGGTGTGTGTCAACGGGCATCCGGAAATGAGCGGCCGCTCGCTGCCGCCGCTGCCGCTGCCCAGCCCGGTGCTGCCTGCGGTGGATACCGCCGGCCCGCTTCCGACCGGCACGCGCGACCTCCTGCGCGAACTCGGCGCGGAGAAGTTCTCGCGCTGGATGCTGGAGCAGAAGCGGGTGCTGCTGACCGACACGACCATGCGCGATGCGCACCAGTCGCTGTTCGCCACGCGCATGCGCACGGCCGACATGCTGCCGATCGCGCCGTTCTACGCGCGCGAACTGCCGCAACTTTTCTCGATGGAGTGCTGGGGCGGGGCGACGTTCGACGTGGCGCTGCGCTTCCTGAAGGAAGACCCGTGGCAACGTCTCGAGCAACTGCGCGAGCGCGTGCCCAACATCCTGTTCCAGATGCTGCTGCGCGGCTCGAACGCGGTCGGCTACACCAACTATGCGGACAACGTGGTGAAGTTCTTCGTCCGCCAGGCCGCCAGCGCCGGCGTGGACGTGTTCCGTGTCTTCGATTCGCTGAACTGGGTGCGCAATATGCGCGTGGCCATCGATGCCGTGGGCGAGAGCGGCGCGCTGTGCGAAGGCGCGATCTGCTACACGGGGGACCTCTTCGACGGCTCCCGCCCCAAATACGACCTGAAGTACTACGTCGGGATCGCGCGCGAACTGCAGGCTGCCGGCGTGCACGTGCTGGGCATCAAGGACATGGCGGGGATCTGCCGTCCGCAGGCTGCCGCCGCGCTGGTGAAGGCGCTCAAGGAAGAGACGGGCCTCCCCGTGCATTTCCACACCCACGATACCAGCGGCATTTCGGCCGCTTCCGCACTGGCTGCCATCGGTGCCGGCTGCGATGCGGTCGATGGCGCGCTCGATGCGATGAGCGGGCTCACCTCGCAACCCAACCTGTCGAGCATCGCGGCGGCACTGGCCGGCAGCGAGCGCGACCCCGGCTTCGACCTGGAGCGTCTGCATGAGGCGTCGATGTACTGGGAGGGCGTGCGTCGCTACTACGCACCGTTCGAATCGGAGATCCGCGCCGGCACGGCAGATGTCTACCGCCACGAGATGCCCGGTGGCCAGTACACCAACCTGCGCGAGCAGGCCCGCTCGCTCGGCATCGAGCATCGCTGGACCGAGGTGTCGCGCGCGTACGCCGATGTCAACAAGATGTTCGGTGACATCGTGAAGGTCACGCCGACCTCCAAGGTGGTTGGCGACATGGCACTGATGATGGTGGCCAACGACATGAGCGCCGCGGATGTCTGCGATCCGGCCCGGGAGATTGCCTTTCCGGAATCGGTGGTCTCCCTGTTCAAGGGGGAACTCGGCTTCCCGCCCGACGGCTTCCCGGCGGAACTCTCGCGCAAGGTCCTGCGCGGGGAGCCGCCCGTGCCTTACCGCCCGGGCGACCGGATTCCCGCGGTTGACCTGGACGCGGTGCGCGCCGAGGGCGAAGCGGCGTGCGAGCAAGCGCTCGACGACCGCCAGCTCGCTTCCTACCTGATGTACCCGAAGCAGGCGATCGCCTACCACGCGCACGTGCGGACCTATAGCGATACGTCAGTCGTACCGACGCCGGCCTTCCTGTACGGCCTGCAGCCCCAGGAAGAGGTGGCCATCGACATCGCGGCGGGCAAGACCCTGCTGGTTTCCCTGCAGGGGATGCATCCCGACGCGGAGGAGGGCAACATCAAGGTCCAGTTCGAGCTGAACGGACAGTCACGCACGGCACTGGTCGAACAGCGCAGCACCGCGCAAGCGGGGCCGGCACGTCAGAGCCGGGCCGTTGCCGAGCCTGGCAACCCCTTGCATATCGCCGCGCCGATGCCGGGCTCGATCGTGACCGTGGCGGTGCAGCCCGGGCAAAAGGTCGCGGCTGGCACGACACTGCTGGCGCTCGAGGCGATGAAGATGGAAACCCACATCGCGGCCGAGCGCGACTGCGAGATTGCCGCCGTGCACGTGAAGCCGGGAGATCGTGTGGCCGCGAAGGATCTGCTGATCGAACTGAAGGGAGCGGATTGACATCGGGCGAACGGGTTGCGTCCATGCTGGTCGCCAGCCCTTTGCCTTGATCTCGATGGGGCAATCTCGTGATTGCCCCATCATTTCCTGTTTCATGCGTTGCCGGTGCCGGTAAGCACCGCACACTCGCTATTTTTCCTGGTTCCCTCATCACAGCAGTCCGGCAGGGACAACTGGAGACCTTCCTCAGCGAAGGCACGACCATCGAGGCAGGTTGCCCTCCTGGTCGTCTGCACCCACCGCGGCACTGATCGGTCCTGGCGGGCACGAGGCCCGCACTTCCTCCCAAGTAAAGCATTGCCCTGATGAAGGGTTCTCCGCACATGGCGGAGCCGCTTGCGCTCGTCCATCTGCGGCGCACGGCTTCGAAGTCTTCAGTCCGCTACTGCCTGTTCTTCAAGCCTCCTGCCGTCTGATGAACCGGCTGATCGCTCGACATGTCGCTTTTTTCTGACGGTATTTGGCCTGCCCGGCATCGGTCTTTACCTGCTCAGGACACCGACTTTCCAAATCGCGACATCCGGGGCGCTGCCGCGTCAGGCGACGGCAGTGTTCCGTAGGATTGCCCCGTCGTAGCGAGATGGCTGGACTAATTAGACAGATAAGGGTAGAGGAGAGAACGCAATGAAGAAGACGATTATTGGCCTCGCGGCCGCCTGCGCCTGCGGAGCGGTGCAGGCGCAATCCAGCGTGACCTTGTATGGCGTGGTCGACGTCAACGTCGAGTATGTCAATCACGTCGGCGCGGTGCCGTCGGCGAGCAATAACTTCAATCCCGGCCAGGGCGGCAAGGTGATTCGCGAGGACGCCGGTGGATACTCGGGCTCGCGCTGGGGCCTGCGCGGCACGGAAGATCTCGGTGGCGGCTTGAAGTCGATTTTCGTTCTGGAGAGCGGCTTCAATTCCGATACCGGCACCATGCAACAGGGCGGGCGCCTGTTCGGTCGCCAGGCCTTCGTTGGCCTGACTGCGCAATACGGCCAGCTCACCTTTGGCCGGCAATATCATTCCATGTTCTCCACGCTGGCCAACTTTATCCCGGCGCGATACGCGACGCAGTATGAGCCCGTTGGCGTGATCGCAGGTGGCAACTTCCGCGAGGACAACACCGCGAAGTACACGGGCACGTTCGGCGGCCTGACCGTCATGGCGAACTGGTCGTTCGGCGTAGGGACGACCCTCCCGCAAGTCACCCCGGCCGTTCCGGGTGCGGGCAGCAACGGCGAGGTGCCGGGGGCGTTCCGCCGCGATTCGGCATATGGTGCCGGCGTGAGCTACCTTGCCGGGCCTTTCGGGGTGGGTGTCGCCTATGACCAGTGGAATCCGACGATCGGGACTGGCAACGGTGCTTTCAAGAAGGCTGCGGTCATGGGCAGCTTTGCCTTCAATGACACGGCGAAGGTGATGGGCGGCTACCGCTGGGGGCAGAACAAGAACCAGAACGGAACGCTGATCCTGCGCGACGATTTCTACTGGATCGGCGGTCAATACCGCTTCTCCTCCGCACTCGACTTTACGCTCGAGTACGACTATCAGAATGTAAAGAATATTGGGGGCAATACCGGCATGGCCAATCCGTGGCAGATCGCCCTGATTGCCGACTATGCGTTCTCGAAGCGTACCGACATTTACCTGACCACGGCCTATTCAAGGAACGGCGGTCTGGCCATGGAATCGGCCGCGAGCAACTTTGCCACCAGTCTTACGCTGAACAGCTACGCCCTGCCGAATGGCAAGACGTCGATGTTCGGTGCTGCTGTGGGTATCCGCCACATTTTCTGAGCCCGACGGGAGCCGGAAGCAGGGCTCCCGCAGAACACACGAGCGCCAGCGCGCCCTGCCGGAGTCCCGGGCAGGGCGCGCTGGCGCTCGTGCTTTGTCGTTTGCGAGCGGAGCGAGGCGTGCCATCGACTCCCGGCTTGATGCCGCGGGCGAGCCGGTGCACCGGCGCCGGCGTGTCACATATGGAAAAGCCCACGACGTGAACGGCAAAGCGGAAAGTTGCGCCAGGCCAGAAGATTCGCTTGTCCTGTGGCGAGCTCAAGCGGCAAGCCCCAGGTTAGCGATCACATAAGCGGTCACATAAGCGGTCAAATCAGATAGAGAACAGGAGACGACATGGCGAAGGTCGTGAAGTTTTACGAAACAGGCGGTCCCGATGTCCTTCGTTTTGAGGACGTCAGTGTCGGCGAACCGGGGCCGGGGGAAGTTCGCCTCCGTCACGTGGCCGTCGGCCTGAATTTTGCCGACACTTACTTCCGCAGCGGTACTTACCAGGTGCCGTTGCCTAGCGGCCTTGGCAATGAGGCCTCCGGCGTGATCGAGGCCGTCGGTGCCGGCGTCACCCATCTGGCGGTCGGCGACCGTGTGACCTATACGGGCTTTACCAACACGCTGGGCGCCTACAGCACGGAGCGGCTGATCTCCGCCGCACCGCTGATCAAGCTGCCGGAGGCAATCAGTTGCGAAGTCGCGGCGGCCATGACCATGCGGGGCCTGTCAGCGGCCTACCTGATGCGCCGCATCTACCCCTTCAAGGCGGGCGACTCCATCCTGCTGCATGCCGCCGCAGGCGGTGCCGGCCTGATCATTTCGCAATGGGCCAAGCTGCAGGGACTGACCGTGATCGGAACGGTTTCCACCGACGCCAAGGCCGAAGTCGCGCGCGCCCATGGCTGTGATCACACGATCAACTACAGCCATGAGGACGTGGCCAAGCGCGTGCGGGAACTGACCGATGGCGTGGGCGTGAACGTGGTCTTCGACAGCGTGGGCAAGGACACCTTCATGTCCTCGCTGGACTCGCTCAAGCGCCGCGGCCTGCTGGTGTGCGTGGGGTTTGCCTCCGGTCCGGTCACCGGGTTCGATCCGGCTATCCTGGCCCGCAAAGGCTCGGCATTCCTGACGCGTCCGGGCCTGGCCGACTATATCGCCGATCCTGCCGAAAAGGCGGAACTGGTCGATGAGCTGTTCGGCCACGTGGCGGCAGGCCGCATCCGCATCGGGATCAACCAGCGCTATGCCCTGGAGGATGCCGCGCAGGCACATCGCGACCTCGAGTCCCGCAAGACCACCGGCTCGTCCATCTTCCTGGTTTGACAGGCCTTTCCTGTCAGATTCGACATTCCCGGCATTCGCAAATCAATTTGGATACCCATCAACATGAACTTCCTCGACGGCCACCTGTATCCCGAAAATCAGCAGCCTCTGATCATCACCGCCGCTCCCTATGCGCCGGGCTGGATTCCTTCGGACTTCCCGGAAGACATCCCTGTCACCATGGCGGATCAGATCCAGAAGGCAGTGGATTGCTACGAAGCCGGTGCGAGAGTGCTGCATCTGCACGTGCGCGAAGAGGACGGCAAGGGCAGCAAGCGCCTGTCCAAGTTCAATGAACTGATCGCCGGGGTGCGCGAGGCCTGCCCGGAAATGGTCATCCAGGTGGGCGGCTCGATCAGCTTCGCGCCTGAAGAGGGGCAGGGCGCCAAATGGCTCAGCGATGACACGCGGCATATGCTGGCCGAACTCGACCCGAAGCCCGACCAGGTGACGGTGACCGTCAACACGTCGCAGATGAATGTGACGGAGCATGCCGGTGTGGATGACTTCAGGGGCGTTTCGCGGGGATTCCCGCACCTCTACGAGACCTACAAGGACATGGTCGTGCCCTCGAATCCCAGCTGGTACGAGGAGCACGTTCGACGCCTGACCGCCGCGGGCATCCAGAGCGAGTTCCAGTGCTACAACATCAACAGCTTTGAAACCATCGAGCGCATGATTCGCCGCGGCGTCTACAAGGGCCCGCTGGTGATGAACTGGGTGGCGATCAGCGGCGGGATGGACCAGGCGAACATCTTCAACCTGGCCAACATTCTGCGCGCCGTGCCGGACGGTGCCGTGGTGACGGTGGAGAGTTCGGTGCTCAATGTGCTGCCCATCAATATGATCGGCATGGCGCTGGGCCTGCATGTGCGGTGCGGCATCGAGGACGTACTCTGGAACCAGACCCGCACGGGCAAGATGAGCACCGTCGAGCAGATCAAGCAACTGGTGCGTATCGCCGGCGAATTTGGCCGCCCCATCGCCACGGCGCAGCAGACCCGCGAGATCCTGCAGCTTGGCGTCTTCTACGACACGGTGGAAGAGACGCTGCAGAAGAATGGCTTCGCCCCCAATCGCAACGGTGGCCACCAGGGCTTCCTGAAGAAGTTCGAGTGCCAGTAAAGGGTTTTTGGGGGAACTGACAGCCTGTGCTGCATGCGTCGACCAGCTTTTTCCGGAGACGCACTCGGGCTGACGCTGCAGTTCCCCTCATCGACCGTCAAGAAAACTAGTACATGGAGGTAGACAATGGCATTGCGAATTAAAAAACTGGTTGCGGCCACGCTGGGCTCGGCGGCGCTTCTGGCGTTGTGGGCATCCGGCCCGGTGCAGGCGGAGGAAGCAGCCTGGCCCGCGCGCCCGATTCAGATGATCGTTGCGTCGTCGGCAGGATCAGGAACGGATGCCCTGGCACGCGTGATGGCGCAACGCCTGACGGTAGCCTTGAAGCAACCAGTCGTGATCGAAAACCGGCCAGGCGGCAGTGGAGTCATCGGCACCAACGCTGTCGTCAAGGCGCCGGCCGACGGATACACGATTCTCTACACCACGGCATCGAACCAGGTTGTCGCCCCGGCCGTTCTGAAGACCATCCCGTACGATCCGAAGAAGAGCCTTGTACCGATCGCCGAGACGGCCGAGGGTGGCGTGGTGTTGCTGGTGAGCAATGACCTGCCGGTCCGCAACCTGCCGGAGCTGATCCAGCTGGTGAAGGCGAATCCGGACAAGTACAGCTACGCTAGCTGGTCCACGGGATCTTCAGGGCAGCTGATGATGGAATGGCTCAAGAAGCAGACCGACATGAAGACCGATCACGTCGCGTATCGGACTTCGAATCAGCTGCTGACTGACCTTGCCTCTGGTGTCGTGAAAATTGGCTGGACGGATCCGGCCGCGCCCGTCCCCTTCCTGCGATCCGGAAAGGTCCGCGCCATTGCCGTTGCTGGCAATGTACGCGCACCGCAGTTGCCCGATGTCAAGACCATGGGTGAACAGGGCTACAAGTTCGATGCAGTGGGCTGGTTCGGCATGTTCGCGCCGGCGGGAACCAACCCGGCGATCGTGAAGAGACTGGCCGATGAAGTCAATAAGGTCCAGGCGTCCCCTGAGCTCGCAACCATGATGAAAAACATGAACTTCGGGCCGCCGCCCTTGAAGACCACGGCACAGTTCGCCGAAACGGTCAGCCGCGATCTGCAGCTGTGGGGGAAGATCGCAGCCGATGCAAAGATCCGTCTCGACGAGTGAACGGTGCGGCGCGTGGGAGCGTCGTCAACTTGCTGGTCGCGGATAACGCCGCAACAGATGAGGCTCCCCCGGAATCCGTGGCGGTTGGAAGCGGAGGGTCCGGCTCTCGAGGTGCGCCTTTGCCCACGCCCGCGTCATGCCCTGGTCGCCCGTGAAGGCGCTGCCTGTCGGCAGCGGTGCCGTTTGCGACCCGGCTCTCCCCGGGGCTGCAGCCTCTGCTGCGGCATGGCAGACCCCCTCTGTCAGCTGCAGCGCGCAGCGCACCATAGTCCTGCGTCGTGGATGGCTGTCGTCAAATGCTAAATGCAAGGCGCACAAGGCAAAGCCGGAAGTATCGCCAGGCAGGATGATTCGGTGACAGAGGTCCTTATCGACAATGGTCACGTCGAACCCAGGGCAAGCGCTCAGGAACAGAAGAGTAGTAGGACAGGGGCCTCTCGCACGTCCGCTGCGCTTGCCGGCGGCCGGCCTGAGAGAATGGAGATCGCATTGAACTGCTTCACCCAGATAGTGCGCCAGGGCATGGCGCTCACGCTTGCCTTTGGCGCGCTGATTCCGGCCATGGATGCGGCACGGGCCGCAGAATGGCCCACCAAACCTGTGCGCATCCTCGTAGGCGCGCCTCCGGGCGGCACCGCGGATATCGTGGCACGCCTGATTGCCCATGAGCTGGAAACTCCGCTCGGCCAGACTGTTATCGTCGATTACAAGCCTGGCGCGGGCGGCTCCATCGCCGTCCAGAGCATGCTGTCTTCGCTGCGCGATGGCTACACGTTCCTCCTGATCCAGAAGGGGATCGTCTCGGAAGTGCCTCACGTCGTCAAGGCGCCATACGACCCGTTCAAGGATATCGTCCCGATTGCCCAACTCACGCGGTCCAGCCTCATTCTGGTCGGGAATCCCGGCCTGCCCGCGAAGAATCTTGGGGAGCTGGTCACGTACGCCAAGGCGAAGCCGGGCAAGCTCGACTACGCGAACTTCGGTGTCGGCACGCGTGGCCAGACCATGGGCGTGCAGTTCAACCGGCTTGCCGGGCTCGATGTCGGCAATGTGAACTACAAGGGTTCGCCGCCCGCACTCCAGGATGTCATGGGCGGACAGGTGCCTCTCATGTTCGACGGCCCCGCGACTTCGATGCCGTTCATCAAGGCCGGGAAGCTGAGGGCCTATGCCGTGGCTTCGCCGAAGCGGATGGCGGCACTGCCCAACGTCCCCACCTTTACCGAGCTAGGATATCCCGACCTCCAGGACGTGAGCTGGATGGGGATCTGGTCAGCGTCTGGCGTACCGCCAGCCGTGATCGCCAAGATGCGCGACGCTACGCTCAAGGTCACGCAATCGCCCGCGCTCCGCCCGAAGCTCGAACAGATGGGAATGGAACCCGGCTCGCTGGCTACTACCGAAGAGCTCTCGAAGGATGCGCGCGAGTCCTACGAGCGCCAGGGCAAGCTGTTGCGCTCCATCAACTTCACTCCGGACTGACGGCGGCGGGGTTGTGGAAGGTGCGCCTGCGCGTCTTCAGACAGCCCTTGCCGGCCCATCAGTCTGCGCCATCAACGATTGCAGGGAACGTCAATGACTCAAGCACTCAGGATCGATTTTGTCTCCGATATTGCCTGCCCGTGGTGCGCCATCGGCTTGTGGTCGCTCAAGCATGCGCTGAAGCAACTCGGGGACGAAGTGGACGCCGAGATCGTCGTGCATCCGTTCGAGTTGAATCCCGACATGCCGCCGGAAGGGCAGACCGTCCTCGACTACGCCAGCAGGAAGAACGGCAGTACTGCCGCGCAAGTCGCCGAGAGGCAGGCGCTGATACGCGAACGCGGTGCCAGCGCGGGCTTCGCCTTCGCCCCCCGGACCCGCATCTACAACACCTTCGATGGTCATCGGCTGCTGCACTGGGCTGGCGCGCAGGGCAAGAAGCTGCCGCTCAAGGAGGCGCTGCTGAAGGCCTATCACGGCAGCGGCAAGGACCCGAGCAATCACGATGTGCTGCTGGAAGCGGCCCAGTCGGTGGGGCTCGATGCTACGCAAGCGCGACGCGTGCTGGAGAGCGGCGAGTATGCGGACGAGGTGCGCGGCGAAGTGGCGAAGTTCCAGTCGATGGGTATCAACTCGGTCCCGTCGATCATTTTCGACAACCGCTATCTTGTCTCGGGTGGACAGCCGGCCGAGGCCTTCGTGCAGATCATCCGCGAGGTGCTGGCGAAGCGCAAAGGCTGACGGCGGGGCTGACGGCGGCACAGGCCGCCGCCGCTCACAACCGTTGGCTGATTTCCGGATGTCGTGGGATTCATACTCCTGGTTTGGTTGAATAACTCGCCAGCGCAGTCTTGTCCGTCGGCGAGTAGGCCCATGGTGGGCCCTGCACGCGCGTGCACTGGCCGATAGTTCTGGTTCGTTGTCAGCAAGGCATTTCAGGTGCCTGCCCGGGACCGGCCGCATGACCTAGTCCGTATCGCACCGAACCACGACGGTGCCGAGCCTGGTGCCCGCCTCGACGGCCAGATAGGCCTGCGCTGTGTCTCGCAAGTCGAAGATGCTGTCGACAGCGTGAATGGCACCCGGGACGTCTTTCATCCAGCGCGACAATCCCTTCTGGACTATCCAGTGCACCTCGCAGGGCAACCCTGGCAGGTAGAGTCCCTGCAGGCGGAGATTCTTGCGAATCAGCGCCACCAGGGGAAGCGCCTGGTGGGCACCGCTGGCATACGAGACCCACCGCGCATGATTAGAGGCGACCTGCAGACAAAGCCCTGCGTTGTCGACTGCATTGACATCGACGGCAGCTCGCCGAATTCCAGCACCTGCGCCGCCGGCCCTTGCTTTTCATACCGGATCGCCCCCATGATGCCCTTGTCCAATTGCGCATGGAGAGCAGCACGTGATCCTGCCGGCCCGTTTGCGAATCAGTAGGGGATATCGCCCACGATGCCGGCGCGCTCCAGCTTGCGCGGTGCCGGGAAGTAGTCGTTGACGGCGTAGTGCTGTGTGCTGCGGTTGTCCCAGACCGCCACGTCGCCCTCCTGCCATGCCCAGCGCACCTGGTACTCGGGAATGGTGGCGCGGCTGGTCAGGTATTGGAGCAGCAGAGGGCCGCCGGGCGACTTGTCGATCCCGTAGCGCACATTGTCCGGCGTGCTGTAGTTGGTGAAGTGCGTCGTGAACGAGGCGCCGACGAACAGGATCTTCTCCCCGGTCTCCGGATGGGTGCGTACCACCGGATGCTCCACGGGCGGATGATCGCTGGCCAGCTTGGCGCGGTTTTCCGGCGTCATGACCGCCCCGAAGCTGTGCTCGATGCTGGCCCTGGCGCGCAGGCCGTCGATCTTCTTTTTGATCTCCTCCGGCAGTTCCTCGTACGCCTTGACCATGTTGACCCAGATGGTGTCGCCGCCGAGTTCGGGACATTCGATACAGCGCAGCACCGCCCCCATGGCCGGGTTGGGGCGCCAGAGGCCGTCGCTGTGATAGCTGTTCTCGTAGCTGTGCGGGTTGTCGCTGCGGTAGACCTTCACAAGCCCGGGGTGCTCGGGAACACTGCCAGCTACAGGGTGGTCTTCCAGTTCTCCGAAGCAGCGCGCGAAGGCCACATGATCGGCGCGCGTGATCTCCTGCTTGCGAAAGAAGAGGACCCGATGCTTGAGCAGTGCCGCCCGGATCTCGGCGAAGAGCGCCGGATCGCGCGCCGCCGCGCCGAGGTTGACGCCAGAAATCTCGGCCCCGATGGCGGGGGTGATTTGCCTGATCTTCATATTCTGTCTCCTACAGTTCAGGTGAATGCAATGATGGTTGCATCACGTTCGACCGATTCTCGATAAGCACTCCAGGATCATCCCGCCTGGCGACACTTTCCGCTTTGCCTTGTACGCCTTGAGCTTGGCTTTTTGCGACAGCCATCTCGCTGACGCGGAAAGCACTGGATCACCACGGGGTGACGGATTCAGCGCAGATTGAGGCGCGCGTTGCCGCGCGTACTGGAGAGTGAGCGTCACGGGTTATCCTCGCTTGACAATGCGTGACAGGCATCTATCATGGGCTGTCAATTTTCTGCGTCGCTCCAGATGTCATTACTTGTCCGCGCTGCGGCCCTCACCAATTACAGCGAGGTTGCTCGTGCCGCCGGGCTGAATCCGGTGCGGATGCTGTTTGACGCGGGGATCAGTCCGAGCGTACTTCACGAGCCCGACCTGATGATTCCGGTCGAGCGCTTCGGACGCCTGCTCCATGCCTCCGCCACCATGTCGGGCAACGAGAGCTTCGGGTTGTGCATGGCCGAGTCTCGCCTGCTGTCCAATCTCGGCGCGGTAGGCATGCTGATCCGGGACCAGGCGACGCTGCGCGACTCGCTTGGCATGCTGATGCGCTACCAGCCGATGCTCAACGGCTCGCAGTCGCTGGCGGTCGAGGAGTGCGGCGAACTCGTCATCATCCGCGAGGCGCTGATCGCCGGCAATGCGCATCAGCCGACTCGCCAACGGGTGGAACTGGCGCTAGGGGTCATGGTGCGGTTGATACGCCAGCTCATCAAGCCCGACTGGCAGCCGCAACGCGTCTGCTTCGAGCACTCGGCGCCGCGCGACCTTAGTGCGCACCAACGTTTTTTTGGCCCCTACGTCCAGTTCGATTGTGACTTCAACGGCATCATCTGCGCGAAGGCCGATCTGGATGCCCGCAACCCGTGGGCCGATCCGGCCATGGCGCGCTACGCGCAGCGGCTGGTAGACGAATCTCCCGTGGCGCAGCAGGCGACCATGCTTGAGGACGTGCGGCGCACGATCCCTTTGCTGTTGCCTAGTGGGCGCTGCAGCGTCGAACAGGTGGCCGAACACCTGGGCGTGGTGTGCCGCACGGTCCAGCGCCGGCTGGCGGAACAGGGGCAGAGCTTCTCGTCGATCGTCAACGACATCCGCACGGAACTCGCGACGCGCCATGTCATGGAGAGCGACCGCCCGTTGACGGAAGTGGCGACCCTCCTGGGCTTTTCCGCACCAAGCGGATTCTCGCGCTGGTATCACACGCAATTCGGCTGCAGCCCGAAAGAGAGCCGGGCCGCAAGCGGCACCGTGCGCCGGCAGACGGAACCTTCCCCTGACAACAGGGCATAGCCCTGCCCGGATACATCCCGGGCTGCACTTGTTTCTGAGGCGCCCACCAATGCGAAGCCCCGGAAGACCATGGCCTTCCGGGGCCTCGCGTCTCCTTCCTCGACCATCGGCCCGAGCACGAAGCCGAGCAGGATCGGCGCCACCGAGAACTGCAGGTACATCAGCAACGCGCCAATCAGGCCAAAGGCCAGGACTTCCCGGATCTGGAACAGGCTGCTTTGCGTGCTGAACACGTCGACAGCGATCTAGAGCATGGCCGACGGGAACAGGTAGCGATACGGCTGTCTCCTTCAGTGCCCGCGCACGGGTTCAGCCCAACCAGGGAAAGTTACCCGTACCGTAACGATCGGGCGTCGCTGGTTGATTGATGCGCGGCAGCGCGATTCCTAGAGTTGTCTGCAAAGCCGGCCCCGCGCAATGCGGTGCCTAAAACGCCAACTGGAGACAACCATGATCATCTACGGAACCGCCTTGCTGGCCATCTGCCATCTGGCCGGCCTGTACCTCGGCGACCTGCTTGGCGCCGCCATCGGCGTCAAGTCCAATGTCGGCGGCGTGGGTATCGCCATGCTGCTGCTGATATCCCTGCGGCTCTACCTGCATGACCGGGGTCTGATGCCGAAGGAGACGGAAGCCGGTGTGGGCTTCTGGGGCGCGATGTATATCCCCGTGGTCGTGGCGATGGCGGCCCAGCAGAATGTGGTGGCAGCGCTGCGCGGCGGCCCGGTCGCCTTGCTGGCGGCCATCCTTGCGGCGGCGGCCTGCGCCTGCCTGATTGCGCTGCTCAGCCGCTCCGGCGACCACGAGCCCCTGCCACCGCTGGCCGAAGCGGTTTCGGAATAAGCCAGGAGATCGCCATGACTATTGCTGCTACGGCCACGATGTTCGACAACGTCCTGCTCCACAACGGCCTCGTGACGGCATTCGCCACCGTCGGTATCGTGATGTGGGGGGCCTCCCAGATATCGAAGCGGCTCACGAAGGGGCGCCTGCATGCTTCGGCCATCGCCATCATGATCGGCCTGGCGCTGGCGTATTACGGCGGCGTGGCGACTGGCAAGGAAAAAGGGCTGGCCGACTTCGCGCTGTTCTCGGGCGTCGGGCTGATGGGCGGTGCCATGCTGCGCGACTTTGCCATTGTCGCCACGGCCTTCGAGGTGCAGGTACGCGAGGCACGCAAGGCGGGCATGGTGGGTGCCGTGTCGCTGTTGCTGGGGACCGTGGTGCCGTTTGTCGTCGGCGCGCTGGTGGCGCGGGCGTTCGGCTACAGCGACGCCATCAGCATGACGACCATCGGCGCCGGCGCGGTGACCTATATCGTCGGCCCCGTGACTGGCGCGGCGCTGGGCGCCAGCTCCGACGTGATTGCCCTGTCGATTGCCACGGGCCTCATCAAGGCCATCATCGTGATGGTCGGCACGCCGTTCGCGGCCGGCTTCCTCGGCCTGAACAACCCGCGCGCGGCGATGGTGTTCGGCGGGCTGGCGGGCACGGTCAGCGGCGTGTCAGCCGGGCTGGCGGCCACGGATCGCCGGCTGGTGCCCTATGGCGCGCTGGTGGCCACGTTCCACACTGGCCTGGGTTGCCTGCTCGGGCCCTCGGTGCTGTACCTGGCCACCAAAGCGCTGGTGGGCGGCTGAGGGCAGGAGCGCGGCCGATAGACTGCGTCGTGGCCGAGTTTCACTGTGGGAGCAGCGCGGTGCGTTACGGCGCTCACGATCGCAAGGGAAAGGGCGGGCTGAGCCGGCGGTGGATTAGAAATTCCTGCGCCGCCATCCACCTGAGCATGACGAAGAGAAGGGCGTCGAGTGGCGAAGCATTGTTGCCATGCAGATGCCACCGACACCCGAGCAGTCGGGGTTCTATTCTTCATTACTCCTTGAACTGGGCGCTTCCTTTCAATACGGCGGCAAGGCTATCTGCGCTAGGGAACCTGAGTCGCGCTCTGCTCACGGGTGGCGGGCTTCATGCCGCCGGGCCTGGCGTGCGCGGTCGCGCGCGACGCATGTCGTGGCGATGCCGATTTTCAAGTCTCACCACCAGGACTTCACGCCGCGGATGCGGCGCCGGGCGGGGTCGCCCGGCGTTCCGGCGTCAGGGTTCACAGGTACGGTGTATTGCCAACCCAGTACGGCTCGCGCTCATAGTAGCGATGCACTTCGGTTCCCCATTGCGAATCCGCCATGCTGGGCCAGCTGTCCTTGTTGAAGCCCGGCGCGTTCTTGATGCGGTCGGCGGTAAGGCCCAGTCGGAAGCATTTCGAGTCCGTGTCCATGACCAGCGCGCTCCAAGGAATCGCATGCAGCGTATCGCCCATGCCGAGGAACCCGCCGGTAGTGAGGACCGCGTAGGCCACGCGGCCACGCGGGACGTCGATCATGATCTCCTTGATTTCGCCGACGTGCTTGTCGTCGGACGAATAGACCTTGGTGTCGTCCAGGCTGGAGGCCGCCATGACTTCCGGGCCGGGGCCTTCGCCGACGCCGCTGCCCACGATTGCAGCGCCCTGGTTCGAGGTGAGATTGGGATCCATAGCAGTCTCCGAACGGTTGCAGGTTCACTCGTAGAGCAACTCGCATGCCCACTTTCATCGCATCCCTGCCGGCGCTGCGATGCGGCGCGCGGGGATGCCCCATCTCGCCATGCGCGGAAGAAAGTACAAGAATCGGTAATGACGCCCGGAAGCGGCATCACAGGCTGAACGGACATGCGTCCGGCATATCGCCGGACGCATGGGCTGCTTATTCGTAGCTGTCGGCACGCGCCGGTGCGATCTCGTCCAAAATGAGACCATTCTGAAGCCAGGCCAGTATGCCGGATGGCCAACATTCAGCCGAGATTGATCGCGGCGCCGTCTAATGTAGATGATGAAGCCTCGGCGCGGACCGGATTGACGTGTCGATCGACAAGGGGCTGCTCACCATCAGCGGTGAGCGCTCCGCGGCTCTGCCGGAAGGCGATGCCGAAGCGCGCGCCTACGCGAAAGGGCGTTTCTCGGGGAGCTTCCGCCGTGGGATGCCTCAGTCGGCCGACCCTGACAAGGTACAGGCGCGCTATGCCAACGGCTGCCTGTCGGTCAGCGTCGGCAATCGCGAGACCTCGCGTCCGCGGGCCATTACTGTCAGCTAAGCGATCGTTCAAAGGAGCAAATCCATGAATGATTCCACCCAGGTCCAGCCGATCCCCAGTACGTTCACGCCCCACTGCACCCTCGAGGAGGCGGCCAGGCTCATGGATGACCTCAGTGTCGCCACGCTCCCGGCGTGCGCCGGCGGCCACCTGCGCGGCATGGTGTCGACCGCGATATCACGTGCCGGTGCATCGCCGCGGGCAAGGGACCCACAGACCAGGATCGCCTAGGCGAAGTCGGAGGGCCCGCTATGGTGCTGCGACAACGACACGTTCGACGACACGTTCGACGCGACACTGGCGCGGCTGCTGTTCCGGCTCTACCAGCCCGATTCGGGCCGCATCCTGATCGACGGACAGGACCTGCGCCTGGTCACGCAGCGCAGCCTGCGCGAGGTGGTCGGCATTGTTCCGCAGGACACCATCCTGTTCAATGACACCATCGCCTACAACATTGCCTATGGCAGGGAAGGCGCGAAGCCGGCACGCACGAGGGATTGCTCGCGCGCGGCGGCGTCTATGCGCAAATGTGGCGGCTGCAACAGCAGCAGCGCGAACTAGAGTTCCGGTGCGTAGACCAGCGCCCAGCCCAGCGCGGCCAGTCGCAGCGAGAGCAGGGTTTCTTCGCCGCCGATAAAGAGCCGCGAATCGTAGCCGCCGGCCTCCAGGTAGGCGGCGGTACGGAAGGCGGTGGCGCCCGTCATCACACCAAGGATCATGCGTCCGCGCAGGCCGGCGGAGGGCAGGGGGCTGTGCGACATCGCGGTACTGGTCGGATCCTCGCGCTCGGTCTCGCCAACCAGGATGCGGGCGGTCAGCGCGCCGGCCTGCCACCAGCAATCGTCGTCGCAGAAGGCCACGTACGGCGTGGGCGCACACTCGGCGCCCAGGTTGCGGCCCGCGGCGCCCAGGTTGGTGCCGCAAGGCAGGCGGGACTGTCTACTACATGATGGATGACCGGGATGTGCAGCGCATACTGTCCTTCGACCAGACGATGATCGGCTCGGACGGCTTGCCGCACGACGAATCTCCGCATTCGCGTCTTTGGGGAAGCTTCCCACGTGTGCTTGGCCACTACGGTCGGTCCCTGGGCCTGTTTTCGCTTGAGACCGCGATCCACAAGATGACCGGACTGACCGCCAGGAATTTCGGGCTCACCGACCGTGGTGTCGTGCGGGAAGGGGCCTTCGCAGACTTGACCGTCCTCGATCCCGAAACCGTTGGTGAGGGAGCGTCATTCGCCAGGCCGATTGCGCCGGCCATAGGCATTGATACGGTGCTCGTCAACGGCAGCGTCGTGTGGCGCGATGGCAAGTCCAGCGGCGCGCGGCCCGGCCAGGTGCTACGGCGGGAGCGAGCGTAGCGCCAGGCACGCCGGCGCACCACACGCCCTGACTGCGCGGACGTGAATGCCGAGGTTCCAAGGTGGTTGCGTTCGGCGCGCCAGGCGATGCCTCCCGCGATTGGGGCGGAAACGGATGGAATCAGTTCTTGCTTCCCGGCGTGCGTGGCAATTCGGATGACAGCATGGGCCTGTGATTGGCTGAGGGGGTGGCATCACTACTTGATGAACTGTACGTCTGTGGCGAGAATATCCAGCTATCAACCCACGATAAGGGGTCTGGCATGAGCATCCAACTGCCTGATTCAATTGCCACCTTCTTCGAGATGAGTAACGGTGGCGACACTTCATTGCTGAGATCGTGTTTGGACGAGCAAGCTGCCGTTCGCGATGAAGGCAAGGTGCACCGGGGCCATGAGGCCATCCAGGCATGGCTAATGGAGGCCCGGCGCAAGTATGCCTATACCGTTGAGCCCGAAGACGCCACGGAGGATGGCGCAACCGTGCATGTGCGAGCTAGGGTCGCCGGTAGCTTTCCAGGCAGTCCTATCCAACTCACATATACCTTCGTCTTGACCAACAACAAGATTGCTTCACTGGAGATTCACTAGTGACATCTTGGCGGCCAGCCTGGGTCGCGCGTTGGGCTTGAAGCGAAGGGGAGGGAACTTCGGCAGGGCGAAGCGTTGCCATATGCGACGATTGGTGTTTCGGGTCGTCCACTCTCTCATGGCCGGCCTTCTTCGTTCTTGCCAGGCACTGGCCAAAGCCCGGTACCGTCTCGCCTGGTTTTCAGCGTTTTCTGGACGCCCGCAAATCGGCATATCCTTTTCGCACGCTACGCGTAGCCCTCTGCGCACGCCAAAGCAATGCCCATTTCGATATAGGCCCGATGCGCCGCTGGACGTCCCTGCCAGGCCTTCCAACGCCTTCTTCGATGGCGGCGAATGCGAAGTGGCCTGCATCCGTGCAGGCCACCCGCTCAGTCGTTCAGGCGTCCGCCAGGGACAGTGGTCAGGCTCCTGGCATGCCCATGGCCGGATCGCTGACGCTGTCCTTGCCGGTTTCAAGACGCCCGGCGAAGCGCCGCAGGTAGCTCGCGTCGTCCGCGCGCACGACGCTGAAGTCGTACCAGCGCGCGCTCCTCTCCAGCGACCAGCGCTGTTCCACGACCTCGCCGCCCGGGGGGACGGTCAGCGTCCACGGGCCGTCGTTGCGGTACGCGTTGGCCGTTACCGTCACGGTGCACGCGGCGTTGCCGGCGTTGCGCATATGCAGGTACAACTGTCCGTTCTGCAGGTCGTAGCAGACCTGGCACTCCGGTTGCGCGCCGCTGCCGGCCACGGTTCCGGTGAAGTGCCGGACGAAGCCGTTGGGTCCGAGCACCCACAGGTCGTACTTGCCGTTGTCCGCGACGACATCCCATGCGTCCGACAAGGACTTGTCCGCTTCCACGGTGTAGCGCCGCGGAATGCGGTCCAGGTGCAGCTTGTCGTAGACGTGGAACACCGCGCCTTGCGCGCCGCTGTTGGCGAACAGCAGCGTCACGCTGCGGCCGCCACTGTCGACGCGCGCGCTGGTGTGCAGCTCGTAGGGCAGGGCGCGCGAGAAACGGGTTCCGCTTTCCTGGAACAGCGGCTGCGGCGTGGAGGGCGGCGTCGGCGCCGGCATGGATTTCTGCTGGGCTTCGATGGTTGCGTAGTCGCTGGTGTCCGGCAGCGCCGGGAACTTCGGGTCGTTAGGCGTGGCGAAGTCGAAAGCCGAGGTGAGGTCGCCAGAGACGGCGCGGTGCCATGGGCTGATGCCGGGAATGGTGATGCCGAAGCGCTGTTCGAGGAAGCGCCCCATCGAGGTATGGTCGAACGTCTGCGAATTCACCCAGCCGCCCTTGCTCCATGGCGATACCACGTACATCGGCACGCGCGGTCCCAGCCCCCACGGGCGCACGTTGCCGCTGATGGTGTCCTCGGGGTGCAGGTACTTGCGCGCCGGATCGGAGAAATACTCGCCATCCAGCGGCAGCGTGGACTTGCCTGCAAGCGTGCCGTCCAGGTTGTAGGAGGGCACGGCGGGCGCGGGCATGTGATCGAACAAGCCGTCGTTCTCGTCGAAGGTCTGGAAGAAGACTGTCTTGCTCCAGACCTCCGGGTTCGAGGTCAGCGCGTTGAGCACCTGTGCGGTGAAGTTGCCGCCGTGCTGCGGGCTCGAGGGCGCGCCGGGGTGCTCGGACTGCAACTGCGTCGGCAATACCCACACCACTTCGGGCAGCGTGTCGTTTTTCACGTCGCGCTGCAGGTCCTCGATGGTCCACAGGCTCATGCCCTGCTTGTACATCGGCGAGTCTGGCTGGGCCGAGCGGAAACTGTCGAACGCCAGGCCGCCGTGCATTGCGCCAGTCCAGTTGTCGTTCGGATTCTGGTAGATGCGCCAGCTGATCCCGGCCTTTTGCAGGACATCGGGAATCGTCGGCCAGCGGAAGGACGAGCCGGCATAGGTGTAGCCGGGCGTCGGCAGCGCGCCCTTGATCCAGCAGCGCAGGTTGTTCGGCTCGCTGTCCGTATCGGTGGAGTTGATGCCTTGCGCACGCAGGTCCGGATTGAAGTTGGAACCCGAGAAGAAGACGATGCGGTTGGGATCCGTGCCGGTGGTGATCGAGCAATGGTAGGCGTCGCAGATCGTGAAGGCTTCGGCCAGCGCGAACTGGAAAGGGATGTCGTCCCGCTTGTAGTAGCCCATCGAGTACGGCTTCTTGTACTTGGGCCACATGCCGAGCTTGCCCTGGTTCCAGGCCGCCTGCGCATCCGAGTAAGAGTGCGGCGTGCTGGGCATCAGCAGCGCGTTCATGGTCTGCTTGTCCAGGTGGAACGGCGGAATCTCCTTGGTGCCGTCCGACTGGTACCAGACGGGTTTGCCGCTTTCGAGCGGAATCGGGAAACGGTCGCCGAAGCCGCGTACCCCGCTCATGGTGCCGAAGTAGTGATTGAAGGCACGGTTTTCCTGCATCAGGATGACGATGTGCTTGACGTCCTTGATGGTGCCGGTTTCTACCGCGGCGGGCACGGCGAGCGCGCGGCGGATGCTGGGCGGCAGCACGGTGAGCGCGGCGGTGGCACCCATGGCCTGGGTGGCGGCGCGGAGGAAATTGCGTCTGTCGTTGGATTTCATGTGGCTGACCTGTGGGCGAAGGGCGACGGGAGAGGCAGGCGGGGTATCAGGGGGCGCAGTGCAGCGTGTCCGCCGGCTTTTTCGCATTTGCATTCGCTTGTACCGATGCCGGCTGCGCTTGCGTTGCCGTTGAGGCGGAGTCCTCGCCGCCGCCGCAGCCGGCGAGCGCTATGGTCATCACAACGCCGGCCATGGCAGCCAGACAGCTTGTGCGCAGAGTTTTCATGGTGGGTTCCGTGTCGCATGGTGGGGGTGGAGCAACACGAATCCTAGTCATGCCACATGACAATTAAATGAACAAAGCTCAATCAAATGTGATTGTAGAATGAGAAAAATTCAACGCGAGTGGGGTTCATGCATGGCGATTACCAGGCAATGTCTTTCCGACCAACGTGTGGCCGAAATGGTCGGCATTCCGGAGCGCGGGCTGCCACCCTGGCGCGCGGCGCCATGGCGTTACATCATCGACCTCGACGGCACGCTGATCCGCAACGGCGCGGCATTGCCGGGTGCGGCCGCACTGCTTGAGGCATTGCAGGGCCGTTACGCCATCGTGTCGAACAACTCGACCGACACGTCGGTGGGCCTGTCGCGCAAGCTGCGTCGCATGGGCCTGGCGGTGGCACCGGCGCAGCTGGTGCTCGCCGGCGAAATGACTGTGAACTGGCTGCGGCGCACCTCTCCCGATGCGCACGTGCTGTTGCTGGGCAGCCCCGCACTACGCCGCTATGCGCAGCGGATGGGCTGCCGGCTGGTGGAGCAAGACCCTGACGTGGTGCTGCTCGCGCGCGACCCGCACTTCGATTACCGCAAGCTTTCACTGGCGGTGAACGCGTTGCGCGCCGGCGCCCGGCTGGTCGTCTCCAATCCCGATCTCAGCCATCCCGGCGACAATGGTACGTGTGTACCGGAAACCGGTACGCTGCTGGCGGCGCTGACAGCCTGTGCCGAGGTGCGGCCTGAGTGCATCATCGGCAAGCCTGCTGCCGGGCTATTCAGGGAGGGACTGCGGCGCTTGCAGGCAGGTCCGGCGCAGGCGCTGATGATCGGCGACAATCCGGCGACCGATGCCGCGGGCGCCGTCTCGCTGGGAATGTCATTTCTGCTCCTTGGCACGGAGCCCGGTGCTGAGGCGCAGACCCCGGCGCAGCTGCTGAACACATGGTGTTCCGGCCGCCAGGCTCTGCCCTTCAGGATCAATACCGTTTGAGCGACAGTATCTCGAAGGTGTGGCGAATCGTTTTCACCGCGCGCTCGTAATCGGTCAGGGACAGGCAGGCGATCAACACATCGATGATCGCCAGTTGCGCCAGGCGGCTGGTCATGGCCTCCGTGCGGAACTGGGTTTCCCGAGCCATGGTCAGCAGCACCACATCGGAAAAGGCCTGGATCGGCGATTTGCCAAAGTTGGTAATGCAGATCGTGTGCGCGCCGGCTTCCTTGGCCAGCCGCGTCGCCGTCACGGTCTCGTGCGTGCTGCCGGAATGGGAAATGGTCAATACCGCGACCTCCGGTCCGGTCAGCGCCGCGCTGATCACCTGCACATGCGAGTCGACCACGGCTTTGGCGTTCAGGCCGATACGGAGCATGCGGTAATGCGCATCCTCCGCGATCGGAGCTGCGCTGCCGATGCCGTAGATCTCGATGCGCCTGGCCTTCTTCAGCATGCGGACCGCGCGCTCCAGCGCGCCGACATCGAGGGTCGACTGGGTCTCGTGCAGGGTCTGCACATTGCTCTGGAAAATCTTGCGTACCACGGTGGCCGCATTGTCGCCGGGCTCCAGGTCTTCGTGGATCAGCTGTACCGGCCGCACGATTTCCTGCGCGAGCGCGATCTTCAGCTGCTGAAATCCTGTCGCCCCGAGCGTCTTGCATACGCCGACCACGCTCCCTTCACTGGCGCCGGTGCGGTCGGCCACTTCGCTGACCGACATATGGACCACCTCCTCGGGATGGCTGGCGATGAAATCCACGATGCGCTGCCCGGTGGCACCCAGCGTGTCTCGAATGCTGGCGATACGCGTCACGATGGCGCTCAGCGCATTCTGCGGCGCGCTGGCCGGGGGATTCCTGGGGCCCTTCTTCTTGTCTGCTGGCATGGATCTTCTTCACTGGACGTCCGCTGCTGTGGACACGTGCTCGCCATTGTAGAAGAACGCCACACGCTTCCGGCAGACCCATGCGTAAGTACTGGCTCGCCTCACCAGCCATGGAAACGCTCCCAGGTCGTCAACTGGTTGTCACCGGAGAGCGCCCGGTATTCGGGGAACTGCGCGCCGGTGGCACAGGCATGGTTCGGAAGGATGCGCAGCCGCGTGCCGAGAGGGAAGCGCTCGACAATATCCAGGGCCGGCGCGGACTCGCATGACACGATCCCGTGCTCCTGGTTGGCCTGGCTCAGCACGTACCCGGGGAGCACCGTGCCGTCCTGGGTGCAGACCTGGCCATAGCCATAATCCCGATGCTGCTTCTGGGTGCCGCGATCGCGGCTCATCGCCATCCAGCCCGCGTCCACGATCGCCCAGCCCTTGTCGACCTGATGGCCGATCACCGTGGTCAGCACGCTCAGCGCGATATCGTCGGTGGTGCAGACGCCGACGTTATGCATCACCAGGTCGAAGAGCACATAGACGCCGGCGCGTACTTCGGTGACGCCATCGAGATGCGCGGCGGAAAGCGCCGTAGGGGTGGAGCCGATGCTGACCACGGGGCAGGGCAGGCCCGCGGCGCGCAGGCGCTCGGCGGCGCCCACGCACCCGGCGCGTTCCTGCTCGGCCAGCGCAGCCAGTGCCTCGGGCGTATCCAGTTCGTAGCTCGAGCCGGCGTGGGTCAGCACGCCCGCCAGTCGCATGCCGCCATCGTGCAACGCATGGCCGACGTCCAGCAGCGTGGCATCGTCGGGCCGGATCCCGGAGCGGTGGCCGTCCGTGTCGACTTCGATCAGCACATCGAACACCTCGCCGTTAGCGCGGCCGAACGCTGCAATCGCCTGCGCCGAAGCGACGCTGTCGGTCAGCACTTTCAGGTCGCAACCGCGCCGCCGCAACGCGAGCGCCTGCGGCAACCGATGCGCCGCCATGCCGACGGCATAGACGATGTCGGTGATGCCTTCCGCAAAGAAGTATTCGGCTTCCTTCAGCGTGGACACCGTGATGCCTTGCGCACCGGCATCAAGCTGGGCGCGCACGACCGGCGTGCATTTGGAAGTCTTGACGTGCGGGCGGAAGCGCACGCCCAACGCATTCATGCGCTGCTGCATCCGGTCGATGTTGCGCTGCATGCGCGCCAGGTCGATGACGGCCGCGGGGGTATCAAGGGAGTCGAGGGATGTGGACATGTCTGGCTGGATCGGCAATGGGTTCACTGGAGCGCGCTGAGCTTGCGCAACAGCCGGATGTGCGGCGTCCAGTCGGTCATGGCATCGAGCGGGACCATCGGGCGCGGCAGGCGTTTGAAGTCGAAGCGGGACAACACTGGCGATGTCAGCCCCGGGGCATCGACGCTGAAAATCTGCTCGGGCCTGAAGAACTGGTCGAACGCCGCGCGGAAATGGCCGCGCGATTTCACCACCACCGTGCGGGCGGCGGCGATATCGATGCCGAACATCTCGAAGAACGCGGGCTCGTGGCATTGATGGCGATTAGTGATCACCACCACCTTCACGGCTCCCACCTGCAGCAGTGCGGACGGGCCCAGGTTGAAGCTGCACCCGGCAAGCTGTCCCCGTCGCCCCACGCCCTGGCCAGCGTGCAATCGCAGTACCGTGGCGGGTGCGCTGAAGGCTTCGGAGTATGCGGTGCTCTCGCCGCGATTGAAATGGGCAACAAACTCAGCGCCCGCGCCGAGGGCATGGGCCTGCGCGCTGAGTTCAGGATCGGTGACCACACCGAGCACGGCATCCCGCACGCCTGCGTGCAACAACGCCTGCAGCAGGAAGGGGGTATTGCCGCGCCCGCCGCCGCCGGGGTTGTCCGCCACATCGGCAAGCAATACGGGCGGCAGTTCGTGATCCTCGCCAGCGGCCTTGGCCAGCGCGACCGCCTCGTCAACCGACGTCAACACGGGCGTGAACGCGGCGCGGCCAGTCCATGCAGGCATCACGAGATCGTGGGCGGTCTGCCTGGCGAGGTCGGCATCACCGCGGGTCGTGACGATGACCGTCATGCCGTTCTTCGGGGTGTCGCCGAAGGCGAAGCCGCCCACCACCGAAATATTGGCGATGCGCGGGTCGGCCAGGGCTTCCGCTTGCGCGATCATGTCGGCGTAGGGGCCGGTCCCGGGCGCGGTCAATAGCTGCGTGGGGGGCGCACAGACCGGCATGCGCACATGGGCGACGCAAAACCGTGCACCTTGCATCAACTCGGTCAGTATGTCAGCCGCGTCTGTGCCGCGTTCGGCCATGTCGGTATGTGGGTTGCGGCGATAGGAAATGAGCGTATCCACCGCGTCAACCATGCGATCCGACACATTCGCATGCAGGTCGACGGTGGCGACGATCGGCACCGACGGCCCCACGATGGAGCGCACCATTTCGAAGACCAGACCATCGGGATCGTCCTCTTCGGTGGTGATGGCGGCACCGTGCTCGCAGATATAGACCGCATCGAGCGGCAGCGCGGCGCGCAATCCCCGTTCAAAGATGGCGAGCGTCTCCATGAAGAAGGCGTGGTCGACCGCGCCGCCCGACTCTGCATTGGCGAACAGGATCGGGACGGGCTGCCACGGCCCGCCGGCATCCATGCGGCGGACAAAGGCGGGGATCTCCGGTGTCATGGCCGGTGCCGGGGCGCGGGCATCCGACAGCAGCGCGTTGCCGGCAAGATAAGCCCGCGATACGAAGTCGGCGCGCGTGGACACTGGGGCGAAACGGTTCGATTCAATGGCAAAGCCGAGAATCGCGATGCGTGGATTGGACATGGTCGGCGGAAAGCTCAGTTCTGCTTGGGGATGTTCGCGGCTGCGACCAGGTCGGCCCATTTCTTCTGTTCGCTGGTGATGAACTGGATGAAATCTGCGCGGGTGCCGGTGGCGGCGACGGCGTTGGCATTAGCCAGGTCCTGGCGCAGGCTGTCGGTCTTCAGCACTTTTTCCAACGCCGTGCTGAGCTTGTCGACAATCGGCTGCGGCGTGCCCTTGGGAAACACAAGCCCCCCCCACGAGACGTTCTCATAGCCCTTCAGGCCTGACTCATTGAGCGTCGGCACATTGGGATACAGCGTGACGCGCTCGCGGCTGGTGATCGCCAGTGCGCGCAGCTTCCCGCTCTTGACTAATGGCCATGCCACCGACGCATTCGTAATGGTGTAGTCGAGACGGCCACCGGCGAGATCGGTCAGGGACGCCGGGTCTCCGTTATAGGGAATGAACAACACGTCGATCCCGGCCATCTTCTTGAGCAGCTCGCCGCCCATGTGGCCGCTGCTGCCAGTGCCGGCCGCGGCATACGACAGCTTGCCAGGGGATTTCCTGGCCAGTGCAATCAGCTCGGTGACGTTCTTGACCGGGGAATCGGCGCGGACCACCAGCAGGTTATAGATCGAGAACATGCGGCCCACAGGCACGAAGTCCTGCCGCGCATCATAGGGAAGCTTGCTGAACAGCGCCGGATTGATGGCGAGGGTGTTGATGTTGCCATAGCCCAGCGTGTACCCATCCGGTGCCGCGCGCTTGACCTGCGCCATGCCGATGTTGCCGGCGGCCCCCGGGCGGTTGTCGACCACAAAGTTGGCGTGGGTTTCCCTGGCAAGGTGCGTCAGCACAACGCGGGTCAGCACGTCGGCCGAGCCGCCGGCAGCGGAGGCAACGATGACGGTAACCGGCTTTTGGGGCCACGGGTTGTCAGCCGCCCGAGCGGCGGAAGTGAAGCTACAGGCAGCGCTCAATGCGAGCGCTGTGAGGGCAGGGATGAGACGCATGAAACCAACTCCGGACAGAACAGGAATGGAGGCCCTTGACCATCCGGAAGCGCATCAAAGGCGTGCCGCGGGCAAGGCGCCGAAGCCGCGCAGCGGCTGCGGTGACATCGTGGAAAGTAAGCGGCTCCTACATAGTGCAAACATCGATTAAAGCGTTACCACGACCACGGAATGCTGGAGCCTATGCCCGCCGCACCAGCCCGCTGATGGAGCAGGCGTGCGACGGTCAGGTCCTGCAGGGCAAGACCGGTCATGTCGAATACAGTAATGTCGGTCGGGTGCCGATCCACACGCGCCTTGTCCGTCAGCAGATCGCCCAGTTCGATGCACGGCGTATCGGGCGCCCACTGGGTTTCACCGATCTGACGTGCCTGTTCCTGGTCGTCGACGAACAGGCGCACCCGCTCCAGCAGCCCCTGGGGCAGTTCGCGCTTCCCTTTCGTGTCTGCGCCGACGCAATTCAGGTGCGTTCCCGGCTGCACCGACTGCGGCTCGAACAAGGCGCCGCCTCCTGGCGTAGCGGTGATGACGATGTCGCTCTCCGACACGGCGGCATTGCGGTCGCGCGCCGGCGAGATCTCGCAATGGTGCGCGAACTCGGCCTCGAAGGCAGCGTCGCGCTTGCCGTCCACCGTGACATAGCGGACCTTGGCAAGCGCAGGCAACAACCGCAGCGCGAAGCTGAGTTGCACGCGCGCCTGGACACCGGTGCCGAACAGGCACAAGCGGGTACTGTCCGCCCGTGCGAGTTGCTGCAGCCCCAGGCCACCCGCGGCGCCGGTGCGCATGGTCGTGACCGCGTTGCCGTCCAGGATGCAGACGGGCCGCCCGGTAGCGGGGTCGATCAGCATGATGGTGGCCTGGTGCGGCTCCCCACCAAGTTGACGGTTGTTGGGCCAGAATCCCGCAGCCTTGAAGCCCAGCAGGCCTTGTGCCTGCACATCGCCGGACTTGATGCCGAAGACGCCGCCGGTTGCCAGGGGCTCGCGCACCACCGGGAACACACGGCCCTCGCCCTGGCTATGCAGCAGAAAGGCCTCCCGCACAGCCTGCAGCACGTCGTCAGGCAGCAGCAGGGCCTCGACGTGGTTCTTGTCGAGCAATAGCAGGCGGGCGTCACTTGGCATCGCTGTACACCGTTGCTCGCGATACACCCAGGTGCATTGCGACGATTTCCATGGCCCGACGCATTTCCATGCAGCCCGCTTCCTTGAGCTCGCGAATCAGCGCGCGCCGCTCCGTCGCCTTGAGTGCCCGGGGTGTCGTCGCGAGCCGCGCCGCAAACTGGTCGATGCGCTCCCTGATACTGTCGGCGCTGATCGGGTCGAGCGATTCGGTAACACCCGCGGCAGCGCCAACGCTCCCAAACTGCCCCAGCATGCTCTGCAGACCGCGGAAAAGGGTCAGGTCCACATTCAGGCACAGGGCCGCGATGTATTGCCCGCTGGAATCCTTGATGCCGATCGACGTACTCTTGGCCTGGCGGCCGTCGGCGAACTGGTTCGCATAGTTGGCGATGACCTGCTGGTATTGCGGATCGGCGATGCGGGCCAGGCCGAGTTCCGTGGCCGGGTCGCCAGGCTGGCGACTCGACAGGTTGTTATGGATCGCCAGGATGGCGTGCTTGGGATCCAGGAGGTCGTGAACAACGACCTCGCAGAACGGTGCCAGGGTCTCGCCGAGGCCCTGCGCCACTTGCTTGAGTTGATCGAGCAGCGCTTGCTGCTCCTTGGTTCGTTTCGTCATATGGACAGAGTATCCAGAATTGGATTATTAGTCAAGGATGGAAATCGAGCTTGTCGGGTCCCACGCATGCGCCCGCCGCCGGTCAGGTGTTGGCGGTGCGGATCATGTCGATCAGTTGCCGCAGGCCGGGAAGCGTCTGCCGCCGGCTTGGGTAGTACATCACCATCGGCGGACCGGCGACCGCCCATTTCGGCAGCACGACTTCAAGGCGGCCGGCGGCGATGTCGTCGGCCACGCGGCGTTCGAGGCAGTACGCGAGTCCGACACCGTTCAGCGCTGCATCGACCGCAGTGTCCGTTTCGTTGGCGCTGACCGGGCCGGGTACGTCGAGTTCGAGTGCGCGGCGTCCGTTGCCAAGCTCCCACCGATACAGCGAGTTGTCGCCGATGCGAATGCGGATGCACGCGTGGCGCATCAGGTCGGCTGGCTGCGCCGGCCGTCCGTTCCGCGCGAGGTATGCGGGAGCGCCCACGACTACCCATCGCAACGGCGGCGTCAGCGGCACTGCGATCATGTCGCCCGCGACCGTGTCGCCATAGCGAATGCCAGCGTCGTAACCGTCGGCAATGATGTCGATCAGCCGATCGTCGACGGTGATGTCGAGCTGGATTTCCGGATATGCGGCGATAAAGGCGGGCAGCACTGGGCCAATCAGCAGGCGTGACGCGTCGCGTGGCACGTTGATACGCAGGCGGCCGACCGGCGAGGTGCGGTAGCGATCGAGCTGGTCGATTGCCGCGCCGATAGTCTCGAAGCCCTGGTCGAGCTGTTCCGCCAGCGCGCTGCCGGCCGCTGTCGGCACCACCGAGCGGCTGGTGCGATTGAGCAGCTTCACGCCCAGCCGCGCCTCGAGATTGCGCATGGCGTGGCTCAGCGCTGACGTCGACACACCCAGTTCGACCGCCGCCTGGCGGAAGCTGCGGCGGCGGCAGATGGTGACGAACACATTGAGGTCGGCAAGCTCGGTGCGGGTGAAGGCGGGCATGGCAGACAAGGAGTGTGGCTTGTCTCAATGATTCGTTGAATTCAGCTCAACGATATATGAGCTAGATTGTACGCGCCTGCTGCGGTGGCTTTGCCCGCAGTCCGCGGCGTGGTGCAACGCGCGCAGGCAAACATCTACTGGAGTGGTGAAGTATGAATGTCGAGACGATGAGAATGGAAGGCATCCCGGTTGCCGTATCGCGCATTGCGCTGGGCACATGGGCGATAGGTGGCTGGATGTGGGGCGGAGCCGACGACAGTGCCTCCGTGGCGACGATCCAAAGCGCGCTCGACCACGGCATCAATCTGATCGACACCGCACCGGTGTATGGCTTCGGCCATTCCGAAGAAGTGGTCGGCAAGGCGCTGGCCGGCAGGCGCCACCAGGCGGTGATCGCGACCAAGGTGGCGCTCGAATGGGGCGAGGGCGGCGTGCGGCGCAACGCCACCCCGGCGCGCATCCGGCTGGAAATCGAGGATTCACTGCGCCGCTTGCGCACGGACTACATTGACCTGTACCAGGTGCACTGGCCCGACACGCTGGTGCCATTCGAAGACACCGCGGCCGAACTGGAGAAGTTGCGCATCGAAGGAAAGATCCTGGCTGTCGGCGTCAGCAACTTTTCCCCGCGGCAGATGGACGCGTTCTCCGTGGCGACACGGCTCGCCGCAGTCCAGCCCCCTTACAACCTGTTCGAGCGCGCGATCGAAGCTGACGTACTGCCATACGCGCGCGAGCAGGGACTTGCCGTGCTGGCCTATGGGGCGCTGTGCCGCGGGCTGTTGTCCGGGCGGATGCGCGCGGCTACCACGTTCGACGGCGATGACCTGCGCAATGCGGACCCGAAGTTCCGGCAGCCGCGTTTCGCGCAATACCTGGCGGCCGTGGAGGCACTTTCGGCATTTGCCCGCGAGCGCCATGGCAAATCGGTGCTGGCCTTGGCGATCCGCTGGATACTGGACCAGGGCCCGACGGTTGCGCTGTGGGGTGCGCGTCGCCCGGACCAGTTGAGCGGAATCGGCGACGCATTCGGATGGAAGCTGAGCGCGCAGGACATGGAAGACATCGACGCCTTGCTCGAACGGCATGTGACCGATCCGGTCGGGCCGGAATTTATGGCGCCCTCGCTGCGCTAGTACGGAGTTGGCAGTCACTGGCAACGCGATCGGACGACCTCGGCCGCCACTGCGTTGCCCGGGGCGCCGCCTTATCAACACAGTTGGTCATTCGGAGTTTCATCATGCAGATTGGATTTGTCGGGCTTGGCTCAATGGGCGCCGCGATCGCCATGAATCTGGTCGAGTCCGGGCACGAGGTGCAAGTGTTCAACCGCAGCCCCGGGCGTGCCGAACCCCTGGGCAAGGCAGGAGCCACGGTCGCCGCTAGCCCTGCCGAGGCTGCACATCTGGTTGACGTCGTCTTCTCGATGGTTGCCGACGATGCCGCGCTCACCGCTGTCACGCTCGGTGAGAATGGAATCCTCGCGGGGCTCAGGCCTGGTGCGCTGCACATCTCGCTCAGCACAATCGGCGTGGATACGGCTCAGGCGCTCGCAGCCCTGCACCTTGACGCCGGAGTGGGCTTTGTCTCGGCACCGGTGTTTGGCCGGCCCGACGCTGCGGCGGCGCGCAAGCTCTTCATCATGGCGGCCGGCGCGGACGAGCACCTGAAAGTTGCGGTGCCGTTGCTTGAGCAACTGGGGCAGTCCGTCGGTATCGTTGGGGCGGATCCGTCGCAGGCGAATCTCGTGAAGCTGATCGGCAATTTCATGTTGTCCGTGATCATCGAGACGCTGGGCGAGGCATGCGCGGTGGCCGGCAAGGCGGGAATCGACCCGACGCATTTCGTCGATCTCCTGACCAACGCGAACTTCAACGCGCCGCCCTACAAGATCTATGGTGCGATGATCGCGTCGCAGCAATTCCAGCCGGCGGGCTTTTCGCTGCCGCTCGGCCAGAAGGACAACCGCCTGATGCTGGCGGCCGCCGAAGCGCTCGGTGTGCCGCTGCCGCTTGCGAGCCTGTTACACGACCGCTTTCTTGCTGTGCGCTCGCAAGGCATTGGTGCCGAGCACGACTGGTCCGCCGTTGCCCTTTGCGCGCTGACCGAAGCCGGGATGCGCAAGGACGCCCGGCGTCCGTAAAAAGAGTCTCGTTGCAGGTGGTTGGGAGGGGATACGGGGGCGCTTTCCATCAGAGGTGGAAAGCGCTTCCCGATGCTGGCCGATGCCTCTGACGCGCGCCCGTCGCCTCAGGGATCCAGCACCGAGAGGTAAGCCGCAGCCTCTTCAATCTGACGCTCGCGAGCGGGAATCCGTTGCGAGGAAGAGCCAGGCGGAGCAGGAGGTTGCCGCCGCCCGGCGAGACGTGCGCCTGAAGGTGCAGGACGGATTCCTCTCAGTGAAAACGGGCGTGTCGCGCGTCGCCGCACCCGAGGAGTCGTTGACGTCGGCGTGTAGCGCGCTCGCGGCGACGACGCTTGGCCGGGACGTTGGCACTCGTATGGAACCCGACTGTAGCTTTCATGTGGCTTCCGGGCTCCGCGGCCCATCAAGACGTCTGCCCCAGCGCGCGCATAGTCGCCCCGACCAGAGGGGCCTTGAGCTTGAGCGCACGACTCTCAACCAGATGCCACGACAGCACTGCAAGCGCCAGCGTCACGACACCGGACGACAGGAGCAACCCCATGACTGGGATGCCTGGAAAGAGGGCGACGATCGACTGCTGGACCGGGAAGGCGTAGATATAGATGCCATACGAAAAGTCGCCAAGGCGGTTGTAGCGGAACAGGACAGGTGACGGTACAAACGCTGCAATAAGCACCAGGTATGGCATTGCCAACAGGTACATCAGCGCGAATACATGGTGATTCGGCACGAAGGCGCAGCCGATGACGGCGGCGAGCAGCAGCCCCGCGATGGGTGCGGACAGTTCCACGTGCGCGCTTAGGATGAACAGGCTGGCGCCCGCGAAGAACATCAGCGGCAAAGCTGTCTTCTGCATTGCGGAGCCGCCGAGGATTGCGAAGACGCAATACAGGAACGAGGCCGCCGTGACCACCAGCACCGCCGCACGGAACACGCGCTGGTGAGCGTGCCATGCCACCATCGAGATGACCCATAGCGCGGCCAGTGCGAAGTACATGCGGATCTCGTACATCATGGTCCACAACGAGCCATTCACCGTATCGGGATACGGATTGCTCGCGAATACACCGGGCAAGGGATAGACTGCGCCGGCGACCAGCGTGGTCGTCTTCAGCAAGAACTGGCGCGTTCCTGGATCGATGAGGTATGTGGAGGCCGGCCACGTCGTGAACGCCATGCCCAGACCGAATACCACCAGCGCAACCATGACAAGCAGCGCCGGATAGATCCGCAGGAAGCGCGCCCACAAGAACTCGAGCACGCTCCCGCGCGTCAGCAGGCTTTTGGTCACGAGGAAGCCGCTGGTGACGAAAAACACGTCGACGGCAATCGTTCCGGGGGTCATCCCGATCAGCCTGCGCAAGGGCTCGTCATTGACCTCGCCGGAGGCCAGGGAGTAACTGTGGGTGACAAGCACAGCGAGCGCGGCTGTGATTCGCATCAGGTTGAAATTGTTTTCGTCCTTTCTTCCCCCAGCGACGCGTGCGAGCCTCATATGCCCCCTCTTTCATCCAGCCGGCTTCGGTTGCCGGAACGACCCCGACAGCTTCCAGCAGCATAGACCGCAGTCAGGTCATAAATTGACGCTTGTCCGATAGCGCCGAGGGATTGGCGGAATAGGCAGGGCGGCCAGTGGCGCAGATGTATCGCACCGATACGGCAGCCGTTGCTGCGGACGCGACTTTCGGCAGACTTTTTCACCCCGCGCATGCGCGCGACGTCCGTCAATATCCGCCAAGCTCTGGAACTATCGGACAAGCGGCCGCTCCTGTCAGCGTTCGAAGCTATGATGCAAGCGGTAAATCGACCAGCAATGGATGGAGGCGGCAGCTATGAAACATACCGGCAACCCGTTGAAGGCAGTGATCGATGCTGAGCCAGGCAGGCCATCGTGATGCCATCCCTACGCAGAGCCTGCGTCGCAGGCACCATGCTGGCAGGTCTGGCCGCGGGTGCTGTCGCCGTATTGACCGGTAGTCCGCGAACTGCGGTCCGCGCGTTCGCCGCGGTAGGCGCGACGGCCGATGTATCGGTGCAGCCTGCACCCGGCGGCGCAGACCAGGCCGATAGCCTGCAGGCGGCGCTCGACAACCTGCAGGCGGGACAGCGCCTGGTGCTGGCGCCGGGCACCTATGTGGTGGGCCACGTGCTTGCAGTGCGCGGCGAGCAGGTTGTGGTATCGGGCTATGGCGCGACGCTGGTCGCCACGAACCCCGATGAGCAGGCCATCATGATGACTGGCGCGAACTCGACGCTGGTCGGCGTGACGCTGACGGGCATCGGCACGCAGCGGCTCGAGTCGGCCACGTCGACCAAGGTCGCGGTGGACGGACAGGGCATCCAGGTGCTCGATGTCAAGATCAACGGCGGTGCGAGTGTCGGCATCTTTGTCTCGCGCGGCAGCAGCATTGCGCTGGTCGGCAACAAGGTCCATGGCACGCTGGCCGATGGCATCCACATCACAGGCGGTTCACGCGACGTGCTCGTGCAGGACAACGCGGTCACCGCCACCGGCGACGACATGGTGGGGATCGTCAGCTACCAGCGGGACGGTGTACTCAGCCAGAACATCTACGTATCGGGAAACTATCTGGCAGGCAACGCATGGGGCAGGGGCGTTGCTATCGTTGGCGGTGCCGACGTGACGGTCGCCGGCAACCGGATTGAAGGTGTGCAGAAGGCTGCGGCGGTGCTGGTGGCGCAGGAGGATGGCTACCGTACGGCCAGCGTGGCCAATGTCCTGGTCGCGAACAATATCATCTCCGACGACCAGAACGCGACACAACCTGGGAACGACCGTCCCGCCGCAGGCCATGCGGCGATCGACATCAACACGGGCAGCGGAACAGTGGCGCAGGTACTGGTGACGGGAAACCAGGTGACGCGCGCGAGCTTCGACGGATTCCGGGCCATGAACAATGTCTGCGGCGTCCGCGTCTCAGGTAACCGCTTTGCTGCGATCGGTGGCCTCGCCCTGTCGCTGCAGTACCGAAACTGTACGGCGACGCAGTTTATCTGCGACGCCAATACACTCGATGGTGTGAGCCTCGTAGCCCCACCAGGATGTTCCAGCGGGGGCACCATCCCGGTTTCCGGCGCGGACGCGGGCCGCCTGCCGCCGGTGCGTACCTCCCTGCGCCAAGGCCTGCAGGCCTCGATGCCAGCGCGCCCGGCACGCTCGGGTTGAGGGGAGCCCACGCACAGCGCTTCGCCCCCGGCTGGCGCGATCTGCGCATGATGGTCACCTGACCCGCGGCGTTTCCGCCAACAGTCGCAGCAAGTATCTGCCATAGTGGCTTTTCACGAGCGGGGAGGCGAGCCGACTCAACTGCTCTGCATCGATCCAGCGATGACGGTACGCGATTTCTTCCGGGCATGCCACCATCAGCCCCTGGCGCTTCTGCAGCGTGGAGACCAGCAGCGCCGCCTCGATGAGCGAATCATGCGTGCCGGTGTCGAGCCAGGCATAGCCGCGGCCCATGATGTCGACCCTTAGCTTGCCGGCTGCGAGGTAGCGCGAATTGATGTCGGTAATCTCCAGTTCGCCGCGGGCAGATGGCCGGATATCTGCCGCAATGTCGCACACCTCATGGTCGTAAAAGTACAGACCGGTCACCGCATAGCTGGACCGTGGCGAAGCGGGCTTTTCCTCGATCGACAATGCGCGGAAGTCTTCGTCGAATTCGACCACGCCATACCGCTCGGGATCGTGGACGTGATAGGCAAATACCGTGGCGCCTTCCTCGCGTCGGCTCGTGCGGGTCAGTTGTCTGGCGAGATCGTGCCCATAGAAAATGTTGTCGCCGAGGATCAGCGCCGATGGATTACGGCCGACAAACTCACGCCCGATGATAAATGCCTGCGCCAGCCCATCGGGCGAAGGCTGTTCCGCGTACCGGATGTCGAGGCCCCACTGGCGGCCGTCACCGAGCATGCCGGCAAAGCGAGGGGTGTCCTGCGGGGTGGAAATGACCAGTACGTCGCGAATGCCGGCAGTCATCAACGTTGACAGCGGGTAGTAGATCATCGGCTTGTCGTAGACCGGCAGCAGTTGCTTGGAAACGCTCTGCGTGACCGGGTACAGTCGGGTGCCGGATCCACCGGCCAGAAGGATGCCTTTTCGGGTCATGCCTGGATCTCCGTCGTGGATGGTCTTTCATGTATCTTCAGGATCGACACGCTGGAAGCTGTTTCGCGGCGATAGCAGACCGCGAAGGCCGCGGCTCCGAACGCTTCAGTCAGGATGACGGAAATCACCGTCCCTTCGGCGCCCAGGTACAACACAAATGGGACCACATAAACGAGATGGAGCAACGTCACCGCCGCGTAGATGTTCTGCACCAGGCGGTGGCGCCCCAACGCGAGCAAGCCAAGGTTGCCGAACACAAAGGCAATGCTGGTAAGCGGCAGCAACACGCCCTCCAGCCGCAGCAAGAAGATCGCGGCGTGGAACGGTTCGCCCAGCCACATCCGGATGCCAAGATCCGCGAACACCTCGATCGCGATGAACATCGCCACCGAGCTGCCGAACACCGCCAGCATGGCCTTGCGCATCAGCGCCTGCGCTGCGGCAGCATCTGTGGCGTTGTACTGGCTGATACGCGGGAAGAACGCGGTACCGATGACGGTAAAGACGGTCTGGCCCGCAATGCGGATCTTGTCCGCCATGGAGAATTGCCCGACCGCGACCGGGCCGTGGAAATAATTGAGCAGGATTGCGTTGAAGTTCACGTAGAAGCTGACCAGCACAAGGGAAAGGAATACTGGATACCCCTCGCGCAAGGACGCCACGATCGCGCGCACTGGCACGGCGACCAGCGTGGCAAGACGCTGCCGGTGCACCCCCGATAGCGCTGCAGCGGCCAGGATGACAGTGCCGATGCTGATCCCCAGCGCCGCCAGCGCCGCGTCGCCGGGCCCCCGAACCCACGCGAGGACGCATGAAAGACTGACCGCCTTGGAGATGAAATTTGGCAGCACGAGCGACTTCATGCGCTCCTGCCCCTGATACAGCCAGAACGGAGTGATCGCGCTGGCGACGACGCCGACGAACGCTGCGGCCAGGATCCCCCAGTGCTCCCGCAAGCTTGGCACCATGCCCACCGCGCCCAGCATGAGCAGCGCCGACACAAGGATCAACAGCAGTTTGGCGCCCATGGTGGCTGAGTACACCTCGGCTACCGCTTGCGGATCGTCGCGTTGCAGGGACACCAGGCGGGTCGCCGTGAGATTGTGGCCATAGTCGGTCAGCAGAATCAGGTATTGCGCCAGCGCCTGACAGTAGGCCAGGACGCCAAACTCCCTGACGCCAAGCACTCGGCCCAGAAACGGTAAAAGCAGTAGCGGGAACAGGTAGTTGCCTGCCTGGATGAGGAGAAGGTATGCAGCGGTCGCGCGGATCGATGGGGGCATGGGTTTGTCGGAGACGTCATGGTTGGCGCGGTAGCGTGGCGGTGCGCCTGGCATGGTGCGGGGGCACCTTGGGCGAGATCCGGTGTCGGGCCGGCTGGCCAAAGCATTGGAAGACCAGCCACAGCAGCGCGAGCGGCACGAAGTTCCGCCCGCTGAACAGGTTCGGCACGCGCAGGATCTCCATCAGCGACACCAGCAGCACGGCATGGGCGCAACACCAGAAGCCATCGCCCGCTCTCCAGCCGGCGTAGCTGCGTGCCAGCATCCAGCCCATGAGCGCCGCCAGCAGTAGTGCGAACCATCCCCACTCGTAGAAGTGCACGAAGATGCCGGACGGATTGTTGAACTCGGGATCGCCAAAGTTATTCAGAAACCGCCCGTAGCCGTCGCCGCCACCCACTAGCGGCCGAAAGAACTCCCCGAGTACGGGGAATCTGATGAGCCAGTCGAATGTAAAGGTTGGCTCGCCAGTTCCCCAGCCCATAATCGTCAGCAGGCCAGCGCCGTTGTTCAGCGCTGTCGAGTAATACATCGCCAGCCGCTCAAGGGCGAAGTCGAAGATGTTGTCGTAGATATTGACGTAGTAGGTTTCCCAGGAACGGTTGTATTCGTTCGCGATGAAGAAGCCGATCATCGGCACGATCGCGGCGAAGGGTCCCAGCGTGAGCAACACCGAGTGCCTTGGGAGATTGCTGAAGCGGGCAGCCATCAGGGCCCAGGGAAGGAGTGCCTCTACCAGCGCGAGCCGCTCGGCGAAGATGAAGCTGCGCAACAGTGTCAGCACGCCCAGCACGACCATGTAGGCCTTGTAACGATTGAAGCCGCGCACGGGCCTGCGGAAGACATAGAAGTACAGCGGGACATATGCCACGGTGGCTTGCGTGAGCGTGCTGATGCCGGCAATGCGGCCCTTCAGCTCAAGGACGTCGTAGGTGTTTGCCCCGCCGTTCAGGAAGGAGAGGAGGATGGCAGGTTGGGCGATCACGCCACCCATCATGACCAGGTAACCGGCCAGTGCGAGCCCGAACATGGCGTCAAGGACTCGCACCGGAATTTCCGGAGGGGCGTGGCGGGCCTGCGGCACGAGGATACGTTCGGCGTATGCCGCGACGGTGAGTACACCGAGAAAGAGGGCCCCGGCCAGTGCATGGAAGCTGGTGAAGTAGACTCGCTCGATGGCCTTCTGTTCGCCAAGCAGGTCCAGTGCAATCAGCATGTATAGCGGCAGGATGAAGTACAGCAGTAGCCTGGCGGGGTCTTCCCACCAATAGCCTTCATGGTGATCGGGCGCGTTGGGCATCGTATCGGCTCCGTCAGCGCGGCAGCGATTCGAGCGTGTCGGCGATCACCGGCACCGGCAACGCTGCCACGTCGCACTGGATGTCAGCCGAATGGCCAATCCCTGCGAGCGGCGTGGTCGATGCCTGCGCCATCGCGCTGCGCACCATGGCGAGAAGCTCCCGCCGGAAACGCTCGGGTGAGAACCGGAGAGCATTGCGCCGGCATGCGGCAGGGTTGAATGGCCCGTTGTCCTCGAATCGGCACACGGCGCGCACGATGTCTTCCACGGTCTGGCGCGGAAAGAAGACGCCGGTACGGATATTACGGTCCAGGCTGTCGATGACCGTCTCGCGGGCGCCGCCCCGTCCCAGGGCGATCACCGGTGTCCCGCACGCCTGGGCTTCCAGGGCCACAATGCCGAAATCTTCTTCCGCTGCAAAGACAAAGGCACGCGCGCGTTGCATATAGTCGATCAGCACGTCCGTCGACTGATAGCCGAGCAGCTCGACGTTGGAGGGCGCCATGTCCCGGATGCGTGCGAGATCCGGACCGGCGCCGATGACAACCAGACGTTTGTCCGGCATGGCAGCAAAGGCTTCGACGATCAGCCCGACCTTCTTGTACGGCACCAGGCGCGATGCGGTGAGGAAGAAATCTTCGCGGCGATCGCCCAGGCTGAACCGTTCAATATCTACTGGCGGGTAGATCACCGAGGCATCGCAGCCGTAGACCTTGCGGATGCGACGCGCGACGTAGGCGGAGTTGGCCACGAACAGGTCGACACCGGGTGCGGTCCGGTGGTCCCAGATCCGCATGTAATGCAGGATGGCGCGGGCCAGCCAGCTCTTGAGGCCACGGGTCAGGCGGGATTCTTCCAGATATTGATGTTGCAGGTCCCATGCGTAGCGGATAGGTGAGTGCACATAGCTGACATGCAGCTGGCCGGGGCCGGTGATCACGCCCTTGGCCACGGCATGGCTGGACGAGACCACCAGGTCGTAGCCTGACAGGTCGAACTGCTCCACCGCCAGCGGCATCAAGGGCAGATAGGCGCGGAACGACTGCCGGGCGCGCGGCAGGTGCTGGATGAAGGATGTCCTGGCATGCTTGCCTTGCAGGACGGCTCGCTCTGCGTCCGGAAAAAAGTCAACCACGCTGAACAGGTCGGCATCAGGCCAGATCTTCAGAATCTGTTCGAGGACGCGTTCAGAGCCGGCGTAGGTAGTCAGCCACTCGTGTACCACCGCGACCCTGCCGAACTCGTCTGCGGTGCGCAAGGGGGGAGGATTCATCGCCGTGGGAGCCATGGAGTGATCTCGCTGATTAGCCTGGCGGCAGTGGTGCGCCAGGAATTCCGTTCCACGTGGGCATAACCTTGCGTGCGCAATCTGTCGCGCAAGGTGCTGTCACGCATGACGTGCGTCAGCAGCTCGCCAAGTTCGAGAGCGCTGGTCGGGCGGAAATAGAGCGCGGCGTTGCCGCAGGCCTCGCGTACCGAAGGCAGGTTGGACGCAAGGACCGGACAGCCAAGCGTCATGGCTTCCACGGGGGGCAAGCCATAGCCTTCATAGAGCGACGGGAACACAAAGCAGGCAGCATGGCGGAACAATGCCGTGAGGTCTTCGTCATCGACATAGCCCACGCGTTTGACGAAATCTGGCGCTACCTGCTGCACCGACTGGAACACGGGCAACGTGGCCCCCACGATGACCACTTCGTATTCCGCCGTCTTGAGCAGCTCGATGGCCTCTACGATGAGCCTGAAGTTCTTGTGGTGGCTGGTACTACTGACAGCCAGGACGTAGGGCCGGCCCGATAGCCGGAACTTTCTGCGAACGTCGGGGGCTTGCGGCAGGCGCAGCATGTGGTCACCGCTCATTGGCAGCACGCCGATCTTGCGGTCGGGAATGCGATAGGCCTGGGAGAGTTCGCGGCGTGAGAACTCCGACACAGTGAGCACGCGCCGCGCGATGCGTCCGACCCACGGCGCCATCATGCGGTACCAGGCGCGGAACGCGCGCGTATAGGCTTGCGGAATCCGTACTGGCGCGGCGTCATGCATGACTGTGACCTGGTTCGGAAACAGCAACGGCGCCGCGTTGCAGAGGTTCAGCAGCAGCGTGCCGCGGGCAGCGAGCGCCAGGCTGACCTGCTCCCAGTATTGGCCCGTGCCGCCATGGACCGTCCGGATCCGCAAGTGCGGGAACTGCTGTGGATCCACCTTGACGGATGCCGGAACCAGAATCTCGAATGACAGCCCGGCAGTGATGGGGTCGTGGTCCGCAACGAGCTGGTCGATGCCGCGCACGACTTCGTAGGCAAAGCGGTCGACGCCGGTCGCGCGCCTGCCCAGGAAGCGGCCGTTGATGGAGACGGTTGCGGGGGCGGACACGGTGGCCATTTCCGATACGGTTCAATACCCCGCACGGGCGAGGGGATTGGCGATATAGCGGACCGCCCGATTGCTGATGGATGCCACCGGCACCAGGCAAAGCGCGGTCAGGCACCATACGGCAAGCTTCTTGCGTGCGCTCCAGAAAGGATTGGCGGCAATCGTATGAAAGTAGCGGCTGGACTCATGACGGAACCAGTGCCATCGCCGAGTCAACGGCGCGCCATGGAGAAGGGTGGCAAAGTGGGCCTTCTCCGCGGAAAAATCCAGAAATTCGGCAGGCAGGACGATGCCAAGCCGTTCCCAGGCCAGCCCACGCAGGATGGCCCAGCGCCGGGCAGACTGCCTGGCTCCCGCCAGTGCATCTTCGGCATTGGCGAGCGACAGGCTGGCGCTGTCCGAACGGCCTGTTTGCGCGGTGGTATGCCGATGCACGCGATAGCGGCCGAGTGGACGATCGAGCGAGCCAACACCGCCGACCAGCGCAATGCCATAGATGGCGTAGAAGTCGGCACCGTGTATGTTGTCTGCGGTGACCGGGACAGGAAAGATGCGCCGGAGTGCATCCACGCGATAGGCGTTTCCCGACCCGGGCGGTGACGGGTACAGCCATCCGTCCCGCAGCCGCATGCCGCAGTCTGTCACGTCGCTGGATTGCGGAACCTGCACCCCGGTGAGGGTCCCGTCAGCGGTCATTACCTCCAGTCGGAACTGAATCTTGACATAGTCGCCGGCTGCGAAGGCGGCCAGCACCGCCTCGGCGGCGTCCGGCTGCAACTGGTCGTCGGCGTCAAGGAAGATCACGCAGGGCGTGCCGAGCCGACGCAGCGCGTGATTGTAGGCCGAGACCTGCCCGCCGTTTGGCTGGAACACGGCTTCTATCCTGTCGCCATAGCCCAGGATGATGTCGCGCGAACCATCGCTGGAGCCGTCGTCGATCACCATTACCCTGACCCCTGGCGCCGTCTGGCGTAGCGCGGAGTCAATGGCTCCCCCCAGGTACGGCGCGTAGTTGTAGTTGCAGATGACGATCGTCAGGAGGGCGGGGGCGGAGTGGGTCGGCATGACGGCCTCTGCGGTGGAGGTTGGCTACAGGGAATAGTCGGCGTGCAAGCCGAGGCGGCATGCCTCGCCGTCGGCGATCGCGCGTTCCAGCAGAGCGAGCCTGGCAGCAGCGCCATGACGCCTGCCGTAAATCCGCAGCAGGGCGAGGAAGACGAGGCGGTTCAAGCGGTATGTCAGGCCGGAGGTCGACCAGTAGTGCTTGTCGAACCATGCCTGGTTGCGGCTGCTGTAGTAGGCGCGGAAGTCCGACCGGCTCAACAGCAGGCACTCGAAGTGATTCTTCCAGTTTCGCTTGACGTTCCACGATCCCTCCAGGTCTTCCAGGCGGGCGCCGGTTACCAGCGCAATGCGGCCGCCGCGCGCGGTCAGGCGCCATGTGTATTCGATGTCGTCCGCATACAGCACGAGCTGCCGTTCCGGAAAGCCGAGATCGAGGTAGAGATCGCGGTGCCCGAGGAGGCCGCCATATGGCGCAAACGGCAACGGCAGGACTTCCGGCATGTCCGCCGGCTTCGGGCGGCCCCACGGCGTGCGGCGCCATAGCTTGTAGGGAATGCGGGCCACATGAAAGCCGAAGTAGCTGGAGCGCGGCGGCATCGCCAGCGCCACGGGCACACCCATCGCGATATCGGCCTGGTGATCCGGGCGGAAGCCAAGCACCGCCGCACGGTTGCGGCCAAATCCGCGCGTCAGCCGATCCAGCTGATGGCAGAGGACGTCGAGTGCGCCGGGGCACGGGGCATTGTCATCGTCCATCAGCCACAGGTAGTCTGTGTCGCGGCTGAGCGCTGCGTCGATGCCTACCGCATAGCCATTGGCCGACCCGGTGTTGGTCGGCAACCGGATCACGGTAACCCGCGCCCCCCAGTCGTCCTCGAGCCGGCTAAGGTCGGACGAGGAATTGTTGCTGACGACCACGGCGTGCGCCACGCCCTCGTGCTCGAACGCCCGCCGCAACAGTTCGGTGCAAAAGTGCAGGCGCGCGCCGTAGGTCACGGTGACCAACGTGATGCGCTTGTGATGGGTGTGTTTCATAGCTGCCTTTTTTCTGCTGATTTCCGCTCATTTCCGCTGATCATCCAGGCGTGCCAGGACGAGTCGCGTCGGCGCCGTAGGCATAGCTGTAGCGGTGCAACTGGCCGGTGAAGTCGTTAAAGATCACGCCCTGTACGGCGACGTCGGCCTGAGCCAGCCGGCGCGCGCTTTCGTCGATCTGTTCCACGGTGGTGACCCGGTGCCGCGCCACGATGAAGACAGTGCCCGCCATGCGTCCCAGCACAAGCGCATCTGCCACCGGCAGCAATGGCGGTCCGTCAAGCACCACCATGTCGTACTGGCCGGCAACGCGTTGAACAAGTGTGGCCAGTTCCGGCTGCAGCAACAGTTCGCTTGGCCCGGACATGTGCCATCCGGTGGCCAGGAAATCGAGGCCATGCGATACATCGCGGCGAAGCGCGTCCTCGTACCGGCTCGTACCTGCGATCACCTCGGCCAGTCCCGGGCCGCGGTCCACATGAAATCGCTTGTGCAGCACGCCATTGCGCAGGTCGGCGTCAATCAGCAGCACCCGTCGCTTCGAGGCGCCCGCCAGCGTGGCGAGATTGGCGGCTACGAAGGACTTGCCGACCCCGCCCGTAGGGCCGGTGATCAGCACCACACGGTTGGCCGCATCGTTCAAGGCGAAGTGCAGCGTGGTGCGGACTCCGCGCAGGCTTTCGATCGCTGCATCGGGCAACAACGTACGGTCTGCGCTGCCCGCGAGCCTGCGGGGCCAGGCAGGGCGGTAATCGGAAGTCAGTCGGCTGCGCGGTACCGTGGCATACACCGGCAGCCCCGTCCCTGCCTCGATCTCCTCGCGGTCCTGGACGGTACCCGCCACGCGGCGGCGGAGAACGGCCAGGACCACGCCTGCCAGCAAACCGGTTAGCAGGGAACCGCCCACTGCGACGCCGCGCCGAGGCATGATCGGCGTCTCGGGTGGCGTCGCGGGGTCGATCAGTCGCACATTGGCGACCTTGCCGGCGCGCACCAGGGTAAGCTGCTGGCGGGCGTTAAGGCGGTTCGTGTAGAGCTCGGTGTCCACCTGCATGTTGCGCTGCAATTGCAGGACCTTCTGCTCGATCAGGGGCAGTCTGCGCGTACGCGCCTCGATGACAGAGAGCTCTGCCATGGCCCCCTGCAACTGGCCGTCGATTGCCAGCAGGGCGGGATGCTTGTCCGTGTAACGGGTGGACAGTTCCTGGCGCTTCTGCCGCAGGTCGACGACGCGCGTTTCGGCTTCCACGGATTGCTGGAGCAGGGCGCGCGCCTCCTGGCTGGTGTCCACGGTGCCCTGTTGCGCACGAAACGCGTTGTAGCGGCTTTCCGATTCCTCCAGCTGCCGCTTGAGCTGTGGCAATTGCTCATCCAGGAAGCGAATGGATTTGTCGGCCTCTTCCGAGCGGCGTCGCACGTTCTGCTCGACGTACTCCTTGCCCACCTCATTCAGGATCTGGCTGGCGCGGACCGGGTCGACGCTGTCCAGCGCCACGCCGATGATGCTCGATTGCTTGCCACGTTCGCCGATGGCCATGGTCCGTTGCAGCCATTCGGTGGTGGCGATCTCGGAATAGCGCCTGATCGAAAAGCTCGCGCCCGGCTCGCCGTCGGCGGCGCGGACCTGCAGGTCGACCGGTCCATGCGGGGTTTCGGCATGTAGCGGCATACCGACCTTGCCGTGAAGCGTCAACAACGGCGTGTTCCACGAGCCTGGCAGGGTGAGCACATAGGCACCCTCATGGCCGAGCGTCAGCACGAAGGTCTTGCCCTGCTGGGAAACCGGCACGTCGAACATGGGCACGTCGATGCGTTCCGCACCGTACACGTAGCCGCCAAGCGGATGCGACAAGCCATCCGTGCGCGCGGCGAGCCACCATCCAATCACCGGCACATAGCGGGGACTGGCCTCGATATACAGCTTGAGCTTCTCGACCGCGCGTGATACCACCATGCGCGAGTTCAGCACCTGGATTTCCGAAGTCGTGTCCGGCTTGATCTCGGAGGTCAGCTTGGGGTCATCGGACGTGGACCGGGTCCCGATGGAACTGGGTTCGACCTGGATCAGGATGTCGGAGCGGTAGACGGGGCGCGTGAACAATGCATACGCGATTCCGGCGAGCAGGCACACGGAAGTGGCGACCGCGATCAGCCACCTCCCGGCGTACAGTGTCGTCAGATTGTTCAGGGCTCGGGCCGGTGCGCGACCGGGCAGTTCATAGACCGGGTTCGCGATGTAAGAGCTCTTCATGCCGCACTCCTGCGTGGGTATCGATCATGCATGGGCGCTGATTTCACGGGACAAGCGCCCGGCCGACGGTCGCAGTCTGGGCGGTGGGCAACAGCAGGTTGACAACGCGGCTCCAGCGAACCAGCGCCGACGCATCGACGAACACCACATCGTTGGCCTGCAGCGAAAAGCCGTCTGCCAACGCCATCGACGATGGCGTACTCGCGTCGAGGTGGTACACCACTGGCTTGTTGCCATTGTCCCCACGCACGACATACACGTGTCGCGCGTCGCCAGAGTACTGGCTGACGCCACCGGCATCGCCGAGCGCTTGGTTCAGGCTCAGCTTGCCGTTATTGAGCGTCAGGGTGGATGCCCGTGCCACTTCGCCTAGTACGAAAACCTTGCTGTCGGTGGCGGCGTAGAAACGTACCAGGTCGCCGTCGCGCAGCAAGATGTCGGATGGATTTCCGCCCTTGGCGATCAGGTCTGGCAGATTGATGCGTACGGTCTTGTCGCCGCGTGTCAGGGCCACCCAGGAACGGTCCGCTGTCGCGGTGAAGCCGCCGGCGCGATTGATCGCCTCGGGCAGGGTCATTGGCACATCATTGATGATCTGCAGGCCGGGGCTCTGCACGGCGCCGTCCAGATAGACGCGCTTGCTGCGATATGCCTGGATGCGCAGGGTGATCTGCGGATTGCGCACGTACTCGGACAGGCGCCTGGCGAGGAGCTCGCGCGCATCAGCCTCGGTGAGGCCCGCTACAGGGACCATGCCGACGAAAGCGAACTGCACCATGCCGCGAGCGTCCACGGTATAGCCGGTGACCACCGCGTTGGAGCCGGCAGTATCCACGCCGCTAGTGACCTGCAGCGCCGGCATGTTCAGTTCCGGGTGGCCCCACACCACGATGCTCAGCACGTCGCCGGGCCCCAATACATAGGCGCGCGGCTTGTCGAACAGCGCGCGAACCTCCTGCGACACACCCTGGGGCCGGGCGGCTTGCTGTGCATCGATCAGGGTGCCGGTAATCTCGACCAGGTTGTCGGGAGTGACCGACTGCACGCCTTTTATCGATGGCAGCTCGGGTACGGTCCCCACGGATGACGGCTGCGTCGTGCGTGCGGCCTCGGGCAGAGGACCGGACTGGGACTGGAACGACATCCCGGGCGCCATCGTGCAGGCGCCGAGGAGGGCCGCCAGGCCTGGCAGCAACGTCGCCGCCAGGATCCGGCCACGCAGTTGGTCAGTACGCGCCGCGGCCATTCAGTACCACCCCGATCGTCTTGAACAGGATTCCGATGTCACCCAGGAACGACCAGTTCCTGACGTAGGCAACGTCTAGCGAGACGCGCGTCCCGTAATCCGTTTCATTGCGGCCACTGACCTGCCAGGGGCCAGTAATGCCGGGAAGGACGCGGAGGTAATACGCCGCAGCGTCGCCATACCGCTCGAGTTCCTTCTCGACGACGGGGCGCGGACCGACAAGGCTCATGTCGCCGCGCACGACATTCCAGAGTTGTGGCAATTCATCGATGCTGGTGCGCCGGATGAAGCGCCCGAGCGAGGTGACCCGGACATCGTTCCTGAGCTTGAAATCCTTTTCCCATTCGGCACGCGCCGCCGGGTCGGTCGCCAGCAATTCCTTCAGCACGGCGTCTGCGTTGAGCACCATCGAACGAAACTTCAGGCACTTGAACTTCCTGCCATCCACGCCAACGCGGGTGTGCCCGAACACGCACGGTCCGCCGTCCCGCATCACCAGCATTGCCACCACGGCCAGCAGTGGCGACAGCAGCAGCAACAGCGCAAGCGCTGCAGCGACATCGAACGCCCGCTTGGCGCCCAGTCCCAGCGGTGACGGAAATCGCAGGTCCACGCCGGCCGGCAACGGCTGCGAGGGCGCTCCGAATGCCGCCATTGCGCCGGGCAAGGCAGTCTCCATGCCCGGCGCGGCAGCAGAGGCCGCGGTCAGGCGGCTGGGGACGATGCCGGATCTTGCAAAGAGTGATTTCACTGTGAACATGACGACGCTCCCTGTCAGAGGTTGGACTGCAGTCGATTTCCCTTGCCGCTGGCTGCGGCTGTCGGACGGCCGTTAGGCGCAGCGCCCGTAGGTGTCGGCGATGCGGACAATGTCGTCCTCGCCGAGATACGCGCCGGACTGCACCTCGATGATCTCGAGCGGCAGCTTTCCGGGGTTCTCGAGCCGGTGTGTCACGCCGATGGGGATGTAGGTGGATTCGTTCTCGCTGAGCAGGAACTGCTCGTCGCCGCGCGTGACCCGCGCGGTGCCGCGGACCACTGTCCAGTGCTCCGCGCGGTGGTGGTGCAGTTGCAAGGAGAGAGCGGCGCCGGGATGCACCACGATGCGCTTGACCTGGAAGCGCTCGCCATGGTCGAGCGAGTCATAGCTGCCCCATGGCCGCTGAACCTTTCGATGGGTCTCTGCCTCCGGCCCATGCTGGCGCGCGATGCGCTCGACCAGACCCTTGACCGCCTGGACCCGCGAGCGGTCCACCACCAGCACGGCATCGGCGGTTTCCACCACGATCAGATTGACCGTACCCACGCAGGCCACCAGCCGTCCCTCCGAATGGGCGTAGCATGAGGTGGCGCCCTCGAACATCACGCGGCCGCGCGCGGCATTGCCGTCGTCGTCCTTGTCGATGGCATCCCATACGGCATCCCAAGAACCGAGGTCGGACCAGCCCGCCTCCAGCGGGACCACAACGCCTTCGGGCGCGTCGGCGCGCGCCAGGTGCTCCATCACCGCATAGTCGATCGAGTCCGGTAGCACCTCGGTGAACGATGCCGCGTGCGGATGAAAGAACGCGCCGTCGCTGCGGCCGGCCGTGAAGGCGCTCACGCAGGCTGCGTGCATCGCCGGCTGAAGCCGTTGCAGCGCGGTCAGCCAGGTGCTGGCGCGCACCACGAAGATGCCGCTGTTCCACCAGTATTCGCCGGACGCGAGGTACTGCGCCGCAAGTTCGGCGGCGGGCTTCTCCACGAACGCGTCGATCCGGCGTGCCATGCCTTCGAGCGGCGCACCGAGCCGGATATAGCCGAATCCCGTGTCGGCGCGCGTAGGCGGCACCCCGAGTGTGACGATGGGCCCTCGTTCTGCAAAGCGTGCCGCGCGCAGTACGGCGAGGCGGAACGCCTTGCCATCTGCAATCACGTGGTCCGCGGGCATGGCGACGAGGATGCTGTCGTTGCCCTGCTCGCAGGCCAGCAGCGCGGCGAGCGTCAGTGCCGGCGCCGTATTGCGCCCGACTGGCTCAACGACGATACGCGCGTCCACCCCTGCCTCGGCCAGTTGCTGCGCAGCCATGAAGCGGTGTGCTTCGCCGCAGACGATGATCGGCGCGGTGTCGGCGCCGGCGTTGCCATGGAGGCCGGCCAGGCGGCGTGCAGTGGTTTGCAGCAGGGAATCGCGGCCGATGATGTCGATCAGCTGTTTGGGAAAGTGCCTGCGCGACAGGGGCCACAGCCGGGTGCCGGATCCCCCGGCAAGCACCACTGCCGAAAGCCGCATGCCCAGGTCGGTCGGCGATGCCCGGTCCTGCCCGGCGTGCGCATCGGTGGCGGTGTCATCCACTACATCCAGTGGGTCCGTTGTGCGCATGATCTGCTCCTGTCCGGCATCGGTTGCAAGCTGGGAAACGGAGAAACCGTCTTTGTTGCAGCGAAGCATAGATGCGTGGAAAAGCCTCAGAAGCCGACTGGCGGAAAACGCAGAGTGATTGGCTGATTAACCAGAAATTCGATTATAAAAAGTAATGCGTTAGCCACCTGAAGCTACGGAAGAAAATGCATAAATATATGGGACGGCAACGACGACTCTTGTAATTTGGAAATAATGCCCATAATTCTGGCGAGTCGTTACTTTCTGTAACGATTTGCACAATCCCAGTGCAGAGGCCACTCTATGGGACATTCAGTCATTATATTTGCCGAATTTAAAATCCCGGAATTAGGGAAAGTGGCTCAAATCTGATACGTCACATGATTGGCACGCCGCATTTTTGCAGAAAACCAACTAGTGCAAGCAATGATCCGCCAACATAGCGGAACTTTCAGCCAGTCAGCCTTGCACCGCGTCCAATTGTCGTTATGATGCAATGCAGCAGATTTGATTTGTGGATTTGACGCAAGGGGGTAGTGATGCCATGGAATACCTTGTCGATATGCCGCCGCCGGCCCGGTCCCTCGGTCCGCTACCGGTAGCCGGCCAACGAGAAATTCAGCGCATCGGCTTGCTGCTGTTTGAAGGCTGCTCGCTGCTGACTGCCGGCATCATCGCGGAAGCCTTTCGCGTGGCCAACGAACTCGAACTCCTGCGTCGCAGGCGACCTGTCTACCAGCTCTCCCTCTTGTCTTACCGCGGCGGCAATGTCGCGTGCTCCTCTTCCATCCGGATCTGGACGCAGAGCCTGGACGCGCTGGGTCAGCGAGGCTTCAACGCGATCTTTATTGCCTGCAGCGAGCGCGAGCCGGTCGTTGAGCGCGATGCGCGGCTCATGACCGCCATGCTCGAGGTCAGCGCAATGGTGCTGGAGCGCTCCCGCGCGGGACGGGAGCCGATCCTGCCCCGCGTCTCCCGGGCACATCCGCTGAATATCGCCGAGAGGGACAACGTTGTCGGCACCAACCATGCCGCGCCTTCCGTATTCTGGTGCCGGGGAGGCGTGGACTCCGCTCCGGACGTCATGCCCTCGGCCGTCGATATGGCGCTTGCACAGATCGAGTCGGACCTTGGCTTCGTCATGGCCCGTGAAGTTGCAAGGCAACTCGCGCCGCAACGGGACATGCCGATGGTGCGCGCGGATGCCGAGGAAGCTGGCGACGCGCCCGACATCGCATCGTCCGAAGCCAACGAAAAGATTCGCGCGTCGGCACGGTGGATCGCGGAGCATTACACGGAGGCGATCTCGGTGGCCGACGCGGCGCGTGTTGCCGCCATGAGCGAGCGCAACTACCTGCGGCGCTTCAAGTGGGCCCTGGGCGTGACGCCGTCCGAGTACTTGCTTCGCGCACGGCTGGACATGATTTGTCGGCTGCTGATGGAAACGGACCTGCCGGTCGACAAAATAGCGCGGCGCTGCGGGATGGGAAACGGAGACCGGCTCGCCAAGATTTTCCGCAAGCGCTTCTCGCTGTCTCCGACGGCGTACCGCAATCAGGGCAAGACAAAGCAGTGCGAGACAACCTAGCTACTGGAGGAGACCTGAGCATGCGCCACGACCTGCTGGATGTTGCGAAACTTGAGTGGATGTCGCGTGAGCTGTCGGAAACCTACCGTTGCGCCGACCCATTCCCCCATATCTGCATCGACGACTTTCTTGATGAAGACGTTTATCGGGAAGCCAGCGATGCGTTTCCAGGCGCCACGGAGCGCGTCTGGTTCAAGTTTCACTCGGCCACCGAGAACCTGAAGCTGCAAAGCCAGGACTTCTACGCCATCCCGCCTGCGCTGCGGGCACTGATCATGGAGTTCAATGCGCCGGGATTCACCCGCTTCCTGGAGACGCTGTCCGGCATCCAGGGGCTGGTGCCGGACCCTCACCTCCATGGCGGCGGCTTGCACCAGACGCTGCCTGGCGGCCACCTGGGCCTGCATATCGACTACAACTACCATCTCGAATGGAAGCTTGACCGGCGGCTCAATGTGCTGCTGTATCTCAATGACAAGTGGGAGGACAGTTGGGCCGGCCATCTGCAACTGTGGGACAACGAGGTCCAGCGCTGCGTGCAGAAGATCGCGCCGATCGGAAACCGGCTGGTCGTCTTCAATACCAATGAGTGCTCATGGCACGGGCATCCCGTACCCCTTGCCTGCCCACGAGGCGTCACGCGACGGTCGATCGCGCTGTACTACTACTCCAACGGCCGGCCCGAGCCGGATGCCGCCGATGAGCATTCCACCCGCTTCCAGGCGCGGCCGGGCGAGCGGTACGGCTTCACCGCACGGGACATCCTGCATGGCATTACGCCGCCTTATGCGAAGGCGTTGGCCAAGCGGATAGTTGGACGATAGCGGGGACCGCAATCACTTGCGATGGAGGCATCATGCCACGATACGGCCAAGCCGCTATCACAACGCCGCACCGCGCTGACGAGGGCAAGAGCACGTCATACGTGTTCGTCACCGGCGGTGCCGGCTTCATCGGCGCCAACTTTGTCCTGAATTGGCTGAGCCAGGATGGCACGGACGGTATCATCAATGTCGACAAGCTGACCTACGCCGGCAACCGCAACACCCTGGCCTCCCTCTGCGGTAACGCCCGCCACATCTTCTCGCAGGCTGATATCTGCGACCGCACCGCCCTGGACAAGTTGTTTGCCGCCCATCAGCCGCGCGCGGTGGTTCACTTTGCCGCCGAAAGCCACGTCGACCGCTCCATCCACGATCCGGCCGAGTTCATCCAGACCAATATCGTCGGCACCTTCAACTTGCTCGAAGCCGCTCGCACTTATTGGGGAGGTCTGGACGCCGCCGCCAAGGCTGCCTTTCGCTTCCTGCACGTCTCCACCGACGAAGTGTTCGGATCGCTGGGCCCTGGCGATCCGCAATTCTCGGAAACCACCGCCTATCGGCCGAATAGTCCGTATTCGGCCTCCAAGGCTGCGTCGGACCACTTGGTCCGGGCCTATCACCACACGTACGGGCTGCCTGTGCTGACGACCAACTGCTCGAACAATTACGGACCCTATCACTTTCCCGAAAAGCTGATCCCGCTAACGATTACCAGCGCCTTGGCAGGCAGGTCGCTGCCCATCTACGGCGATGGCCTCAATGTGCGCGACTGGCTCTACGTGGGTGACCACTGCGCCGCGATCCGCGTGGTACTGGCACGCGGCCGCGTGGGTGAGACCTATAACGTGGGCGGCTGGAACGAGAAGACTAACCTGGATGTGGTCCGCACCCTGTGCGACTTGCTGGATGAGCTCTGCCCCAAGGCTATCGGCTCCTATCGCGACCTGATCACCTTCGTCAAGGATCGCCCGGGCCACGACCGCCGCTACGCGATCGATGCCCACAAGCTTGAGCGCGAGCTGGGCTGGAAGCCCGCCGAGACTTTAGAAACCGGGCTGCGCAAGACCGTGCGGTGGTACCTGGACAATCAAGCCTGGGTGCAGAACGTGATGTCGGGCGACTACCGGAACTGGATGGCCAACCAATATGCCGCATAAAGCGATCAGCGTCCCCACGTTCCTGGTGACCGGCAGCAATGGCCAGGTCGGCTTTGAACTGCGTCGTAGCCTGGCCCCGCTGGGCCGTGTCGTGGCATTGGATCGTAGCGGCTGCGACCTGTCACGCCCGGACGAAATCCGCCGCATGGTGCGCGAGTACCGGCCCGACGTGATTGTCAACCCTGGCGCCTATACCGCGGTGGACAAGGCGGAAACCGAACCCGATCCGGCCTTCGCCATCAACGGCACGGCTGCCGGAATCCTGGCAGAAGAAGCCAAGGCGCTTGGGAGCCTGCTGGTCCACTATTCTACGGATTATGTCTTCGACGGCACCAAAGACGGGACCTATATCGAAACCGACCCGGTCAATCCACTGTCGGTGTACGGCAAGAGCAAGCTCGCCGGTGAACAGGCCATTACCGCCACCGGTGCACAGTCGTTAATCCTGCGGACCTGCTGGGCGGCAGGCGCCCATGGCGGCAATTTCGCCAAGACAATGCTTCGCCTGGGCCGTGAGCGCGAGCGCCTGCGCGTGATTGCCGACCAGTTTGGCGCACCCACCACTGCAACGCTGATTGCCGACGTGACCGCGCAGATCGTGGGACGACGCTGGCTGTCTGGCGACCGCATGTCGTTTCCCTCCGGCCTCTATCACCTGGCCGCTGCCGGTGAAACCACTTGGCACGCCTACGCAACCGAAGTGCTGCGCTATGCCGCCGCGCATGGTATCGAGTTGAAGGTCGAGCCGGGGTGTATCGAGCCGATTCCCGCCACGGCTTATCCTCTGCCGGCGCCACGCCCGGCCAATTCGCGCCTGGACACCAGCAAGCTGCGCCAGACTTTCGGTATCCACCTTCCAGACTGGCAGCAGGGCGTGCATTTCCTGCTGGACCAGATTTTTTCCTGAGCCTGCTTACCATGCGCAAAGGCACTATCCCGGCCGTTCCAGCACCCGGCTCTATCCGATTACACGATCGGTATCGAAGCAATTGCCGCCGGTCTCCGACAAGCCGGTGGTCTGTTATCTGCTGGCCGCGCTGATGCTGGCAGGGATTCGCGACATCCTGATCATCTCAATGGAGCCTGTCAAATGAGCTTGAACGTTATTCAAACTGACATTCCCGAGGTTTTGATCATCGAACCAAAGGTGTTCGGCGATGACCGCGGCTTCTTTTATGAGAGTTTCAATGGGCGCTTGTTCGAGGAGGCGACGGGTGTCAAGCGAACCTTTGTGCAAGACAACCATTCGCGCTCCACACGCAATGTATTGCGCGGGCTTCACTATCAGATCAAACATCCTCAAGGGAAGCTGGTGCGCGTGGTGGTGGGCCAGGTGTTTGACGCCGCAGTGGACCTGCGCATGAGCTCGCCGAATTTTGGCAAGTGGGTTGGTGTCATGCTATCCGCAGAGAACAAGCGCGAGCTGTGGGTGCCAGAAGGCTTCGCCCATGGCTTTGTAGTGATATCTGAATATGCGGAGTTTCTCTATAAAACTACGGACTATTGGTATCCGGAGCATGAGCGTAGCTTGCTCTGGAACGATGGGCGGGTAGGCATCGACTGGCCGATCCATGGCGAACCTGTCCTCGCCGCCAAAGATGCCGCCGCGAGGCCAATCGGACATGCTGAACTGTTTGCGTAGGGAACTCAGAAGCGGCCGATGACTTCGATTTCGGAGACGATCGGCCGGCGTGGCTTCAACCGATCTTGACGAGACATATCCCATGCAAATTAGCCCTTCCATCTTCAAAGCCTATGACATCCGCGGCATCGTCGGCAAAACCCTCACCCGCGACGTGGCCCGCCAGATCGGCCTGTCGTTCGGTTCGGCTGCTGCGGAAGCCGGCGAAAGAGCCGTCGTAGTCGGCCGCGATGGCCGCCTCTCCGGCCCTGACCTCATCGGCGGCCTGGTCGAAGGACTCAGTGCTGCCGGCATGGACGTGATCGACCTGGGCATGGTCGCCACCCCGATGGTCTACCTCGGGACCAATGTCGAGTTGAATGGTGTGAAAGCCACTTCCGGCATCATGGTCACTGGCAGCCACAACCCGCCCGACTACAATGGCTTCAAGATGGTTCTGGCCGGCAAGGCGATCTATGGCGAGCAGATTCAGGCGCTGCGCCAGCGGATCGAGGCCGGCACCTTCGCAAGCGGGGCCGGATCCTACCGGGAAGTGGATGTGCGTCAGCACTACCTCGACCGTATCTTTGGCGACGTAAAGCTGGCACGCCCCATGAAGATCGCGCTGGACGCCGGCAACGGCGTCGCGGGCGCATTCGTGGGCGACCTGTTCCGCGGCCTGGGCTGCGAGGTGACCGAGCTGTTCTGCGAGGTCGACGGCCATTTCCCCAACCATCATCCGGACCCGGCCCACGTCGATAACCTGCAGGACCTGATGAAGTGCCTGCGCGAGACGGATTGCGAGCTGGGTCTGGCCTTTGATGGCGACGGCGACCGCCTCGGCGTGGTGACCAAGGACGGCCAGGCGATCTTCCCGGATCGCCAGCTGATGCTGTTTGCCGAGGAGATCCTGTCGCGCAACCCTGGCGCGCAGGTGATCTACGACGTCAAGTGCACGGGCAAGCTGGCCCCGTGGATTCGCCAGCATGGCGGCGAGCCCCTGATGTGGAAGACCGGCCATTCGCTGGTGAAGGCCAAGCTCAAGGAGACCGGCGCACCGATCGCCGGCGAGATGAGCGGGCACGTGTTCTTCAAGGATCGCTGGTACGGGTTTGACGACGGCCTGTACACGGGCGCGCGCCTGCTGGAAATCCTGTCGCGCCACGCCGACCCGAGCGCCGTGCTGAATGCGCTGCCGAACGCCAACAACACGCCCGAGCTGCAGCTCAAGTGCGCCGAGGGCGAGCCGTTCACGCTGCTGGACAAGATCAGGGCCAACGCGAAGTTCGAGGGCGCTCGTGAAGTCATCACCATCGACGGCGTGCGTGTCGAATATGCCGATGGCTTCGGTCTGGCCCGTCCGTCCAATACCACCCCGGTGGTGGTGATGCGGTTCGAGGCCGACAACGACGCCGCGCTGGCGCGGATCCAGGCTGAATTCAAACGTGTGATCCTGGCCGAGAAGCCGGATGCGCGGCTGCCCTTCTGAGTATGTGCTTGACCCTTTGAACATGGCAGGTTCGCGCACTGCGCCGACGGCAAGGGCTGTATCGGGCTTCCTTAACCCATCTTCTTCAACCTGAAGAATCCTCATGTCTGAGTCACTGCTGCTGACTGGCGCCACCGGATATATCGCATCGCATATGTGGGTGGCGCTGCTTGACGGCGGGGCCGATGTCATCGGCCTGGATAATCTGTGCAACAGCAATCAGATAGTGGTCGAGCGAATTGCCGCAATTTCGGGAAAAACCCCGCATTTTGTCAAAGGTGATGTGCGCGACCGCGCGCTGCTCGACCGCCTGTTTGCTGAGCATCGCATCACCGGCGCCATCCATTTCGCGGCACTAAAGGCGGTAGGCCAATCCGTGAGCCAGCCGCTGGCGTACTACGCTAACAACTTGAACGGTCTGCTGACCCTATGCGCGACCATGCAGGCAGCAGGGGCGAAACAACTGGTGTTCAGTTCTTCAGCCACTGTCTATGGTAATCCGCACACAGTCCCGATTCTCGAGAACTTCCCCCTGTCCGCAACGAATCCCTACGGTCGCACCAAGCTGATGGGTGAGCAGATCCTGCGCGACCTTGAAAAATCCGATCCGGACTGGCGCATTGCCCATTTGCGCTATTTCAACCCGGTAGGTGCGCACGAGAGCGGGCTGATTGGCGAGGACCCAAGCGGCGTGCCAAATAACCTGATGCCTTATGTGGCGCAGGTGGCGGGCGGGCGCCGCGAGAAGCTGCTGGTGTTCGGCGGCGACTATCCTACGGCCGACGGTACCGGCGTGCGCGACTATATCCACGTCTCCGACCTGGCAGACGGCCACCTCGCGGCGTTGGCTTACCTGCGTGACCACCAGCAGGGGTTAACAGTCAACCTCGGCACCGGCCGCGGCTACAGCGTGTTGGAAGTGGCCAGGGCGTACGAGTGCGCCAGCGGCCGCCCCGTGCCCTATGAGATCGTGGCGCGCCGAGCCGGTGATATCGCTTCCTGCTATGCCGATCCCGCGCTTGCACACCGAATGCTGGGCTGGCGCGCACGGTACGATCTTGACCGCATGTGCCAAGATTCCTGGCGTTGGCAATCTATGAATCCGAGTGGGTTTGCCGGCTGAACTGTGTGACTTACTCCTTTCCGAGTGGGGCGCTGCGGCCCGCTCGGTTTGCTCGCTTCTCTCAGCCGGGGAAGCGGGGAGTCGACCAGATCGTCATCGGCGAGCTTGTCGAATCGAGTCGCGATACGACGAAGTTGTTTGCTTCTGCTGAAGCAGCGTTCGACCTTGTTGCGCATGGAGCAGAACATACAACTGAAGCGGCGCCGCCGTGCATCGCCAGCGATGCTGAAACGCCATGTCATGAGTTCCATTAGTGCTACGAGTCCTCGGATGTCCGCTGCTTCCTATCTCGACTTTGCTATTACCGATTGGCAGGCCATCCGGCACTTACCATGGGGCCTTATCTCGCGCTTCGGTGAGTCGGTGTTGCTGCTGCCCTGCGCACTCGGCATCTGCGGATGGCTAAGGTACAGGGCCGCGGACGCCTGCGTCGCGCGCTGGCTGCTGCCGTTTTCGGCCGCGGCCAGTTTAGTGCTTGCTTCGAAGGTAGCGTACATGGGCTGGGGCATTGGTAGCGCCAAGCTGAACTTCACGGGGATCTCCGGTCACAGCATGATGGCCGCCTCGGTGCTGCCGGTGCTGGCGTTCGTGGGCACGCCGGCGCGGTGGCCGAAGCTGTCCGTGGCGGCGGCGGTGGCTGCTATGAGCCTAGCGATACTGGTGGGCGTGTCGCGGCTGGCGCTGCACGCTCATTCAGTTTCCGAGGTGGCGGTGGGGCTGGTGCTGGGCTTCGGCGTGAGCGTGCCGTTCATGCGGCGCGGCATGCCGCGCAGTCCCGCTCCGCTCGTGGGGGCGGCGCTCGCGATTGCCGTGCTGATGGCGATGCCAGTGACAGGGATCGGGGGCGCCTCTCAGCGCTTGGTGGAAATTATCGCCACGTACCTATCGGGACGCGACAGGCCCTACCAGCGCGGGGAATGGACGTTCGCGGAGACTCCCGCATCGTGTCCCCGGCCCGCTTGCCGCCGCGAAGAGACGCCGTCGGGAGTGGAAGCAAAGGGGGGGCGCCACGGTTTGGGTTCGAATCCGCAGCGCGAGCAACCAGCAAAATCACTTTCGATGGCAACAGGACTGTTCCGACAGCGTATCCATTCGAGGAGAACTCGAAATCCCTTTCCGGGAATGCCTTCCTGCGGCGCCCCTCGAGATCAATCCCGCCAAGGATTCGCCAGTAGGGCGCCCACACCTTAGAAGTCTTTGCCGCTGCGCGTGGCCAGCGTGGCGGCATGGTGTCGGCAGATGGCTGCAATTTGTGCGTCGGCCATGCTGATCGGGCGCCCGGCGCGATCGCGCTGGGAGACGAGCGCGGCATCGTGCACGGCAGCGTCCTCGTCGAACGGCAGGACCCGGTCCGCGAATTCCTCATCGAGCATCTGCAAGGCGGCTTCCTGCAGACCGGCTATACGGCGCCCGTCCGGCAAGCGCGCGATCCCATACAGCAACTCCGCGACGGTTACGGCGGTGATGGCAATGGAGGCGGGTTCCTGTCGGTCCAGCCACGCGATCACCGACGGGTCCGCCTGGGCTCGCATCAGTTCGGATAGGACATTGGTGTCGAGGATGATCATTCCGGCAAATCCGCTGACCGCGGTGGCTCGCCGCGCGGCGGCAGTTCCAACCCTGGATCGGCCAGCGTGGCGAATCGCTGGTGCACGCGACTGCCAAGGCCGCCACGGCTTGGACGCTGGCTGAGCGGGCGTCGCAAGATCTCTCGCACTTCTTCTTCCATGGAGTGGCCGTGTTGCGCGGCCTCGATCCGGAGTCGCGCTTTCAACTCTTCGTCCACATTTCGAATCGTCAGCGTTCCGATGACATCCTCCATGCATGCATTGCATTCAATGCATGCAGATTTTGACACCAACAACCTGGAGTCGTTAGTTTGCACAATTTTGTATCCGAGACGTGGCCGTGAAATCGACGCAGCCCGGGCGTGCGAGAACAAATTTACTTCACGAAGTTCTGCACCATTTTGTTCTGCAGGCGAACATTCGAAGCAATTTTGTATCTTTGCCAACGTTTGCTCCATTCTCGTTGTGCGATTTTTCCCGAATGTGCCCTAAGGTTTATAACCATCACCTCTGGGGTGATGGCCGATTTTGGAGCGTCGCATGGAAGAGGGTATTGACGACAATTCCTGTTGCTCCCGCCGGAGGATAGACGGGCGAACCGTCGACACTTCCCACTGGGCCAGCCCGGATGAGGGAGCGCTTACTGGTGACCGACGCGCCCTGTACCTTGCGAGAAAGCAGGCGGTTTCGCTGTATCTTTTCGGTGCCTCGGGCGAAAGCATCAGGCGGCTGACGTCGCTTGGCACAAGTCAGGCCTATCGTCTCATCCGTGAGCGCTGCCTTGAGACGCATCCCGACGGGCGTCCTTATGGCTGGCGCGGGCTTGTGCCATGGTTCCGAGTCAAGCCATACCGTCGTAGCACGAAGATCCATGTCGACCAGTTCGGCCGCGGTGCTGCGGGCGCGATGCAGGCGCTGCTGGACTGCCAGCCGGCGCTTCGTCAGGCATTTGAGGCGCGTATCCTCGCCAGCGCCTCCGCCAAGCGACTAGTCGAAACTAAACAGTCGAGAAGGCGTCATTGCGCGTGGTTTCTGGACCAATTGCGTGGCTTCGGGTACGAAGCGCGAAACGAATGGCCGTTCAACACATTGAGCCTTGGCTACTCTTCGATCTGTCGGTATATCGACAAGGTGCTGTCGGCCAACCCAAGGGCGCTGGCCGCGGCGAGTGGCGGGCCGGATTTGGCTGTGAAGCTGAGGTCCGGTGACGGAACCGGACGGCCGGTGCAGAGGTTCATGCAACGCGTCGAAATGGACGCGCACAAGCTAGACGGACGTTTCTGCGTGTCGCTTCCCCTGATGGGGGGTGGTTTCAAGGAGAAGATCGTTCATCGTCTCTGGGTCGTTGTGATCCTGGAGGTCGTTTCGCGCGCGGTGCTAGGGTACTACTTCAGCGTGAGACGGGAAGTATCGAAAGATGATGTCATGCGCGCGCTGAAGCGGGCATTGGGCAGATGGTGCCTGCGCCCGGTCAGTTTTTGCGATACGCCGTATCTGCGTGAAGCCGGGCTTCTTTCCGCTCTGGGTAGCGATTTCGTCGGGCTATGCTGGGACGAGACCAGCGTAGATGGTGCGCTTGCCGAGACTTGTCAGCACGTGCGGGATGCGCTGCGCGACAGCGTCGGCTCCACGCTACTGGACCCGAAGACCTCGTTCTCGAAACGTCGAAGCAAGGATGACCGCCCGTTCATCGAGACGTTTTTCCGCAATCTGGCCGGACAAGGATTCCAGCGTCTTTCCAACACCACCGGCGCAAATTCCCAGGACCGCAAGGGAAGACAACCGGAAGAGGTCGCCCTGGCAAGTCGATTCCAATACGAATATGCGGAAGAGCTGCTCGACGTGCTCATTGCCAACTACAACGCGACACCGCACAGCGGAATTGGTAACCGCACGCCGCTCGCGTATGCGAAGTTCTTGTACCACCATTCCCGGCAGAGCTTCCGGCGAGCCGACCCCGCTGTCGTGGACATGCTATTCAGCATCCGCAAGCGCTGCATCGTGCGCGGGGGCGCTAAGAGCGGGCGTGCCCCGTTCGTTGAGTTCCATTACGGCCGTTATACCAACGACGTGCTGCACAACCGGCACGACCTTGTCGGCTCCGAGATCTGGGTGGTCTGCCACAAGGAGGATGACTGCCGGGTGGCGCTTGCCTCCACGCTGGACGGTATGTCACTGGGCGTGTTGCAGGCAGCACCGCCTTGGAACATGTCGCCGCACAGCCTGTCGCTACGTGCTGCAATTTGCCAGGCGTGCTCTCACGGAAAGTTTGCGATTCCGGCAGGCGTCGACGCCATCGATGTCTTCATGCGATACGTGGAGAGTCAGGCGCACAACCGCTTGCCGGTCCATCCGGCCTACCTCGAGGCACGGCGCATACTGGCGGCCGCGGCCAATTCATCAATCGGGCCTTCCATGCTGGATGCGGCAATGGCTCGGGCCAAGGCAGGCAGCAGTTCTTCAAAGGGTAGCAAGGGGGCCGCGTCGGAGCCGACGGCAAGACGCGCTCAGTCTCGCGCCGCGGACCCGCTGAAGCCTTCTGCAGGTCCTACGCTGCCTCCGCGTCGAATGGCGCAGTCGAGGTAAGCCATGTCCTTCTCACTACCCGAGCGCATCGATCCACGGCACTGCATCGTGACGAAGCAGTACGCGGTGTATACACCGCCCATGCACGAAATGATCGAGCAAATCGGCGAATGGATCGACCAGCAGCGCCCCGGCGGCTATATCTATGGCGCGTCACGCCTAGGCAAGTCCCGCTGTGTGCAGTGGTACGTTGCAAACGAATTGCAGGAGCGCTTCAAGGCCGTCATGCCCCTGGTGGTGTGGAATCGCCGCCCCGACAGTCACAGTAGTGAAGCGGGATTCTGGCACCAGCTCTTACTCGCCTCGCGCTTCGAATTCGCCAACCCGGCAAAGCCGCCGAATAAAGCCGAAGGCATATACCTGTGCAAGCAACGCTTCATCGCCATTGCGAACAACGCGCAACGGAACTACGTGGTGTTGCTTATCGACGAAGCGCAGGATCTGACGTTGCGGGAGTGGAAGTGGCTGGTCGGCCTGCAAAATGAGCTCGATTACGAGGGCTATTTACTCAGCGTATTTTCAGTCGGCTCACACCAGTTGAACTATCGCCACGAATATATGGCCATCACGGGCAACGCTCACGTCGCCGCGCGCTTTATGGCAGCGCATGCGCGCTTCCACGGCCTGCGCTCGCCCGAAGAGATCGGGTACGTGCTCAACGGCTACGATATCGACTCCGAGTGGCCGCCAAGCAGCGGCGTTCCGTACCTGGAGCACTTCGCGCCGGCGGATTATGCGGCAGGGCGCCGGCTCGCCGAATGCGCGGCGCAGCTGTGGAAAGCGCTGATGGAGCTTTCGCCCGAATCTGCGCGCGGGCACTTCGAATTTCCAATGCAGCATGTCGCGAAAGCCACCGAGGCAATACTCTTCCAACTGGCGCGGGGCGAAGACTGGGCCGACGTGACCTCCTATGAGAGCTGGTTGCGAGAACTCGCTAAAGCGAACTTCCCGGACCACATGAGGATCATCTCGACGGGTAGTTGACATGGCGGCCTACCCATCGGTGAACTGGTGGCCGGGAAACCTCCGTCCGTACGAGTCGAGGCTGTCGTTCGTCGCCCGCTTCTGCGCACTGAATGGCATCAACGTCCGAAAATGCGCGGAGTTTTTGAGTGTGGAGCCCGATAGCAGCACGCCGCTTCCGATCGACGAAATCAGGCGCCTGGCGTCCGTGCTGGGTGAGACCGCGCCGCTTGTCGAAGACGTTTTCTCGCCTTCCATACGGTTCATCGATGTCGGCCGTTATGGCCCGCCTCCCGATAGTCGCGAGCGACATGCCATCCGCTATTGCGAGACCTGTGTGCAGCACGGCTACCACAGCTACCTGCATCAGCTTGGGTGGCTTTCGCGGTGCCCATTTCACCTGAGCGAGCTGAAAACGACCTGGGCGCAGAAGCACACCGCCAGGCTCGTGTCGCAGCGCGTGGGCGCGTTGGAGTTCGTGATGCGGCAACGCTGCAGGACTTGGCCACACGGCATTGATGCCGGCTTTCCGGCCCGAGAGCAGGGGCGTGTTGCGTCGCTCGCCGGCTGGGTCGCACGGGCGAGCGTCGCTGCAGCGCGCATGTCGCTCGGCGAGATCTGGTCGTCGGGCAATGATGGCATGCCGGGGGCCGTCTCCCTCGACCAAGCGTTCAATCAGCTGCGCACGCTTGAGCCCCCGCCCGAGGACATCGAGCAGCTCCTTATCGAAGCCGGTGATCGGTGGACTCTGCAAAGCCATGCGTTTGCGCGGCAAGCGAAAATCCAACTCGGCCACCTCAGGTTGTGCCACCTCAGCTTTGCCGACGTACTTCACTTCTATATACGCATCAACGCCGCTTCGGCGAATCCGTCTTCGTTTGTCACGCGCCTGAATGCCATCCAGGACCGGCAGGCTCGCCATGGCACCTGTCGCTGTCGGTGGAGGCTGACCAAGGAGGGACGGCTTTCGCGCTGGGTCAGCGTGCGTCCAGAGGAGGGGCCCCGCTGGGGCCTGATCTGCCCATACGATATCGCGCTCAACGAACTTCAACTCGGCTGGGGCCGTTCGGACCTGGCGCTCTCCAATCGGCCGGCGGAGCAGGAACGGCGGCGCTTCTGCAGCGTTTCTCACGCGATGCGCGACTTGGGCCTCATCCGCTATACGCGGGATGCAGCGGTAGCGCCGGCGGGCTATCTATATGCCGATCAGGACGTCTGGACTTGCTGCGAGTGGGTTCGGGAGTCGGCGCTAACCGCAGTGCTCGATATGGCGGTCGCGTGGGAAACCGAGCTGACATTCAACGCGTTGACCACTTGGCTAGATGACATCGATCGGGGTGTCGATCCGCTTGAGCGCGACGATTCCAAGTTTTGCATCCGCCTGTGCGAAACCGACGATGGCCTCTTGCTGATCAAGTGGATGAGGGCAGAAGCGAATGTGCGTCGGGGGCAATCCCGGATCTGAACGCAACATACCGTGAGCAACGTGAAGCCCGTTGGCTTGCGACGCATTGCCGCCAGAGTTTCGGCCCCAGGGGCGCGGAACAAAATTGTGCAGAAAACGTTAACAAAATTGTGCAAACCAACGCGGGTCAGCGTGGGGAGGCGGTTCGAGCCACTATTATAGACATAAGCGCAGTAATGTCTAAAGAACTACTGCTGCAGTTAGAAATATTGCGTATTACGTAATAAAAACAACAGTCATTCTTTGAGGATCGAGTGAAGAATTCTGCCCAGCAATGAGCTAGCTGCTCTGGATGGCCCCGCGCGGCAACCCAGAATGAAACAGTGGCCTGGTCTTGCGTGTCTACGCTGAGCGGTCCGGCCGAGGTACGCTACTATCGTCTTAAACATGCGCCAAGGAGCAGGGGGATGCGGTTTCTCTGGCCACACTTGCTCTGGCTGCTGGCCTCTCTCCCGCTGCTGTCAGCCGCTTACCTGTACCTGATTTCGCGACGCAAGAAAGTCGCCCTGTTGTATGGCAGTCTTGCGCTGCCGCGCGCCGCGCTGGATCGAAAGCAACGACTGCGGCGCCATATTCCGCCGCTGCTCTTCTTCGCCGCGCTGGGCGCGGCCCTGCTGGCTTGCGCCCGTCCTGTGGCGACGATCATCCTGCCGTCCGACACCATCACCCTGGTATTGGCAATGGATGTCTCCCGCAGCATGGCGGCGACCGACGTCGCGCCCACCCGGATCAGTGCCGCCCAGCAAGCTGTCCGGGATCTCATCGTCGGGCTGCCGGCCAGTGTGCGCCTGGGCATTGTTTCCTTTGCCGCTACCGCGATCGTGGTCCTGCCCCCCAGCGACAACCGGCAGGACATGCTCGACGCGGTCGATCGCTTTCAACTGCAGCAAGGCACGGCGACAGGTAGCGGACTGATCCAGGCGCTGGCGGTGTTGTTACCCGACGATGGCATCGACCTGGAAGCTATCCTCTTCAGCGGCGAGTCGCTCGCGCCCGGCACCGGCGGCAGATCGCTGACGGAGGCCGCTGCGGCGGACGCCGTACGCAAGCGCGAACAGGAGGGGCGGTCGGCGCAGCCGGGCTCGTACCGGCACGGTGCGGTGATCCTGCTCAGTGATGGTCGCCGCACCACCGGCCCGGATCCTCTGGACGCCGCGCGCATGGCCGCCCAACGCGGCGTGCGCGTCTATACCGTGGGCTTCGGCGCGCCGCAGGACGCCAGTGCGGCAGTGTCGAGCATGGATTACACCATGCAGCCGGATGAGCCTACCTTGCGCTCCGTCGCGATGCTCACTGATGGCGAGTACTTCGAGGCTGGCTCCGCCACGGACCTGAAGCAGGTGTATCGCCAGTTGAGCGCTCGCTTCGTGCTTGAGCGAAGGGAAACCGAGATCAGTGCCTTGCTGGCGGCAGCCTCCGCCCTGCTGCTGGTGGCGGCGTGCGGGCTGTCGCTGCTGTGGTTCCGGCGGTGAACTGAGGGGCCATGGAGCCAAAGAAAAAGAACTGGCGCTACTGCTGACGGACTGATGGCTATTGCACCCGCAGCGTCCCCTTCATCGTCGGATGGAAGCTGCAGACGTAGGGAAAGTTCCCCCTCTTTGTCGCCTTGTACTTCCACGACTTGCCCGCCGCAATGCTCTTGGAGTCGAAGCCTCCGGTCCGGGCCGTCACCGTATGGGGGAAGGGGTCCTGGTTGACCCAGACGACCGTATCGCCCGCCTTGATGGTCAGTTCCTGTGGCGCGTACTGAGTGCCGTCGATCGTGACGGTGTGGGACGCCGGCCCTGCGTTGACCGTTTGCACGGGGCCGGCGAGCAGCAATCCGAATGTCAGCAGCAGGGCGATCGGTCGGGTTCGCATCGTCTGAAAGTGCTACTTCTTGGCAAGTGTGGTCTGGATATGCCTGGCATGATCCAGATGCGCGACGAAGGCCGGACGCACCTTGACCAACAGTGCCTTCAGTTCCTCGTTCTTGGCGCTCGGAATGAGCGTCTTGTCCATGGCATCGATCACCGCCTGGTGATACGTGACCTCGTTGTCGATGTAGGCGCTGTCAAATTCCGCTCCCTTGAGTCCCTTCAGTTTCTGGATGTTCTTGTCGCCGCCGGACTTGAGGCTCTGGCTGGTGGGGTTGTCCTCAGGCGTGACTTTCAGTTTCGTCACAAGGGCAGTTGCCGATTTATTGACACCGGTATGGTCGGTGACCATCTGCTTGGCAAACGCCTTGACATCCTTGCTCGATCCTTTGGATTCAGCGAGCTTTCCCGCGTCGATATCGACCTGGTTCGCCGTCACCACGATCGATGCAATCTGTGCGTCGTTGGGTGCGGCTTCCTGCGCGGTGGCTGCATGGGCCGCAAAGACGAACGTGCTGGATAAAAGAAGGCTGGTGATCTTCATGATGTTTGCTCTCCGTTCTTTAGTACCCGATAAACAGCTCGCTACGAACATCGTCGCCATTGACGCCGGCAGGATCGGACGAGAACCGCATGGAGCGGCCATGCCGGACATCGACTCGCAAGCTCTCCTGCTGGCACCTCCAGCATGGCGATTCGCCATCAATGCGGACGTACCAGCCCGCGCAGGTGAAGAGCGCCGAGCACGTGATGGACCACCGCGTCGCAGCGCGGCCCTGCAAAGCTGAAGGTTGTTTGCAGATAGGGCTTCACCTGTTCGGCGAGAGATTGGCGCAGCATCGTGCGGGACCGCAGGAAGCGCGTCTTCACAACCTCGTTGCTGACACCAAGGCAGTAGGCCGTTTCCTCGACGCTCATGTCCTCCACGGCCCGCAGGATAAATACGCACCGATAGATCGCCGGCAGGTTCTCGACCGCGGCCTGCAGGATGTCGCGTACCTGGCTGCGCTCGGCCATGACTTCGGGCGAATCGGCATCAGGGGTGCGGCAGGACATGACGTGCTCCTGTGAAGGTTCGCCGGGCAGGTCGTCTTCGTCGACTGAGGCTTCCATCTGAACCATCCGACCTTTCCGGCGCAGCGCAGTCAGGGCGACGTTGATCGCGATACGCGCCAGCCAGGTACTCAGCGCGGCCTCGCCTCGAAAGGAATGGAGTCTGGTGAAGGCGTGCAGGTAGGTTTCCTGCACCACGTCCTGGGCTTCGTCATCGTCCGCAACCACGCCACGTGCCGTCCGGAACAACAAGCGATTGTTGCGCCGCATGATGACCTCGAAAGCCGAGGCATCGCCGGCGCGTGCGCCGGCGACCAGGTCGGCATCCGTGCGGGCATCGATTGCCGATGGCATGGGCGCCGGAGCATTCCGGATGGTGTTCATGCTGCTTAAGTTGCTCCTTTCCCGTTCCTGAACATTAGACGCACGCGGGCGGCAAAAGGTGACAGAGACGGTGAACCACTGATCATGGGATTGACGCGCCGCGCGCTCGGCTCGGGTGAGCGCGTGTCTTTTTGCGTTGCTAAGCCGCGACACGCGCGCTCAGGAGGGCCGGTCAGGTGCGCGTCGCCAGGAACGATTAAAAAGGGGGGAAGCCAACAGGCGAAACGGCGCCCGAGCGAGGCCGGGCCACGGACAAAAAAGGCGGACCGACGCCGGGGAAACGTCGGTCCGGATCCGGGTAGACAAGCAAAAGTCCGCAATTACCGTAACCCAGATTTAAGCGATGGTTTGGTCTCATTTAGGTTTTGCTAAATGTAATGCCGCGTGCCCGGGAAGTTATGCTTGGATGGTCATAATGTGTTCGCCATCCAACAGATCATGGCCGGCTCCTGATAGATGCCGGCGCCAGGAGCTGCGCAGCCGGCGGTTCAGCAGGTCGGGGGAATCCGGGATAAGGCTGGAGAGGACACATAAGCCCAAACGTGGCTTTCATGTCTGCGGACGCCCAGGCGATCGCCCGGGCCAAGCGAGGTTGTCCCGTTTGGTCGGCGTCTTATATTCGGGGAGGTTCCATTCCGGTGCCAGGGCAGAAAGAGCCTGTATCGGTCCGGGAGGGGAGCGGGCGCATCGGGGAGGGAAGGACGGCCAGCGTTCAGCGCTTGGGCATGTCTGTACAGTATTTGCCCGGATTAGCCGGACGTTCGTTCACAACGTATTCCTTTTGAACGCCATGCCACAAAGAAGAGCGGCCAGCGAACCACCGCCGGCCGCATGCCATTACTTCTGTCCCGCCTTCGCGCGCGCACTCGCGATCGCCTCGTCCCGCTCCTTCGCGGCGGCTTTCTTGGCCTCGTTGTACACGCCCTTCGCGTCCTTCACCTTTCGGTCATATTCCTTGCGCGCAGCTTGCTCGTCCATACGCAACTGGACGAGATGGTCGTCTGCCGGTTTCTGAGCTGACCAGGCGGGTGATGCCATCACTGCCGCGAACAGCAGGGTTGTCGCGATTCTTTTCATGCGTTACTCCCGGTTTGAAAGCCAGATGAGGACATGGGACGGTCCGTATGCCAGACACATGTGGCGTTGTCCGCCCGCGGAATAGTATTGGTGCTGCGCCGCCAGAAAGTCAAAGAGGGACGCGCAAGCGCCATGTGCGGAAAACCCGACAATAACCCAAGGCGCTCGGGAGCAGTTGCACCCGTTACGCCGCGTCCTTCATGCCAGGCAGGCAATCCGGGAAGTCCAGGTGAAGGGCGCGGACCGGGACCATGTTTGCTTGCGCGTCCGTCGAGATCAGCGCCGTCATCTGAGCCGCATAGCAAACCAGGCCGTTTGCACAACGAACGACGTTTTCGACCAGCGCCACCGGGTAGCCCGTACCGGATCGGGACATGGGATGCATGCCCCCATGCGTGAAGCTGTTCAAGGCGCGCAATGACTGCGTCCGGTACTCATCGAGATGCTCCACGATGCCCTTGACGCGTGGATCCTCGAGCTTGATCAGTTCGTCGAACATGATCTTCAGGCCTGGCGCCCAATCTGTCGCCTTGTCTGCCGCACGGGCCGACTCCTCAGAAAGCGGCTCATGGTACTGCCGGACCCATTTCTCGTCCGCCGCCTCCAGCAGCCAAACGCCGCGAATCAGCGTCTCGAACTGCGGCCGGAACAACGCCATCGCAGCGTTTGGCATGCCGATGGTGAGCAATGCCACGGCAGCAGTGGCGTGTTCCACCGACATGAGTGCGCACTGGTACGCGGAAATCACCCGCGGGTGGTCCGCGGGCGCCGATCCGCTTATGCAGGCGACGGCCGCGGCGTGGAGTTCCGCCGAGCGCTTAATGATATCTGCGGGCATGGCTAAGTGGAGTGGCCGGGTTGTTCGTCATCCGTCGATTCCTCCAGCAAGTGCCCATACGCGTCGATTTCCTTCTGCGTTCGCGCCTGGCTTTCCGAGATCTTCTCGGGCGTCACTTCACCGTCGATGAATTCGACCGACACCCGATTCACGCGCGGATCCTTGTCGACGATCCCTTGCAAGACCTTGTCGAACAGTCTTTCACCGGCGCGCAGGCCAAGTGGCCGCGGCACCAGCACCTTGACCAGCAGGATCTCTTCGTCGCCGGTCCCTTGCGCCGCTTCAGCCAGTGCGGTTCTCAGGTAGCTCTTCAGTTTCAGGACACTCAGGTCACCGGGTATCCCTATATGCGATACCCGAATCGATTTCTTGGCCATGCCGGTTGCCGGAGCGTGTTGTCGAAGAGCGGAATATACCGCACGGCTGCGCGGCGCAGGTCCCTACTTCAGGAGCTTGCCGAAGTCCCGGTCCAGTCGGGCCAATGACGCATCGATGGTGCCGCGCGTTGCCTTGATCCAGGCATCCTGCTGCGCAAGCCGCTGGTCCGCTTCCTTCAGCATGCGAGCCATCTCGGAAGGTTGCGGTCCCCCGCTCGTGACGCGGTGGTCGACGATCGCGACCGGATCCAGTGCCGCGCGAAACTCGGTCTCGCTCATCGGGAAGTCAGTGTTGCTGCTGTAGCTATGCACGGACTCGGCATAGATGCGCCGGGCCTCGGCGTAGGGGAATGCGCTCGGCCGGATGTCATGCGCCTTCGCGTAGTCGACGAGTTCCGAGGCGAAATGGTGTCCGACGCGAAACGGCAGCTTGTACTTGCGCATGAGTTCGTCGGCCAGTTCCTGCGACGCGGTCCAGTCGCTGTCCAGTTCCTCCAGCGCCCGCTTCGGGTCGATGACGAGGGCTTGCATGATCCTGTCCCAGCCCTGCAATACCCGGATGGCGCTGTCGACCATCTCGCCGTTGACGACGGCATCCTTCGCATCGGACATGCCCGGCGGCAGGTTGTGGGCCCGCATGACCGGCCCCATCGCCAGTGTCAGCGCGGTCGAGGCGCGCTCCCGCGTGGAATTCAGCAGCCCGGGGTTTTGCTTCTGTGGCATCGCGCTCGATACATAGGTATTGCCGCCACCTTCTCGGAGGAGAATCCACGGGCGCGGCTGGGCATACTGCGTCATCACGTCCTCGACGAAGCTCCCGGCGTGCAGCGCGATGCTGGTCACGATCGACGCCGCCTCGACCGGCAGGTCCACTGCGCTGATCTGCGACGCGTCATAGGCATTGTCGACCAGCGCGGAAAATCCGAGGTAGCCCGCCATCCTCGTGCGATTCAGCGGCCAGCCGGTCCCATTCAGCACGGTCGTGCCCATCGGCGAGCGGTCGATGCGGCGATAGGCTTCTCGGATGCGCTCGGCATCGCGGTCGAGCCCCGCGGTAATACCCAGCAGGTAATGCCCGTAGCTGTTCGGCTGTGCAGCCACCCCATTGGTGTAGTTTGGCACGATGGTGCCGGCGTGCTTCCTGGCCAGTCCGACGATGGTGGTGGAGGTCTTGTTCAGCTGATCGGCCAGCGACAGCATTTTCTCGCGCAGCATCGCCGCGCGCACCGTGGCAAGCATGTCTTGGCTGGAGCGCCCGGCGTGCAGCAGCGTGACTTCCTGGCCTGCCGCCTGGATCATCAGCGGCTCGAAGGTAATCACGGTGGAAGGGCGTTTGCCGCCGGGCTTGTCGCCGTTGGCCAGCACGATTGCAATCCCTTCGGCGACTTTCGGAGCCAGAGACTTGTCCAGCAGGCCTTCGTCGGTATTGATGACCGCGGACGCCTTGTTGATCTCGCCGAGCCAGTAGAAGGCGTCATGGTGAACGCTGTCGGCGGCGAGTGCGGCATGGGGGTGGATCGAAACGGCAACGACGATGAAGCCGGACGATTTGAGGATGCGGGAGGCTTTGTGCTTCCACCGTGCAAGGGGCATGGCTGGTCCTGAGTTTCGGTCTGATTCATGGTCGCGGCACCGGCAGCGGCCTGGACCCCGCGCCCAATCGGCCGATGCCGCCATAGATCATGGATTCTATTAGATTGCCTCGCCACCCGTTAAAGCCATTACTGGATTGATCGCTCCACCGGTTATACTCCGCGCTCCACAACCAACGGGTAATAAAACATGGTCGTAGCAACCAAAGCCGCCGCTCCGAAGAACGCAGTCGCCAAAAGCAAGCCTGCCGCAAAGAAAGTCGCTGCACCGAAGCAGAAGGCCAGCGTGCTCGCACGCGAGGCACTGGCGGCAAAGAAGCGCCTGCTGAAACTGCGCGCGGACACGAAGAAGGCTATCGAAGCGGCAAAGCGTGAAGTCGCCCAGGCCGCAGAAGCCGCAAAGTCGGCGCTGCGTTTCGAGAAGCAGGCCGCCAAGGACAAGCTCGCGGCGAAGAAGGCAAAGGCCGCCGGCGCCGGCAAGGCAACGCGCAAGGCCGCCGCCACCAAGGCAGCGCCGAAGAAGGCCGCCACCAAGGCCGCGCCCGCCAAGGCTGCCGTGAAGGCCGCGCCGAAGAAGGCAGCAGCAAAGTCCGCCGCCCCGAAGCGTGCAGTGGTGAAGAAGGCCGCGCCGAAGGCAGCTGCCGTGACGCCCCAGGCTTCGGCCTGATCCTTGCCTCGGCCGGTTTGCAGTTCACCAACCGGCCGGTTGACGCCAGAGAGCGCATGGTCGGCGTCCAGGTCCCTGTGCCGCAGGACCGTGCATCGAACCCTCTGGCTCAATCTGCTTGATGCCGCATCGCCCGACTGCATGTTCCGACGTCGCAGGGCGATGCAAGACAGAAGAATCTTTCCGCGATCCGCGCGACGAGATTGATGCACGATACCGACGACACGCTTCCGGAGCACGAATCCTCCGCCATTCACGAGCCTCGACTCTGGCGCGACAAGGGCTGGACGGCTCGGGTGATCAAGAACGAGGATGGCGACGGCTGGGCGGTCGAGATGATCCGCGACGGCAGCGCCGAGCCGGCCCTGGTCGGTCCCTGGACCATGGGGCGCAACAAGGTCGATCCGAAGCCGCTCGATGCCAGCGCCCACCAGACGCTGGTCAAGACCGCGGCGGAAGTCATCCGGCGGCACGAGCAGCAACTGCACGCGCAGCTCAACAAGCAGTGCAATATCGATTCCGAATCGGGAGCGCTGACGGTCAGGCTTGTTGTCACCCCCGACGAATTCGAGCCTTACGGCACGCTCACGGCAGTCGATTCCTTCGGGGAGGTGGTCGCCACCGTCAAGGTGCCGCCTGACTTTCGCCTGACACGCGAGCGCGCCGCCCGCTGGGCAGCGGATGGCTTCGGCAGGGTGGTCTGAAAGGGCCTAAACAGGTTCCATCTCTTCCAGGCGCTTTACCGATGCCTGAAGGCCCTCGAAAATCCGGTCGGAGACCCGAGCCGGGAATCCTGCCGGGAGCCGTCCTGCTACGCTCGCAACAACCGAGGGAACTTTGGCAACCAGATCACAAAGGATTGGCTCCGCACTTTCGCCGGCATAACACTTGGCGGCCATGGCATTGAAATGGCGGCGCCGAATGTCTTTCAGGTGGTAGTGGCGGTTTTTGCCATCGACTGCCATGGCGAGCTTGGCTTTGTGGTACGAGATGTGATTGGGCCCATCGCCGATAATGGGCCAGGCAGACAAGACGTCGTAGAGCGGCGTGAGGTTGTAGCGCCCCGCCGACAGCATATGGATGCTGAAGTTCTTGGCGTGTCCGTCAGTCGCGGCCAGCATCCAGAACAGGATCTGTGCCGCCAGGAACGTTTTGAGATCCTGTTCGGGCGTCTGCGATTGCCGGAGAATTCCCGCAATGTCGACCATCCCGGGGCCGCCTTCTGCTTCGTATTTCAGATGGGGAGGCACGCCGAGGGCCTGGCAAAAGTCTTCCTGCGGCAAACGCATGATCCAGTTGCCGCTGCGATGTAGCTGCCGGTCGAATCGCTTGACGGCAAGCACCTTCTGCTTGCCGAAGGTCAGTATCTCGCAGTCGGGCACCGGGAGTCCGAACGCCTTGACGAGTTGCATGCAAAGCCATTCGTTCTCTACCGAGGTCGTCAGGTCCGCCTTGCGGTTGCCAACCAGCCCGAGCGGCAGCTTCAGAATATGCGTGGTAGGCGTTGCGCCATGCGGAAGCAGCCACTTCCCGTCGTGGTGGAGCAGGGCGGTCTTTTCCTGGGCGCCCGCAATGGAGATGCGGAAATCCTCATCCTCCTTTACTGTTCCAGGCCCCGTTGTGGTAACCGTATTCTCAAGCAGTTTTTCGATGTCGGCGTCCGAGAGCGGGGTGCCATCAATCCGGTCGACATGTTGAGGCGCCTCGTCTTCCCTGAGAAGCTGGACGGCGCCGACGCAATCGCGTCCAATTGCTTCCAGCAGGTCGAAGGCGTCGGTGGAATCGGTTCGATACCTGGTGGCGAGCCGCCTGCGGATGTTGTCGTTATCTGGCAGGAGATTGTCAAAGTAGTTTCGGACCCGGGCTCCCTTGAGGGGAGAGTCATCAACGCCGAACGGTAGTGACAGGGACAGGGGACGGCCCGCGGCAGATCCCATCCAGTCTTTGTCATACTGGAGTTCCATTGGACTGTGTGGCGGGATGCGCCAGATGCCAACCCGAAGACCATTGGCCCAGACTGACAACGCCCGGGTGTGCGATTTTCTTCCCACGTTGGTTACCACTCCGTTTCTTCGGATGCCGGGGCAGGGCCCTTTGACTGGATGATGACTTCCAGCCCGTAAAGGCTTACCAAAGCCAGCAGTTGTTCCGCCGAGATCGCTTTGGGCTCGATCTCCAGGGCGGACAGGCGGCTCTGGCTCAGCCCCAGTCTGGTGGCGGCCTGGCCTTGCGTGAGCTTCTTCGCCCGGCGGGCTGAACGCAAGATCTGGCCTAGCTGAGATGGTGTTGAAAGCACTTGCATCATATGCGATACCTGCTATTCGGGTAAAAGAAGTTTAGCTGCATTTCAAGTAAAAGTGAATTACCTGCAGTGCGAATATTCTTGATCTACCTGTATTGCAAGTAAGTGACGAGCATGTGGCACAAGGGACGCCCCGGAGTGTCCTCTTTTGGCAACTGGCAGACGTGACGGTCAATTAACTTTGGCCAGGCAAGTTTCCGGTATTTCCATGCGGGGAAAGCGAGATTCCCTTGTTACTGCGCCGGCGGTAAAATCGACGCCGACCTTTATGCGCCGGCCGCGAGAATGCATACCCATTACGATAATCTGAAGATTTCTCGTGACGCCCCGCCTGAGGTTATTCGGGCGGCATACAAGGCATTAAGTCAAAAGCACCATCCGGACCGGAACCGGGATTCTTCCGAGGCCCACCGGGTCATGACGATTATCAACTCGGCTTACGAGGTCCTGATGGACCCCGCCAAGCGCGCCCAGCATGATGCCTGGATCCTGGCGCAGGAACAGGCAAAAGCGGCAGCGTCCGTCAATGCCGCGCAGCGAGCCAGGCCGGCTTCGACAGCCGCTGGCGCATCCACGGCCCCGGCATCCAGGACGGGGTCGGCGGCGCGCCAGGCCTCTCGCGGGGCTTCGTCAGCAGGCCGGGCATCGGCGCCTTCCGGGGGGACGGCAAAGCCGCGCGGCAACCGCACGGTTTCAAAGACGCTGTTCGTGCTGGTGGTTGCGGGGGTAGCGATCTACCTGATCAATCCGACCCCGCGCACGCCAGCCGAGGCTTCCCGGCAGCCCGCGGCGTGGATGCCTTCGGCCGTGACCGTGCCGGCAACGCCTGCAGAGCCGCGCACGGTTTCCGCGACGCCGGGAAAGTTGCCTGAAGCGCAGCCTCGCTACGCACGCCAGCCCGCGGCCCCGAACGGCCAGTCCTGGCCGGCATGGTCCAGCTACGTTCCCGGTTATCCCATCCGCAAGACGGGGGGATTGTCGTCGCTGACCGTCGATAACTCGCGCAACCCGTCCGACGTCTTCCTCAAGGTGTTCTCGCTGGAAGGCGGCGGCCCGGTCCCGGTGCGCTTCGCGCTGATCAAGGCTGGCGCTTCCTTCGAGTTTTCCAATATTGCTTCAGGCAACTTTGATGTTCGCTTTATGGACCTGGATACAGGGAAAATCTCCAGGTCGGAGCCATTCGAACTGGAAGAAATCGCCGAAGGCAATGGCACGCGATACAGCCGGATGTCGCTCACCCTGAATACCGCGCGCAGCGGCAATGCACGGACCCAGGAAATCAGCGAGAACGAGTTCTAGGGCCGCGGGGTCCGTCGCCGGCGCCGTCGCCGGAGCAAACAACGCGTCTGGCACAATCACGGCCAACGCAACCAGGGGCACCGCTTTATGCCGGATTCGACAGGGGTATTCACGCTACCGCGCTGGCAGCCGATGAAATGGCTGGTGGACCCCGGAAGGCAGGTTTCTTCGGATATCCGGCATGCATTGGTGGGCAGCCTGTTCGGCACCATGTCCATCTTTATCGGCGGCGTCATCAATACGCTGCTGGTGGCGGCGCTGATCACCTGGCATCTGCCGCGCAAGCAGTTCTTTTTCTGGCTGGCGCTGGAATGCATGATCTGCGTCGCGCGCGTCGGTGTCCTGACTTCCGCAAAACGACGAGCGCTGGCCGGCTTGCCGACCCACACCGATTTGCATGTGCTGCTCAGTCTGGTCTGGGCATTCAGCGTGGGGCTGGGAACCTTCCTCAGCATTACCAGCGGCGACTGGCTGGCGGCCGCGCTGGCCTGCCTGTCGTCGGCGGCCATGATCGGCGGCATCTGCTTCCGGAATTTCGGTGCGCCAAGGATGACGGGCCTGATGATTCTGCTGGCGCTTGGGCCTTGCTGTCTCGGCGCCATCGTCGCGGGCGAGCCGCTGTTCCTGCTGACGCTCGTCCAGTTGCCCGTCTACGTAGTCAGCATGACCAGCGCGTCGTTTCGCATGAATGCCATGCTGGTGGCCACGATGGAGTCGGAACAGGAGAGCGCGCATCGTGCCCGGCACGATTCGCTGACCGGGCTGCTCAACCGGGCGAGCCTGTTGACCGAAATCCGGCGCAGCGGGGAAAGCAAGGACCAAGCGTTGCGGAGGCTGGCGCTCTTTTACCTGGATCTCGATGGCTTCAAGCAGGTCAACGACATCCACGGCCATGGTGGTGGCGACGAGCTGCTCCAGCACGTCGCGGAGCGCATGCGCGCCAACGTACCCGCCGGCGCGTGCGTGGCACGGATCGGCGGCGATGAATTCGTGATCGTGCTGAGCGATGAACAGCGAGACAGTGTCCGCTTGCTGGCCGATCAGCTCCTGCGCGACATCAGTGCGCCATACCGGCTGTCAAACGGAGCGGAGGTCACGGTTGGCGTGAGTGTCGGCATTGCCCATATCCGACCGGATGGACACACCGCCGATGCCATGCTGGGCATCGCGGACAGGGCGTTGTATATGGCAAAGGCGCGCGGCAAGGGGACCTTCCATTTCGCGGAGGCGAACTAGCGCGGATCCCCTCGGCCGGGCCCCCGAGCGGCCGGCCAGATCAGGCCCGGTGGGCGTGGCTGGCGGCCGCCCCAGGGATTGCGGCAACCGACCGTGCCGGTACCGTCAGGCAAGCGCCGGGTAATCCGTATAGCCTTCCGCGCCCGGGTGATAGAACGTCTCGGGCCGCGGCGCGTTGAGCGATGCGTCGAGCTTGAGGCGGCGCGGCAGGTCCGGGTTGGCGATGAACAGCTGCCCGAACGCGACGGCATCGGCTTCGCCGGTGGCCAGCACGCGTTCCGCGGTGTGCTTGGTCATCTTTTCGTTGGCGATATAGACGCCGCCGAACGCTGCCTTCAGTGCCGGACCGAGGCGATTGTCGCCCAGCGCCTCGCGCGAGCAGATGAACGCGATGCCGCGCTTGCCCAGTTCGCGCGCGACGTAGCCGAACGTCGCGGCCAGGTCGGAATCGCCCATCGAATGCACGTCGCCGCGCGGTGAGAGGTGCACGCCGACACGGTTGGCGCCCCACACATCGATGCAGGCGTCGGTGACTTCCAGCAACAGCCGCGCACGGTTCTCGATCGGGCCGCCGTAGGCGTCCGTGCGCTTGTTGGTGGAATCCTGCAGGAACTGGTCAAGCAGGTAGCCGTTGGCGCCATGGACCTCGACGCCGTCGAAGCCCGCCTTCTTGGCGTTCTCGGCACCGTGGCGGTAGGCCGCGACCACGCTGGCGATTTCGTCGGTTTCGAGCGCGCGCGGCGTGACGTAGGCGCGCTGCGGGCGCACCAGGCTCACATGGCCGCTTGCCGCGATGGCGCTCGGCGCCACCGGCAGTTCGCCGTCCAGGAAGATGGGGTCGGAGATCCGGCCGACGTGCCAGAGCTGCAGGAAGATGCGGCCCCCTGCGGCGTGGACGGCGTCGGTCACCTGCTTCCAGCCCGCGACCTGCTCGTCGGTCCAGATGCCCGGCGTGTCGGCATAGCCCACGCCTTGCGGCGTCACCGCGGTGGCTTCGGAAATGATCAGGCCCGCCGATGCGCGCTGTACGTAGTACTCGGTCATCAGTGCGTTCGGCACGCGCTGGCCGCCGATGGCGCGCGAACGCGTCAGCGGCGCCATGATGACGCGGTTGGGGAGGTCGAGGTCGCCGATGCGGATGGGATCAAAGAGAGTAGGCATGAGGTCTGGATTTTCGTATTGAAGGGAAAAAACGCACGGGTCAGTGCGATGGCAAGACGCGGCAAGCGCCAGGCCGGTACGAATCAGAGGTCCTGATGGATATGGTCGAGGAAAGCCTGGATCGTCTCTTCGTCACGCTTGAAGAAGATCCATTGGCCGATGCGCCGGGCACGGATCAGCCCGGCGCGCTGCAGCGTCGCGAGGTGCGCCGAGACCGTCGATTGCGACAACCCGCAGTGCGCGTCGATCAGCCCCGCACATACGCCCATGTCGAGCGGGTGCTCCTGCGCGGCGAAGTACATCTCCGGCGTTCGCAGCCAGGCGAGGATGTTCCGCCGCACGGGATTGGCCAGGGCCTTGTGGATGGCATCCACGTCGATCACGGGTTTGCCGGGGGCGACGTCCGGTGCACGTTGTTTCGGTGAGTCACGAACCATATATCGGGAAGCAGCAAAATGTATATCGCTACTATACGATATATGAGCGCGGTCTGCATGACCCCTCGTGCGGTGCGGGTTTGCTCGATGGTGCGGGTTTGTTCGATTCTCGCCCGGTCGCCCGGGCAGCCTTCAGGGAACTGCCGCGCCGCCGTCAGCCGGCGCGCAGCATGTGCTTCTGGATCTTGCCGCTCGTGGTCTTGGGCAGCGTCTCCAGGAAGTGGTAGCGACGCGGCCGTTTGTAGGCGGCCAGCCGGTCGCCCTGCAGCAGGAACGCATCGAGCTGTTCGGAGGTGACCTGCGCTTCCGGTCGCCTGACGACATAGGCGCCGACCGCCTGGCCCCAGGTCGGATCGGATTCGCCCAGCACCGCAACCTCCAGCACGGCGGGATGCTCGATCAGCGCGTCTTCCACCTCGCGCGGGTACACGTTCTCGGCGCCCGAATTGATCATGTAGTCGATACGGTCGCGGATCCAGAGGTAGCCGTCCTGGTCCAGGCTGCCCAGGTCGCCGGTGTGGTACCAGCCGTGGGCCAGCGCCCGCGCATTGGCGTCGGGCCGGTTCAGGTAGCCGCGCATCATGCACGGACCGCGCACCAGGACTTCGCCCACCTCGCCGGGTGCGCACGGCTGCGACGGGTCGGCCGGCTCGCCGTCGTCGCGCAGCCGGGCCACCACGAGGTCATGGCCCAGCGAGGGCAGGCCTGCCGAGCCCGCGTGGCTCAGTTGCTCGTGCGGGTAGAGCACGGACATGCAAGGGCCCATCTCGGTGGTGCCGTAGACCTGCACCAGGCCTGCGCCGATCTTGCGATCCCATTCGCGGATCAGGTGCGGGGCCATCGAGGCGCCGCCATATTCCACGAGCCGCAGCGAAGAGAGATCGCGCCGCTCCGCGTCGGGATGGTTCAGCAGCATGCCGACCATGGTTGGCGCCGCGAAGAAATGCGTGACGCGCTCGGCCTCGACCAGTTCCCAGGCCTCGCCGGCGTCAAAGCGCCGCTGCAGCACCTGGGTAGCGCCAAGCTGCAGCCGGGGCAGGAAGCTGGTATGCAGCTCGGCGGTATGGTTGAGCGGGGCAACCGACAGGCCCACGTCCTCGCGCGCCAGAGCCATGGCCTGATGCATCATCGCGTTGTGGAACAGCTTGCTGCGGTGCGTGTGCACGACACCCTTGGGCCGCCCCGTGGTGCCGCTGGTGTACATGAGGATGCATGGATCTTCCTCATGCACGATGACGTCCGGTGCCGTGGCGGGCTGGCCCGCGGCCAGCGTGGCCAGGTGGTGCGTGGCAAACGAGGGCGCGTCGCCTTCGTCGGCATAGATCCGCAGCGGCGTGCCGGTAGCCTGCGCCAGGGCCTTTTCCGCCACCGACGCCACTTCCTGCTCGAACACCAGCGCCCGGGCCTTGCCGTCGTTCAGGATGTAGGCCAGTTCCTGCGCGGCCAGGCGATAGTTGACCGGGTTGAACACCGCGCCGATGCGGGCGCAGGCCAGCAGCGTGAAGACGAAGGCCGGCGTGTTGTAGAGAAAGGCCGCTACGACGTCGCCCTTGCCAAGGCCGATCGAGAGCAGGGCATTGGCGTGGCGATTGACTTCGGCCTCCAGGCCGGCATAGGTCCACGCGCGCCGTGCCGCCCCGGTGCCGGTGACCAGCGCGGTCTTGCGGGGCAGGTAGCGGGCGGGCCAGGAAAGGGTGTCGCCAAGGGTAAGGCCGTCAGTCAACTCAATGCTCCAGGGGCCACGGCAATCGTGCCTGTGCGCCCGTTTTGTTCGCGTGAGCCGCGAACTATATGGTGGGCATGATGTGCGTGTGAAATAACGATTTGCTCTTTCCTTATGCATGAAGCGGCACACCTGGATGCCGGCGATGTTGGCATTGCGCATCGGCCGCGCCGTTCGGGCGGTCCCCGGGGCAAGGACGCTGGCCTGAAGACCGGCGGCATGGCAAACTCCGTCGCCGGTACGGTTGTTGCTTCGCAGCAGGCAGCAAGCCGCATACATAAAAAAGACATAACCCCCCACTTCCGGGAGGAGACGCTGCGATGCCCATGACGGATCATTACCTTTCCGACGCGCCCCCGCGAACGGAAATCGACGCCCTGCAAGGCCCCACGCTGCTCGAGTTCGGCACCGGCTGGTGCGGCCATTGCCAGCGCGCCCAGCCGGCGCTGGCAATGGCCTTTGCCAGGTATCCGGACGTGCGGCACATCAAGGTGGAAGACGGCAGCGGCCGCCCGCTGGGGCGTTCGTTCCGGGTCAGGCTGTGGCCCACGCTGGTCTTCCTGCGCGACGGCCAGGAGGTGTCGCGCCTGGTCAGGCCCGTCGATGCCGGGCCGATTCTGGAGGCCATGGCGGCCATTGCCTGAGCCCCGCCTGGCTTGCGGGGCGGCGCCAGCCGCGATGATAAGCGTGCTGGCAATCCCCGCTTCAGGAGGGAACAAGTTTTGCCCGTTCCGGCCGATCCTCCGATTGGCGATACCTGCGGTGCGGCAGTACACCCGTGGGCGCCTGGTTCCTGAATCCGGTACCGGACTGCTGCGCACGCCTGCGAGGCGGCCGGCCAACCCCAAGCATTGAACATGAGCGCCGACAGCCCAGAGCAGCGACCCACCGTCCTCGTCGTCGACGACATTCCGGAGAACATTGCCGCCATGGTGGCAATGCTGCAGGACCAGTACCGCGTGCGCGTGGCCAACCGTGGCGCCAAGGCGCTGCAGCTGGCCGCGTCTTCGGCGCCGGACCTGATCCTGCTGGACGTATCGATGCCGGAGATGGACGGCTATGAAACCTGCCGCCATCTCAAGGCCAACCCGGCCACCGCGCATGTCCCGGTCATCTTCCTGACCGCCCGCACGGACGAGCTGGACGAAGCGCGCGGATTCGAGGTGGGCGCCGTCGACTACATCATGAAGCCGGTCAGCCCGCCGGTGGCCCGCGCCCGCATCGCCAGCCAGCTCACGCTCAAGCAGGCGCACGATTTCCTGCGCGACCGGTCGGCGTATCTGGAGGCCGAGGTCCAGCGGCGCACGCGCGAAATCACCCAGATCGAAGACGCCACCATCATTGCGCTGGCCGAAACCCGCGACAACGAGACCGGCAACCACATCCGCCGGACGCAGCACTACGTGAGGGCACTGGCGCGCGCGCTGCGGCACGACCCGCGTTTCAGCGCGCAACTGGATGACCGTACCATCGACCTGCTGTTCAAGTCCGCCCCGCTGCACGATATCGGCAAGGTCGGCATTCCGGATCGCATCCTGCTCAAGCCCGGCAAGCTGACCGCGGAAGAATTCGAGACGATGAAGTCCCACACCCTGCTGGGACGCGACGCCATTGCCGATGCCGAAGCCCAGTGCGGCACGCGCGATTCCTTCCTGCGCTACGCACGCGAAATCGCCCAGTACCACCATGAAAAATGGGACGGCACGGGTTACCCGGAGGGGCTTGCCGGCGACGCCATCCCCGTGTCGGCCCGCCTGATGGCGCTCGCCGATGTCTATGACGCGCTGATTTCACGGCGCGTCTACAAGCCGGCCTTCTCGCACGAGGAAGCCGTGCGCATCATCCTGGAAGGACGCGGGCGGCATTTCGATCCCCGCATGGTCGATGCGTTCCAGGGCATTACCGACGAATTCCACGCCATTGCCCTGCGCTTTGCCGACCCTGAACACGAGCCGCAGCGCCCTTTGTCGCCCTGCCATCTGTCGCCCGCAGTCTGAACGATGTCCAAGCCCAATCCACACGCAGGCTTCTGGCTGCGCGGCTCCCTGCTGGCCTACGCCGCACTGCTGATCCTGGCGGTCTGGCTGGTGGCGTTCGCCGCCATGTCGATGGTGCGCCAGAACGAGCAGGCCAGCGTCGGGGCGCGCCTGGGCGCCACCGTCAACACCACCGCGCGCCAGCTCGAGACCTGGGCCAGCGAGCAGCGTCGCCGCGCCGTGTCCATGAGCACGCTGGATGACACGGTCCGCCTGGCGCGCCCGCTGCTGGCCGGGGGCGCCCCTCCCAGTCCCGAGCAGGTGCGCGAATTCGCCAACTGGATCACGCCGCTGTACCGCTCCAACGGCTATATCGGCTATGGGGTGATCTCGACGGACAACCGCATCGTGGTCTCGGACCTCGTCGAGCGCAACGGACAACCGTTGCAGCCCGAGGCTGCCGCCACGGCGACACGGGCACGGGAGAATGGCGCGTCCCTGTCGGCGCCCTATCCGGGTCCGGTGCTGGTGGACGGACCGGTCGGCGCGGCCGGCCGCAGCCCGTTCCAGATCGTGTGCTCGCGCCTGTGGGACCATGAGCGCGTGGTCGGCGCGCTGTGCCTGCGCATCGACCCGTATGCGGTGATGCTGCAGATCCTCAAGGCCGCGCGCTTCGGCAACTCGGGCGAGCTGTATGTGATCGACCGCGACGGCCGGCTCAATTCGCCGAGCCGTTTCGACGAGTCGCTGGTCGGCCAGGGGCTGCTCCAGCCCGGCGATGCCTCCATGTTCAACGTGCGCGTGCGCGTGCCGAATGATCTTGGCAACGGCCGCTGGCGCTTCGCCGACGACGCACCGCTCACGAACATGGCCCAGCAGGTGTTGCATTCGGAAACCCTGCAGCTGGCCTTCGGCTACCGCGACTACCGCGGCGAGCGCGTGGCCGGGGCAGGGCTCTGGATACCGGCACTGGGGTGCGGGTTGATCCTGGAGCAGGACATGGAAGAGGCGCTCAGCTCCTACCTGTCCACGCGCACCGTGGTGGCGAGCATGGCGGGCGCGATCATGCTGCTGATCGGCGTCGCGGCCTGGACGCTGCGCAAGAGCCAGCACAAGCTGGCGCAGAGCGAGGAGCGGCTGCGCGCGATGCTGGACCACTCGCCGGCCATCATCCACCTGAAGGATCGCAATCACGCGTTCCTGCAGCTCAATCCCGCAATGGAGTACCTGCTCGGCCTGGAGCGCGACCAGGTGCTTGGCAAGACCGACCGTGAACTCGCGGTCATGCCCGACGGCACCCAGGAGCGCTGGGAGATCGAAGAGCGCGTGATGGCCACGGGACAGGCCGAAGAGCACATCTACGCGATGGCTTCGCCGGAGGGCAAGCGCCAGCTGCGCATCATGCGCTTCCCGGTGCAGGACCCGACCAGCAAGGCCGTGGTGGGCGTGGGGGCGGTCGGCATCGATATCACGGACGAGGAGCGTGCCACGCGCGAACTCAGGGAGATGTCGCAGACGCTGGAGCAGAAGGTCTGGGAGCGCACCCGCGAGCTCGCCGTGGCCAACGCGGAGCTGGCCACGGCCAAGCACGAGGCCGAGTCGGCCGCCCAGGCCAAGGCCAGCTTCCTGGCCAATATGAGCCACGAGATCCGTACGCCGATGAACGCGGTGATCGGCATGGCGCACCTGGCGCTCAGCACCCGGCTCGACCCCCAGCAGCGCGACTACGTCGAGAAGATCCAGCGTTCGGGCCAGCACCTGCTCGGCATCCTGAACGACATCCTCGACCTGTCGAAGATCGAGGCCGGCAAGCTGGACATCGAGCAGATCGATTTTTCGCTGGAGCGCCTGCTGCGCATGGTGGGCGACCTCGTCAGCGAACGCGCCGCCGCCAAGCAGCTTGAACTGGTGGTCGACGTGCAGCCGGACGTGCCGGATTCGCTGCGCGGCGATCCGCTGCGCATTCGCCAGGTGCTGATCAACTTCACCACCAATGCGGTCAAGTTCACCGAGCGCGGCGAGATTGTCATCCGCGTCGCGCGCTGCGCCGGCGAACATGCCGGCACGCGGGTCCGGCTGCATTTCGAGGTGCGCGATACGGGCATCGGTATCGACGCCGATGCCATTCCGCGACTGTTCCGCAGCTTCGAACAGGCGGACAGCTCCACCACGCGGCAATATGGCGGCAGCGGACTGGGGCTGGCCATCAGCCAGCGGCTGGTGACGCTCATGGGCGGCACGATCGGCGTGCAGAGCGAGGCAGGCAAAGGCAGCACGTTCTGGTTCGAGCTGTCGCTGCTGCCGGGCACCAGGCGTGCGCCGGCCCTGCTGGTGCAACCGGAACTCGCGGGGCGCCGCCTGCTCGTGGTGGACGACCACGGCTATGCGCGCCAGGTGATTGCCTCCATGCTGCGCGGCTTCGGCTTCCGCGCGGACGAAGTCGAATCGGGCGAGAAGGCGCTGGCCGCCATCCAGCACGCGGACGCCTTGTCCGATCCCTACCATGCCGTCTTCATCGACTGGCGCATGCCCGGGCTGGACGGCATTGAAACCGTGCGCAGGCTGGCCGCGATGTCATTGCAGGGCCAGCGTCCGCGCCCGCTCATGATTACCGCCAACGGGCGCGATGAGGTCGTGCGCGAAGGCCAGCGCAATGGCTTCGAGACCACGCTGCACAAGCCGGTCAGCCCGTCGGTCCTGTTCGACGCGACCATGCGCGTGCTGGCTTCGGAGCCGGGACGCCTGGCCGACAGGGGCACGCCGAGGGCCGTGTCCGGGCCAAGCTGGACGCTGCCGCACGCGCGCGTGCTGCTGGTCGAAGACAACGAGATCAACCGCGAGGTCGCCACCCACCTGCTCCAGCAGGCGGGCATCACGCCCGATACGGCGGAGAACGGTGCGATCGCACTCGAACTGCTGGCAGGGCAGGACTACGACCTGGTGCTGATGGACATGCAGATGCCGGTCATGGACGGGTTCGAAGCCACGCGCCACATCCGCGCGAACCCCCGGCTGGCATCCATGCCAGTGGTGGCGATGACGGCCAACGCCTTGCCCGAAGACCGCAACCGCTGCCTGGCCGCGGGCATGGACGACCATATCCCCAAGCCCATCAGTCCCGCCACCTTCTTCACGACCCTGCACCGCTGGCTGACCGGCACGCCGTCAAGGACCGGCGCCGGCGCGCAGAACGCCGCGGACTGGCATGACCCGCTGGCCATGCCGGGCGCCGTGGTGGAACTGGCCGAACCGGAAGCGGAGGATCGCGCGCCGGACTGGCCCCGGGCACTCGCTGCCACGGGGCTGCTCGATGTCGACGGCGCGCTCGCCCGTGTCGGCGGGTGCATCGACACCTTCCACCAGTTGCTGGGGCGCCTGCTCACTGGCTATGCCCGCACACCGCAGCAGATCGGCGCACTGTTGCAGGGCGGCGAGCGTGCCGAGGCCGCGCGCCTTGCGCACGCACTGGCAGGCCTGGCGGGCAATCTTGGCGCCACGCATGTGGCCGGCGCCTCGGCGTCGCTGGAGTGCGCATTGATGGGGATGGCGGCGGAAGATCCGTCTGCCTTGCTCCAGACGCTGGAGCAGGCACACGCCAGCCTGTGCGAAGCACTGCGCCAGCACCTGCCGGCGGAAACCCCGGAACCGCCGGCCCCGGTTGCCACCCAGGCCACCCAGGCCACCCAGGCCACCCAGGCCACCAGCACTGCGGACGTGCTCGAGCGACTGCGCCGTCAGCTGGCCGATGGCGCCAGCGAAGCCAGCCTGACGTTTGCGGCCAACCGCCAGCGGCTGGCCGATGCCCTGGAAGCCGAGCGCTTCCGCCGCCTGTGCGAGGCGGTGGAGAACTATGACTTCGAGCGCGCGGTCGAGGCCCTGGCCGACGGCGAGAGCTAGGCGGCGCGCCTGGGGTGGGCCGGGCGGGCAGTTCAGTCCCTCAGTCCAGTACCTGCCCCACCATCATGCGGTGGCCATCGGGCGTGGCCACCGCCATTTCACGCATGCCCCACGGCTTGTCGGCGGGCGGCTGCAGGATGATGGCGCCGCGCGGCGCCAGTTCGGCGTGCAGCGCGTCGATGTCGTCCACGTGGAGGTAGGCGAAATAGCTGTGATCGCCGGTCTGCGACGGCGGCAGCGCATCCGGGCAATGCCCGAGCATGACGCGCACGCTGCCGCGGCTGAGTGCCCGCCAGTTGTCGCCATCCTGCCAGTCGGTGGCAAAGCCGAGCACGGACTGGAAATACTCGGCGCTGCGCGAGAGGTCCGGTACCGCCAGAACGTAGGCGTAGGCACGCAGGTCGGAGGCGTTGGTCATGCGGCGATCCTTGTGGGTTGGCACAAACGAGCCGCAAAGGATAGCGCAGTCAGGCAGAGGGCGGCCGCGGTGGCGCGATGCGGCCGCCGTCAGGGTCAGCCGTGGTGGGGGGCGCCGGGCGTGCGCGCCGGCGTGGCTGCGGTGGAACGCTGGTGGGTGTCGGCGCACGGATGCGCCGCACGGGCGGCCGCGCGGCCGCGCTCGATGACGGCCCAGTCGGGGCCGGCCGTGGCGGGGCAGGCCGCCGTGACAGCCGCGGCGCCGAGCAGCGCCAGCAGGATGGTCTTCATTGCGATCTCGGGAAAGAGTAGTGTGCGCAGGCGCCGTGGCAGACGAGGCCTGCGCCGGTCAGGCTTTCAGCTCAGCTTCAGCTCAGGTTCCGCTCAAGCGTTGGCGTCCGCGCGCGAGCCGCCGTGTGCCGGCGGCGCCGACACGCCGGTGTGGTCCATGCCGGCCAGGTTCAGGCCGGCGGCCGCGCTGTGGCCGCCGGTGGTGAAGGGATCGCGCTTGTCCGTGACGTGGGCGCCGTCCGTGAACGGGTCGCGCTTGCCGATGGCATTGCCGCCGTCGGTGTACGGGTCGGGATTGCCCTGGCGCATGACGTAGCCGTAGCGGTCGCCGGCGACGCCGCGGTCCTGCAGGCCCTGGGCGGCGGCCTGGCCGGCCATGGCGCTGGCGCCGAGCGTTGCGATGGTAAGGAGGAGGGCGTTGAGAGTCTTGTTGTGCATGTCTGCTGCTTCTTCTGACTGATTTCAGGCGGCATTCCCCATGGGGCTGGTGGGGGCGCGGGGCGGCGGATCTGCCGCCCTGCATGCCGTCCGGGTCGCCTTGTGAGCGGTGCCGTAGTGGTTGTTGTGCGGCACGGAAGCAAGTGTAGTCACGCCCACGTATTCCGTTGATGATTTAAACGTCGAATTTCAAGTCGTTTTTTTCATCATGTATGGATCCCTGGCCCGCGCACTCAGGGTTACCCCGCTCCGTTGCCGGGCGCGCCGTTCGCTACAGTGGAGCGTTGCACCTGCGCGGAACAAGGCGGTCCGAGCCACCGCGCGCGGGTACAGCGTTCCAGGCCGCCCCCATGAATCCAGCCCCGACGCTCGCGTCCCAGCCATCGCCCGAAGCCGCTACCGCACGCACGTTGCGCCACGTCGTGGCGGATGACGCCCATGCGGCCGCGGTCGAGCTGGATGGCTGGCAGCAGCGCTACCAGCAACTGACGCCGGGCGCCTTTCGCGCCGAGATGTCCCAGGTGACCTACGGGGACGTTCATGTTTTCCGCGAACAGACTTCGCAGAGCCTGCTGGAAGAAGGGGAAGCCGCACGCGGCTACGTTGCGCTGGCCTTGCCCGATATGCAGTGCCAGGGCGGCTGGTTTTCGGGGTACGGCATGGACGGGCAGACCCTGCTGTTTGGCCGCTCGATGGCCATGCGCACGCCGCGCCAGCTGGACCTGGCCGGCCTGACGGTACCGTTGCCGGCGCTGGAGCGCGCCGTGGCACTGGCCGGCGGCGAGCCGGCCCGGCTCGAACGCCTGCCGCCGGTGCGCCCGATCACGAAAAGCGCTGGCAGGGAATTTCGCGGTGTGCTGCTGTCCGTACTGGCTACCGCATCCCTCGATGCCGAGGTGTTCAGCAACCGTTTCATCGAAAGTGCGATGCGCGATGCCCTGCTGCTGGCCGCCGCGACCGCGCTGGTGGGCGAAGGGAATGCCGGCAATGAGCCGCTCCCGACCGTTCCGGCGCGGCGCCGGCTGGTGGCCGACGCCTACCAGATGATCCGCAGCGCCCCGGACCAGCCGTGGAGCATCCTGTCGCTGTGCGAACGCCTGGGTGTGTCGCGGCGGACGCTGCAGTACAGCTTCAATGAGGTGACCGGACTGTCGCCGCTCGACTTCGTGCGGGCGGTGCGGATGAACGGTGTCCGCCAGGCGCTTCGCGCCGGCGCGGCGGACTCGGTCGGGGCAGCCGCGGCAAACTTCGGCTTCCAGCATCTGCCGCGATTTGCCGCACAGTACCGAGCCTTCTTCGGCGAACTGCCGTCAGCGACGCTTGCGCGCCGCTGACCCGCGCCGCGCCGCTCAGGCCATGACCGCGTGCGGCAGGTGGCGGCCGACCCAGTCCCGTTCCTGCTCGTAGGCCCGCGCCAGGCGCAGCACGCTCAGGTCGTCGCGCGGGCGGCCGATCAGCTGCATGCCCATCGGCAGACCGTTCTTGCCGAAGCCGACCGGCACGCTGATCGCCGGGCAGCCTGACAGCGTCCACGGGAAGACGACCTCCATCCAGCGGTGGTAGGTGTCCATCTGGCGGCCCGCGATCTCTTTCGGCCACGGTTCGCGCACGTCGAACGGGAACACCTGGGCGGTGGGCACGGCAATGTAGTCGAAGCTGGCAAAGACGTGCTCGAGCGCCTGATACCACGCGCTGCGATCGGCACTGGCGGCGTAGATGTCCTCGGCGCTGAGTTTCAGCGCGCCTTCGATCTCCCAGATGGCTTCCGGCTTGAGCAGGGCGCGCTTGCCCGGGTCCTTGTAGAACGGCAGCATGCCGTTGCCGACCAGGAAGTGGCGGTGCACGAGCCAGGTCTTCCACAGGCGCTCCGGCGAAAACGGCGGCTTGATCTTCTCGACGCCGACGCCAAAGGCCGGAAACGCCTGCAGCGCCTGCTCGCAAAGCGGCAGGATGCCGTCTTCCATCGGCAGGTAGCCGTCCCAGTCGCCAAGCCAGGCCACGCGCTTGCCCTTGAGTTCCGTCGACAGCGCCGCCATCACGTTCTCCGGCGTCAGCGTCGCCAGCACCGGATCGGCCGCGAGCGCCTGTGGCGTGCGCGGATCGGGGCCGGCCTGCGTGGCCAGCAGCAGCGCCACGTCGGCCACGGTCCGGCCCATGGGTCCTTCATAGCCAAGTTGCTGCAGGAAGACTTCCGGCGTGGGGCCATAGGGCACCCGGCCCACCGAGGGGCGGAAGCCATAGACATTGCAGAACCCGGCCGGATTGCGCAGCGAGCCGCCGAAATCGCTGCCGTCGGCCACCGGCAGCAGCCGCATGGCCAGCGCGGCCGCGGCGCCGCCACTGCTGCCGCCCACGGTGCGCGTGCTGTCGTACGGATTGCGCGTGGCGCCGTAGACCGGGTTGAAGGTCTGCGAGCCCAGGCCGAACTCCGGCGTGTTGGTCTTGCCGAGCAGGATCGCGCCGGCCTTGCGCGCGCGCTCGACGATGATGGCGTCGGACGCCGGCACGTTGTCCTTGAAGATCGGCGAGCCGAACGTGGTGCGGATGCCGCGCGTGAGCGCCAGGTCCTTGGGCGCCTGCGGCATGCCATGCATCCATCCGGCCACCTTGCCGGCCGCCAGCGCTTCGTCGGCGGCAGCCGCTTCCTGCATCAGCACCTCGCGCCCGCGCAGCGCCACGATGGCGTTGGTCACCGGATTGACGCGGTCGATATGGGCCAGGTAGGCGCTCATGACCTGGCGGCAGGACAGGCGCCCGCCACGGATCTCGCGCGAGAGCTGCCAGGCCGGCATCAGCACGATGGGGTCGGGCACGCCGCCGCCGGTGGCCGGGCCGGACGTGCCGGGTGCGGCGCCCGCCGGTGCGGCCTGGGCAGGCCGGCTGGCCATGGCCGCCGCGGCCACCGTCGAAACGGCGGCACCGGCCAGGTGGCCCAGCCACTGGCGCCGGCCCGGTTGCGGGGAGAACGTGGCGGGAGCAGTATCGTTCATGGTCTGTCCTGTCATAGATAAGTACCGGTCGGCAGCGGCGCGGCGCTTACACCGCGATCATGACCGATTTGGTCTCGGTGTAGTGATCGAACACGGCGCGTCCCATTTCGCGGCCGAGCCCCGATTGCTTGAAGCCGCCGAAGGGCATGGCGTTGTCGAGCAGGTTGTGGCAATTGACCCAGACCGTGCCGGCCTTGATGCGCGGCACCAGCCGGTGTACGCGCGACAGGTCGTTCGACCAGACCGATGCGGCCAGCCCGAACGGCGTGCCGTTGGCGCGGCCCACCACTTCCTCGATGTCGTCGTAGGGCAGCGCGACCACCACGGGGCCGAAGATCTCTTCCTGCACGACGGACGAGGTTTCGGGCGCATGCGCCAGCACCGTAGGCTTGAAGAAGTGCCCGCGCGGCAGTTCTGCGTCGCCCCCGCAGACCAGTCGGGCACCGGCCTCCACGCCGGCCTGCACATAGCCCGCCACGCGCTGGCGCTGGCGGCGCGACACCAGCGGACCCATGCCGGTGTCAGGTTCCAGGCCCGGGCCCAGGCGCAGGCTGTTGGCGATGTCGGCCAGTGCCTGCACCGTTGCGTCGAAGCTGGCGCGCGGCAGGTACAGGCGCGACCCGGCGGTGCACACCTGGCCCTGGTTGAAGAAGATGGCCTGCGCGGCGCCTGCCGCGGCGGCTTCGGGCGACATGTCGTCAAGCATGATCACCGGCGATTTGCCGCCAAGCTCCAGCGTTACGCGCGCCAGGCGCTGCATGGCTGCGCCGCCGACCAGCTTGCCGACCTCCGTCGACCCGGTGAAGGCGATCTTGTCGACATCCGGATGACCGGCCAGCGCGGCGCCGCAGTGCGCGCCGTCGCCGGTGACGATATTGACCACGCCCGCCGGATAACCGGCTTCGATGACCAGTTCGCCCAGGCGCAGCGCCGACAGCGGCGTTTCCTCGGCCGGCTTGAGCACGACGGTGCAGCCGCAGGCCAGCGCCGGGCCGAGCTTCCACGCCGCCATCAGCAGCGGGAAGTTCCACGGAATGATGGCGCCGACCACGCCCACGGCTTCCTGCCGCGTGAACGCGACGAACTCGCGCTCGCGTACCAGCGGCACGGACACGTCCAGGCTTTCGCCATGCAGCTTGGTGGCCCAGCCGGCCATATAGCGCAGGAAGCCGGCCGCGCCGGCCACGTCGATGGCGCGTGCCATGGTCACGGGCTTGCCGTTGTCCAGCGCCTCGATCTGCGCCAGTTCCTCGGCGTTGGCCTCGACCAGATCGGCCAGGCGCAGCAGCAGGCGTTCGCGGTCGGAGGGGCGCATGGCGTGCCACGGGCCCTGTTCAAAGGCCTTGCGTGCGGCCTGCACGGCGTCGTCGACATCGGCGGCGCCTGCGGCGGGCACTTCAGCCAGCGTGGTCTCGGTGGCGGGGTCCTCCGTCGTGAAGACGGCGCCGTCGGCGGCGGCGCGCCACTGGCCGTCAATCAGCATGCGCTTCGGGCCTTGCAGGAAGGCGCGCGCGGCGGGGCAAAGCAGTTCGGTGCGGGTGTCCATGGGTCTCCTCGGGTGTCTTGGCAAGTGTCGGGTTTCAGCGGTTCGTGCCGAGGATGGCGGCACGGTGCGCGGCCACGTCGTCAAGCCGCTGGTTGCGGTCGCGCGTGACTTCTTCGGTGGTGAATGGGGCGATGTCCTGGCGGCCGGTCAGTGCGGGCAGCATCCAGTTCATCAGTTCGGCGACTTCGGCATCCTTCAGCGACGAGCCGGAGGTGCCGGGCACCTGGATCAGGAACGCGCGCCCCGCCGCCGTGGCCAGCAGTCGCGGCACGGTGGCGCGCATGTCCGGAATGCCGGCCGCGGGCTTGCCCGAGCCGTCCGGCAGGTGGCAGCCGGAACAGTGCAGCACGTAGTTGGCGTGCCCGCGCTGCAGCTGCCCTTCGGCGTGCGCGGCGCCTGCCATCAGTACGGTGGCCAGCGATGCGAGGGCCAGGCGGAGCGCGGCGTGCCACATATCAGTTCGCCGCGTCGCGCAGCTTGCGCACGGCGCCCGGCGTCTTGCGGGCGGTGCGCGCCTGTGCGAACGCATCGGTGCCCACGGTGGCCGTGGCGAGGCCGTTCTGCGTGCCGAGCCAGGCCAGCACAGCGGCTAGCGTTTCATCGGGCAACGTGCCGAAGGCCGGCATCACGCCGTTGAACGACTGCCCCTGCGATTCGATCGGGCCGGCCATGCCATGCACGAGCACATTGGCGAGATAGGTCTGGCCCGCCGGCGAGCCCAGGCGCTGGCGCAGCGCGTTGGCCAGCGGCGGCGCCACACCGGGGATGCCGGAGGCATCGTTGTTGTGGCACGCGGCGCAATTGGCGGCAAACACGTCCTTGCCCTGCGCGGCGAGGTCCGCGGCGCCTGCCGTGGCCGCCGCGCCGGCGAGCGCGAACGCGGCGCACAGTGGGTACAGTCGGGACTTCATTCCTGGACTCCGAGGATGATCGAGGTGGTGCAATGGAACATGGTGCTGGAGTTGCTCATGCACCAGTTGACGTCGTTGTGCACGCCGAGCTTGTAGCCGGGGCGCTCGCGCTCGTTGGTGTTGCACTCGCAGCGCCCGCACGTGGTTTTGCCGCAGCAGTCGTTGTAGCTGACCATGTAGTCCTTGCCGTCGGCCGGGTTGCGGCAGGTGCCGACCCACGACACGCGCGATGGCTCCGTGCCCGGCGGACACGTGGTGGAACTGCCGCCGCAGCACGAGCACAGGAAGCCGTCCACGGCGCAGTACTTCCAGTAGTCGCAGGAGGTCTCGTCCACGGCCTTGCCGGGCCTGGCGCCATGCGCCGCCGCGGCATGCGCGCTGCGGTCGAACGGCAGCACCGGCAGCGCCACCGTGCCCACCATGGCCTTGCCGAGCGTGGCCAGCATGCTGCGGCGCCCGGTGCGCTGCGCGGCCCGGCGCGTCTGGCGTTCGAAAAGGTTGTCAAACCACATCGTCGTGTCTCCTTGCCGCTCAGGCATGCGTTTCCAGGAACTGCTGGACCGACGCCACGTTCATGTCCATGGCCGTAAACAGGCTTTCGAGCTGTTCGCGGGAATTGACCAGGCCCTTGGCGCGCAGCGTTCCCTGCTGGTCGAGCAGCACCGCGTAGGGCAGCTTGCCGATCTGCAGGTGCATGCCCAGTTCGCGCGACAGCACGTAGTCGAAGTCGCCCAGCCCGGCCTGGCGCAGGAAGGCCAGGTGCTCGGGCTGCTCGCCATCGGACGCCAGCACCACGCGCAGCCAGTTGCCTTCGCTGGCGCGGATCGACTTCAGGACGGGAATCAGCTTCTTGCAGACGGGGCAGGTCGGCGACAGGAAGAACAGCAGCGTGCTGGCCGCCTGCGTGCCGCCCACGGTGACGGCGGTGCCGCGCACGTCCTGCAGTGCGAACGGCGACAGCGGCTGGCCCACGCGCGGGCCGGCGTCGATCATCAGCGCGCCCATCGGGGCCACGCGTTCATACAGGATGCCGACCTGGCGCGCGAGCGCGTAGAGCCCGAACAGCAGCGCCAGCACGGCGATCCACAGCACGATATTGGCTATGACAAGTGCAGTCATGACAGAGTCTCACGAAGATATAAGGAAAAGGAATCAGGCGCGCAGCGGACCACGGGCGCGGCCGGCATTGACCAGTAGTTGCGTGGCGCCCAGCCACATGAGCAGCAGCGCCAGCGCGACAAAGCCCGCGGCGCCGTAGTCGAGCGCCGACAGGGGGCGGCCGTTGCCGGCCCCGGCCGACGCCGCGGCGATGGCCAGCACCGCCAGCAGCGCGGCGTTGCGCCACAGCAGGCCGCCGGACAGGGGCATGCTGTCGTCCACGCCGCCGCAGCCGCAGCGGATGTCGCGCCGGCCGCGCAGCAGGTTGATGGCCACGGCGCCGGTCGCCACGCCGGCTGCCACGATTGCCGCCAATGCCGAAGCGGCCTGCAGCGGCATCAGTGCCAGCAACAGCACGGCAATGGCCTCGATGCCGATGTACGCGAGCGCCACGGCGCGCGACCAGGCCGCGGGGACAAGGCGGTAAGCGTCGACTGCGGCATGGAAGCGGTCCGGCTCGCGCAGCTTGGGCGCCACCGAAAGCAGCAGCACGAGTGCCCCCGCCGCGCTGCAGGCCGCGTTGACGACCGGGTCGCCGATCAGGTCCTGGGCTGTCATTGGTGCGCCTCCAGTTGCACCGAGTTCTCGCTCACGCTGTCCATGCGGGCCACCTGCTTCAGGTTGCGCGCGGGATCCAGCGCGACCACGCCGGCCTTGGCGGCATCGAGCGCATAGATCACCGGCTGGCTGCCCTGCGTGATGGTCACGGCCAGCGCGTTCTGCCCCGGCGCGCGCGCCACGCGCTTGTGCTGCGCAAGGTCGATGGTCCAGATCTCGGCGGCCGGGGTCTTGTGCGAGCCTTCGCGGCTGCGCGGATGCATGCCGACGTAGAGCCGCTGCGTGGCCGCGTGCAGCGTGAAGAGCTGGTAGCCGCCCGGCTTCCAGCCAGCCTTCGCATCGGCGGCGGACACGATCGGCCACGGCTTGCCGAAGGCGGGTGCCTCGCCCGACAGGTCGGCCGTGTAGACGTTGCCGTTGAAGGAGACGAAGTACAGCGTGTCGCCGATGCGCTCCGAGTGCAGGAAGACCGGGTCGGCGTCCGGATCGAACATGCGCGCGCTGCGCTTCTGGCCGGTGGGCTGGCCTTGCCCGTCGTGCGACACGGTCAGCATGCCGCCGTCGCTGCACAGCGTGCGGAAACGCTGGCTGGACGCGGCCGTGGCGAAGATGCCCCAGCAACCGGGCGTCTGCGTTTCCGCGACGAACTTGCCGGCCTGCAGGTCGACGATGCTGACCGAGGTGGCCGGCGTGGCGTTCTGCACGTACAGGAAGCGGCCATCGGCCGATACCGCAATGATGCCGCGGTAGTTCAGCGACTGCGCATGGCGCGGCGGGATGACGATCTCGCTGCGGTAGGCGAGCGTGTCGGCGTCATAGATGCTGACGACATCGGTGCGCTCGCCGCGGGTCAGGCGCGGGTAGTAGGTGGAGACGACGTAGATCGAACGCTTGTCGGGCGACAGCACGGACTGCCCGCCGAAACCCGTTGGCAGCAGGCCCAGGTACTTCATCTTGCGGCCATCCACCACGTGCAGGCGGCCGTCCACCATGTGGCGGAACGCCACGTCGGAGATATACAGCCGGTTCTCGTCGGCGGGCGGCAGCGGGGCCACCGTCAGGGTCTCGGGCGGCAGGTCTTCGGCCACCGCGGCGCCGGCGCCAAGCGTGGCGGCGAGCAAGAGGGGAATCAGGCGCCGGGACCTGCGCCCGGCTTCCCGCGGCGCACGCGCTGGCGTGCTGCTGGCGTCATTCACGACTGGCTCCTGTCTGTGCTGGAATGGAGCGAGTCTATGAAGGGCGGCCGGTCAGGCGTTAGCCGGGATCGGCAATGGGCATACCGGGGGAATTACCGAGTCGGACCGTGGCTGCGGAGCTGCGCAAACGGCTTCCATGGGCCGGAATGGCGCAGGATTCGGGTTCAGGCAGGGCTGGACGGGTGACCGGATGGCGGCGCTGCACCGCGCGGGAGCATGGCGGCGTCCGGAGGACTATCCATTCTTGGCAACGGGTGCCGGGCGTCGGGCCCGCGCTCCGCCGCTGGCGGCAGCGCCGGGGGTGCGTGCGGATCGGGGTGATCTGCCTGCTGCCATCCTCCGCCAAGCGCCAGGAACAGGTCGATCTGCCGCATGGCCACCTGACTGTCCGACGCCGCCAGTGCGGCTTCGACATCCGCCAGCGTGCGTTCGGCATCCAGCCGCGCCAGGTAGGGCGTGCGGCCTGCCTCATGACGTTGCCGTTCCTGCCGGGCGGCTTCCTCGGCCTGGTCACGTGCGAGCTTCAGCGCGTGCTGGCGCTGCAGCTCGCGCGAGTAGGCGCTGAGCGCGGTTTCAGTCTCCTGCAGTGCCCGCAGCACCACGCCGTCAAAGTGCGCCAGCGCCGCATCCGCGCCGGCTTCCATGCGCGCAATGCGCGGCCTCACGCCGTTGGTCGGGAAATTCCAGCTCAGCATCGGTCCGATGCTCCAGCGTGCCGTGGGGCCGCTGCCGAGGTCGCTCAGCAAGCCGGTCAGGCCCGCGGAGGCGCCGATCCGGATGCTCGGATAGAGGTCCGCCGTGGCCACGCCGATCTTCGCCGTGGCGGCGGCCAGCTCGCGTTCGGCCTGGCGGATGTCGGGACGGCGCTTCAGCAGCGCCGCACCGTCCCCGACTGGCAACGGCTGTGCCAGTGGCGGTTCTTCATGGCATTCGATGTCCTGCGGCGCCAGGGCTGCGGGCGGCTTGCCGAGCACCAGGGCCAGCCGGAACCGGGCTGCTTCGCGCGCGGCTTCCAGCGGGGGAAGAGCGGCCCGCAAGGTGTCAGCCTGTGCGCGGGCGCGCACGGCATCGGTGGGCTCGGCCCGGCCGGCAGCCGCGAGCCTCTGTGCGACGTCGGCCGCACGTGCCTGAAGTGCAATCTGATGGCGAGCAACTTCCAGTTCGTGGCTGGCTGCGCAGCCCTGCACGTAAGCGCGCACGGTCTGGGCCACTACGCCGATGCGGGCCAGGTCCAGGGCCGCCTCGCTGGCCTGCACGTTCGCCTGCGCCGCTTCGTCGGCCCGCGCTAGCTTGCCGAAGAAGTCGATCAGGTAGGACACGCCCGGGCCGAAGTCACCGAGGTTGAAGACCGGCGGCTTGGTGGTCTGCAAGTAGCTCTCTCCCGAGAGCTGGGCGCGTGCCACGCTTGCGCCGATGCCGCCCTGCGGCAGGTTCTCGGCCTCGACTTCATGGAACGCGGCCGTGGCCCGGCGCAGGTTGGCCGACGCCACGCGGATGTCGGTATTGGCCGCAAGCGCTTCGCGCACCAGACGGTCGAGGCGCGGGTCGTCATAGAGCTGCCACCACGCATCGGGGACCGGGCCGACCGACACGGCCGGACTCGCGCCGCCTTGCAGCGGGCCGTTGGCGTCCGGTGCGCGCATGGCCGCGTGTTCGGGCAAGTGGTAGTCAGGTCCGACCGTGGTGCATCCGAACAGCAGCGCAACCAGCGGCGCCAGCCATGCGTAGTGCAAAGCGTTCACGGCCTGTGCTCCATGGACGGTTGCTGCACGGACACCGTGGCCGTGCGTCCCGACACCAGCCGCACGTCGGCCGGTACCGCCTCCAGCGTGATGCGCACCGGCACGCGTTGCGCCAGCCGCACCCAGTTGAAGGTCGGGTTCACGTTGGGCAGCAGGTTGGACCCGGCACCGCGGTCGCGGTCCTCGATACCGGCGGCAATGCTCTGCACATGCCCGCGCAGGTGGCGCGGCTCGCCCATGATGTGCACGTCCACCGGGCTGCCGATGCGGATGCGGTGCAGCTTGGTTTCCTCGAAATAGCCTTCCACATGGAACGACGCGGCATCGATCATCGACAACACCGGCCGCCCGGTCGAGACATAGTCGCCCAGCCGCGGCAGGCGGTCATTGAGATAGCCATCGGCGGGGCTCAGCACGCTGGTGCGCTCCAGGTTCAGGCGCGCCAGGCGCACGCTGGCCTCGGCCTGGGCGAGTGCGGCTTCGGCCTGTTCGACGCGGGCGCGGCCCTGTTCGGCCACTTCGCCAGCGACCAGGCCGTCCAGCGAGCGGTTGCGCGCGGCTTCGCGCCGCGCCTGCGCCAGCGTCGCGCGCAGGGCGGCGGCGTTGGCCGTGGCCTGCTGCAGCGCGAGCGCGTAGCGGTCGCGATCGATCTCGAACAGCACCTCGCCGCGCCGCACCTGCTGGTTGTCGCGGACCAGTACGCGCGTCACCAGTCCCGACACATCGGGGGCGATCTGGACGATATCGGCGCGCACATGGCCATCGCGTGTCCACGGTGCCGCGGTGTAGTAGTCCCACAGGTGCCGCAGCACCAGGACAGCGGCTACGACGGCCACCAGCGTGGGCAGAAGCCTGAGGATCGGACGAATTCTGAGTGTCATGTCGGCAGCCTCAGACCGAGGGCGACCACGCCGCCCAGGACGATCACATAGAGGCAAAGGTTGAAGAGGGAGCGATGCCACACATGCCGGTAGAAGCCGACGCGGGCCAACAGCAGCCGCACGCAGGTCGTGAGCGCAAACGCGGCCAGCATCACCACCAGCAGGGCCGGCACGAACACGCCATACAGGTCGATCTCAGTGTTCAATGCCGGCTCCTGAATCCGTCATGCCGGGCGTGTCCGGCTGGTGCAGCGTGACGCGCAGCACCACCAGCGCGGCAATGGCGTCGTCACGGTTGCCGGGCAGCGCGCCGACCTGGGCGATCGCCGCGTCGATGCTGCCAGGCAGCGCGGCGGTGGTCGCTATGGCGTCCCCGTGGCGAAGGCGTGCACGATAATGGCGCGCAACCAGCGCCAGCACGCGCCGCACCGGACGGCGCGCGGCCGCTGGCATGGACGGCAGCGCGCGCCGCAGCGCCAGCGCGCAAAAGCCCACGTGCAGTTCGCTGAAGCCATCGGGACCCGCACGGCTCGCGCCGAGCCGCGGGACGAGCTGGCCGAGGCGGTCCAGCATGCGTGCGCCGAGCTTCGCGTCATGGTCGGCGCCGGGCCAGGCGGCAGCGCCGGCCAGGTCATGCCAGCTTGCGCGGATCAGCCGGTGCGCGGCCACGCTGGCGCCGAACGGGCGCGTCGCCAGGGCCCACAACGGCGCGAACAGCATGGCGGCGGCATTGGCCAGGCTGCCGTTGAAGGTGCCCAGGAAATTGGCGTCGTAGACGCTCTGGATATTGGCGAACGATGCGGTGTTCACCGACAGCAGCATGGCGATCAGGTTGAAGCCGGGGCGGGCGATCAGCATGCCGATGCCGAGGTAGGGCACGGCCAGCATGCCCGCCAGCGTCTCGAAGCTCTGCGCGTGCGGCACCACCAGGAACAGGTAGAACGAAGCCACCACGAGGCAGACCGCGCTCCACCGCAGGAAGGAGCGCGCCACCGGCCGCGGCTCGTCGATGGTGGCGAAGAAGCAGCAGGCAATGGACGCCACCGCGACCGCGCCTGCGCCGTCTGTCCATCCGGAGAAGATCCAGAGCAAGCCGGCGCAGAACACGGCCAGCCCGGTGGAGACGGCACCGAACAACAGCATGCCGTGGTCATGGTGATGCGCGCCTCTGCCCGGCGCGGCGTCGGCGGTCGGCATCGCGCTCAGCTTCGGCAACGGCCGGTCGGGGCGGTCGCCGATGCCGTGCTGCAGCGCTGCGCAGTCGCTGCATAGCGCGGCGAGCCGGGCAAGCTGGCTGTTTGCCGCCGTCAGCAGGCAGCCATGCCAGGCATCCGCGGCAGCATCGGCCGGGGCGGCACGGTCCGCCCGCGGCGCGGGACCCGCCATACCCGTGCGCAACCATTGCGACAGCCCGGCCAGCAACTGCGCGAGCGAGTCCGGTACGCCGGCCGGATGCATGCGCAGCGCCTGCAGCACCGCCGACAGCGCGGACAGCAGCGGCATCAGCGCGGTCATGCGGGTCCGCAGCGCGCGCGCATGGCGCAGGGAGGCGGCGCTTTCGGTGTCGTAGGAAAGCTGGGCGATCAACTGGTCCAGGGCCAGTATGTCGGCCGCGAGCCGGTGCCGGCCGGCGTCCTCGCGCGGGTTCGCGCAGAGGATGTCGTCGGCCCACGCGGCGGCGTCCCCAAGCCAGCTTGCCGCGCGGGCGCGCAGGGCCGGTGCCACCTTGGCCGGCAGGATGACGGAACCCACCAGTCCCGCGCAGACAATGCCGATCACGATCTCCTCGATGCGCGCCACCGCGACGTCGAAGATCTGCGCGGGCTGGTCCACCGCCGGCAATGCCACGATCGGCAGCGTATAGGCCGCCAGCAGGAACACATAGGCGCGCGGCGAGCGCTGCAGCGTGGACAGGTAGACCAGCGCGACGATCCACAGCGAGATGGCGGCCATCAGCACGATGGGCATATTGACCAGCAGCGGCACGGTGGCCACCGCCGCGGCCGCGCCCAGCACCGTGCCCGCCACGCGGTAGGCGGCCTTGGAGCGCGTGGCGCCGGTCAGCGGGTGCGAGACGAAGTACACCGTCGCCATGGCCCAGTAAGGGCGCGGCAGGCCGAGGGCCAGGGCGATATAGAGCGCGAGCATGGCGGCCAGGAATGCCTTCAGCGAGAACAGCCACTGTCGTGCATTTGGCCGCATAGCCATGGGTGGGAATCGCACAGTTTGTGATTGGGGGCGCATCGTGTGCCGCCTGGCACGGTCTGGTTGCCGGCTGCAGGCGCGAGCGAAGCGTGGAAGCGAAGTGTAGTCAAATGGCGGGCATTCCATTCATGATTTAAAATTCCAGACTTCATTCCAAATTTTCATGGAAGTGAAGAATCCGCCATGCCCATCGATATCCGCGCCCTGCGCTACTTTGTTGAAACCGCCCGCCTGAGGAGCTTCACGCAGGCGGCGACCTCGCTGTTCGTCACGCAGTCCACCATCAGCAAGATGGTGCGCCAGCTCGAAGACGAAGTCGGCCAACCCTTGCTGATCCGCGAAGGCAAGACGGTGCGGCTGACCGACGTGGGCCGCGTGGTGTATGACCGCGGCCAGGAGGCGCTTGGCGTCGTGCACCGGCTGACGCTCGAGGTGGCGGACCTGTCTTCGCTCGGGCGCGGCCAGCTGACGGTCGGCATTCCGCCGATGGTCAATCTGTTCTTCTCGCCGGCCGTCAGTGCTTTCCGCAAGCGCTATCCGAACCTGGAGCTGAGCCTGGCCGAGCATGGCGGCCATCTGGTCGAGCAGATGGTGGCCAGCGGCGAACTGGAGGTGGGCGCCACGGTGCTGCCTGTGGACAGCGGGCCGGAACTGGCCACGCAGCCATTCGCCAAGTATCCGATCTGGGCGGTGGGACCGCGCAAGGCACCCTGGGCACGCGGGAAGACTGTCAGCCTGGCGGCGCTGAGCGACGAGCCGCTGGTGTTGCTGACGGAAGCGTTTTCGCTGACGCACAAGTTACGGCAGGCATTCCTGGAGGCGCGTATCGAGCCTCGCGTGGTGGCGCAGAGCGGCCATTGGGATTTTCTGGCGTCCATGGCGGCAGCCGGACTTGGCACGACGTTCCTGCCCGAGCCGTTCCTGGCCAGATTGCAGGACCGCGACACCCTGGCCGTGGCTCGCCTGACGGAACCGGCCATGGACTGGGCGCTCGCGCATACCTGGCTGCCTGGCCGCTACCTGTCGCATGCCGCGCGGGCCTGGCTGGCGGTGTGTGATGAGGTGTTGGGCGGGAAGGAGGCGTCGTCCTGAGCTTCCCGCCGGCGTGTATGGAATCGTCAGTGCCGCCGTCCGGGTCACCCAGGAAGGCAGGACCGGGACTCACCACCGAAGCAGGCGTGGCGCGAGCAGTGCGCCGGCCGCGGCAGGCGCCAGCATGCCGAGCACGTACCACACGCTCCAGAATGCGACGCCCATCTCCGGGCAGTGCAGGCAGTAAGCCAGCGTGGCTACCGCGCCGGACAGCAGGCCGCCCACGGCGCCCGTCAGCCGCAACCGCGTCGGAGCCAGTCCGCGCAAGGCCCAGAACACGGCAATGAAAACCGGCACGGACAGCACGGCGATATTGAACGGGCAGACGCGCCAGGTTTGTCCCAGCACCGCCGCCGCGCGTTCGCCGGCCGGCGTCTGCGCGAGCACATAGAGCGCGCTCAGCCAGACGGCGGCAAAGGGTACGGTAACGGCCGGCCAGCAGGCACCGGTTGCCATCCCGGGACGCGCCAGCCGCGACGCCATCCACAATGCCCCCGACGCCAGCGAGAGCGGCAGCGCCACCTTGGCCCAGAACAGCGGGGTGACGGCGACCTCGGCCAGGTCGGCGCGAACATGCAGCGTGGCGGCCACCAGCAAGGTCGCCAGTGCCGCGCCCGTCGCCACCGCGATGCCAAAACGACGGCTGACCGCGTGCGGGTCGACTGGCATGACGCCGGTGGCAAGCATGGAAATCAGGTCGTCCGTTTTCATCGCGTTCCTTGAATCTTCGCCGCGAGCGCCTTCAGCCCGCGATGCACGCCCACCTTCACCGCCGATTCCGACATCCCGGTCATCTGCGCGGCCTCGCTGACAGACAATCCCTCCAGCTTGACATGCACGATCGGCAGGCGCTGACGGTCCGGCAACTGGTCAAGCAGCAGGTTCAGGTCACGCTTCGCCTGCGCCGGCTCCAGGTCGGGCGCCGCAAGTACGTCCTGCGCCGCGTCCAGCGGATCGCTCAGCGCGCCGTGTCGCGCATGCTCGCGAAAATGGTCGGCGAGCTTGTACCGGGCGATCGCATGCACCCATGCCGTGAGTGGCTGTCCCGGCAGGTAGGTATGGCGCGCGTTGTGCACGGCGAGCAGGACCTCCTGGGTCAGATCCTCGACGTCGCCCGCTTGCTGCGGGAGCCGGTTGCGGAAATAGCCGCGCAACATCGCGGCCAGTTCGGTGAGGAACCGCGCGTACGCCACCTGGTCGCCCGCCAGCCCGCCCGTAAAGAGATCGAGCAGGCGACATTCCCGCCGTTTCAGCGCATCCTGTTCGACAGTTCGCTCCATCGATCGCTTTGGTTACACCGAGCCTCATTGAATGCGCGAATTCTACGCCGTGCTGGCGGTCATGTGTGTTGCAAGGCGCTTGGGCGATGAGTTCGGTTCCGCAATCCCAGGCGCAATCCCAGGCGCCTTAGGCCGCCGGAAAAATTCTTCGATCGCTGTAACCGGAGGCGCCGCAGCGGCGAATTTCCCATCAGACGCACACATACCGTGTGAATCTGGCACCCGCCGGATATGGCGTGGCGCTGATGTTCCATCAGCCGGGACGCTCCCGGTCCAATGCATAGCAAAAAGGAGTCGAGATGAACAAGATCGCAACCGCCGTGGTTTCCGCAGCGTTCCTGATTTGCGGCACCACCGCATTCGCCCAGACCGGCGGGTCGATGGCCAAGGATTCGATGTCGAAGGACAGCATGTCGAAAGACGCGATGTCCAAGGACACCATGGGCAAGGATGCCATGGCGAAGGATGCAATGTCCAAGGACAGCATGTCGAAGGACGGCATGCACAAGGACAAGATGGGCAAGGACAAGATGGGCAAGTCGAAGTCGCAAGACAAGATGGGCAAGGAAGGCGATGCCATGAGCAAGTAACATTTGAGCATGCCGGCCTGGCACCGGCCGGCGTCATGTTCTTGCGCACGGTGCCTGGTTTCCCGAAGGAGGCCGAAATGGGACCCTCGCTTGGCGCTGCCAATTCCCGCGCCGCCCCACGCAAGATCCAGCCCGGCTGGGTGCGCATCTCGCACTGGCTCAATGCGCTGGCCGCCGTGGTGATGATGCTGTCGGGCTGGCGCATCTACAACGCTTCACCAGTCTTCGCCGGGTTTCGCTTCCCGGGCGACATCACGCTGGGCGGATGGCTCGGCGGAGCGCTGCAATGGCATTTCGCGGCCATGTGGCTGCTGTTTTTCAACGGGCTGTTCTATCTGGCGATGAACGTCGCGACGGGTCGATTTGCCCGGAAGTTCTTTCCGCTGTGGCCGCGTGCCGTGCTGGAGGATATGGTTGCCGCGCTGCGAGGGCGCCTCTCTCATGCGGACCTCAGCCACTACAACGCCGTGCAGAGGCTCGCCTACCTGCTGGTGATGATCGTGCTGCTCGTGCTGGTGCTCTCCGGCATCGTCATCTGGAAGTCCGTGCAGTTCCCGCTGCTGCGCGAAATGATGGGCGGCTACGACTTCGCGCGCGTGGTCCATTTCTGCGCCATGGCCTTGCTCGCCGCCTTTATCGTCGTACATGTGGTGATGGTGGCGCTGGTGCCGCGCAGCCTGCTGACCATGATTCGCGGACGCTGACGCAAACTGGAGTCTGAATCGTGAACCCGAAACCTTCCAGACGAATCGCCGTCGACCGCGAGTCGCTGATCATTGATGTGCGCCGGCAACTCGACGCACCGTCGCGCCGCCTGTTTGGCAAACGCATCCTCACGCTTGGCGGCCTTGCCATGCTCAGCGGCTGCAGCCTGAGCGACAACGCCTCGGTGGAAGCCTTCCTCTCGCGTGTTTCGCGCATGAACGACAAGGTACAGGCGTGGCTCTTCGACCCGAACCGGCTCGCGCCGACCTATACCAAAGCGCAAATCACGCGCCCATTTCCATTCAATGCGTTCTACGGCATCGATGAGGTCACCGTGGTAAACGGCGACGACTTCCGGCTCAAGGTCGGTGGGCTGGTGCGGGAAAAGAAGAGTTGGACGCTGGACGAACTCTACGCCCTGCCCAAGGCCGAGCAGATTACGCGGCATATCTGCGTGGAAGGCTGGAGTGCGATCGGGCGGTGGGGCGGCACGCCGTTTGCCGGCTTCTTGCAGCGGATCGGCGCCGATACTACCGCGAAGTATGTGGGGTTCCGGTGTGCCGACGACTATTACGAGAGCATCGACATGGCGACGGCGCTGCATCCGCAGACCTTGCTGACGTTTACGTATGACGGCGAGCGCCTGCCGCCCAAGTATGGCTTCCCGATGAAGCTTCGGATGCCGACCAAGCTCGGCTACAAGAATCCCAAGCACATCATGGAACTGTTCGTCACCAACACCTACCCCGGCGGCTATTGGGAGGATCAGGGCTACAACTGGTTCGGCGGATCCTGAAAAGGCGCCATGAGGCCTTCAGGCGCCGGTCCCTTCCGCACAGCGGCCAGGCGGAACATGCAGTATCACCAGCGGCTCCGGTCCTGCCATATAGCGGTAGTCCAGCGTCACGCCAAGCTTGCCGAGCACCGGTACATCGGGGTTCCGGCAGATCCCGCGTTCCAGGATGGGCCTGGCGGAGACCATGAAGCTCTTGGTGTCCTCGCGCCGCGGATCCACCCCCGTCACCTGGAGGTGAAACTCGACGACCTTGCCGGCTCGCACGGCACAGCCGGCCAGGCGCGTCGATTCGTCGAGCACTAGCGGAGCCGCCCGTGCCAGCTCTGCGCAGGCCATGCCGAGTTGCCGCTCGGCATCGCGCGTGGTCAGCCGGGTCACGCCCGACATGCCGCTTGGTTTGCCGCGTACTGTGCCCAGCAGCAGGCTGGCCAGGCCGGACAGCGGCGGCGCGGCAATGGCGGGTGGGGATGCGGCGCCGATAGAGAGGGCCAGCAGGCATATTGCCAACGGCTTGACGACAGGGAGACCAGGGCAAGGCATGGAGGCGCAACGCATTCGAAAGCATCCCGGAACAGGCGATGCCACTGTAGCGCGCGCCGTAGCCGATTGTTGTCAGGCTCTGTCCTACGCCACAACAGCCGTCGGCCGGCACGGCGTGTCCCCCGGCTATTGCGTCCAGTAGACATCCACCGGCGTGCTGTCCTGATGAAGCAGGTAGCTGACCGGGAGCATCGGCGTGGGCTCCATGGTGGCGGCATCGAAGACCTGCTTCTTCCACGGACCGCTGAAGCTCAGCAAGACGCGGCGCGCGCCCAGCAGCGCGCTCAGGTTCAGGCTGACGCGGCGGTGCGGGGCCGCGCGCGGGTTCAGCGCAAGGTATCCCGCCGGCTCGGTCAGCGACAGGCCCACAGGCAGTTCAGGGGCATCGGCGAACAGCGACGCGGTATGCCCGTCGTCGCCCATGGCCAGGACGACGACGTCGGGCTGGCGGTAATTGCGGTTCAACTCGGAAACCACCGCCGACGTATCGATTTCGTCGATCTCCATGCAGAACGACGGCACGGGCGGCTGAAACGAGGCGCGCGCCGCCGCTTCCCGCAGCAGCGTGTCGCATACCAGGCGCGCATTGCTGTCGCTGTGGCCAAGGGGCACCATGCGCTCGTCGACCAGCATTACGCTGATGCGATCCCATGGCAGGGCCCGTTGCTGCAGCGCCTTGAACAGCGGCAACGGCAAGCGGTCGCCCGCGATGGCCAGGCAAGCGTTTTCCTTGCTGGCCAGCGTGCGCTCCAGCTCGCACGCCACGGCACGCGCCATGGCATCGGCATGGGCGCAGGCGTCGTTCAGTTCGATCTGGCGCATGGCTTCCTCCCTATGGGTGGCGGGCATGGCGGGGCGCAGTGCCCTGTCATGCCCGCTCGCGGCCGGACAGCTCGGTCATGCGGCTGCACCGGCACACAATCGGGTCGCGCCTTGGCTCCGGATTGGCTTCCCGCCGGGCTCAACGCTTGTTGGTGGATTCGATTCTATGTGCCAAACGGTGCGCCGCACAATGAGGCGTTCGCTGACATGGCGAGGAAGGCGCCCGGCGCGATTGGACTGCGCGTAAACATGCTTAAAAAAGCACAAATACGCGCACTGAGGGCGAAAGCTGTGGACGGCAAGCGGGCTGCTGCAGCGCGAGAAAGCGGCTCAGGAAGCGCCGCGGTCGACCAGCACAACCGTCACCAGCAAGGACGAGTTGGTGATCGCCGTGACATCGTGCACGGCCGCCGCGCCCAGGTAGAGCAAGTCGCCCTGATGCAGCCGGCGCTGGCTGCCGTCGATGCCGATGTCCGCTTCGCCTTCCAGGCACTGGATGGTCGATGGTCCGGCGACCGAATGCGCGCCGACATGCTTGCCCGCCGGCAGCACCATGCGCATCACTTCCAGCCGGTGTTCCTTGAACAGCGCGGCGCTGGGCGTCTGCGCGAGCTGCTTGCCGAGGGGCAGCACGCTGGCGACTTCACCGGAAGACAGATGGGGCAGGGACATGGCGGGACTCCTCGTTGCGGTGTGGCGGTTGCGAAACGCCTCTGGTCATTGTAGGAGCCCGGGCGGCCCCGCCGGAGTTGCGCAGCGATGGCCAGCCCACGTTGAGCGGAGCGGCCGGTGCCATTCAGGACGATGGCCCCGGCGTCGCCTGGCCCGCCGCGTCCGCCCCGCTGCGTGTCTGGTCATGCCAGCCGCCGCCGAGGGCCTTGTACAGATTGACCTCGCTGGTCAGCTGCTCCTGCCGTGCGACGATCAGCAACTGCTGCGCGTTGTAGAGCGAGCGCTGCGCGTCCAGCACCGCCAGGTAGCTGTCCACGCCGGTGCGGTAGCGGCGGTCGGCGAGGTTGTAGGCGTCCTGCGCCGCTTCGACGAAGCGTACCTGGGCCTCGAGCTGGCTTGTGTACGTGCCGCGCGCGGCCAGCCCGTCGGCGACCTCGCGGAAGGCCGTCTGCACCGTGCGTTCATACTGCGCGACGTTGATGTCCTTCTGGATGGTGGCGGCATCCAGACTCGCCTTGAGGCTGCCAGCGGTGAACAGCGGCAGACTGATCTGCGGCTGGAACAGCCAGGTGCCCGAGCCGCCCGCGAACAAGCCCGACAGCTGATTGCTCGCGGTGCCGGCCGAGGCCGTCAGCGCGATGCGCGGGAAGAAGGCGGCGCGCGCCGCGCCGATATCGGCATTGGCCGACTTGAGCCGATGCTCGGCCGCGAGCACGTCGGGCCGGTTCTGGAGCAGGTCGGACGGCAGCCCCGCCGGTACATCGGCCGTGAGCTTCTGGTCCAGGCCGACTGGCGGCGGCAGGTCCGCCGGCATGCCGGTGCCCAGCAGCAATACCAGCGCATTCTCGTCCTGCGCCACCAGCCGGGTGTAGCGCGCCAGGCTCGCGCGCGCGTTTTCTACTGCGGTCTGGGACTGCCGCAGGTCCAGGCGCGAGGCAATGCCTTCCTCGTAGCTGCGCCGCGTCAGGCCATAGCTGCGCTCGTAGTTGGCCAGCGTGTCGCGCGTGAGCGTGAGCAGCGCCTCGTCGGCACGCCATGTCAGGTAGGCGTTGGCGACGCTGGCCACCAGCGCGATCTGCGCGCTGCGGCGGGTCTCGTCGCTGGCAAAGTACTGTTCGAGCGCCGCTTCGCTCAGGCTGCGGATGCGGCCGAACAGGTCGATTTCCCATGCGGTGGTGCCCAGCGAGATCCCGTACTGGCTGGCGATTAGGCGCCGGCCAGTGGTGGACAGGTCCGCGGGAATACGCTGGCGCGTTTCCGCCGCGGCTACGCCGATGGCGGGAAAGAGGTCGGCGCGTTCGATCCGGTATTGCGCGCGGAACGCTTCCACGTTCAGCGCGGCCACGCGCAGGTCGCGGTTGTTTTCCAGCGCGACCTCGATCAGGCGGCGCAGCCGCGCATCGGCGAAGAAATCTCGCCAGCCGAGGTCGACCGCGTACGTCTGCTGCGCCTGCGCGCTCGCGTCGGCAGCCGGATATGCCGCCGGATAGGCGGCACCTTGCGGGTACGCCTGCGCGACCGGCAGGGCCGGTTGTTCGTAGGACGGTATCAGGCTGCAGCCGGCCAGCAGGGCGACGGCGGCAGCGCAGGTCAGGGTCTTCTTCATTGCAGTGCGCCTTTTTCCGCGGGGGCGTCAGGCTGAGTCGGCTTGCGTTTGCGTTCGAACAGCGCGTTGACAGCGACAAAGAACAACGGCACCCAGAAGATCGCGAGTACCGTGGCGGTGATCATGCCGCCGATCACGCCGGTGCCGATGGCGTGCTGGCTGCCCGCGCCGGCCCCGGTCGAGACCGCCAGCGGGAACACGCCCAGCATGAATGCCAGCGAAGTCATCACGATCGGACGCAGGCGCATGCGGCAGGCTTCGATGGCGGCGTCGACCAGGCTCTTGCCGTGCTCGTGCTGGCTCTTGGCGAATTCCACGATCAGGATGGCGTTCTTGGACGACAGGCCGATGGTGGTCAGCAGGCCCACCTGGAAGAACACGTCGTTGGACAGGCCGCGGCCAATGGTGGCGAGCAGCGCGCCGATCACGCCGAGCGGCACCACCAGCATCACCGAGAACGGGATCGTCCAGCTTTCATACAATGCCGCCAGGCACAGGAACACCACCAGCAGCGACAGGGCATACAGCGCCGGCGCCTGCGAGCCCGACAGCCGTTCCTCATAGGACAGGCCGGTCCAGGCGTAGCCCACCCCCGGGGGCATCTGCGTCATGATCTCCTCGATCGCCTTCATGGCCTCGCCCGAACTGCGGCCGGCCGCCGGTTCGCCCAGTATTTCCACTGCCGCCACGCCGTTGTAACGCTGCAGTTTTGGCGACCCGTAGCCCCACTTGCCCTCGGCAAACGCGGAGAACGGCACCATCTCGCCCTTGTCGTTGCGCACGAACCATTTGTCGACATCGTCGGGGTTCATGCGCGAATCCGGACGCCCTTGCACGTAGACGCGCTTGACCCGGCCACGGTCGATGAAGTCGTTGACATAGCTCGAGCCCCAGGCAATCGTCACCGTGCTGTTGACGTCGGCCAGCGAGACGCCAAGCGCGCGCGCCTTTTCATCGTCGATCACGAGCTGGTACTGCGGCTGGTCGTTCAGGCCATTGGGGCGCACGCGCTGCAGCACCGGGTTCTTCGACGCCAGCGCCAGGAACTTGTCGCGCGCGTTCATCAGGGCCTGGTGGCCAAGTCCGGCCTGGTCCTGGAGGTAGAGGTCAAAGCCGGTGGCATTGCCCAGCTCCTGCACGGCCGGCGGCGCGAACGCGAACGACATCGAGTCGCGGAAGCTCGCGAACTTGCGCTGGGCCCTGGCGGCCAGGTCGAAGACGCTGGTGTTGTCGCCGCTGCGCTCCTCCCACGGCTTGAGCAGGATGAAGGCAAGACCCGAGTTCTGGCCGCGGCCGGCGAAGTTGAAGCCGTTGACGGTGAAGAGCGAGTCGACCACGCCGCCTTCGTCCTTCAGCAGGTAGTCGCGCATCTGGTCGAGCACCTTCTGCGTGCGTTCGGCGGTGGCGCCGGCAGGCGTCTGGACCTGCGCGTAGAGCACGCCCTGGTCTTCTTCCGGCAGGAAGGACGTGGGGATGCGCGTGAACAGGAAACCCATCGCCACGAGGATCGCCACGTAGATCAGCACGAACGGCAGGCGGCGCTTCAGGATCGACGACACCCCGCGCTCATACCCTTGCGTGGTCGCGATGAACTTACGGTTGAACCAGCCGAAGAAGCCGCCCTTGTTCTCGCCATGGTCGCCCTTTTCTATGGGCTGCAGCATGGTGGCGCACAGCGCCGGCGTCAGGATCAGCGCGACCAGCACCGACAGCACCATGGACGACACGATGGTGATTGAGAACTGCCGGTAGATCACGCCGGTGGAGCCGCCGAAGAACGCCATCGGCAGGAACACCGCCGACAGCACCAGGGCGATGCCCACCAGCGCGCCCTGGATCTGGCCCATGGAACGCCGCGCCGCCTCCTTGGGCGGCAGGCCTTCCTCGGCCATCACGCGCTCGACGTTTTCCACGACCACGATCGCGTCATCCACGAGCAGGCCGATCGCCAGCACCATGCCGAACATGGTCAGCGTATTGATGGTGTACCCGAACGCGGCCAGCACGCCGAACGTGCCCAGCAGCACCACCGGCACGGCGATCGTCGGGATCAGCGTGGCGCGGAAATTCTGCAGGAACAGGTACATCACCAGGAACACCAGCACGATGGCTTCCATCAGCGTCTTCACCACCTCGTGGATCGAGCCCGAGATCACCGGCGAGGTGTCGTACGGGTAGACCACCTTCATGCCGGCGGGGAAGAACGGCTCGAGCCCGTCGAGCGTCTTGCGGATGGCGCGCACCGTCTCCAGCGCATTGGCGCCGGCGGCCAGGCGCACGGCGATGCCCGACGCCGCCTGGCCGTTGTACTGCGCGTTGATGTTGTAGTCCTGCCCGCCCAGGCCGACTTCGGCCACGTCCTTCAGGCGCACCTGCGAACCGTCCGCGTTGACTTTGAGCAGGATGTTGCCGAACTGTTCGCTGGTCTGCAGGCGGGTCTTGCCGATCACGCTGGCGTTGAGCTGCTGGCCCTTGACCGCCGGCAGCCCGCCGAGCTGGCCCGAGGCGACCTGGACGTTCTGTGCCTTGATGGCGTTGCTCACGTCCAGCGGCGTGAGCTGGTAGCTGTTGAGCCTGGCCGGGTCGATCCAGACCCGCATCGCGTACTGCGAGCCGAACACCTGGAAGTCACCCACGCCATACGTGCGCGACAGCGGGTCCTGGATGCTCGAGACGATGTAGTTCGACAAGTCCTCGCGCGTGACCTTGGGGTCGGTGGAGATCAGGCCGACGATCAGCAGGAAGTTGCGCACCGACTTCGTCACGCGGATGCCTTGCTGCTGCACTTCCTGCGGCAGGAGCGGCTGCGCGAGCGCGAGCTTGTTCTGCACCTGCACCTGGGCGATATCCGGGTTGGTGCCCTGCTCGAAGGTCACGGTGATGGTCATGCTGCCGTCGGAGGTGCTTTCCGACGAGATGTAGCGCAGCCGGTCCAGGCCGTTGAGCTGTTGCTCGATCACCTGGACCACCGTGTCCTGCACGGTCTCGGCCGAGGCGCCCGGGTAGTTGACCGTGATGGCGATGGTCGGCGGCGCAATGGCCGGGTACTGGCTGATCGGCAGCGAACGGATCGACAGCACACCGGCCAGCATGATGACCAGCGCGATCACCCACGCGAAGATGGGACGGTCGATAAAGAAATTGGACATGAATGCTCCCTCGCCCTAGCGATGCCCTCAGGGCTTGGCCGCGACCGCGGAGGATGCGCCGGACGCTCCGGACGCTCCGGACGCGGCCGCCGCCGGGTTGCCCGCGCCGCTGTCCGCCTGGGCCACGCGGACCTTCGCGCCGGGCTTGACGAACTGCAGGCCCTCGACGATGACGCGGTCGCCGGCCTTGAGGCCGTCCGCCACCAGCCATTGGTCGCCGACCACCCGGTCGGTGCGGATCTGGCGCAATTCCACCTCATCCTTCGCGTTGACGACCAGCGCCGTGGCCTGGCCCTTCAGGTCGCGCGTCACGCCCTGCTGCGGGACGAGCAGGCCATCGGCCTTCACGCCTTCGCGCAGGCGGGCGTGGACGAACATGCCGGGCAAGAGTTCATGGCGCGGATTGGGGAACACGGCGCGCAGCGTGACCGAGCCGGTGCCCTGGTCCACCGCGACCTCCGAGAACTCCAGCCGGCCCGCTTCCGGGTACTTGGTGCCGTCTTCCAGCACCAGGCTGACCTGGGCCGCGTTGGCGCCGGCGCTCTGCAAGGCGCCGTTGGCCAGCTCGCGGCGCAGCCGCAGCAGGGATGCGGAGGGCTGGGTCACGTCGACGTAGATCGGGTCGATCTGCTGCACCACCGACAGCGCCCCGGCCTGGCCGTTGGTGACCAGCGCGCCTTCGGTCACGCTGGAGCGGCCGATGCGCCCGGAAATCGGCGACAGCACCCTGGTATAGCGCAGGTTGATCTCGGCGCGGTCCACCGCCGCCTGCGCCTGCAGCCAGGCGGCCTTGGCCTCGTCATACTGTTGCTTGCTGACCGCTTCGTCGCCCACCAGACGGCCGTACCGGTCGGCCAGCAGACGCGCGGACTCCAGCGTGGCCCGGGCGCTCTTGTAGGTGGCGTCGTAGGTGGAAGGATCGATCTGGTAGAGCTGCTGGCCCTGGGTCACGTCGCTGCCTTCCTTGAACAGCCGGCGCAGGATGATGCCATCCACCTGTGGCCGGACTTCGGCGATGCGGAAGGCCGAGGTACGGCCCGGAAGCTCGGTATCCAGCGTGACGGGCTCGGTCTTGAGCGTGACCACGCTGACCTGGGGCGGTGGCGGGGCAGCAGCTTCTTTCTTGCCGCCGCATCCGGCGAGCGTTGACAGGGCGATAACCAGCGTAACCGGAACCCAGGCGCGGCAGCCGCGTGATCGTTGCATTGCGATTTCCTGCGAAAAAATCATGCGAGTCATAGTATCGGCGGCCAATCCCGCTTGATCGGTGCCGGAGCGGGGCAGGACATAAAGCAAGCGCCATGCCCAAGACCGCTCCCGGAGTCTGTCGCGGCAGGCCCGGCGAATGGGGCAAGCCCTGCCGTGCCCGGCATAGCCGAGAAGTCTATCCCGACTCGGCAAAACGTTCCGGCCGATTATCGGCTTTCCATATTTCAGATTCTTTCAGGGCGATTTTCCGGGGATATCCGCTGCCGGGAAAGGGGCAGGGGGTGGGCGCCCGGGGCCCGGCGACCGTTGGCGTGGGCAACTGCGGCTGCGGCTGTGGCTGTGGCTGTGGCTGTGGCTGTGGCAAGATCGTGCACCCTGGCGCGCCCGCGCGAACAGCCACACACGACAAACGCACACGACAAAGACAAGGAGCACGACCATGGACTCCCCATCGAGCCCGGTTGCCGACGATCCGCGCCTGGGCGCCTGTGCATACCTGATCCATATGCTCCTGCAGCGGGCGGAACAGTGTCAGCCCGGCCTGCTGGACAGCCTGCTCGGGGGCGTGAGTGCCGACCGCGACGCCGTGCGGGCGCAAGGCGCCGCGCCAGCGGGTGTCGATGCCATATTCGCGGAAACGCTGCGCATGCTTGAGCTGGCCAGCGCCCAGCTCAAGGCTGCGGGAAAGTCCGGCTGACGTCCGGCCAGCGGACAGTTGCTCATTCGGCACTTTTTCTGGTGCCATCTACCCGTCTACAAGACTGCCTGTCGGTTCCAGGCCACTCAGGCCACGGATCGGGGCCGTCGGATCACCCGTCCGGGGGTATTGGCATGCATCCGGAACTGGGACAATCCGACACATTGAGAGACTCGACTCAAGTCCTCAAGCCCTTGTGCCCGCGCTTGCGCGGGCTTTTTCTTTTCGGGGAGCGCCGCGCCGGCGGCATTCGCGGCCGGCGATCCGGTGCTGCTATCTGGCTTGCACGGATCAGGCACCGTCGAAGTAGGCGCTGCGCGGCTGGTCAACGTTCGGTGCTGCCTTCGCGGCCTGCATGCTGGCTGCGGGCGCGGAAGGGGTGGCCGTCGTGGTGGCCTGGGTACCGGTGTCCTGGTGCCGGGCCGTGTCGAGCGTAGCCTGGACGCGCGCTTCGGCGGCCTGCAGGTCAGCCGGGTAGTTGTAGTTGCTGCGGCCGGGGTAATAGCCCGCCTGCTCCAGACGCACCAGGTCGGCGCGGACTTCGGCGCGGGTAACCGGTGCCTGCACGTTTTGGGCAAAGGACAGGACCGGTGCGGACAGCACGCATACGGCAAGCATGGACTTGAGCAGGGTGTTCATGGTGTTTTCTCCGGAAGGGATGGGGTCCGCGGAATTGCGTGGCCCCGGCACTTGTGGCGCAATGCCGGGCAAGTGCTGTCCATTCTGGGCAACGACCGGTGACCACGGCCTGACCGATGTATTACAGGCTCGTCATCGTTTCGCAGGCGCCTGCCTGTGCCTTTTGCCGCGCGTCAGCGCTTCCCGGATGAAGCGCTCGTGGCCTCGCGGAACTGTGCTCCCGGACTGTGCTCCTGTCTGTATGCACCGGGGAGGGGTCGTCGAACCTAATCTGGCGTCACAGGATCTGGCCGAATCGATTGGTAGGTGTTCCGGCCACCCCCAGCCCCCCGTCACACAGGACGCACGCCATGAGCTCTCCGACGCCCGAGAAGGGCCACATCGCCCCCTACACCCACTCCGCCGCCGGATGGGGTGCACTGAAGTACGTTGCCATCAATCTGGTCAAGGAGAAAGTTGCCGGCGGCAAGTACAAGATGCTGTTCAAGCAGAACCAGGCCGACGGCTTCGACTGCCCGGGTTGCGCATGGCCGGACCGCCAGCACGCGTCGACGTTCGAATTCTGCGAGAACGGCGTCAAGGCGGTCGCGGCGGAGGCGACCAGCATGCGCGTTACGCCCGAGTTCTTCGCGCAGCATACGGTCACGTCGCTGCTGGCGCAGACGGACTACGAACTGGAGCAGCACGGCCGCCTGACGCACCCGATGGTGTACGACGCGCAGACCGACAAGTACCGCGCCATCGCCTGGGATGAAGCGTTCGCCTTGATCGCCCGCCACCTGCGCGCACTGCCGGATCCGAACCAGGCGGCCTTCTATACCTCGGGCCGCGCCAGCAACGAGGCCGCGTTCCTGTACCAGCTGTTCGTGCGCGCCTATGGCACCAACAACTTCCCAGACTGTTCGAACATGTGCCACGAGGCCACCAGCCGCGGCCTGCCGAAGACGATCGGTGTCGGCAAGGCCACGGTGACGCTGGACGACTTCGAGCATGCCGACACCATCCTGTCGTTCGGCCACAATGCGGCCACCAACCACCCGCGCATGCTGGGCGAGCTGCGCGAGTGCGTGCGGCGCGGTGCCACCATCGTCTCGATCAACCCGCTGCGCGAACGCGGACTGGAGCGCTTCACCAGCCCGCAGCACCCCGTGGAGATGCTGACCGGTTCGAGCACGAAGATCGCCTCGATGTTCGTGCAGCCGAAGCTCGGCGGCGACTTCGCGCTGATCAAGGGCGTGGCCAGGCGGCTGGTCGAACTGGATGACGAGGCGGTCAAGCACGGCGAGGCGCGCCTGATCGACGTGGACTTCGTGCGCGAGCACACGGTCGGCTTCGACGCCTTCGTCGCGGACCTGCGCGCGGAAAGCTGGGCGGACATCGTGGCGGAGTCGGGCGTATCGCTGCCGGACATCGATGCGCTGACGCGTGTCTATGCGCGCGGCCAGCGCGTGATCGCCTGCTGGGGCATGGGCCTCACGCAACACAAGCATTCGGTGCCGACGGTACAGATCCTGTCGAACCTGATGATGATGCGCGGGAATATCGGGCGCCCCGGCGCCGGGCTGCTGCCGGTGCGCGGACATTCGAACGTGCAGGGCGACCGCACGGTCGGCATCGACGAGAAGCCGGACGACGCGTTCCTGGACCGCCTGAAGGCCGCCTTCGGCTTCGAACCGCCGCGCCGGCACGGGTATGACGTGGTGGAGACCATCGAGGCCATGCTGGAGGGCAAGGTCAAGGTCTTTGTCGGCCTGGGCGGCAATTTCTCCACGGCTACGCCGGATACGCCGCGTACGCACGAAGGCCTGCGCCAGTGCGCGCTGACCGTGAACATCGCCACGAAGCTGAATCGCAGCCACCTGGTGCATGGCAGGGAATCGCTGATCCTGCCGACGCTGGGCCGCACCGAGATCGACGAGCAGGACGGCGTGGCGCAGGGCGTGACGGTCGAGGACTCGGTCTGCATGGTGCATATCTCGTTCGGCATGAACAAGCCGGCCTCTGCGGACCTGTTGTCCGAGACTGCCATCGTCGCGCGCATGGCGGCCGCGACGCTCGGCTCGGAGAAGATCGACTGGCTGTGGTACGCGCAGGACTATGCGCGCATCCGCGACGCGATCGAGCAGGTCATCGACGGCTTCGAGAACTACAACGAGCGCGTGGCCGTGCCGGGCGGCTTCCACCTGACGCCGGGCGCGTGCAACCGCGTCTGGGAGACCCCGTCCGGCAAGGCGCAGTTCCTGGTCCATGCGATCGACAAGGACACCCCCATCCACCGCGCACGCGAGCAGTACGGCGACAAGCTGATGGTGCTGATGACCACGCGTTCCCACGACCAGTACAACACCACGATCTATGGTCTCGACGACCGTTACCGTGGCGTGTTCGGCCTGCGCCGCGTGGTCTTCATCAGCGCGGCCGACCTGGCGCGGCTGGGCTTCAAGGCCGGGCAGCGGGTCGACATCACCAGCGTGTGGGGCGACGGCGTGCAACGCCAGGTCGAGGACTTCGAACTGGTCGAGTACGACATTCCGCAAGGGTGCCTCGGCGCGTACTACCCTGAAACCAATCCGCTGGTGCCGCTGGAGAGCATCGGCGACGGCTGCGGCACGCCCACGTCGAAGTCGGTGCCCGTGCTGCTGACGCTGGCTGGCCACCAGGCTGCGGCGGCAGCCTGACGACGATCCGTACTGCCATGAGTACCAACCGGATCCCGGGCGCGCGGCCCCGGCCAGGCGTCGTGCGTACCCGCCTGGAGTCGTTCCTTGGCGTGGTGGAACTGGCGGGCCTGGTCGTGATCGGCCTGGCCACCACGTTCGCCATGGCCGAGGAGGGCTGGAAGGTCGCGGGCATGGGCAAGGTCTCGATTACCGACCTGCTGCTGATGTTCCTGTACCTGGAGGTGCTGGCCATGGTCGGGCGCTACCTGAAGCTGGGCCAGTTGCCGGTGCGCTTCCCGCTGTATATCGCCATGGTGTCGCTGGCGCGCGACCTGATCCTGCGGTTCAACGAGTCCACCGAGTTCCACCTGCTGGCCTTGTGCGGCGGCGTGGTCATGCTGGCCTGCGGCGTGCTGATCCTGCGCTACGGGCAATACCGTTTCCCGAGCCCCGACGACGGCGAGAACGGCGCCGTCGAATGAGGCGCCGCGCCGACGCGCATCTGTAGGTGGCGCAAAGCGGCGCAACTGTACGCCTTGCCTGCCGTTGCCGCTGCCTACCATTGCTGCAACCGCTTCCCACAATGTTCCGGCAGCGCCGGCCCGCAGCCGGCGCGCGCCACCCGATCTTCGCGAGGTTCCCATGGATTGCACCGAACTGGTTGAACACCACGGCTATGCCGCACGCAGCATCATCCGGCACAAGGACGGCGCGCCGAAATCCGCCGTCGACAACGTGGCCGAAGAGCTTCCCGTGGCGCTCGTGTACAACGGCATCTCGCACGCCGTGATGATGGCGACGCCGCTTGACCTCGAGGCGTTCGCGGTGGGCTTTTCGCTGACCGAGGGCATTGTCAGCCGCAATGAGCAGATCCATGACCTCGAGGTGCAGGTGCACGCGCACAGCGCCGAGATCCGGCTCCAGATCAGCGAACAGGCATTCGCGTCCATGAAGGCACGCCGGCGTGCGCTGGCAGGCCGCACGGGCTGCGGCGTCTGCGGCATCGAGAGCCTCGAACTGCTCGATCTCGAACCCGCACCCATGCGTTCGCCGGCAACGCGGCTGCAGCCGACGCGCGAGATGATCGCGCGCGCGGCGGCGGCGCTGCCGTCGCACCAGCGGCTGATGCGCGAGACCGGCGGCGTCCACGCCGCGGCCTGGTGCGATGCGCGCGGCGAGATCCTGCATGTCTTCGAGGATGTCGGCCGGCATAACGGCCTGGACAAGCTGATCGGTCACCTGGCAATGCGGCGCGTCGCGATGGACGACGGCTTCGTCTTCCTGTCGAGCCGCGCCAGCTATGAGCTGGTGCGCAAGGCCGCGCGCATGAATATCCAGATGCTGGCGACGATCTCCGCGCCGACCTCGCTGGCCATCCGCATTGCCGAGCAGGCCGGCCTGCGCCTGCTCAGCTTCTGCCGCAAGGATGGCTACGTCGACTACACGGGCGCTGCCCGCGCTTGCGCAGCGGATGGCGTCATGGCGGGAGTCGCAACATGCTGAGCCCTGACGAGGCACAGTCGATCTCCCGGCGCCAGGATACTGGTCCGCTCCCTCATGTGTCGCTGCCGTACTATGATCTCCATCGCTGGCCTAGTTGATGCGCGCAGGGGGAGACCGGGCGAAAGGCCGCCCGGGAACGCGGATCCGGAATGGCCGGCAAGGGGAGGTCGGCGTGAAACTCTATGAAAAACTGGCTGCAGATATCGAAGCGCTGGTGAAACAGGGCGTGCTGCTGCCCGGCGAGCGGATTCCGTCCGTGCGCCAGGCCAGCCAGCACCACCGCATGAGCATCACCACGGTGATCCGGGCCTATGTGCTGCTGGAAAGCCGCGGCGTCATCGAAAGCCGGCCGCAATCCGGCTACTTCGTGCGCGCGCGGGCGGGCGAGCCGGCCGCTGAACTGCAGCCCTCCCGCCCCAGCGCCAAGCCTTCCGCGGTGGACGTCAGCGCACTGGTACTGTCCACGCTGCGCTCGATCCGCTCGGACGACGCCGTGCCGCTGGGCTCGCCTTACCCCGAAGCCTCGCTGTTTCCGTGGCAGCGCATCAACCAGTACGCGAACAATATCGCGCGCCGCTATGCCAAGTGGACCATGCTCGACGACCTGCCGCCCGGCAGCCCGGAGCTGATCCGGCAGATCTCGCGGCGCTACCTGGAGAACGGCTACGCGGTCAACCCGAACGAGCTGATCGTCACCATCGGCGCGACCGAGGCCATCAACCTCTGCCTGCAGGCGGTGGCGAAGCCTGGCGACACGATCGCGGTGGAGTCCCCGACCTACTACGCCATGCTCCACGCGATCGAGCGGCTGGGCATGCGCGCGATCGAGGTGGCGACCGACCCGGTCGAGGGCATCGACATCGGCGCGCTGGCGCGGCTGATCGACGAGAAGGGCGTCGCCGCCTGCATGGTGATGCCCAATTTCCAGAATCCACTCGGCTTCCAGATGCCGGACGAAAAGAAGCGCGCGCTGGTGGCGATGCTGACCGGCAAGGACATTCCCGTCATCGAGAACGATGTCTGTGGCGAGCTCTACTATGGCGAAGCCCATCCCAGCTCGCTCAAGGCCTTCGACACGGCCGGCATCGTGCTGCACTGCTCGTCCTTTTCCAAGACGCTGACCAATGCCTACCGCATCGGCTGGGCGCTTCCGGGCCGCTACCGCGGCGCGGTGGAGCGGCTCAAGTTCCTGAACACGCTGACCACGCCGGCCATCCCGCAACTGGCGATCGCCGAGTTCCTCAAGAACGATGGCTATGATTTCCACCTGCGGCGCGTGCGCAAGGCCTACGCGCAGCAGGCCAGTATTATGGCCGCCACCGTGCGCAGGTTCTTCCCGGAAGGCACGACCACGTCGCGGCCCGCCGGGGGCTATGTGCTGTGGGTGCAGCTTCCGGAAGGCATCGATGCCATGGAGATGTACCACGCGGCGCTGGAACATCGGATCACCGTCGCGCCGGGGCATATGTTCGCGCCCGCGGCGACGTACCGCCATTGCATTCGCCTCAACTACAGCGCGGAATGGTCGACGGGCATCGAGACCGCCGTGCAGACGCTTGGCAAGATCGCGCAGCATCTGCTGGCGCAGGGTCGGGCGCACCCGGACAGTAAAAACCATGGCTGACGAAAAGGCGCAGAGCGAACCGACTGGCGAGATTGATCCGGCCATCGTGGACGTGCTGCTGGTACTGGGGCAGGCCGGGATCGAGGCGGCCGGCGGCCCGTGGTCGCTTGCCAGGATCGCCAAGCGCGCGCAGTTGCCGATGAGCGTGCTGCGCCGCGTGCTGACGCAACTTGAGTCGGCGGGTCTCGCCGAGGTCAGCATCGAAGAGAATGGCCGTGGCCATGCCAGCCTGACGCCGGAAGGCGCGGCGCTTGCCGCGCAGTGGTTCTCGGACCCGGCCTGAGCCAGGCCAGGATCAGCCGCCAACCAGGGACATGCGCACCGTCGGGTATTGCCGCTTGCCGCTGGCACGCCTGTCCTCGCGCAATTCCTCGCGCAATTCCGAATAGCGGTCGCCGCGTGCCTGCCAGGCTTCGCGGACCACATCGGCGACGGCGTCGGCCGGATGGTTCGTGGCCAGATGGGCACGCAGATCCACCGAGTCCGTGGCAAACAGGCACAGGAAGAGCCGGCCGTCGACCGACACGCGTGCACGGGTGCAGTCGCCGCAGAACGGGTGCGAAACGCTGGAGATGAAGCCCAGCCTGAGGCTGCCATCCGCGATCAGGTAGTTGCTCGAGGTCTCGCTGGCGCGCCGGACCACGGGAACCAGTGCATGCGCGCGTTCGACCATCGCGCGGATCTCGCCGGATGGCACCACGCGGGACTGTGACCACGCACTCGGGCCTTCCACATCCATGTACTCGATGAAACGCAGCGTCACGCCGCTGCCGCGGAAGTGCTCGATCAGCGGCAGCACCTGCGCGTCGTTGGTGCCGCGCTCCACCACGCAGTTGACCTTGACGGGCGCCAGGCCGGCGGCGCGGGCCGCCTCGATGCCCTCCAGCACGCGGCCGACCGGGAAATCGACGTCATTCATGGCGCGGAAGGTGCGGTCGTCCAGGCTGTCCAGGCTGACCGTCACGCGGCCGAGACCCGCATCGCGCAGCGAGCGCGCCTTGCGCGCCAGCAGGCTGCCGTTGGTGGTCATGGCGACTTCCACCTGCCGGCCTTGCGGCGTGCGCAGGGAGGCTATGCCTTCCACCAGTGACTCGATTCCCTTGCGCAGCAGCGGCTCGCCGCCCGTCAGGCGCACCTTTTCCACGCCAAGGCTGACGAAGCCGCGGGCGATCTCAAGCAGTTCCTGGTCCGACAGTCGTTGTGCCGGTGTCAGGAACGGATAGTCCCGCCCGAAGCGCTCCCTGGGCATGCAGTAAGTACAGCGGAAGTTGCATCGATCGATCACCGACAGGCGCAGGTCCTTGAGCGGACGGCCGAGCTGATCACGGCAGGCGGCCGGTGCGAGGTCCGGCGCCGGGCCACGGCTGACGGCGGGCAAAGGGTGTACTGGCGCTGCTTGCATGGGGTTCTCCCGGGGGCGATGGCGATCCATGGAGCCATGGTAGGGACGGGAGGCCGCGGGCAGGGGGCACACATCGCATGCGCCGGCAGCAGAACAGTTCGGCGGGCGGGTGCGGCCTCATTCGCGCGGCATCCGGATGCGGATCGTGGCGGTCTGACCGGCGACGAGATGCGTGCCTGCCGGCACCTCGTCCAGTGCAATGCGGACCGGAATGCGTTGCGCAAGGCGCACCCAGTTGAACGTCGGATTGACTGTGGGGAGCAGGTTCGGTCCGCTGCCGCGATCCTGGTCGTCGATGCCCGGTGCGATGCTCAGGACGTGGCCGTGCAATGCCGTGCCCTGGCCCATGATGCGCACGTCGGCCGCCGCGCCGACGCGGATCGCGGGCAGCTTGGTTTCCTCGAAATAGCCCTCCACGTACTGCGACCCGCTGGCCACCACCGACAGCGCGGGCCGGCCGCGGTTCACGAAATCGCCCGCGCGGGGCAGGCGGTCCGCGACGTGGCCGTCCACCGGGCTGGCCACGCGGCAGCGGGCCAGATCGAGGCTGGCCGCCTCCACTGCCGCGTCGGCCTGGTCGGCGCGCGCCTGCGCGGCGGCAATTTCCACCTTGCCTGTGCGCGCCAATGCCGCGTGTGCGGACGCGGCAACGGCCTGCGCCTGTTTCAGCGCCACGCGGAAGCGCGCTTCGTCGACCACGAACAGCACCTGTCCCCGCTGCACGCGGGCGTTGTCGGCGACGAGCACCTCGGCGACGGGTCCCGAGACGTCGGACGCCACCTGTACCACGTCGGCGCGGACACGGCCGTCGCGCGTCCACGGCGCGCCGGTGTAGTACTGCCAGAGGTGCCACGCCGTCAGTGCCGCCGCGGCCACGGCGATCAGCGTCACGGCGACGGGGACGATCAGTGAAAACTTGCGATGCATGATGGAACCTCCCAGACGAACGCGACCATCGCGCCCAGCACGAGGATGTACAGCGAGAAATTGAACAGCGACCGGTGCCACACGAAGCGGTAGAGGCCAAGGCGGTCGAGCACCGCGCGCACGCCGGCGGTGACCGCGAACGCGGCCAGCATCCAGACCAGTGTGGCGGGCACGAATACGCCGTAGACATTGAATTCAGTGGCGTGCATGGGGCGCTCCATCGGCAGGGGTCAGGGGCGGATACAGTGCCAGGCGCAGGGTGACGAGCGCTGCCAGCGCGGCGCGCGGGTAGCTGGCCGATGGTCCGGCGAGCGCGGTCCAGGCCGCGTCGATCCTGGCGGCCAGCGCGGGCGGCGGCGCAACGTCGTGGCCGGTACGCAGGCATTGGCGGTAGTAGCGCGCAACGCCGGCCAGCGCCCGCTCCACGGTGCGGCGGCGCGCGGCAGGCACGTCCGCGCAGGCGCGCCGCAGCACGAGCGCGGCGGATTCGGCCAGGAAGGCCGCGACGCCGCCACCGGTGCGATGCCGCCCGGCCACCGGCGGCCACTGCCGCAGCAGGCGGTCGAGCAGGCGGCCGCGCAGCCGCGCGCTGTTGACCGGCGCGCGCGGGTGGGCCACCAGCGCGATGTCGCTCCAGTTGGCACGGGCCAGCCGGTAAGCCACAAGCTGGCGGCCGAATGGCTGCATCAGCGCGGCCCACAGTGCGGCGAAGCACAGCGCCGCGAGGCTGGCCAGGCTGCTGTTGAAGATGTCGGCAAAGCGCGCGGCGCTGAACTGCGGCATGCCGGCGAACGACGCCGACGTGACCGCAAGCAGCACGCCGAACAGCGCGTAGCGCGATTGCGTCGTCAGCGCCCCGATGATGAGGTAGGGCCAGAACAGCAGCAGCGCCAGCGAACCGAAGTCATGGGCCAGCACCAGCACCACGAACTGGTAGTACGAGGCCAGCAGCGCACAGGCCACGCTCCACACCACCACGCGCCCGGCCATCAGCCGCGGCTGGTCGGCGGTGGCGATGAAGCAGCTCGCCAGCGCGGCCAGCCCGACCGGGCCGGCGCCGTCCACCCAGCCTGACGCCATCCACAGCAGGCCGGCGACAAAGGTCGCCGTGCCCGCGGTCGCGGCGCGGAACAGAAGCTGCGCGTGGTCGTGGTGCCGGTCCCGTCCCGCGGGCTCCACGCGATACCGGAGCACGGCAGGTTCGGTGCCGCCCTGCTGCAGGCCGGCCTGCAGGAGCCGGCAGTCCTGCCACAGGTCGTCCAGTTCATCGAGATACTCGCTGGCGGCCGCGACCAGCCGCGCATGCCAGTCCGCCGTGGCGGGCGGCGTCGAACCGGCGGGGCGGCAGGCGCTCAGCGGGCGGCTGGCGCCGGGCGTAGCGCCGATCCAGGCCACAGTAGCCCCCAGACGCTGCGCCACCGCATCGGGAAGCCCTTCCGGTGACTGGCGCAGCGCCGCGACGGCGTCGGCCAGTGCCAGCACGCGCGGCAATAGCGCCGCCATCCGCTGGTGCAGCGCGCGTGCGTGCCGCAGCGCCGGGGCGCCATCGGTTTCATAGGCGAGTTGTGCAAGCTGGCTTTCCATCGCGACGATGTCGGCGGCCAGCACGCTGAAGCTGTCATGGCGGCGCACCGGGCTCACGCCGGCGCCGAGCATGTCCTGGATCCAGCGCGAAGCGTGCGCAAGCCACGTGGACGCCCGCGCCGCCAGCGCGGGCCGCGTCCGGACGGGAAACACCACCGCGCTGACCACGCTGGCGCAGACGATGCCGATCACGATTTCCTCGATACGGGCCAGCGCGACCGCAAAGACCGTACCGGGCACGGTGACCGTCGGCAGCGCCACGATCGGCAGTGTGTACGCGGCCAGCAGGCAGATGTAGTTGCGTGGCGCCGGCTCCAGCAGCGACAGGTAGAGCAGGGTACCGGTCCAGCAGGCAATGGCCGCCATCAGCACCACGGGCACGCCGACCAGCAAGGGCACCAGCGCCACGGCGCACAAGGCGCCGAGCAGCGTGCCGGCGACGCGGTAGGTGCCCTTGGCGTAGGTGGCGCCGGCCAGCGGGCTGGATACCAGGTACACGGTGGCCAGGGCCCAGTAGGGCCGTGGCAGGCCCAGCGCCAGTGCCGCATACAGCGCGAGCATGGCTGCGCCGAACACCTTGAGCGAGTGAATCCACGGCGACAGGTCCGGCCGCGCGGCCCAGGCCGCGGCCAGGGCGCCAGCCGCGCCACCCGTACGGCTGGCGGGCGGCCTGGTGCTGGTGGAAGTGCCGGGTGCTGGCATGCCTTGCGCTCAGCTCGAAAGGCCGGCTGCGCGCATCAGCAGCCGCATCAGGCAGGCAAAGACGAAGACCGTGCCGACGCCCGCTGCCCAGAGCGCCAGCAGCCAGCCAAGGCGGCCTGCCAGCGGCGATTTCATGAGCCTGGACATCAGTGGTACCCCTCGCCGCGACGGACCTTGCCGCGGAACACGTAGTAGGACCATGAGGTGTACGCCAGGATGACCGGCACGATGAACAGGGTGCCGACCAGCGCAAAGCCCTGGCTCTGCGGCGGCGACGATGCGGCCCAGATCGAGATCGACGGCGGGATGATGTTGGGCCAGACGCTGATCGCCAGGCCGGTGTAGCCCATGAAGACCATCAGCAGCGCGTACAGGAACGGGGCGACGTTCGGACGCTGGTGCAGCGAATGCCGGATGCCGGCGGCCGCGCCCAGCACCAGCAGCGGCACGGGCAGGAAGAAGAACACATTGGGCAGCGCAAACCAGCGCGCGGCGATCCCGGGGTGGGTCAGCGGCGTCCAGACGCTCACCGCGGCGATCACCGCCACCATCACGCCGGTCAGCACCTTGGTCACGCGCAGCATGGTCCATTGCAGCCGGCCCTCCGTCTTCATGATGAGCCAGGTGACACCGAGGAAGGCGTAGGTGATGACCACCCCCACGCCGGTGAAGATCGGGAACGGTGCCAGCCAGTCGAGCGCGCCGCCGGCATAGGTCGTGCCCTGCATGGCAATGCCATCAATATAGGCGCCAAGCGTCACACCCTGGAAGAACGCCGCGACCACCGAGCCCCAGGTGAACGCGGTATCCCAGTACGGGCGGCTGCGGTCGCTGGCCTTGAAGCGGAACTCGAACGCCACGCCGCGGAAGATCAGGCCCAGCAGCATCAGCATCAGCGGCAGGTAGAACGCGCTGAGCAGCACCGAATAGGCCAGCGGAAAGGCGCCGAGCAGCGCCGCGCCGCCAAGCACGAGCCAGGTCTCGTTGCCATCCCAGACCGGCGCGACCGTGTTCATCATCACGTCGCGGTCATGGCGGTCGCCGACGAACGGAAACAGGATGCCGATGCCCAGGTCGAAGCCGTCCATGATGACGTACATCATCACGCCGAAGAAGATCAGGCAGGCCCAGATTGCAGGAAGGTTGATACCCATATTGATCACCTGTTCAGGAATTGCGCTGGCCGTGCGGGGCCATGGCGGTGCGTGCGGAAGCCGCGCCGACGGCGGCCGGAACGGCGCCGACGGTGCCCGGCCCATAGGGCTGCGCATGGCCGTGCGCGTGGATGTCGGCCACGGGGCCGGCGCTTGCCAGCTTGAGCATGTAGCGGATGCCCACGCCGAAGACGATGAAATAGACCACCACGAACAGTGCCAGCGAGAACGCTACCGGGCCGGCGGTGTGCGCCGACACCGCATCCGTGGTGCGCAGCAGGCCATAGACCACCCAGGGCTGGCGGCCGATCTCGGTGGTCATCCAGCCGGCCAGCAGCGCGACCAGGCCTGCGGGGCCCATCAGCACGGCAAAGCGGAGGAAGGCGCGCGACCGGTACACCACGCCGTTGCGGCGCAGCACCCAGCCGAGCAGGCCGAACAGGATCATCAGCACGCCCAGGCCGACCATGGTGCGGAACGTAAAGAACAGCACCGTGGCGTTAGGGCGGTCAGCCTTGGGGAAGTCCTTCAGGCCGTGGATCTGTCCGTTGAGCGTGTGCGTGAGGATCAGGCTGCCCAGGCGCGGGATCTCGATAGCGTAGCGCGTTTCTTCGCGCTCCATGTCGGGAATGCCGAAGACGATCAGCGGGAAGCCGCCCTTGTCGTCCTTCGCCGCGGTGTTCCAGTGGCCTTCCAGCGCCGCGATCTTGGCGGGCTGGTACTCGAGCGTGTTCAGGCCGTGGGCGTCGCCGACCACCGCCTGCAGCGGGGCGGTGATCAGGACCATCCACAGCGCCAGCGACAGCATCTTCTTCGCGGCAGGCACGGCGCGGCCGTGCAGCAGTTGCCAGGCCGACGATGCTGCGACGAACAGCGCGGTCGACAGCAGCGCGGCAATCACCATATGCGCGAGGCGGTACGGGAACGACGGGTTGAAGATCACGGCCAGCCAGTCGGTCGGCACGACCTTGCCGGCGACGATGGCGTAGCCCGCGGGCGTGTGCATCCAGCTGTTGGAGGCCAGGATCCACGTCGACGAGATCATGGTGCCGAGCGCCACCATCACCGTCGAGAAGAAATGCAGCCCCGGCCCGACTCGGCTCCAGCCGAACAGCATCACGCCGAGGAAGCCCGCTTCCAGGAAGAACGCGGTCAGCACCTCGTACGTCAGCAACGGGCCGGTCACGCCGCCCGCGAACTGCGAGAAGAACGACCAGTTGGTGCCGAACTCGTAGGCCATGACGAGGCCGGACACGACACCCATGCCGAAGTTCAGGGCGAAGATCCTGACCCAGAACTGATAGAGGGTGCGGTAGACCGTGTCCTTCGTCAGCAGCCAGCGCGCTTCCAGGAAGCCGAGGAAGCAGGCAAGGCCGATGGTGATGGCGGGAAAGAGGATGTGAAAGGAAACCGTGAATCCGAACTGGATTCTGGCGAGTTCCAGTGCTGTAAGTCCATGCATCGATGTGCTCTCCGTGGGGTTGCCGCCGGCATGCTGGCGGGGCGCGCGACATTACGGAGAAGGGTAGGGAATACAGCCTGCGCGGGAGAGATACAGTTTTCGCGGAAGCGCTCAAGCTCAGTTCGGGCAAGGCTTGTCTTTGCCAGGGTGGAAGCAACCTCCTGGCATTGGCTGCGCGTGGACGAGGGTTGCGTGCTCGGGGGCACATCACATGCCGAGCCGGTACAGATCGCGCATCCGCGAAGGATCACAGTCCGGGACCGGCGCCCGCCAACGAGAAGGACCGCCCGAGGGCGGTCCTGGAATCCTGCCGGACGCATGGCGCCGGCGTCGCAGGAGGCGGAGCGCCAGCGGGCGCTGGCGTCGCCGCTCCTGCCGTGCCGCTCAGTGCTGCAGGGCCTGCACGATGCCACCGACGTTGTTGATGGTGTTCGTCATGCTCTTCAGGTCGACATCGGTGCGGGTCGAAGCATCGACCTGCGTGACCGGCGCGAAGATCGTGTTGGGGCTGGCGAACGAGACGCCGCTGCCACCGGTGATGGCGTTGACGCCGGAGTTCACGAAGATGCTGCCGCCGCGCACGGCACCCATCTTGGCGTGGTCGAGGTCTTGTTCGAGCGGGAGGTTCTGGATGGTCAAGGACATGATGGTCTCCTGGGTAGGCTGGATTGCGCTGGTTGGGGGTAGATCAGTGCTGCAGGGCCGCGACCATGCCGCCCAGGTTGTTGATGGTGTTCGTCACGCTCTTGATGTCGACATCGGTGCGGGTCGAAGCGTCGACCTGCGTGACCGGGGCGAAGATCGTGTTGGGGCTGGCGAACGAGACGCCGCTGCCACCGGTGATGGCGTTGACGCCGGAGTTCACGAAGATGCTGCCGCCGCGTACGGCGCCCATCTTGGCGTGGTCGAGGTCTTGTTCGAGCGGCAGGTTCTGGATGGTCAAGGACATGATGGTCTCCTGGGTAGGCGGAATGAACGGATGTACTGGATGGGGGGATCAGTGCTGCAGGGCCTGCACGATGCCGCCGACGTTGTTGAGCACGTTGCTGATGCTCTTGATGTCGACGGTGGTGCGGGTCGAGGCATCGACCTGGGTGACCGGGGCGACGATGATGTTGGGGCTGGCGAAGGACACGCCGGAGCCGCCCATGATCGCGTTGATGCCGTTGTTCAGGAACAGGCTGCCGCCGCGCACGGCGCTCATCCTGGCTTGGTCGAGGTCTTGTTCGAGGGGCAGGTTCTGGATGGTGAGGGACATGATGGAACTCCTTGGGTGTGCTGGTCTGGCTTGGGTTAGAGAGCATTCAGTGTTGCGCTCGCAGTCATATACGCATGGGGTGTGCCAGCTCTCGTTCCAGCCCCTCAAGGAATCTTCAGGTCATTGAAAACAAAGAGAAAAAATTCAGTTTGGCGCTGATGGCCAGGGGACGCTCGCTGCGGAGCGTGTCGGATGGCAGCAGACACGTTTGCGGTGGAGTGTCTGGAGGCGGCAGACAGGCGGGGCCACGCCGCGTTCGGACGCCTGCAAGGCAGGCGTCCGGCGCGAACCGAATCGGACTTCGCGGCAACGCGTTGCGCGGAACGCGCGTCAGAGGACGCCCGCGCCGCGCAGCCTTTCGATGTCGTGGGGCGTCAGGCCCACTGCGGCGTAGATTTCCTCGTTGTGCTCGCCGACCGCGGGCCCTGTCCTCGGTGGCAGCGGCGCATAGCCCGAGAAACGTGGCACCTGGCAGGGCGCGGGAACGGAGCCGAGGTCCGGGTCGGGCAGGCGGACGATCGCCTGCCGGGCGCGAAAGTGCGGATCCTCAAGGATGTCCGCGATGGAGAAGATCTTGCTGAACGGTATCTCGCGCGCGTTCAGTGCCGCGGCAACCGCCTGGTAGTCATGGGCGGCGAACCAGCCGCCGATAATGAGATCAAGCGGCTCAAGGTGCCGGACCCGCTCGGGGTTCGTGGCGAAACGCGGATCGTCCGCAAGCTCCGGATGGCCGATCGCCGCGCACAGGCGCGCGAAGATCGGGTTCGATGAGGCGACCATCGACACCCAATGGCCGTCCGCCGTCGCGTACATATTGGAGGGCGCCGTATAGGTCGCACGGTTGCCTGCGCGCTGCCGGACCTGGCCAAGCTGCTCGTATTCCACGGCGAGCGGCTCCAGCAGCCGGAACAGCGCTTCGGTGGCGGACAGGTCGATCTCGCGGCCCGGAGCGTCCGGACGCAGGCGGCGTTCGGCGGCAGCGGTGGCGATGGCGAAGGCGCCGAACAGCCCGGCCATGACATCGCCGGCCGGGTAGTTCATGTGCAGCGGCGGGCCGCCGGCGTCGCCGGTCAGGTTGGTGAAGCCGCTCATGGCCTCGAACACGCGTGCGAAGCCGGCGCGCGCGGCGTAGGGCCCGGTCTGCCCGAAGCCGGTGAGGCGCAGGAGGATCAGCCGCGGGTTGGCCGCCCGGAGCGTGTCGATATCCAGGCCCCAGCGGTCGAGCGTGCCCGTGCGGAAATTCTCGACCAGCACGTCGAATCCGGGGAGCAGCCTCAGGAACAGTTCGCGGCCTTCCGGCTGCCGCACGTCCAGCGAGATACCGCGCTTGCCGCGGTTCGCGACTTTCCAGTAGAGCGGCAGGCCGTCCTTGACCGGGGCCAGGCCGCGCAAGGGGTCGCTGCCGTCCGGCAGTTCCAGCTTGACGACATCGGCGCCCATGTCGGCGCACAGTGTGCAGGCAAACGGTGCGGCGAGCACGGTCGCCATGTCGAGGATGCGCAGGCCGGCAAGCGGGCCTTGCGCATGCGCGTCGTCCGTGGCGTGATGCGGCGGCGTCCGGGAATGATGGTTCATGCATCCACCTTGATGTCGCGTGCCTTGATCAGCGCGGACAGGCGCGTCGATTCGGACTGGATTAGGCTGTCGAACTGCCTGGCGTCGAGCGCGAGGATTTCAGCATCGAGCGCGGCAAGCTTGTTGCGCACATCCGTTGTCGCAAGGGCCGCCTGCAAGGCGGTGCTGAGGTAGTCGACAATGGCCGGCGCGGTGCGCGCATGGACCGCCACGCCATACCAGGACTGCACCAGCGCTTCCGGATAGCCCGCCTCGGCGATGGTGGGAATGTCGGGCAGCGAGCGCGTGCGTCTGGTGGCGTTCACGGCCAGCGGGCGCACGCGCTTCGACTGGATCAGCGGCAGCGCAAGGTTCTGCGACAGCAGCGCGAACTGCAGTTGCCCGCGCCCCAGGTCCAGCACCGAAGGGGGCTGGCCCTTGTAGCCGATATTGGTCACGCGCACGCCGGTGGATTCAAAGAACAGTTCCTGCGCGAGATGGAGCGAACTGCCCGTGCCGGGCACCGGGACATTGACCGCGCCCGGGCGTGCCTTGGCCCACACCGTGAATTCCTTCAGCGTCTTCGCGGGGACATCGTTGTGCACGACGAACACCGACGGCACCGCAGCCACCGCGCCGACCGCGCGGAAGTTCTGGACGCGGATGCCGGACTCCGGGTACAGCGTCTGGGCCACGGCGAGCACCGGCGACACGCCGAGCAGCGTATAGCCGTCGGCGGGCGCCCGGCCGGCGAACTCGATCGCGATGCGGCCGTCCGCGCCGGGCCGGTTTTCGACGACCACGCGCTGCGGCAGGTCCAGCGACAGGCGGTCGAGCACGGCGCGCAAGGTCACGTCGACCACGCCGCCGGCCGGATAGGGCACCACGGCGTGCAGCGGACGGTCGGGAAAGCCTCCGGGCCCTGCAGTGGCGGCCGCGCGTGCCAATGCCGGCAGCCAGCCGGGGAGGGTCGTCATCAGCGCTGCCTGAAAGGCAGTCCTGGCGAAGGTGCGGCGATTCATGGGGTTTCCTCCTGTTCGTAGTCCGGTCTGGTGCTGCGGGCCATGTGCTCAGGCCGGCAGATAGGGGCGAAGCTGGTCGAGCGACTGGCGCGTTTCCCGTAACAGCCGGTCCATGATCTGTGCCACCGGTTCGATTTCACGGACCCAGGCCACGCTTTGTCCTGCCGCCTCGTACATCAGCGGGGCAACCTCGTGCTCCTCGACGGCGGCCAGCAGCCGGCCGGTCAGAGCTTGCTGATAAGGCATGTCGAGCGGCGCCGGTGCACCGGGGGCTTCCCACGCGTCAGAGAATGCGCTGCGTACCACGCGGCACGGCTTGCCGCTGTGCGCGCGCGTGATGACGGTGTCCTCGCTCGTCGCTGCCAGGAGCTTGTCGGTGAGCGCGGCCGGAAGCCGGTGCTCGGCGCTGCCGAGCCAGACCGTACCGAGCCACGCGCCCTGTGCCCCCATGGCGAGCGCAGCCGCAATCTGGCTGCCCGCGCCAATACCGCCTGCCGCGAGCACCGGACGGCCTTCGGCCGCGGCGATAATCTGCGGCACCAGCGTGAACGTGCCGATTGCGCCGGTATGGCCGCCAGCGTCATAGCCTTGCGCAACCAGCACATCCACGCCGGCTTCGATCGCCTTGCGCGCATGCTTGACCGCCCCGACCAGCGCAATGGTGGCCTTGCCGGCTTGGCGCACGCGCGCAATGGTGGCTGCCGGTGTGCCGACGCCTGCCGCGAACACATCCATGCGGCTCTCCGCCACGGCCGTGATCTGCTCCTCGAACAAGGCTTGCGAGCGCACGTATTGCGAAAAGAAGTTGCCGTGCGTGGCCGGGGGCACCTCGAACCGATCGAACAAGCCGTCGACAAAGCGGCGATGTCCGTCCGGGATGGCTGCCGCCAGGTCGTCGGGCGTGGAGACCCCGGGCAATGCCGTCGGCAGCAGCAGGTCGACGCCTACCGGTGCGTCGGGGCAGAGGTCGCGCAGTGCGGAAAGCTTGCGCGCAAGTTCGTTGGGGCCGTCGCGCGCGGCGGCATAGACGCCGAGACCGCCGGCGTTCGAAATCGCGGCCGCCACCTCGATGCTGTGCGCCAGCCCGAAGATCGGGTATCGGATGCCCAGGCGCGCGCACAGCGCATTGCTCAGCGAGTCGGGCCCGGCGCCGTAATCGGTCGATGCCATCATTGTGCTCCGAACAGGTCCGGCTCGAAGTCGAGGCACGGATGCCGGGACATGGCCGATGCCGTCTTCATGATGTAGCGGCCGATCAGGTTCTTGTGGACTTCGCTGGTGCCTTCGCCAATCTGGTTCATCTTGGCGTCGCGCAGGAAGCGCTCGATCGGATACGCGTCCAGGTAGCCGTTGCCGCCAAACAGCTGTGCGCAATCGACCACCACGCGCATGCACAGGTCCGTGCTGTGCATCTTCGCGATCGAGGCGTGGATCGAAGTCTCGGCGTCCTTGCGGTCATAGCGCTGCGCGGCGCTGTAGACCAGGCAGCGCGCGGCCTCGATGCGGGCGGCCATGTCGGCCAGCATCCATTGAATGCCCTGGTGCTCGCCGACCGCCTTGCCGGACACCTGGCGGTGCCCCGCGTACTGCGCCGCGAGCTGCAGCGCGCCGGTCATGCGCCCGAGCGCAATCGCCGCGTGGCCGACACGCGCGCGGACCAGCGTGTCCTGGGCCAGCGCCATGCCCTGGCCTTCTTCGCCAAGCCGGTGCGAGGCCGGCACCGGGACGCCGTCAAGCCGCACCTCGGCAATGGGCACGCCATGCCAGCCAAGCTTGGGGATGATCGGCGACACGGACAATCCTTCGGCATCGCGCGGCACGAGGAAGGCCGTGAGTCCCCGGCTGCCGCCGGGGCCGTCGGCGAGTGATGCCACCACCACGAACAATTCGGCCACCGTGGCGCGCGTAATGAACTTCTTCACGCCCGTGAGCCGGTAGCCGCCCGTGTCGCGCGTTGCCGTCGTGCCCAGCCGCGCCAGGTCCGAACCGGCGCCGGGTTCGGTCAGCGCAAAGGCGGACTGCGTTTCGCCGCGGGCCAGCGGTGGGACGATCCGGGCGCAGAGTTCCGGGGAACCGCCGGCAATGATGGGGCGCGACGACAGGTCGGTGCCCGTGACGATCGACGCGGCGGTGCTGCACACACGCGCAATCTCCTCGATGATCCTGACGCGCAGCAGCATGGATGCCTCGGAGCCGCCGAGTTCGCGCGGGAAGGCGGTGGCGATGACGCCGCTGTCGGCGAGCGTGCGGAACGTCTCCCAGGCAAAGGCATCATCGCGGCTCACGGCGTTGGCCTTCGGGCCGATGGTGTCCTGCACCAGTTGCTGCACACGCGACAGCATGTCGGCGTCCGCCGCATCCAGCGGAGCCAGCGGGTGGTTTTGAGCAGTCAGCGGCATGTGGGCTTGTCTCCTTGGTGTTGTGGGTGTGCTTGCCTCTTACGATAAAGAGCCGATATCCTGCGATCAATGACGGATCGAGAAAGCAGATATCTCTTGATTGGATAGCGGGAGCCGACGGATGCAAGGGGAAGCAGAACAGGAACTCACGCTCAAGGCGCTGGCGACGTTCATCGCGGTGGCGCATGCGCGCAGCGTCTCGGGCGCCGCCGCGCAGCTTGGGCTCGCGCAGTCGGCCATCAGCCGGCAGATCAGCCTGCTGGAGAAGACGTTCGGCGGCGCGCTGTTCTATCGCACGGGTCGCGGCGTGCGGCCGACGGCGCTGGCGGAGCAGGTGCTCGGCGATGCGGAGCCGCTGCTTGCCGGGGCCCGGCAACTGGTGGAGTCCGCGCGCGCGCAGGCGGGCAACGTGACCGGCGTGCTGACGGTCGGGCTGGTGCCGGCGGTGGCGCCGCTGATGTCGAGTCGCCTCTTCGCGGCCGTGCAGGCGCGCATGCCGGCGGTGCGCCTGCGGATCGTGGAAGGCTACAGCGGCGAGATCGAGGCCCGCCTGACGCAGGGCGGCATCGACCTGGCCGTGGTGAACCGCTATCGCGCGGAGGGCCGGAACAGCTACCGCCGCCTGCTGGAGACGCCGCTGATGCTGGTTGGGCAGCGCAATGCGATGCGCGCGCACTGGCGCGCAATGGGTGCGGTGCCGGCTTCCGTTCAGCTACGCCAGATCGGCGGGCTGCCGCTGGTACTGCCGGTGCCGCCGAATGCCATCCGCAGCCTGCTCGACGAAATCGCCAGCGCGCAGGACGTTGGCCTCGACGTCTGCATGGAGGCCACTTCGTCGGTCGTGATCAAGCGCATGGTCACGGACCACGCCGCCTTTACCGTGTTGCCGTACCACGCGATCAGCGCCGAACTGGAAAGCGGCGTTTTTGACGCGGTGCCAATGGCGGACCGCGCCTTGCGGCAGACCGTGGTGCTGGCCACGAGCAGCCAGCGCCCGTTCACCGCCGCGGCCCGCCGGGTCGCGCAGATGATTCCGGGTATTGCGGACGCACTGATCCGGGAGGGGCAGTGGCGGCGATGAGGCGGATGTAGCCCCGTTCAGGCCGGGCTATCGCGAAGGCTTCGGGCCGGTTGACCGGTCGCGCAGAAGAAAGACCGCCCGAAGGCGGTCTTTGAAATGAGCCGGCCATGGCCGGCCCACGGGAAAGCCGTGGAACCGGGGGCTGCGCACCCGGTTCCGGCATCAGTGCTGCAGGGCCTGCACGATGCCACCGACGTTGTTGATGGTGTTCGTCATGGTCTTCAGGTCGACATCGGTGCGGGTCGAGGCGTCGACCTGCGTGACCGGCGCGAAGATCGTGTTGGGGCTGGCGAACGAGACGCCTGAGCCATTGGCGATGGCATTGACGGCGGAGTTCACGAAGACGCTGCCGCCGCGTACGGCGCCCATCTTGGCGTGGTCGAGGTCTTGTTCGAGCGGCAGGTTCTGGATGGTCAAGGACATGATGGTCTCCTGGGTAGGCTGGATTGCGCTGGTTGGGGGTAGATCAGTGCTGCAGGGCCGCGACCATGCCGCCCACGTTGTTGATGGTGTTCGTCACGCTCTTGATGTCGACATCGGTGCGGGTCGAAGCGTCGACCTGCGTGACCGGCGCGAAGATCGTGTTGGGGCTGGCGAAGGAAACGCCGCTGCCACCGGTGATGGCGTTGACGCCGGAGTTCACGAAGATGCTGCCGCCGCGCACGGCGCCCATCCTGGCGTGGTCGAGGTCTTGTTCGAGCGGCAGGTTCTGGATGGTCAAGGACATGATGGTCTCCTGGGTAAACGGATGGAACGGGTTGGGCTGGATCGGTTGAATCGGGTTTAGTGCTGCGCGGCCTGCACGATGCCGCCGACGTTGTTGAGCACGTTGCTGATGCTCGTGAGATCGACGTTGGTGCGGGTCGAGGCATCGACCTGGGTGACTGGGGCGACGATGATGTTGGGGCTGGCGAAGGAAACGCCGGAGCCGCCCATGATCGCGTTGATGCCGTTGTTCAGGAACAGGCTGCCGCCACGCACGGCGCTCATCCTGGCTTGGTCGAGGTCTTGTTCGAGGGGCAGGTTCTGGATGGTGAGGGACATGATGGAACTCCTTGGGTGTGCTGGTCTGGCTTGGGTTAGAGAGCATTCAGTGTTGCGCTCGCAGTCATATACGCATGGGGTGTGCCAGCTCTCGTTCCAGCCCATCAATAAATCGTCAAGCCATTGAAAATAAAGAAGAAATCACAGAATTGCCTCGGCAACTCGCGGGTCGCGCATGCCATGACGTGTCTGACGTCGACGAACACATTCCGGGCCGCCTGTCTGGCGGGCGCAGACACAGGGCTCACGGCGCAGCCGCCGGGCTGGCATCAGGAAGGCTAGAATGTCCGCTCTTGGCTTCAGGAGCGCGAGCATGAAGAACACCGAGGTGCAGGACGGCAGGTCTCCTTCTCAACTGATCGACGAGAGAATCCGTGAGCTTGGCGACTGGCGCGGCGAAATGCTCGGCCGCATCCGCAAGCTCATCCGGGCCGCCGATCCGGAAGTGGTCGAGGAGTGGAAGTGGCGGGGCGTTCCGGTGTGGTCGCACGGCGGCATCCTCTGCACCGGAGAGACCTACAAGAACGTCGTGAAGATGACCTTTGCGAAGGGGGCGTCCCTGCCGGACCCGGCACAGCTCTTCAACTCGAGCCTGGAGGGGAATACCCGGCGTGCCATCGATATCCACGAGGGCGAGGCGATCGACGAGAAGGCGCTGACGGCACTGATCCAGGCTGCCGTGGCGTTGAACCAGTCCAAGCCGCGGCGCTGACTGCCCAAGTCCGAAGCAAGGCTGAAAGAGATACGCTACGGCGAAGCCTGATGCCTGACCGGTCTGAGGATTTCGGCGAGCGCGTCGATATCGACCGGCTTGACGATGTGTCCGTCAAAGCCGGCCCGCGCCGTTTCCTCCTTGATGCCAGGCTCGCCAAAGCCGGTGAGGGCATAGAAGCGGGTGTGGTGCAGGTGCGCGTAGTCGCGCAGCTCGCGCACCAGTTCAAAGCCGTCCATGTCGGGCATGGCCAGGTCGATGAGCGCGACGTCGGGCGTGAAGTCCTCCACGCTGCGCAGTGCCGTGACGCCGTCGTAGGCAACCTTGACGGCGTGGCCAGCCATCTGGAGCAGCAGGCCCATGCTGTCGGCGGCATCGCGATTGTCGTCGACGATCAGGAGGTTGAGTCCTTCACGGGAACTGGCCAGCAGCGGCGGTGTCGATGCGCGCAAGTCGGTGACGATCGGTAGCCTGACGCTGAACGTGCTGCCCCGGCCGATGCCCTGGCTCGCCGCAGTGATGGATCCCTCGTGCAGCTCGATGATCGACCGGCACAGCGACAGGCCGATGCCGAGCCCGCCGGTGCTCGCCTGGCCCGGTTGCGCGCCCTGCACGAAGAGGTTGAACACGTCGGACAGCGATTCCGGCGCGATGCCGCAGCCCTGGTCGGCAATGGAAATCTGCCCGATGCGGCCACTGAGTTGGCAGCGCAGCGTGATCGTCGTCCCTTCCGGCGAGAACTTGGACGCGTTGATCAGCAGGTTCTGCAGGACTTGCGCCAGGCGCGTGAGATCGCCGAAGACATGGAAGTCGACGTTGTCCAGTTGCGTGTCGAGGCGCTGCGCCCTGGCTTCCAGCGCGGGCATGCTTCCCTCGATGGCGGCCGCGATCACCTCGCGGATGGAGAGGACCGAACGGCGCAGTTCCAGCTTGCCCGCCGCGATCCGGCCGACGTCCAGCAGATCGTCCACGAGGCGGGTGAGATGCCTGAGCTGGCGGGCCACGATACCGAGATTTGCCCTGACCAGCGACACGTCCTCGGGCGCCCGTTCCATGATGGACGTGGCACTGTATATGGGGGCGAGGGGGTTCCTCAGCTCATGGGCCAGGGTGGCAAGGAATTCCTTCATGCGCCGCGCCGAAGCCTCGACCTCTTCGAGCCGCTTGCGCTCGCTCATGTCGCGGGTCACCTTGGCGAAACCGCGCAACTGCCGATGCTCGTCATAGATCGCAGTGAGCGTGACATTGGCCCAGAACAGCGAGCCGTCCTTGCGCACGCGCCATCCTTCGTCCTCCACGCTGCCATGCTCGCGGGCTTGCTGGATCAGCCTTTCCGGCTTGCCGGCCGCAACATCCTCGGGCGGGTAGAAAACGGAAAAGTGCCGGCCCACGATTTCGCTGCTCCGGTAGCCCTTGATCTGCGCCGCGCCGGCATTCCAGCTGACGACGCGGCCGTGCGGATCGAGCATGAAGATCGCGTAGTCCTTGACGTTCAGCACCAGCAGCCGGAACGTCTCGTCGCTTTCCCGCAGTTTCGCCGCGTCCTGCATCAGCTCGGTATTGTCACGCGTGATCTTGGCAAAGCCGATCACTTCACCGGCTTCGTCATGCAATGCGGTGATCACGACGTTTGCCCAGAAGCGGGTACCGTCCTTGCGGACACGCCAGCCCTGGTCCTCGATGCGGCCATGCCGCCTGGCCAGTTCCAGCTCCTTCTGCGGCCAGCCGCGGGCAATCGCGTCCTCCGGGTAAAAGCGCGAGAAATGTGAGCCAATGATCTCCGACGCCTCGTACCCCTTGATGCGTTGCGCGCCCCGGTTCCAGCTCGTGATCGTGCCATCCGTGTCGAGCAGGAAGATCGCGTAGTCGGAAATCGACTCGACGAGCGTGCGGAAGATATCGTGCCGTTCAGGCGCGGGAGGCGCGGGAGGCGCGGGAGTAGGGCGCGAGGGGCGGGAGGGGCGTCCGGATGCCGACATGGGGGCGAGGGGAAGGGCTGTCGCCATAGTGGCCTGAAGCGGGCCGGTCTGCTATCGGTTGCAATCCTACACTGCCGCAGTGGCGCGTGCACGCCGAGACACCGGTACGCTGGCCGCTGCTTCTCTTTGCCGGCGACAGCCCCATGCCAGCGGCGGCGGTGGCAAGGGGCCGGCGCTCAGAAGAGGTGTCGAATCCCGACGCGCGAGAGAAACTGCTTGTCGGACGAGGACGTTCCCGCCAGGGCAATGGAAGCCACTGTTCCCGAGGCGCCGCTCGCGCGCTGCGCGTGCAGGTCGAGATACACGTCGGTCCGCTTCGAGAAACGGTAGTCGATCCCGCCGGACAGCGTGACCCAGCGCGAGCTGTCGAGCCGGTCGAGCGAGACCTTGCCGGACAGCAGCAGATTGCCACTGAGCTGGTACTCGCCGCCCATGTGAAGGACCTGGTCCCTGGCGTGGCGGCCGGCAAGTTCCAGGTCCGTATTGGTATAGAGCGCGGAGAGCTTCAAAGACTGCCACTGGTAGGACGCGCCCGTGGCGACGATCCGCTGCTTGTCCGCGAACAGCGTGCTGGCCGGCGTCAGCGGGCGGCCGAACATGGCGGGGGCACCCGTCAGGCCTGCGAAGACCGGTGCGCCATTGATATCGGTGTACGCGACGCCGGCCGAGAATGCTCCCGAGCTGTACTGAACCAGCCCGCTGATGGCGCGGCCCTTGTTGGTCGACGAATTCGCGGAGTCCTTGCCGAAGCTGTAGATGCCGCCGAACCGCAGGCCACCGAACTCCCTGCTGAGGAACTGGATGGCATCGTTCAGGCGCTGACCGGAGACGCGGTCCAGGTCCGCGTTCTCGACACTGTGGATGCCGCACTGAAGGCACGGCAGGTAGCGCAGCATCTGATAGGCGAAGTCATACTGGCGCCCCAGCGAGATGTCGCCGATGTCCCGGTCGCCGAAGCCGACGAAGGCCTGCTTGCCGAACATCAGCCCGCCTTGTCCGAGCGCACCCGTATCGACCGAAAAGCCGTTTTCCAGCCGGAAGAAGGCCTGCTTGCCGCCGCCAAGATCTTCCGATCCCGTAAAGCCGAGGGCATTCGCCTTGTTGATGCCGTCCTGGGTGGCCACCAGGGAATGGCCGCGCACATTGCTGGTGTAGGTGATGCCCTCGTCGACGCTCCCGTAGATGCTGACGCCTTGCTCGGCGTTCGCGGCGCTGCCGAGGCAGGCCAGTGCCAGGCCGGTGATGGTGAAACGGTTCACGGATTTTCCCTTTGTCTCTGTGTGTCGTCGTTGCGGGCAAGACGTTTCCCCGCGGCCTCGGCGGAGGCCGTGTTTTTCTGGATCGAGGTGGGTGGCGCGGCTGGATCAGACGATGCCGCGCGGCATCAGATCTCTACGTCGCGGGTCTCGGGCAGCATCCACATCGCCACCAGGCTGACGAGGCTGGTGACGGCGAGGTACCAGGCGGGCGACATCGGATTGCCGGTCCAGGCCAGCAACCCGGTCACCGCAAACTGTGTCGTGCCGCCGAAGAGCGTCGTACCGACGGCGTAGACGAGGGAGATGCCGGTGCTGCGGAACGACGCAGGCAGCAGTTCCGGAATGACGACCATTGCCGCGGCCGCGCTCATGGCAGTCAGCGCGGCAATCACCGCCGTCACGGCCAGGAAGCTGAACGCGCTGGGCGCCGAGATCAGCCACGAGAACATCGGCACGATCAGCAGCATCAGCAGCACCCGCGGCAGCACCAGCACGATCTTGCGGCCACGGCGGTCGCACAGCCAGCCGCCCAGCAGCGCAAAGGCAAAGGTGATCGCGCCGCCTGCCAGCGCGCTCGTCTGCGCCAGCGTCGGGGGCAGGTGCAGGGTCTGGATGGCGTAGGTGGTCATGTAGTTGCCGATCTGCGACGACACCGCGCCGGCCAGCGTCATGAGCACGCCAAGGATCAGGTAGCTGCGGTAGCGGCGTACCACGCCGCCAAGGATCTCGCCCGTGCTCTGGCTGGTGCCCGCCTCAAAGGTCTCGGGCAGGCTGCGCCGGATCTTCACGGCCACCGGCACCAGCACGATGCTGACCAGGAACGGCACGCGCCACCCCCACGCCGCAAGCTGCTCGGCCGTCAGTACCAGCGACACGGCGACGCCAAGCAGTCCGCCGACGGCGACCGCGATACCCTGGCTGGCCAGTTGCCAGCTCGCATAGAGTGCGCGTTGGTTCGGCGGCGCGGCTTCGACCAGCAATGCGGTGGCGGGGCCGACTTCCCCGCCCAGCGCCAGGCCCTGCAGTAGCCGGCATGCCACGACGATCAGCGGTGCCGCGATGCCGATCGAGGCATAGCTGGGGGTCGCGGCCATGCCCAGCGTGCCGACCGTGATGAGCGCGACGGTCAGGATCATGGCCGGCTTGCGTCCGGCACGGTCCGCCAGCGCGCCGATCAAGATGGCGCCGAGCGGCCGGGTGAAGAAGCCGACGCCGAAGGTGGCCGCCGAAAGCAGCAGGCTGCCGAACTCGCCGCCCACCGGAAAGAAGGCGCGGCCGATATAGACGGCGAAGTAGGCGTAGATGACGAAGTCGTAGAACTCCAGCGCATTGCCGGCGACGGCGGCGGCCACGGCGGCGCGGCCGATGACCGGACGCGCGGCGGCCGGCGCGGGCGGGTGTCCGGTGTCGATCAGGGTGGAAGCGGGCATGTTGTCTCCGTAATGCATAGTTGTCGTAGTTCTGCGCGGCGGCGCAATCAGGCCGGCCCGGCGGCGCTCTCGGCGAGCCCGTGCACGGTCTGCAGGAACACCTCGCATCCCTGTTCCCAGATGTCGCGCTGCCAGTCGTCGGCCTGCGGGTAGAAGGCGTCTTTCAGCGACTGGCGGATGGATGCGGCTTGCCTGGCGTCTGAACTGCCGTGGCGATGCAGCCAGTGTTCGGCGCGCATGGCGCCGATGACCTGCTGCGCGGGATAGGTGCCGAACTCAAGGCAGACATTGGTCTGGACCGACTGCGAGCATTGCTCATGCAGGGCGTACTGGATCGGCCCGGTCATCGGGATGCTGGTGGAGCTGCCGGTATCGACCGACGTCACCTGCTCGCCCCACCAGCGGCGCGCGCGCTCGAGCGCGCCGGCGGTGTCCACGCACGCGAAGATGCGCTCGCCCACGCCGTACGGGCCAAGGCCCGTGTGGATGTCGATGGAGCCGATCTGCCGGCACTGCGCGGCATAGCGGCGCAGGATGCGGCGGAAGGTGACATTGCTCCATGCCGGCTCCCGTCCGCCGTAGTGCATGCCGTCGGCGAACGCATACTGGCCCAACGACACGGCGCGCTGGAAGCCGCGCGGTCCAACCTGCTGCCGGTAGCCGTCGAGCACGGCCTCGTTGGCGTCGGCGGGCGGCCACAAGGCCGGCAGCAGCAGGTCATGGATTTCCGCGTAAGGGGCATTGACCGGCAGCGGGGCCGAAAAGTCGACGAAGTTGCGATTGAGGTCGACATTCTCATGCGTGGCCCGCCGCGAGTATGAAAATCCGTACGGATTGACCGCGTGGACATACAGCACCGCGGTGTGCGCCGCATGCGTGGCGCCCAGGCCGAGCAGGCCGGTCTGGATGGCGGAACCGCAATACCCTTCCACGCCGTGGACGCCGCTGATGACGATGAGCAGGTTGCGGGCGTCGGCCGGACCATCGAGCACGACGTCCGTGGCCAGCGTCTCGCCATCGGCACCGCGGATCGGCAGTTCGAACGCCTCCGCGGCCAGGCCGCGACGCGCCGCGGCGCCGAGGAATTTTTCGCGCGCTTCCGCGTAGTTGCGGCTGAAGAGCGATCGTAGGTCGAGGATGTGCATGGATACTGCGCTGTCTACAGTGGGGTCGGGTGTTCAGATACCGGCGTCAGATACCGGCGTCAGATACCGGCGTCAGTTACCGGCACGGGCACGAGCGCGCTGCGCGCACGCTTCGCCGAACGCGGCAAAGATGCGGCGCGACAGGGCGCTGTCATCGACGCGCATTTCCGGGTGCCATTGCACGGCCAGCGTGAACTGCGGCGCTGCATCGACCGACACGGCCTCCACCAGCCCGTCGGGGGCCGTGGCTTCGACACGCAGGCCGTCGCCCAGCCGCTCGATGCCCTGGTGATGCAGGGAGTTGACCAGGCAGGAGTGGTCCGGCGCGAGCGCCTCCAGCCGGCCGCCGGGCACAACCTGGATCGCATGGCGATCCTCGTACCACTGCGCGATCGGCCGTGCGTGGTCGCCTTCCCGGTGGTCGAGCCGGCCCGGCTGGGCGTGCACGGCCCGCTCCAGGGTGCCGCCGTAGACCACGTTCAGTTCCTGGAAGCCGCGGCAGATGCCAAGGAGCGGCATGCCCGCGGCGATGAGCCGGGGCAACAGCGGCAACACCGTGGCGTCGCGGGCCGGGTCCTGCCTGGTGGTGGCCGGCAGCGGCGCAGCGCCGTAGCGCTCCGCGGCCACGTTGGACGGGCTGCCGGTCAGCAGGATGCCGTCTACCGCCTCGGTCAAGGCCTCGCTGTCCAGCGCTTCCGGGCAGGCCGGCAGCAACAGCGGCAGCGCGCCGGCCGCCGATGCCACGGCACGCACATAGCCGTCCAGTGCCGCATAGGCGACATGGTGGTGCAGTTCGATGCGGTCTGTGATGATGGCCACCACCGGTCGACGGGCGGGGCGAATATGTGCGGCTGGCATGGCTTGGCCTACAAGGGAAGACGAGCGCAGTGTAGGCAGCCGCCATACTTCTGTATATTGCAACTAAATTGACATTAGCTTGCAAGATCTGCAATTCATCATGAACACGCGGCAACTACGTCACTTCCTGGCCGTTCTCGACAACGGCTCGCTGATCGCGGCGGCGGAAACCGTTCACCTGAGCCTGCCGGCCCTGTCGCGCAGCATCCGGGCGCTGGAGGACAATCTCGGCGTACCGTTGTTCGACCGCACCGACCGGCGACTCCAGCCCACGGCGTATGCGCATGCCTATGCACCGCGCGCGCGCAGGATGGTGCTGGACGAAAAGGAAGCCATCAGGACGCTCGACCTGATGCGCACCGGTGAACTGGGGACGGTATCGATGGGGATGGGTTCGTCGCTGGCGGAGCCGGTACTGCGCCCGATGCTCGCCGAACTCCTCAGGACGGCTCCCGGGGTGCGATTGCGCAGTCTGATCGAGACTTCCGACCGCCTGCTCGATGCGCTCCTGGCAGAGCGCCTGGACTTCTTCGTCGGCGATATCCGCGTGGCGCAGGGACACCCGGAACTTGCCATCGAGCCGGTTCATCGCAGCACATTCGGCTGGTATGCCCGTACCGGCCATCCGCTGGCGGGGCGGCAGGGCATCGACAGCAGGACACTGCGCCAGTATCCGCTGATCGCGACCGGCTATGTAGAGCCATCCCTGTTGCTGAGCCTGGGGCGAGACTATGCGTTGCCGTCCCCGGTGCTCGACCACTTTTCGCTGATTACCGACGATCTGGGCACCGTCCGCGAGATCGTCGCATCCAGCGATGCGATCGTGCCGGCCACTGACATCTCCATGTTCGCCGCAGCGCGCTCGGGCGCCGTGACGGCGCTCGATGTCGCGCCGCCGCTTGCGCTGGACATGACCCTTGGCATCGTCCGGCAGGGCCAGCGGACGCTGGCCCCCGCGACCGAGAAGGCGTTCGGGCTCGTGCGCAGCCTGTTTGCCACTGCCGCAGCGGAGATTGCTGCGGTGAGGCGAGTCACGCCTCGCCCCGCGCGGGGGCGCGGCCAAGCGGCATCGGCTGCAGACCTTCGTCCGCAAGCGGGCGATTGAGGCGCGCCGGCCAGCGGCGCCGGCGTGCTAGCGCCGCCCGCCGCCACCTCGACCACCAAACCCACCGCCACGCGCGCCGCCGCCATATCCGCCACCCCGGCCTGCACCCGAACCCAGGCTCGAGTTGCCCCGGCTGACGTCGCGCTGCACGGCACCGCCGCCACCGCCCACGCCCTGGAAGCCATTGTCGCGGCCGCCGGTCGCTTCGCGCCCGCGAAAGCCGTTGCGGCCCGCCGCGCCGGCCGTGCTCCGGCCGAATTTGTCGCGCGTGGCATTGTCGCGGTAGGCAACGCCCTGGCGGTGGCGCGCGTCATGCTGCCAGCGGTCGCCCTGGAACTTGCTCGCGTCGAAGTTGCGGTCGATATTCCTGGCCTTGTGGTGCTCGACATGAACGCCGCCATTGTTCCAGTCGCAGTTGCCGAAGATCGCGGCGGCCGCGACCAGGCCGATGCCAAAGGCTATGCCGCTGCCAACGCCTGCGCCGGGATAATAGGCGCCATAAGGAGGCCAGTAGTAATACGGATAACCCGCATAGCCCCAACCGCCGTAGACAATCGCCGGATCGTAGACCGGCACGTAGATCACCTCCGGATTGGCCGGTTCGATGCGCACGATGGTCTGCGGCGCGCCGGCCGCGCCGGCCGTCTCTACGGTCACGGTCTGCTGCGGTCCCGACTCCAGGTGGCCGGCCTGCCGGGCGCGTGCGCGCAGGCGCTGCACCGCATCGAACACGTCCTTCTGCTGGGCCAGGAAAGCATCCCCGAGCTTCTGGGTCCAGTCGAGCTTGTCGTTCATCGGTTCCAGTATCTGCGGGAACGCCACCAGCGACTTCACGCTGACATCCCAAGTTTCGCCCTGCACCGCCTTGATCGCCGCGTCGCCCGTGAGGTTCGGATGCGCCTTGACCCAGCGCGCGGCGAGCGTGACTTCCAGCGGGTAAGTCGAGGCCATCAGGACCTGGGAGAGCAGGGGATCGGGGTAGAGCGCGATCGGCGCGACCATGGCCTCGATCTCTTCCGCCTTGTAGGGCGCGGGCTCACCTTGCGCCTGCGGCGCGGCCGCGCCAGGCATCGCGGGCGCCGGCCCCGTCGTGGGTGGCGCTGCGGTCTGGCATGCGCCGAGCGCAAGCACCGCGCAACACGCCGTGGTCAGGATGCGCGGCTTCATGGCGACACCTTCTTCCAGCCTGGCGCCGGATCGAAGGACTTCGTTGCCGCGGCCTTGCCCGCGCTGTCGGGGCCAAGGTCGCGCTGGTAGACCTGCCCATTGTGGTTGACGATGAAACTCATCACGCCGGTGTCGCCATAGCGGACCGGCCACGCCATGACCGCGAAGCCGCCGAACAGCCTGCCGTCGACCACGTAGTTCAACGCGCCGCCGTCGCCGTGTGGCCCTTGCGCGGTCAGCAGTTTGTACCGGTAGCCGTGGTAGCCCTCCGGGCTGGCGTTGCGCGCGCCGGCATCGCGGAAGGCGGCGCCAAGCGGGCTCGGGCGCTCGTTCTGACCGGTCGGCCAATAGAGGCCGTCATGCTTGCCGGGGGAACTGGACAACATGCTGGCATAGACCATCCGCTTCTCGTCGTCGTGGGTGGTCTGGGCGTACTCGTCTTGCGCGTCGCAGATGGCCTGCATGGTCTGGATCACGGCAAGTTCGTTGCGGCCGATGCGGCGCACGCGCATTTCGCGGGCGCCGGCCTGGGTGTCGAACTGCCATCCCCGGGCGGACTTGACCAGCGGCACGGGCAAGGTCCAGCCGTCGTTGCCCACGGCGATCGTCGCGCGCTTGCCGGATTGCTGGACGCGGTGCGAGACCGCCCAGGCACTATTGAAGCGGCTGCGGACGCCGGAGTCGACCGGCGGGATGACGTCGCGATAGTTGGCCCCCAGCAGGCCCTTCATCGCAGCTTCGTCATTGTCGCGGATCGCCTTGCCGAAGGCGTTCATGGCGGCGTCGGGCGTGTCGAAATACTGACCCGCCACGGCATGGGTCGCGGCAAGGCCAAGCACGCAGGCACAGCCCAGCGCGGCGATGGATTTCCTCAGGTTTCCCGATGGTCTTTTCATAGTCCAGTCTTTTGACGCGAAGCTCTGTCAGGCGCGGTGCGGCGCCAGCGAAGGGTGCCGGCTCAAAGCAGCAGGGGCACGCCGATCAGCAGGAAGACGACGATGTAGATGACGCCAAAGATGGCACCGAGGCGCCAGTAGTCGCCGGCCGGCAGGTAGCCGCTGCCGAAGTACACGGGGCTGGGACCGGTCCCGTACGGCGTGAGGATGCCCATGATGCCGAGCGTCAGCGCCAGCATCAGCGCGTAGGACGGCATGTGCATGCCGGGGATGGTGGTGCCGACGCTGAGCATGACCGGAAGCATCGCGGTCGCATGCGCGGTGACGCTGGCGAACATGTAGTGGGTGAAGAAGAAGATCAGCACCAGAATGATTGCCGCGGTCAACGGCGAAAAGCCGCTCATATGGGTCGACATGGTGTCGGCAAACCACTTGACGAAGCCGGTGCGGCTCAGGCCGTCGGCCAGCGCGATCAGCGTGGCGAACCAGGCCAGCGTGTTCCAGGCCTGCTTGTTGGCGAGCATGTCGTCCCAGGTCACGACGCCGGTGATCAGCATGATGCTGATGACAAGCATCGCCGCGGTGGTCGCGTTCACGTGCTTGTCCCCGAAGATCCAGAGCGCCAGCGCGATCAGGACGAGCACGGCCAGCACCAGTTCGTTGCGGCTCGGCGGCCCCATTTTCTGCAACTCTTCGGCGGCCCAGGCCGGCACCTCGTTCCCTTCCTTTACCTCCGGCGGATACAGTATGTAGGCGAGCAGCGGCACCGCCAGCAACAGCACGATCCCGACCGGCGCGAAGGCCAGGAACCACTGCATCCAGTTCAGGTCGACCTGCACCGTCTTGCGGATCAGCTCGGCCGCGAGCAGGTTGGGCGCCAGCGCGGTCAGGAACATCGAGCTTGTCACGCAGGTGCTGGCAATGGCGGTCCACATGATGTACGAGCCGATCCGCCGTGCCGAAGGATCGTTCGGCTTCGAGTCATAGAGCGGCGGCAGGTTGCGGATGACGGGGAAGATGGTGCCGCCGCTGCGCGCCGTATTGGACGGCGTGAACGGCGCCAGCAAGGCGTCGGCCATCATCACCGCGTAGCCGAGCGTGAGCGTCTTGCGCCCCATGGCGCGCACCAGCAGCAGGGCAATGCGCCTGCCCAGGCCGGTCTTCTCGTACCCGAGGGCGAACATGAAGGCTCCGAAAATCAGCCATACCGTGCTGTTGGCGAAGCCGGAAAGCGCCCACGCCAGGGAGGCATTGCCCGGATTGAACCCCGGCTTGGCGAGCTGTTCCGGACTGAAGAACACCCACTCGTCCAGGACCGCCACCAGCGTCACGGCGATCAGCCCGATGGCTGCGCCCGGAAGGGGCTCCAGCATCAGGCCGACAATCACGCCGACGAAGATCGCGAAGTAGTACCAGGCGTGCTGTGCAAGGCCCGCCGGGGCGGGAATGAGGGCGATCACGATCGCCGCGAGCACGGGTGCAAGCGGTTTCCAGTAAGCACGCATGCGACGCTCCCTTTGCAAAAGCCTCGGCTGTGCTAAGGTTTATATGACCTTTTCGGCGGAAACGCCAGTATGGCGCCGACGGCGCCTGCGACAGGGGCGAGACGATGGGACTGGTTCGCATGAGCATCGAAGGACGCCCGGTCGAGGCGCCCGCCAATTGCTCCATCCTGCAGGCGTTCCTGCATGCAGGCGAAACGCTGGTCGAAGGCGTCGGCTGCATGGGCCAGGGCGTATGCGGCTCATGCCGCGTCATGGTGCGGCGTAGCGGCGATCCCGACGTGAAGACCGCACTGGCCTGCGAGACCCTGGTCGAGGACGGCATGCAGGTCGCCTTCCTGGACTACTTCACGGAGTCGGAGCGGCACGTCTACCGCATCGAGGAGACCAGCGACAGCTGGGAGGCCATGCGGACCATCGCCGAGGTATTTCCGGAGGCGGCGCATTGCCGTCACTGCAGCGGCTGCGACCGCGCCTGCCCGAAGGGACTCGAGGTGCAGGAAGGCGTGCGCGGCGCCGTGGAAGGCAGGCTGACCGCGGCGAGCCGCGTCTTTGACGAATGCGTCATGTGCAATCTGTGCACGCTGGCCTGCCCCGAGCATATCCGCCCCAACCATCTCGGCCTGTTCGTGCGGCGCATGATCGCCGCGCAGACGCTGCGCCCGGCCAACCTGATGTTGCGCCTGCAACAGATCGAGAGCGGCCAGATGACGATCGATTTCGACGCGCCCGGCGCGCGGCCACCGGCCTGAGGGGAACGCGATCATGCCAGCGGGCATTCCTTACGAAGACGCGCGCAGCCGCTACCGCCCCGGCGTGGCGCCGAAGGTGCGCAGCGACGATATCGCCGTCGATGAACTCCTCAAGGGCTACCACCCCGATCACGGGCCCAATGCGCGCGTGGCACTGGCCGTCGGCGTCAACCGGGGCGACCCCTGCCAGCCCGATCTCGCGCGCTGCCTGCAGGCCAATGCGCTGATCGATGACGTCGACATGGCCGGCGCGCAGCTGGTCTCCACCGATGTGCTGATCATTGGCGGCGGCGGGGGCGGCTGCGCCGCGGCGCTGACCGCGGCCGGGCAGGGTGCGCGGGTGATCCTTGCCACCAAGCTGCGCCTGGGCGACAGCAATACCGTGATGGCCGAAGGCGGCATCCAGGCGGCCATCGGCGAGGACGACAGCCCTCAGCTGCATTTCGAAGACACCTTGCGCGCGGGGCACTTCTGCGGCGATCCCGAACTGGTCGCGCAGATGGTGATGGACGGGCCCGACGTGGTCCGCTGGCTGATCCGGCTGGGCATGATGTTCGACCAGGAAGAGGAGCGGCCCTTCGGCGGCAACCTGTTGCGCAAGAAGCCGGGCGGTGCCTCTGCCGCGCGCATCCTTTCCTACCGCGACTACACCGGCCTGGAGATGATGCGCGTGCTGCGCGAGGCCGTCGACATGGAACCCGGCGTCGCGGTGTGGAACCGCTGCCCGGCGGTCGAGCTGCTGTCGGATGAGCGGGGCCGCTGCGCCGGTGCCGTGGTCTACAACCTGGAGTGGCGCACCTTCGTGCTGGTGCGCGCGCGCGCCGTGATCCTGGCTACCGGTGGAGCGGGGCGCCTGCACCTGAATGCGTTCCCGACCTCCAACCACTACGGCGCCACGGCCGACGGGCTGGTGCTCGCCTACCGGCTCGGGGCGCGCCTGCGTGAACTCGACTCGTTCCAGTACCACCCGACCGGCATCGCCTATCCGCCGCACCTTGCCGGCGGCCTGATCTCGGAAGCGGCACGCTCGGCCGGCGCGAAGCTGCTCAATGGCGAGGGCGAGCGCTTTGTCGACGAACTCAAGCCGCGCGACGTGGTGGCCTCGGCAATCCTGCGCGAATGCGCGCAGGGGCGCGGCATCGTGCGCGGCGAACAGGTCGGGGTGTTCCTCGATACACCGACGCTGGAAATGGAGAATCCCGGCATCCTTGCCAAGCGCCTCGTGACGCTGCGCCACCTAGCACACAAGTGCGGGCAGGACGCCGCGCAGGAGCCGTTCCTGGTCTATCCGACCCTGCACTACCAGAATGGTGGCGTTGCCATCGACAAGACCGGCGCGACCAGCGTGCCGGGGCTGTACTGCGTCGGCGAGGTCACGGGCGGCATCCACGGCCGCAACCGGCTGATGGGCAATGCATTGCTCGACATCCTGAGCATGGGCCGGCGTGCCGGTGCCGACGCGGCGCAGGCGAAGGGGAGCCTGATGGCTGCGCGCGCGGGGATCGGCCATGTCCATGCGTGGCAGCGCGAACTGACGCTGGCCGGGCTGCCGCTGCACGTCAAGGCGCCCCGGCTGTTCCCGGGGTATGCGCATTTCGACCTGCGCGTCGACGCCGGACTGAACGCCGGCACCCGTGGCCGGGCGGTCGGCGGCACGCGGTGAACGGTCCACGGAGCGTGCCATGGATAGCGTGAATCAGGTACTTCTCAACGAGCACATCCTGGTCGGCGCGGACCTGGAGGCCTGGCTCGCACAAGGCGGCGGAGAAGGCCTGGCCGCGGCGCTGCGCGATCCGGGCGCCATCCTTGCCGTGATCGAGCAGGCGGACCTGCGCGGCATGGGCGGCGCGGGCTTCGCCACGCATCGCAAATGGGCGCCGGTGGCGGCCGCGCCCGACGGCGACAAGTACATCATCTGCAATGGCAACGAGGACGAGCCCGGCACATTCAAGGACCGGTTCCTGCTGGAGCACACGCCGCACCAGGTGATCGAGGGCGCGTTGATCGCCGCGGCCGCCACACGGGCCAACCATGTGGTGCTGTACGTCAACCCCCATCAGCCGCTGGCGCTCGCCATGGTCCGCAAGGCGGTGGAGCAGTGGCACGCGCATCCGCAGTTCGCGGAGCTTGCGCAATGGGTCGGCGGACCGGTGTCACTCAGCGTGGTGCCGAGCTCGGGTCTGTATATCGGCGGCGAGGAAACCGCGGTGATCGCGAGCGTCGAGGGCGGGTTCCCGTTCCCTCGCCGCAAGCCGCCTTTCCCCGCCCAGCACGGCGTGCACGGCGCGCCCACGGTGGTGAACAACACCGAGACGCTGGCTCATGTGCCCGGCATCCTGCGTCACGGGGCGCAGTGGTACCGGGACCTGGGGCTCGGCAATGCCGCGGGCACCAAGCTGTATTCGCTCTCGGGCGATGTCCTGCGGCCCGGCCTGTATGAACTGCCGATGGGCACCAGCCTGGAGACCCTGGTGTTTCGGCACGGCGGCGGGATGTTGCAGGGCAAGGAATTCAAGGCGGTGTTCACGGGCGGCCCGTCCAATACCCTGCTGACCAAGCGCGACCTGGACGTGGCGCTCGACTTCGACTCGGTCCGGCAGCGGCGTTCTCGGCTGGGGACCGGGGCCATGATCGTGGTCTCGGAAGGCACCAGCATCGTGCGCAAGGTGGCCGAGTACGTGAGCTTCTTCGCCCAGGGTTCATGCGGCCAGTGCCCGCCGTGCAAGGGCGGGACCTTCCAGCTGATGCGGCTGCTCAACCGGATAGATACGGGCCGCGGCGTGCGCGCGGACCTGGAAGCGCTGGAAAACCTGTGCCGCATCCTTCCCGGCAGCGGGCGCTGCGGACTGATCGACGGCGCCGTGACGGTGGTGGACAGCTCGCTCCATCAGTTCCGGGAGGAATACGACGCGCTGCTGATGGCTTAGGGAAGAGGGCAGGTTAGCGCACCGGCGGCAATCCGCGGCCGGCAGCCTGTTGCGCCAATGCAATAGCGTCTAGAATTCGCCAATCATCAGCCACGAAGCGAAGGCGGATCATGAGTCTCCTCCTCGACGCCGTGCTATTCCTTGGCGCTGCCCTGATCGCGGTGCCCATCTCGGTAAGGCTCGGGTTCGGCTCGGTGCTGGGCTATCTCGTAGCCGGCGTGGCATTGGGGCCCTCCGCTCTCGGCCTGGTCAAGGAGGTGGACCCGGTCTTCCATGTTTCCGAACTCGGTATCGTGCTGATGATGTTCGTCATCGGTATCGAAATGGACGTCCGCAAGCTGTGGAAGATGCGCCAGTCCATTTTCGGCTACGGCGGGCTCCAGGTGTTGCTGTGTGCGGCGCTGCTGGCGATTGCCTTCATCGCCTTCGGGGTGAACTGGCGCGTCGGCATTGCCGCCGGATTTGCGCTGTCCCTGTCGTCGACGGCGATGGTCATTGCGATTCTGGAGCAACAGGGCCTGATGCATACGCGCCTTGGCCAGACCAGCTTCGGGATACTGCTGTTCCAGGATATTGCCGCGATTCCGATGATCGCGCTGTTGCCCTTGCTGTCTCCGGTGCCGGCCGCCGACGCATCGAATGACGGCTGGAGCCTTGCCGTCGGCGCGCTGGCCATGCTCGCCCTGGTGATCCTTGGCGGCAGTTTCCTGTTGCGATACCTGCTGCCCTTCATCCGGCGCAGCGGCACGCGCGACACGCTGACGGTATTCGCGCTGCTCTGGGTGATTGGCATTGCACTGCTGATGCACAGTGTGCACCTTTCGATGTCGCTGGGTGCGTTTCTGGCCGGTGTGCTGCTGGCGGGTTCCGATTGCCGCGAGGAGATCGAGGCCGATATCGCGCCGTTCAAAGGCCTGCTGCTTGGCCTGTTCTTCATGGCGGTCGGCATGTCCATCGATTTTGGCGTGCTGGCAAGAAACCCGCTGCTGGTCGCGGTACTGGTTTTCCTGCTCGTCGGCACCAAGCTGGCGGCCTTGCTGTACCTGGCAAAGCGGTTCCAGGTGCCGCAGCGGGAACGCCTGTATTTCGCGATCCTGATCTCCCAGGGCGGGGAGTTTGCGTTTGTCGTCATGGCTGCCGCCGAGGGCGCGCGCCTGGTCAACAGCGAGCAGTTGTCGATCGTGACCGCCGTGGTGGCGCTATCGATGGCCGCCACGCCACTCCTGCTGATGGCCCAGCGCGGCATGGCGCGACGCAGACCGGGCGAGCCCTACCTGCCCGCGGAGAGCCCGCCCAACGAAGCCCGCGATGCTGATTTGCATTGATACAGCGGGCTGCCGCGGGCAGACGCGTGAGGCCTGAGACGCGACTGTTCGCAACGGACTACGCTCCGGAAGGGGGCGTAGTCCACAAGAGCGCTCTCAGGCAGTCAGCACGGCGGAGGGATCCACGTAGGCGTAGCCAAGATCCTGCGCGACTTCCCGGCAGGTCACCCGGCCGAGCGCCACGTTCAGGCCGTTCGCCAGATGGGCGTTATCGGAAAGGGCTGCCTTCCATCCCTTGTCGGCGATCTGCAATGCAAACGGCAGCGTGGCGTTGTTCAGTGCATAGGTAGAGGTACGCGGAACCGCGCCCGGCATATTGGCCACGCAGTAGTGCAAGACCTTGCCAACGGTGTAGGTCGGCTCCGCGTGCGTGGTGGCGTGCGCCGTTTCACAACATCCGCCCTGGTCGATGGCGACGTCGACGATCACCGCGCCCGGCTTCATGGCGTCGACCATCGCGCTGGTGACCAGCTTGGGTGCCGCGGCACCGGGCACCAGCACGCCGCCGATCACCAGGTCCGCCGACAGTACGTGGCGCTCCAGGTTGTCCTGATTGGAATATACCGTCATGACGCGCGCGCCCAGCAGGCGGTCCATGCGGCGCAGCACGTCGATGCTGCGATCGATGACAACCACCTGCGCGCCCGTGCCAACGGCGATCTGCGCGGCGTTCGAGCCGACCACGCCGCCACCCAGGATCACGATCTTGGCCGGTTCCACGCCCGCGACGCCGCCCAGCAGGATGCCCATGCCGCCGCGTGCCTTCTCCAGGCAATGCGCACCGGCCTGCACCGACATGCGTCCCGCCACCTCCGACATGGGCGCGAGCAGGGGCAGGCCGCCGCCAGCCTGCGTCACGGTCTCGTAGGCAATGCAGATCGCGCCGCTGCTGACCAGGTCGGCGCATTGGTCGGGATCTGGCGCGAGGTGCAGGTAGGTGAAGAGGATCTGCCCCTCGCGCAGCATGGCACGCTCCGCCGCCTGGGGCTCCTTGACCTTGACGATCATTTCCGCCCTGGCAAATATCTCGGACGCGGACCCGACGATGGTGGCGCCTGCCTTGCGGTAGTCGGCATCGCCGGCGCCGATGCCGGCCCCGGCACCGGTTTCGACAAGCACGGTGTGGCCGTGTGCCGCGATTTCCCGAACCGACGAGGGCGTCAGGCCCACCCGGTACTCATGGTTCTTGACTTCCCTGGGTACTCCGATTTTCACGATGTCTCCTTGTCCTTGTCCTTGCCCTGTTCCGAGTCGGGTTGCTGCGCCGCTTACCAGGGCAGCGAGTAGGTCTTGGTGTTGGTGAAGCTCTTCATCGCCTCGAGCACGCCTTCCTTGTAGCCCAGGCCGGAATCCTTGATGCCGCCGAACGGGGTCAGCTCCAGCCGGTAGCCAGGCACCTCGCGCACATTGACGCTGCCCACCTTGAGTTCGCGCACGAAGCGCGTGATGTAGTCGAGCCGGTTGGTGCAGACCGACGATGACAGGCCGTAGGCCGTACCGTTGGAAATCCGGATGGCGTCGTCGATGTCCCTGAAGCGGATCACCGGCGAGACCGGCCCGAAGGTCTCGTGCTTCACCACGGTCATCTCCGGGTCGACATGGTCCAGCACCGTGGGCGAGTACAGCGCGCCGCGGCGGATATTTCCGTAGCGCAGCGTCGCGCCCGCGGCGATGGCCTCGTTGACCACCTGCTCGAACTGGATCGCCGCGGCCTCGTCGATCACCGTGCCGATGTCGACGCTCGGGTCCATGGGGTCGCCATACCTGACGGCCTCGGTCTTCGCCACCAGCAGGTCGACAAAGCGCTCGGCCACGGACTCATGCACCAGCATGCGCTTGATCGCGGTGCAGCGCTGGCCCGAGTTCTTGTAAGAGCCGCTGGCGGCGAGCGTGGCGGCTTCTTCCAGGTCGGCGTCCTCCATCACGATGATGGGATCGTTGCCGCCCAGTTCCAGCACCTGGCGCTTGTAGGTAGCCTTGGCGGCGATGTACTTGCCGATCGGCACGCCACCGGTAAAGGTCACCAGATCGACGTCGGGGTGCGTGAGCATTTCGTCGGCGATCTCGCGCGGATCGCCCGTGATGACCGACAGCATCTGCGGCGGCAGGCCGGCCTCGTACAGGATGTCGGCCAGCATGAAGGCCGCCAGCGGCGTCTTCTCGCTGGGCTTGAGCACCATGCGGTTGTTGGTGGCCACCGCCGGCGCGACCTTGTGGATGACCTGGTTGAGCGGATGGTTGAACGGCGTGATCGCGGTGATCACGCCCATCAGCGGCTCGCGCAGCGTATAGACCTTGCGGCTCTTGCCGTGGTGCGTGAGGTCGCACGAGAACACCTGCCCGTCGTCGACCAGTGCCTGGTTGGCGGCGAACAGCAGCACGTCGGAGGCGCGGCCGACCTCGTACAGCGAGTCCTTGCGGCACAGACCCGATTCCAGCGTGATGGTGCGCGAGATTTCGTCCAGCCGCGACGCGATGATCTCGCCGGCGCGCATCAGGATCTTGTAGCGCTCGTAGCGCGTCAGCGTGGGCTGGTAGTCGCGCGCGATGCGGTAGGCGCGGCGCACGTCGTCCAGCGTAGCCCTGGGCACGGTGGCGATGACGTCCCCGGTGTACGGGTAGGTCACTTCAATGACATCGTCGCGGTAGATCTTCTCGTCGGCGAGGCGCAGGGCTTCCCGCCGCACGCCGGCATGTTCCGGTGCGTTCATGGTGTCTCCAGTCGATTGGGCCGGGCGGCAGGCCGCCCGCTGGGTGGGAACTCAGTGCGCGTGGTTCAGCGCAAGGTCGAAGGCATCGAAGTTGCGCAGCCGGCGCGCCGGGTCCAGCCCGGCGAGCGGGCGGTTGCAGACCAGCGGCACGACCTGCTCCGAAACGCCGCCGTGCGAGCGCAGCGGCGCGTCCAGGCCGGTCAGGTCGTGGCGCTCGCGGCAGGTGCCGATGACCACGTCGCGACGCGATACCGCGATGATGTCGCCGATGCGGTCGGCCGGCAGCTCGTAGCGCTGCGCGGCCTGCGCGCGTGTCAGGACGGCCTCCATGCCGTCAAGCTCGGCAATGCGGGGGATCCAGCGGGCGGCCGACTCGGCATCGGGCGTGTAGACGGTGGCGAACGATCCGAGCGCCCCGTGGTGGACCACGTACGGATCGGTGATCGGCAGGATGACGCGGGCCGCGCCGGCGCCGTACCAGCGGTCGAGCTGGTCCTGCAGGTAGATGACGCGCGGCTCGCCGTCCGGGCCGTGCTTGTCGTTCATGCCGTGGTCGGCGGTCAGCACGATGGTGGCACCCATGGCGTCGAGCTGGCCCAGGTAGCGGTCCATCATCGCGTAGAAGGCATTGGCGGTGTCGCTGCCCGGGGCCGCCTTATGCTGGATGTAGTCGGTCGTGGACAGGTACATCAGGTCGGGGCGCACGCGTTCCATCAGCTTGACGCCGGCCGCGAAGACGAATTCGGACAGTTCGGCGCTATATACCGATGGCACCGGCATGCCGACCATCGAAACCACGTCGGTGATGCCGTTTTCGGCCTCGGTGGCTTCATCGGCCTTCTCCGACGAGAAGCAGATGCCATGCAGTTCGTGGCCGAGCAGCTTGCGCAGCTTGTCCTTGGCGGTCACCACGGCCACGCGCGCGCCCTGGTCGGCAAAGGCTGCGAGCAGGGTAGGGGCACGCAGGTAGCGCGGGTCGTTCATCATGACCTCGCGGCCCGCATCGCGGTCAAAAAAGTAATTGCCGCAGATGCCGTGCACCGCCGGCGGCACGCCGGTGACGATGGAGAGGTTGTTCGGGTTGGTGAAGGACGGCACCACGCAATCGCCAAGGAGGCTGGCGCCATGCGCCATCATGCGCGTCAGGTGCGGTGCTACGCCTGCGGCGGAGGCTGCGTGCAGGTATTCCGGTGCACAGCCATCCACGCATACCACCACGACCGGAGCTTCGCCGCGGCGATATCCCCTGCCATTCACTTCGATCTTCCTCGTTGCCATCTGTCGCTCCCGTTGGAGAAGAAATTACGGCGATTGGCTGCCGGCCTGCGTCTGTTGCCGGTGTGCCTTCAACATCCGCGCGCGGCTTGCCGCCACGTGCTTGCGCAACGCGGCGCCCGCGCTCGCGGGGTCGCCGGACGCGATCGCAGCCAGGATCGAGCGGTGCTCGTCGGCGGATACGTCCAGCCCGCCGCCCTTGGTCAGGGCCTGCATCCGGAACAGGTGCAGTTCCTTGACCAGGCGGCGGTAAGTCTCGGTCAGCTTGCGGCTGCCGGCGGCTTCCAGCAGCCGCTCGTGGAACCGCAGGTTCAGCGCCGCGTACTGTCCGGCATCCTTCTGCGCGCTGGCGTCTTCCATCGCGCCCACCAGCTCTTCGAGCTGCTGGAGCAGCGTGGGGTCCAGGCGCTCGGCCACGCGGCGGCCGATGATTTCTTCCAGTGCTTCGCGCAGTTCATAGATCTCCTCGGCTTCGTCGAGCTGGATCTCGCGCACGAATACGCCGCGGTTCTTTTCGTTGCGTACCAGGCCGGTCTCCTCGAGCGCGCGCAGCGCCTCGCGGACCGGTCCGCGGCTGGTGCCGAAGCCGGCAGCCACGTCGCTTTCGTTGATGCGCATACCCGGCGCCAGTTCGCCGGTCATGATCATTCGCTCGATCTCGTCCTGGACGAGCATCGGCAGCGAACTGGAGCGCACGAGCTGAAGGGCAGAGGTCATTTCCATGGTCCCCATTAAAGGTGATGGATTGTGAATTGTCAACAGTTTGCAATCTACGTTTGACAGTCGGCGTTCGACGGTCTACATTGATTTCCATCTTACCCCATGCGCCGATTCGATCGCAGAGGCGAGATCACAAGTCGGGCCCAGACCTGCACATAGAACCGGAGACCTCATGAAAAACGCTTCCCTGCGCCATTCAGCTGCCGTAGCCGCGTCGTTATGCGCACTTGCCTGTGCGTTTACGAGCACGACCGCCAACGCCCAGCAAAAGACTTCCCTCAGTGTCTACACCGCGCTCGAAACCGATGCGATGCGCTTATACAAGGAGGCCTTCGAGAAGGCCAATCCCGACATAGAGGTGCGTTGGGTAAGGGATTCGACCGGTATCGTCACCGCGCGCCTGCTGGCCGAAAAGGCGAATCCGCAGGCGGATGTGGTGGCGGGCCTGGCTGCCAGCAGCCTTGAGCTGCTGAAGCAGGAGGGCATGCTGCAGGCGTATGAGCCCAAGGGCTTTGCCACGCTCAATGCCGGCTACTCGGACACCGCGCGGCCACCCAGCTGGGTCGGCATGGACGTCTGGGCGGCGACGATCTGCTTCAACCGCGTGGAAGCGCAGAAGCTGGGGCTGCCCAAGCCGGAAACCTGGAAGGACCTGACCAAGCCGGTCTACAAGGGCCGCATTTCGATGCCGCACCCGGCTTCGAGCGGTACCGGCTATCTCGATGTCACCGCGTGGCTGCAGATGTGGGGCGAGTCCGACGGCTGGAAATTCATGGACGCACTCCACCAGAACGTGGCCCAGTATGTGCACTCCGGCTCCAAGCCCTGCCAGCAGGCGGCCACCGGCGAGTTCCCCATCGGCATCTCGTTCGAGTTCCGCGCGCACCAGGTACGCAAGGCCGGCGCGCCGGTGGACCTGATTTTCCCGAAGGAAGGGCTGGGCTGGGATGTCGAAGCCACCGGCATCATGAAGACCACAAAGAAGCCGGCTGAAGCCAGGCGCTTCGCGGACTGGATGGCGAGCCGCGAGGCCAACCAGATCCATGCCAACTGGTGGGCCGTGGTCGCCTATCCGGGCGTGGCGAAGAAGCTCGACGGCATCCCCGACGACTACGAACAGCGCTTCGCCAGGAACGACTTCAACTGGTCGGCCAAGAACCGCGCGCGCATCCTGGCCGAGTGGAGCAGTCGTTACGAAAGCAAGGTGGCGGGCCGCTGACCGGGCCTTCCGTTCCGGCACCGTCGCTCGCAGCGGTGCTCCAGGCTGTTTTCGACTTCGGACAGATCATGGATATGAGCAGCATCCAAGGCGCCGTACATGGGGCCGGCATGCCGCCGGCCCTCGAGATCATCGGGGTACGCAAGGAGTTTGAGTCATTCTGCGCATTGCGCAGCGTCGACCTGACGGTCCACCAGGGGGAGATGCTTTGCCTGCTGGGCCCGTCGGGTTGCGGCAAGACCACGCTATTGCGGATCATTGCGGGGCTGGAGGCGCAGACCGCGGGGACCATCAGCCAGAGCGGCCGCGACATCTCGCGGCTGCCGCCGTCGCGGCGCGACTATGGCATCGTGTTCCAGTCCTATGCGCTGTTCCCGAACCTGACCATTGCCGATAACGTCGGCTATGGCCTGGTGAACCGGCGCACCGCGCGCGCCGAGGTCGACGCACGCGTGTCGCGGCTGCTGGCGCTGGTCGGCCTGCCGACTTCGGGCCACAAATATCCAAGCCAGCTGTCCGGCGGGCAGCAGCAGCGCGTGGCGCTGGCGCGGGCCCTGGCGACCAATCCCAAGCTGCTGCTGCTCGACGAGCCATTGTCCGCGCTGGACGCGCTCGAGCGCGTGCGCCTGCGTGGCGAGATCCGCCGGCTGCAGCAACAGGTGGGCGTCACCACCATCATGGTCACGCACGACCAGGAAGAGGCGCTGTCCATGGCTGACCGCATCGTGGTCATGAACCACGGCGCGATCGAGCAGATCGGCACGCCGCTCGAGGTCTATGAACGTCCGGCGTCGCCGTTCGTGGCGGACTTTGTCGGCAAGGTCAATGTGCTGCCGGGCGTCGCGCTGGGCGGGCAGCGGTACCGCGTCGGCAAGATGGAACTGCAGTGCGACGGCTGCGCAAAGGACTTCGTCCCCGGGACGGCGGTCAACCTCTACCTGCGCCCGGAAGACCGGAAGATCGGCAACCTCGAGCCGCAGACGCCGAACCAGATCCACGCGCACGTCGACAAGGTGGAATTCCTGGGCGACTCGTGCATTGCCGACGTCCGGTGCGATGACCTGCCGGGGCATACGCTGTCGCTGAAATTCACCCTCGACCAGTTCCACGATTTCGAGGTCAGGCCAGGGCGCTCGCTTCACCTTGCGCTGCGGGCCAACCGGATTCAGGCCTTCGCGGCCGCCACTGCCTAGGAGAGCGCAATGAATGACCTGGCCTTGCCACGCCAACGCACTGCGCGGACGCCGCTGGCGCGCGTCAACTGGGACGACTGGATCGCGCGGGGCATACTGGCTGCGGTGCTGCTGGCGCTGGTGCTGTTCCTGCTGGCGCCGCTGTGCGCCATCCTCGTCAACGCCGTGCTCGATCGACAAGGAAAATTCGTCGGCCTGGCTCACTTTGTCACCTACCTGCACACGCCATACCTGCTTCAGTCGGCACGCAATTCGGTGCTGCTGGCGCTGGGCGTCACCATCATTTCAGTACCTGCCGCGTTCGTGTTTGCCTATGCGCTCACCCGCAGCACGCTGCCGGGACCGCTGAAGGCCGCATTCAGGCTGATTGCGCTGATACCGCTCCTGGCGCCGTCGCTGCTGTCGGCGATCTCTTTCGTGCAGTGGTTCGGCAACCAGGGCGTGCTGAAGTGGCTGCTGGGCAATGTCTCGATCTACGGTGCGCCGGGCATCATCATCGCCGAGGTCTACAACACCTTCCCGCATGCGCTGATGATCCTGGTCACCGCGCTGTCGCTGGCCGACGGCCGGCTGTATGAAGCGGCCAGCGCACTGGGGACGACCAACTTCAGGAAGTTCACCACGATCACGCTGCCGTCGTGCAAGTACGGCCTGATCAGCGCGGCCACCGTGACCTTCACCTATGTGATCTCGGATTTCGGCGCGCCGAAAGTCATCGGCGGCGACTTCAACGTGCTCTCGATCGATGTCTTCAAGCAGGTCATCGGCCAGCAGAACTTCTCGATGGGCGCGGTGGTCGGCATGCTGCTGCTGATCCCGTCGGTGATCTCGTTCCTGATCGACTCGGTGGTGCGGCGCAAGCTGCGCGCGCAACTGACGGCGCGCTCCGTGCCCTATGTGCCCAAGCGTAACCCGTGGGCCGACTTCCTGCTGGGAGCCTACAGCACGTTGGTCTGCGTGCTGCTGCTGGCAGTGGTGGGCATGGCGGTGTACACATCGCTGATCAAGCTCTGGCCCTACGACCTGACGCTGTCGCTGCACAATTACCACACGGTGCTGTTCGAGAGCGACATGGCCCAGGCGTACCGCAACAGCCTGGTGCTGGCGACCACCACCGCGTTCTCTGGCGCGCTGATCGTTTTCGCGGGCGCCTACCTGATCGAGAAAACCCGCAACCTGGGCTTCATGCGGCCGGCCATGCAATTCCTGGCAGTGCTGTCGATGGCCGTGCCGGGCCTGGTGCTGGGCCTGGGCTATGTGGTGTTCTTCAACCACCCGTCCAATCCGCTGAACGTCCTCTACAACACGATGATCATCGTCATCCAGTCGACGATCATTCACTACTACACCTCCAGCCACCTGACCGCGGTGACGGCGCTCAAGCAGATCGACAACGAATTCGAAGCGGTATCGGCGTCGTTGAAGGTGCCGTTCTACAAGACGTTCTTCCGGGTCACGCTGCCGGTCTGCCTGCCGGCGGTGCTCGATATCGCGCGCTACTACTTTGTCGTCTCGATGGCCACCTTGTCTTGCGTGATCTTCCTTTACACGCCGGAGACCATCGTCGCCTCGGTGGCCATTATGCACCTGGACGATGCCGGCGACGTCGGAGCGGCAGCTGCACTGGCCAGCCTGATCGTGCTGACCTCCACGGTGGTCTGCATCCTCTACGCACTATGCACGCGTGTGCTGCTGGCCCGGACCCAGGGCTGGCGCACGCTCGGCAGGCACTGAATCCATCACCGGCAAAACTGCAAGGAGACCTCCCATGACCACGCCCATCCTGCTGACCCCGGGGCCGCTGACCACTTCCGACCGCACGCGCGAAGCCATGCTGCGTGACTGGGGTTCCTGGGATAGCGACTTCAATGCCATCACCGGCCGCATCCGCAAGCAGATTCTTGCCATCGTGCACGGCGAGGGCACCCATGAATGCGTGCCGATGCAAGGCAGCGGTACTTTCTCGGTGGAGGCGGCAATCGGCACCATGGTGCCGCGCGATGGACATGTGCTGGTGCCGGTCAATGGCGCCTACTGCCAGCGCATTGCGCGCATCTGCCGCACGATGGGCCGCCGGCTGTCCACCCTGAACTATCCGGAGGACCGGATCATGCAACCGGCGGACATCGACGCCGCCCTGGAGCAAGACAAAACCATCACGCACGTCGCGGTGGTCCACTGCGAGACCGGTACCGGCGTACTCAACCCGCTCGAAGCCATTGCAGCGGTGGTCGCCAGGCATGGCCGCGGTCTCATTGTCGATGCGATGAGTTCGTTTGGCGCCATCGACATCGATGCGCGCAAGATCCGTTTCGACGCGGTCGTTGCCGCATCGGGAAAATGCCTGGAAGGGGTGCCCGGGATGGGCTTCGTCATCGCGCGCCGGGAAGCCCTGGCCGCGACGGAGGGCAACAGCCAGTCCCTTGCGCTGGATCTCCATGACCAGTGGCAGTACATGGAAAAAACCACGCAGTGGCGCTTCACGCCGCCCACGCACGTAGTCGCCGCGCTCGACCAGGCTTTGCAGCAATACATGGAGGAGGGCGGGCTTGCGGCGCGCGGCGCACGCTACGCACGCAATTGCCAAATGCTGATCGATGGCATGGCGGCACTCGGGGTGCGCAGCTATCTCGAGCGCTCGGTACAAGCGCCGATCATCGTGACATTCCATGCGCCGGACGATCCGCACTATGACTTCAAGACCTTCTACCAGAAGGTGAAGGCGCGCGGCTATATCCTTTATCCGGGCAAGCTGACCGAGGTCGAAACGTTCCGTGTGGGATGCATTGGCCATTTCGGCGACGCGGGGATTCCGGGTGCCGTGAAGGTGATTGCCGAGGTGTTCACGGAAATGGGGGTGCAGGCGGCTGCCTGCGCCGCCTGAGGGGACATGGCGTGGTGGCTGGAGGCGGGCAACCGGAATCAGCCACACGCCATCGTCAAGCCTATGCATGGTGGCGGTTTGCGACGCGCCGTAGATTGCCGTTACGCCCGGTGACGGCGTGGTCAGCGAAAAGCCAAAGCCGGCGCCTTCCGTGGGTGCTTGAAAGTCTGCTTCATCCAAACTTTAAGACGTGACCAAAAATGAAGGCGGACCGTGTCTAAAAAGTACGAGATTTGGCGGGCAATTTCCGAAGATGGGTCTGCGGAGATGGGACTCCGCTGGGATATCCACAGCATCGAGGAGGAGGTCGCTCGTGGCTTGTGGGAGGGCCCCCCTGTTCTCCTAGCCACCTTTGAGGCTGACAGCTACGAAGAGGCCTGTCAGAAATACAACGATCATTTCGGCTGGGGAAAATACCATCCCATGGATTGAAAGCGTCTAGCGTCAGGAGGGTCGGCGCCTTGGCAGCACTGTGTATTGCATTCAGCCTGGGCAACCCTCCGGGCGGTTGTCGAGCGGCTCAGCGAGGCCAGCGCGACCGTAGCGGGTGTGGCTGCAGGCGTCTATCGTCAGGCGCAGATCCTCTCGCAGAACAGCCCTCCATGTAAGCCATCTTTTGACTTCCTTACCGATGACACCCAAGTTGAAACTGCTGGTCTCGGAGCAACTTGTGGTTCTGTTTAAGGCGGTCCATCTCCTGCCACGCGTTGATCTGGCGCATATTGATTTCGGTGGAACGAAGTTGCCCATCTATGGACTGGCATAAGCTGCGCTGGTTGTTGGCGGCGGCATATTCTTGCTGCTGTTGCCGTGCGATTTGCGCCTCGTAGTGCTGGCTATCAGCCGCTCGACCAGCTAGAAACTGTTGTTCTTGCTGCTGTACGCTTGCTGACTTTCCGACGGTCGAGACAGATCCACCAGAGCCGGAGGTAATGTCGGTGTAGCCGGCCGGGCAGTATTGATCCTGGGTGTAGAGAATTTTCCCTTGATTGCGGCACTTGGCGGCTTGGGCTAATGGAGAGGCGGCAATAGCCAGGGCAAGGATGGTTGGCTTAAGCATGATGGCGATCATTAGGCAGGTCGACACCATCTGATGGTCGGCTTGATGCGTCAACCCCTCTGATGTGCGAGGCAAGCTTCGCTTGGACGTCGCCACACATCTGTTGCCACGCATTTTTACCCCCCGGCGCGGGGGCTTGACGCGTTACATAACACCGATTTCTGAAGCAACTTAAAAATTCGATTAGACACGCATAATAAGCCTTATGTTAAATGGTGGAGCCGCCAGCCAACCTTGTATTTCCAGACTCTTCCGTCCTCACTTCTCCCTTTTGCCATAGACGGGCTCGCGGGACATACCGCAAGCCATTCTCCAAGGCCCCTGTCTTCAACGGGCCATTTCCCGAGTCTTTAGACCATAAACTCCGGTCCAAGCAGAAACTGGCTGATTAGAAGAATCCCTTATGCTCGACACGCGCTCTCCCGGCCGGAGCGCACAAATGTTACTCTCGCCACGGCAAATAACGGGTAGTCATTGCTTGACTGGCTACCTTTCCGGCAGATCTACGAGCCACGACCGAGAAAGCCGGTTGGTCGTTCATTCCGTTTGGGGAGCGGGCATGGTGAAGGATCAGTTGATTGGGGATCTCTACGAGTCCGCCATCCGGCAAGATGATTTCCTGGAGGTGCTGCAAAGCACTACGGAGGCCGTCGGCGCAAACATGTTCCACATGTTCAGCTGGGATGCGGCAAACAATTGCCCGCGATTTTCCGTTTATTCCGCCGGCTTTAATTGGGAACCGATTATCGCCACTTATGAGCGGTACTACGCCATTCTCGATCCGCGCCGGGATCTGGTTGCACGCGCGCCGGAAGGCACGCTTGTGGCTTGCCAGGACTACATCAGCGACCGTGACGTCGAGCGAAGCGAGTTTTACCAGGACTACCAGCTCCCGACCGCCGGACTACGCTATCTCATGGGGGCACGCCTGACCAGGCCGGGCAGCAGCGAAACCCTGCTGGGCCTGCTGCGCGCCTCGGGGCGTCCGCCCTTTTCCGACCGTGACCGGGAGACGGCCACCAGCCTGATTCCACACCTGCACCGGGCCATCAACCTCTGGCAGGATGCCAAGGTGCTTCACCAGGACGCCGCGCTCGGAAACGAATTGATGGAGCAGCTGGGGCTCGCGGTTTTCGGGCTGGACAAGGAGGGGCGTGTCGCTTACGCCAACCAGGCCGGGGAGGCGCTCCTGCGCGCTGGTTCCTCGCTCAAGATCAAGCACGGCAGGCTGGCTGCGACGAACAGCGCAGATCATGATGCCCTGCACTCGGCCATCCTTCGGGTGGCAAAATCGCGACGCGGCGAAAGCCTTGCGCTGCAGGCTCCGTCCGGCACGCATCATGAATTGTTCCTGAGCATTGCGAAAAACCCCTGCCAGTCGCCAAATCCTTTCAACACGTCCGCGATCCTGATCACGGTCCGGCGCCGCGCAGGCAGCCCGCTGGTTACCGCAAGCCAGTTGCAGCGGGCCTTCGGACTGACTCCCGCGGAGGCCGCGGTGGCCGAGGCGCTGATAGAAGGCACCGCCCCGGAGGATTATGCGGATGCCAGGGGAATCTCGCCCAATACGGTCCGGACCCAGGTTCGGGCCATCCTCTCGAAAACCAATTCGAGATCGCAGGTCAAGGCTGTGAGCACGATGGTGTGGTTGCTCTCGCAACGAAAAAGTGAATAGGTAATCGGGGCCGGCCACCACGGAAAAGTGTCCCGGGCAGAATGTGCCCGCGCCAATACGGCCGCCCTGCTTCAGTACTCGGGCAAGCAGTGAAGTCAGCCTGCCAGCGCCATGCTCAAAGGCCTCCCGCACATGCTGAATACGAGTGCGTGCTTGCAAGGTATGAAGGGTGGTCGTAACCTGATTCAGGTCAGCGACGCACGGCATTGCATGTCTCGATGCGTGGCAAATCGTGAAGCGAATTGTTCGGCACAGGAGCAATGCGATGGCCCACGACAGTGGTATGACGGCCGATAAGGTCTACCTGGAAGACCTGTCCGAAGGCATGGTGTACCAAAGCCCCGAGTACACAGTCGATGCGGCGCAGATCCAGGCGTTCGCGCGCGAGTTCGACCCGCAGCCGTTCCACCTGGATGACGACACCGCGCGCGGGACCTTCTTCGGCGGGCTCGCGGCAAGCGGCTGGCACACGGCGGCCATCACGATGAATCTGCTGGTGCGCAGCCTGCCATTGGCCGGCGGCATCATCGGCACGGGTGGCGAGATCGCATGGCCGCGCCCTACCCGGCCTGGTGACGTCCTGCGCGTGGTCAGTACGGTCCTGAGCGTTGTGCCCTCCGGGTCCAAACCCGACCGTGGCATCGTCACCGTGCAAAGCGAAACGACGAACCAGCGTGGTGACGTATGCCAGCGACTCGTCGCACGCCTGCTTGTGTTCAGGCGTGCCGTCCTGGGACAGCGCGCATGAGGTGGCTGTCCGCGAAGGCATGAGGCCTGCAGCTTTCTCCAGGAGCCAGCACGATGCGCAATCTCGACGAAGAGACCATCACCCAGGCGGTGCTGGCACGCAATGCCGATATGAAGGACCTTCGTCTCAAGGAGGTCATGACCAGCCTGATCCGGCACCTGCACGCCTTTGCGCGCGAGATCAGGCTCACCGAGGAAGAATGGGCCGCGGGCATCCAGTTTCTGACCGAGGTCGGCCACACCTGCAACCCCAGCCGGCAGGAATTCATCCTGTTGTCCGACACGCTGGGCTTGTCCACGCTGGTGACGGCCCAGAACCACCGGAAGCCGCGCGGCTGCACCGAGGCGACGGTGTTCGGCCCCTTCTACGTGGACGACGCGCCCGAGTATGCGCTTGGCGACGATGTCGGCAACGGCATGCGCGGCGAACCTTGCTACGTCAGCGGCCAGGTGCGGAGCATCACGGGCGAGCCCGTGCCGGGCGCGAAGATCGAAGTCTGGCAGGCTGACGCCGACGGCTTCTACGACGTGCAGAACCCGGACCGCACCAGCGCGCAGGGCCGCGGCACGCTGAAGGCCGATGAAGCCGGCCACTTCCGCTTCCGGTCGATCGTGGCCGAGTGCTATCCGATCCCGCATGACGGCCCGGTCGGCCGCATGCTCGACGCCATGGGTCGGCATCCGTGGCGCCCTGCCCACCTGCATTTCATGATCTCGGCGCCGGGCTACGAGACGCTGGTGACGCACGTGTTCCGCAACGGCAGCGAGTACCTCGATTCGGACGCGGTATTCGGCGTGCGTTCGTCGCTGGTGGCGGATTGGATCCGTCACGAGGCGGGCCGCACGCCGGACGGCGGCGAAAGCGCCGTGCCCTTCTACACGCTCGACTACAACTTCGTGCTGAATCCGGCCGCGCCGTCGTGAAGACTGGCTTGCCCGCCATCTGAGCCGACAGCACCGGCAATCTCCCCATCGGCAGCGAATCCGTGCCACTGCCTTTGCGTGTTGCGCCCAGCGTTGAGGTCAGGCCTTGATTTCGTTGGTCAACGCCAGGCCGGACTCGAATTCGGTCACGCTGCGCAAGGTCGTCTGGCAGATCGTGGACACGGCTTCGCGCGTGAGGAAGGCCTGATGCCCGGTCACGATCACGTTGGGAAACGAGACCAGCCGCTGCATCACGTCGTCGGCGACGATGGTGCTCGACAGATCGCGGAAGAACAGGTCGGCTTCCTGCTCGTACACATCCAGGGCCAGTCCACCGAGCTGCCGGTTCTGCAGCGCATCGATCGCGGCCTCGGTATCGAGCAGCCCGCCACGGCTGGTGTTGACGAGCAGCGCACCCGGCTTTGCGCGTGCGAGCGCATCGGCGTCGATGATGTGGTACGTCTGCGGCGTCAGCGGACAGTGCAGGGAAATGATGTCTGCGCTGGCGCCGATCTCGCCGGGCTGGGCGTAGCGGCCGCCCAGGGCCTCGAATTCGGGCGTGGGAAACGCGTCATAGCCGATCACTTCGCAGCCGAAACCAAGCATGATGCGGGCAAACACGCGGCCGATCTTGCCAGTTCCGACCACGGCGACGGTCTTGCCGCAAAAGTCAAACCCCATCAGGCCATCGAGGGAAAAATTGAAGTCCCGGGTGCGGTTGTAGGCGCGGTGGATCTTGCGGTTGACGGCCAGCAGCAAGGCCACGGCATGCTCCGCCACCGAATTGGGCGAGTAGGTCACGACGCGGACCACCTTCATGCCGAGACTGGCGGCGGCACCAAGATCGACGTTGTTGAATCCGGTGCAGCGCAGGGCGACCAGCGACGTTCCGCCAGCCCTGAGTTCATTGAGCACGGCGGCATCCGCGACATCGTTCACGAAGATGCAGACGGCGCCATGCCCGGCGGCCAGGCCGACCGTGTCGGTATCCAGCGGGACATCGAAGAAGTCGAGCTGATGGCCCTCGGCAACATTGGCGGCATGCAGATACTCGCGGTCGTAGGGCTTGGCGCTGAATACGGCGACTTTCATCGCTTGTCTCCCGGGAAAGGTGCGGGCCTGGGCTTCGTGCGGAAACGCCTGGCGGGCCTACCCGCGGGCCAGGGCCATGGCGATCTCCACGAACAGGATCTTGGCGATCGTCATCGAAGGAAAGATCATGGCGTAGCCGATGTCCGGCTGCTCCGTGGGCGCTACGCGATTGGCAAAGGCCAGGATCGCCGGATTCCCTGTCGCTCCGCAGATGACGCCCGCGGCCACATCGAAGGGCATCCTGAAGATCCACAGGCAGACCAGTGCCGTGACCAGCACAAGTGCCAGGACAACCAGCAGGCTGTAGAGCAGGAACGAAGCCCCGGTCGTGGCGATCGTCGCGAAGAACTTGGGCCCCGATGATATGCCCACCTGTGCCAGGAAGATGGTGAGCCCGAAATTCCTCAACACCAGATTGGCCGAAAGCGGCATGGTCCAGACGAACGGGCCGGAACGGCGGATCTTGCCGAGACAGAGCGCGATCAGCAGCAAGGCGGCCAGCCCGAGGGTCAGCTTGCCGACGCCCGGTATCGGCAGCGGGATCATGCCCGCCAACAGGCCCGCTGCCGCGCCGATGCCAATCGAAATGAAGCTCAGCTCGGCGGTGCCCTTGATGGAATCGCCAAATAACTGACGCAACGCCTTGAGATGGGCACGATTCGCGAGCAGCCCGACCCGATCCCCTACTTCGAGGATGAGCTCGGGGCTGGGCAGCATGTCGGCGTCGCCCCTGCGCACCTGGACGATCGAGCTGGCGATGCCATCGGGAAAGCGGATGTCGCGCAGCGCAAGCCCGACCACCGCGCGGCTTGAGGCAAACACCCGGACATAGTCGAGATCCTCCCGATGACTGCTCATCCGGCCGGGCTGCAACTCTCCCAGCAGGGCAGCGGCTTCGCGAAGCCGTGCCGGGTCGGTGGAGGTCGCGAGCAGGACATCGTCCATGCGCAGGACAAGGTCTTCTTCCGGTAGCTGGTTGTGGTGCTCCCGACGTACCGCGGCAATGGTCAGGCCCGCTGGCAATTGCACCTTCAGCTGGGAGAACCTGAGCCCGATGAGCGCGGGATTGCGCAGGGAAATCTCGGCCATCTCGATGACCTTTGCCGCCGGCGCCTCGATCTTCGCCTTCAGCGCCGCACCCAGCACATAAAGGAGCAGGATCGGCCCCGCGACCCCAAAGGGATAGGCCACGCTGTAGCCAACCGCGGCGCCGTCGCCCTTCATGGCCGCGATGACTGCCTGCAAGGTCGCCGTACTGGTCCCGGCGCCGGCGAAGATCCCCAGCGACTCATCGAGCTTCAGGCCGAACATCGGCACCAGCGCCAGCGACACGATGCCAGCGCCGAGAACGCCCAGGACGGCCGCGGCGTTGGCCTTCAGCCCCCTGGTACTGGTCAGGCCGTCGAAAAACTGGGCGCCGTACTGGATGCCGATGCCATAGAGGAACAGGAGCAGGCCGAGGGTCCCGACCAGCGCGGGTGGCGCCGCCTTGGGGGCAAAGCCACCGATGGCCAGTCCGACGAACAGAACGGCTCCGGAACCGAGCGAAACACCCTTGATATTGATTTCGCCGACCACGTAGCCCAGTGCAACCGTGAGAAGCAAGGTGAACAAGGGCTGGGTTTCGAACAGCACCCTGACTGCATCCATTGCCGGCTCCTTTTTGCCAGACGATCGGCAATACAGGCCGGTCTCGCCCGCGCAAATGGTGCGAGGAGGCGGCGCATGCACTCCCTGTCGTGCCTGAGTCTGCAGAGTAGGCGAATTGCGCCGGACTTCAAATCGATTCCGCGGCCGGACCCATGGCGGGAACCGCTGGCCTGGGCGGCTCCGGAGAGGCTGCGCGCCGCGCGGGACCGGTCAGCAAAGTGCAGGAAGCTGACCGGCCCAGGCCCGGGGGCTGTCCTGCCCTACTCCGCGCGAATGTCCGCCCGCGCCGCTACCGCCCGCATCTCGGGCAGTTCCTTTTCGACGCGCGCCCTGACTGCCGCGCCATTGCCATAGGCCGGTGTCAGGCCCAACTCGACCATGCGGGCCCGGGTCGCCGGCGCGCTGGCCACTTCCGCCAGTGCCTTCTCCAGCTTCTGCTGCACCGGCGCAGGCAGGCCAGCCGGCGCCATCAACGCGAACCACGTGCCCATCTGGAAGCCCGGGTAGCCGCTTTCTGCCACCGTGGGCACTTGCGGCAAGGCGGGCAGGCGCTGTGCCGACAGCACCGCCAGCGGCTTGATCTTGCCGCCCTTGATCAACGGCAGGCTCGCGACCACGGTGTCCACCGCGACCTGGACCTGGCCGCCGGCCAGCGCGGTCAGGCTGGGCGCGCTGCCATTGAACGGCACATGGACCATGCGCGCGCCGGTGGCCGACTTCAGCATCTCGCCGCCGAAATGGACCGACGAGCCCGCGCCAAAGGAGCCATAGGAGAACTTGTCCGGATTCGCCTTTGCCTGCGCCACGAGGTCCTTCAGCGAATTGACGCGGATCTCGGGGTTGGCCACCAGCACCAGGCTCATGTCCGCCACCAGTCCCAGCGGCGCAAAGCTCTTGAGCGGGTCGTACGCCAGGTTGTGCCGGATCGCCGGGTTCAGTGTCAGCGTGGTGCTGGCGGCGAGCAGCAGCGTGTAACCGTCCGGCGTGGCCTTGGCCACCTGCGTGGCGCCGATGACCGTGCTGGCGCCGGGCTTGTTTTCCACGACCACGGTCTGGCCGAGCTTTTCGCCAAGGCCGACCGCCAGCAAGCGGCCCAGCACGTCGGTCGCCCCGCCGGCCGCAAAGGGCACCACCAGCCGGATCGGGTGGTCCGGCCAGGACGGTCCCTGCGCCGCGGCCGGCGCAGTCGTCAGCGCGGCAGCCAGCGCAGCGGCCAGGCCGGCGCATGCAAGGAAAGGTTTCGTGGGCGTTGCGGTCATCGGTTCGACTCCTGCCTGCGGCTTTTGGGGAAACGGGGGAAAGCGAGGGGAAAGCGAGGGGAAAGCGAGAGATAAGCGAAGCCATGCGGGCGGTCCGGCGCCCGCGGGACAAAGGCGATGATCCGGTGCCTACGCCAGCCAGGGGCTGCGCACGCCCGAGAAACCGCCCGCCTGGTCGTAGGCATGGCCGAGTTGCAGCACCGCGGCATCGGCTTGCGCGGGTCCGATGATCTGGATGCCGGCTGGCAGCCCCTCCCGGCCGAAGCCCGCCGGCGCGGCCAGTGCGGGCAGGCCCGCCATCGTCGCCGGCACCACGGCCTGCATCCAGCGGTGATAGGTGTCCATGTCGCGGCCGTCGATGGCGTGCGGCCAGTCCAGCCCGGCATCGAACGGGAAGACCTGCGCCGCCGGCATGACCAGGTAGTCGAAGCGCTCGAACAGCACGCGCAGTGCCTGGTACCACGCGCTGCGCACGCTCATGGCCTCGTACACACGTGGACCCGACAGGGCCAGCCCGCGTTCGATCTCCCAGACGGCCTCCGGCTTGAGCTGGGCGCGCCTGGCGGGATCGCGGTAGAGCGCGTGGTTGGCGCCCGCGACGGCGAAGCTGCGCAGGTCGATCCATGCCTGCCACAGGCGTTCCAGGTCAAAGTCCGGCAGTGCGGCGTCGATCGTGCAGCCGAGCGCACGCAGGTGACCGAGCGCCATGACGCACGTGTCAAGCAGGCCGGCGTCGGTCGGCAGATGGCCGCCGAGGTCGCCGAGCCAGCCGATGCGAACGCCGGTCCAGTCTCTCTCCGGCGGCAGGACGAAGCTGCCCGGGGCCTCGGCACGGCGCGTCAGCGGCAGGCGCGCATCGAAACCGGCCTGCACCGACAGCAATAACGCCAGGTCTGGCACGTTACGCGCCATCGGCCCGGCCACGCTGAACTGCTGGAAGAAGACCTCCTCGGTGGGCCCGTGCGGCACGCAGCCGAACGAGGTGCGCAGGCCATAGACATGGTTGAACGCGGCCGGCGTGCGCAGCGATCCCATCATGTCGGAGCCATCGGCCACCGGCAGCATGCGCAGCGCCACGGCCACGGCCGCCCCGCCGCTGCTGCCCCCGGCCGAGCGCGCCGGGTCCCAGGCGTTGCGGGTGGTGCCATAGACCGGGTTGTAGGTGTGGCCGCCCAGGCCGAACTCGGGCGAGTTGGTGCGGCCGACGAAGAGCGCGCCGCCGGCGCGCATGCGCTCGAAGATCACGGCATCGGCCTGGCTGACCTGCCCGGCGAAGATCGGCGAGCCCTTGGTGGTGATCATGCCGGCGGCCGGCATGATGTCCTTGGGGGCCTGCGGAAAGCCATGCAAGGGGCCGCGGCTGGCGCCCCGGGCGAGTTCGCCGTCAAGGTCGGCCGCGTCCTTGCGCAGACGGTCCCGGTCGACCGGCGCCACGATGGCATTGACGCGAGGGTTATGGCGGTCGATCTGCGCCAGGCAGGCGTCGAGCACCTCCACGCACGACACCTCGCGCGCATGGATGGCCCGTGACAGGCCAACGGCGTCGAGCTCGAGGATGGAATCGGTCGGGGTGCTGGCGGGGGTGCCCGCGGGAGTGCCCATTGTCGCGTTCATGGAAGCCTGTCTCCTCTCTTCTGTCGTGTCAGGAAAGAGCATAGGGGCGGCATGGGTTTCCCACAATCGATGATTTTTTCAAATACCCTTGCGGAAAACGCAAACCTCCACGCATACCCCGACCCCAGCCACACGGAGCCCCGACCGATGCTGTCGCACCGCCTGCAGGACACCTCGCTGCGCTATTTCCTGGAAGTCGTCCGCACCGGGTCGCTGACCGAGGCAGCGCAGCGGCTCAATGTCACGGTGTCCGCGGTCAGCCGCCAGGTGGCGGCACTCGAAGGATTGCTGGGCGTGCCGCTGTTCGACCGCCGGCCGCGCGGCATGGTGGCCAGCGCCGCGGGCGAACTGCTGGCCGCCTATGCGCTGCGCAATGCGCTGGAGGCCGATCGGGTGGTGACGGAGATTGCCGCGCTGCAGGGGCTGCGGCGCGGGCGCGTGCGGGTGGCCAGCTCGGCGGGTTTCGCCATCGAATTCCTGCCGCGCGCCATTGCCGAGTTCCGCGAGCGCTACCCGGGGCTGCATTTCCATGTGCGCGTGGCGCCGCCGGCCGAGGTCACGGGCATCGTGCTGCATGGCGATGCCGATATCGGCATCACCTACAGCCGGGCCGCCGAGCAAGGCATCCGCGTGGAACACCGCCAGGCGGCGCCCGTGATCGCGATCATGCGGCCCGATCATCCGCTGGCGCGGTTTCGCAGCATCACGCTGGCACAGATGCAGCCATATCCGCTGGCACTGCCGGAAAGCGACAACACCGTGCGCCAGCTCTTCGACATTGCCTGCAGCGAACGCGGCATGGCGTTCGAGCCGGTGCTGGTCAGCAACCAGTTCGAGACCCTGACCAGCTTCGTGCTGCACGGCGGCGGGCTGTCGATCTCGGGCGGCGTTACGGTTGGCGACCGCCTGCGCCGCGGCGAACTGCACGCCGCGGCCATCCGCGAGCGCGGCATGAAAAGCCGTGCCATCGAACTGCAAACGCTGTCCGGACGTACCTTGCCCGATGGCGTGCGCACCTTCCTGAGCTTCGTGCGTGACCGGCTGGTGGACGAAAGCGGGATCGCCTCCTGAGGGCGTCCCGCCGCTGCCAGCTTACTTGGCGAACAGCGAGGACATGTCGGCAAACGCCTTCAGTTCCAGCGCATTGCCCGACGGGTCCAGGAAGAACATGGTGGCCTGCTCGCCCACCTCGCCCTTGAAGCGGATATGCGGCTCGATGACGAATTCCACGCCGGCCGCGCGGAGCCGGTCGGCCGCGGCTTGCCAGGCTTCCATCGACAGCACCGCGCCGAAGTGGCGCACGGGCACGGCATGGCCGTCCACGGCGCTGGTGCCGTGGTGGCCGCATTCATCGGGCGCCAGGTGCGCCACGATCTGGTGGCCGTAGAAGTTGAAGTCGATCCACGCGTCCGAGCTGCGGCCTTCGGGGCAGCCAAGCAATTCGCCATAGAACTCGCGCGCGCTGGCAAGGTTGTGGACCGGGAAGGCCAGGTGGAACGGGGGCAGGACGGCGGCGGGTGCGCTCATGGTGGGGGCTCTCGAGGATTGGGGAACGTGGCGATGACGCTGGCCCGGCGACGGGCCCGCATCCACAGGGGCCAAGTCTATGCATGACGACTGATGATGAAAAGCGATATATTTTCACGCTGAGCAACATCAAATTCGATCAATCGGCATGCTGCGAGAGCTACGCACCTTTATCGCCGTCGCCCGCCAGGGTACCTTTGCCGGCGCTGGCGCCCGGATTGGCCTGACCCAGTCGGCCGTCAGCGCGCAGATCCACCGGCTGGAAGAGGAGCTGGGCTTTCCGCTGTTCGACCGCACCGGGCGCTCGGCCCGGCTCAACGCGGCCGGGCGGGACACGCTGGCGCTGGCCGAGGAGCTGGTCGCGCTGTATGAACGCATCGGCCACCAGGGGCCCGATGCGCAAGGCGGCATGGTGCGCATCGGCGCGATTGCGTCGGCGCAGGTGACATTCCTGCCCGATGCCATTGCCCGCTTCCGTGCCGATCTGCCGGGCTGCCGCGTGCGCATGGTGCCGGGCGTCTCGCTCAGCCTGCTGGGCCAGGTCGATGCCGGCGATGTCGATATCGCGGTGCTGATCCGCCCGCCCTATGCGTTGCCGGCCGAACTGGACTGGCGTCCGCTGCTGCGCGAGCCCTTTGAGCTGCTGGTGCCGGCCGCCATGGCCGCCCGCCACTGGCGTGAAGCCATCGAGTCGGCACCGTTCATCCGCTACGACCGCGGCTCGTTCGGGGGCCGGCTGGTCGACCAGTTCCTGCGCCAGCACCGCGTGGCGGTGCAGGAAGCGATCGAACTCGATGAACTGGAAGGAATCGCGCAGCTCGTGGCGCGCGGGCTGGGCGTCGGGCTGTCGCCGCGCACGTTTGCCACGACGCAATGGCCGCCGGGCGTCGTGGCGCTGCCGCTGGGCGCGGACACCTTCTATCGCGAAGTCGGCCTGGTCGAGCGTGCGCCCCACAGCCGCCAGCCCGTTGCCAGCCGGCTGGCGGAGCGTATTGCCGAAGCCGCGCGGGCGCTGGCCGGATAGCGTGATCGCGTGATCGCTTGATCGCTTGATCGCGTTACAGCCCCAGTGCAGCCCCCCGGCTGCGCTTGAGCTGGAACGCCACCGACACGCGATCGGCCGGATAGATGGTGTCGGTGATCTCCAGGATCTTGCCGGAGCCGTCCTTGTAGTGGCGGATCAGCCGCAACCCCGCCGATCCGGCCGGCACGCCGAGCTGCGCGGCCAGCGGCGCCTCGATCAGGGTGGCGGTGACCACCTGCCGGATCTCGGCAATGGCGGTCGCGCGTTCGCGCTCGATCAGCGCGCTGACCAGGGTCTGGGGATGGCTGCGGATGGCCTCGACCAGCCCCGCCAGCGACGCATCGATATAGATATCGGCCTGCGCCACCGGCGTGCTGCCCTTGCGCGCGTCCACGCGGGTGCCGCTGAGCAGCACCCACGCGCTGCCCACCGGCGCTTCGAGCCGGCGCGCCAGCGCGCGGTCCAGCGTGACATCGCGCACGTCATCGATCGCGCGCACCTCGGTCGCCGCCACGCGCACCAGGTCTTCGGCGGTGCCGAAAGACTGCGTGTAGGCCGCGTTCGGGTTGGCGGTCTCGACAATGGTGCCGACGGCCTTCTTGCGCGAGATATAGCCCAGGTCCTGCAGCATGCGCAGCGAGGCGCGCACGGTGTGGCGGCTCACGCCGTGCTGCTCGGCCAGTTCATGCTCCGTCGGCAGCAGGCTGCCCACCACGCGGCGCCCTTCCACGATGTCCTTCACCAGCATGCTGGCGAGTTCGGCATATCGGGTGGGCGCGCCCGGCGTATCGGTCTTGCTGTCCTTCAGGGTCGCGGTCATGGCGGCAGGCGGTGCGGAAAGTCGGAGAGTGCGCGCATTTTACGATGCTGCTGCCGCGCCCTCCTCCTCTGTCTTTCGCGAATCGGTTCGCGAATCAGTTTGCGAAAAAGCGTCGCTCCGCCTCGGCGGGCAGCGCCATGCCGGTGACCTTCGCCTTCTGCAGCACCTCCCAGAAATAGCGGTAGGTGGCGCGGTCGTGCAGTTCGCCCTTGTACTGGATCGGGCCCCAGTCCGCGTCCTGCGCCGCCACCAGGATGCCGGCGGCGTCTTCGACTTCGGTGAAGTCCGGGCGCATGGCGTTGACGATCGGCTGGATCTGCGCCGGGTAGATGCTCCACATGCGCAGGAAGCCGAATTCATTGCGTGCGCGGCGCGCGTCGCCGGCGATCACGTCGGCATCCTTCAGGTTCAGGCACACGTTGTGCGCGGGCACGATGCCGTTGGCCAGCGCCGCCGCGACCATGTCGGCCTTGGCGCGCGCCAGCAGCGCGTGTTCGAACTGGCCCGGGCTGCGCATGGCGGCGGCCGGGATCGCGCCGTGGTGGCCGCTGACGAAGTCCATCAGGCCGAAGTCGAGCACTTCGATGTTCGGCAGCTCGGCGATCTGGAACACGTCGCGCAGCGCGCCGTGGGTCTCGATCAGCACATGGACCGGCACGGGCTTGTCCAGGCCGGCCTTCTTGGCAGCGTCGCCGATGTAGCGGATCACCTCGGCGACCTGCCCGCTGTTGGTGGCCTTGGGCACGGTGATATAGGCCAGGCGGCTGCCGGCGCTGCCCACGATGATGTCCACGTCCTGGCGCCAGGCCGGATGCGACGGGTCATGGATGCGCGCGCCGGCGCGGTCGAAGCGGTTGCGGTCGGAGGCGATCATGCGCGCCACCATTTCGGCGTGCTCGCGCTCCTGGCCGGCGGCGGCGCCGTCCTCGCAGTCGCAGGTCACGTCGAAGACCGGGCCGTATTCGACCTGCAGGTCCATGGCCTTGCCGATCAGCTTCTCGCTGCCGGCGAAGTGTTCGCACGCGGCCAGCACGGGAAATGCCTTTTCGCCGGCAAAGAGCGCGTCGTTCGGATGTGTTGCGGTGGTCATGTCTGGTCTCGCTGAATGGTTGGATGCAATGGGGCTGCCCACGCGCGGGGCTTAGCGCTGGCGTTTCGGCATGGCGATGGTGTAGTCGAGGTCGAGCACCACGTTGGACGGGTGCGCCGGCCGGCCTTCGCCCGGCTCCGGGAAGGCAATGGACGCGGCGCCGGCGTTCTTCACGCCGATCATGCGCAGGCGCAGGCCGCCGACGTGATCCTGGCCCAGGTCGACTTTGTCCAGCACCTGGGTGGCACAGGCGATGGTGTCGCCGGCATGGCTCGGGTTCACATGGCTGCCGCCGTTGATGGCCAGCATCGACAGGCCGTTTTCCAGCCCGTCATAGGCCAGCGCGCGGCATACCGAGATGATGTGGCCGCCGTAGACCAGGCGCTGGCCGCCGTTCGCCGCCATGGCATGGCCGTCGAAGTGCGCGCGCGCCGTGTTCTGGTACAGGCGCGTGGCCAGGCTGTGGTCGCTGTCATTGATCGTCATCGCGCCCGGGTGGTCGATGCGCTCGCCCACGGCGTAGTCCTCCCACAGGTCGTCAAAGCCCGTCATGGCGGTGATCTCGCGCACGCGCGCCGTGTAGTCGCTGCGGCGCAGGCGCTCGGCCGGCACCGCCGCCTCGGTGGCAGGCACCATCGCCTCGCCGCAGGCGGCGCCGTGGTCGCGCTTGTGCACCATCACCCAGCGCACCCAGCTCAGCACCTCGCGGCCATGCTGGTTGCGGGCGGTGGAGCGCACGTAGACCACCCCGCTCTTGCGGCTGGAGTTCTCCTTCAGGCCGATGACTTCGGTGTCGACGGCCAGCGTATCGCCCGGATACACGTGCGAAATGAAGCGCACTTCCGCGTAACCGAGGTTCGCCACGGCATTGAGCGAGATATCCGGCACGGTCTTGCCGAACGCGGTGTTGAACACCAGCAGGTCTTCCAGCGGCCGGTGCTCGAAGCCGAGCTGCCGGGCATTGGTCTCGGCCGTGCACAGCGCCGCGCGGCTGCCGGTCAGCCCGATATACAGGCTGCGGTCGCCCTCGGTCAGCGTGCGCGGCGTGGCATGGCTGATCCGCATGCCGACGCGGAAGTCCTCGAAATAGTTGCCGCTGCGGTCCTTCTTCATATCCGTTTCCTTGTCCCTCTGGCGCGGGTCGTCGCGCTTTCGCATCGACCCGCCATTGCGTCTTTATGTCCGTACATATTGATTCGTCAGATTCGGCCTGTCAACTGGAATCAACCAGAAGTCTGACCGCTATGGCGAAGAAACCGCCGGAAAAACCCCACCCGATTTGGGTGGGTATCGGCGATAAGGCTTGCCACCCACCCGGACTTTCCCCTTACTATGTACGTACATAAACATCGCCATCCAAGCGAATCACAGGCTACCGCCAGGAGTGCAAGGTGCAAAAACTGACCGAAGAGCGGCGCATGATCCAGGAGGCCGCGCGCCAGTTCACGATGGAACGCGTGCTGCCCATCGCCAACAAGCTGGACCCGGAGAAGGGCCAGATCCCGCGCGAGCTGATCGACGAGATGGCCGAACTCGGCTACTTCGGCATCCTGATTCCCGAGGAGTACGGCGGCCTGGGCCTGGGCGCCTACGAGTACTGCCTGGTGGCCGAGCAGCTTTCGCGTGGCTGGATGAGCGTGGGCAGCCTGATCGCCCGCGGCAACGGCCTGATCGGCGCGCTCAAGGGCCTGTCGCCCGAGAAGAAGGCCGAGTACCTGCCGCGCATGGCGCGTGGCGAATTTCTCGGTGCGTTCTCGCTGTCCGAACCCAATGCCGGCTCCGACGTGGCCAACATCTCCTGCCGCGCTGTCCGTGACGGCGACGACTGGGTCATCACCGGCAGCAAGTACTGGTGCACGTTTGCCGACGAGGCCGACTTCATCCTCGTGATCTGCCGCACCGATCCGGAGGTCGACCCCAAGGCACGCCACAAGGGCCTGTCCGCCTTCATGGTCGAGAAGCCGCGCGGAGAACTGCCAGAAGGCGTCAAGGGCAGCATCATTCCCAAGATCGGCTACCACGGCTGGACCACCTGGGAACTGGCCTTCGACGGCTGCCGCGTGCCGCATTCGAAGATGGTCGGCGAGGAAGGCAAGGCGTTCTATCTGGCCACGGCCGGACTCGAAACGGCGCGTGCCCATACGGCCGCGCGCTCCATCGGCCTGGCACAGGGCAGTCTGGAGGATTCGATCCAGTACGCGAAGGACCGCGCCCAGTTCGGCTCGCCCATCGGCAACTTCCAGGCGATCCGCTTCAAGCTGGCCGATATGGCGACCCAGATCGAGGCTTCGCGCGCTCTGCTCTACGCCGTGTGCGAGAAGATCGACGAAGGCATGCGCGCCGACACCGAGGCGTCGATGGTCAAGCTGTTCGCCAGCGAGATGTGCGAACGCGTGACCAGCGAAGGCCTGCAGATCCACGGCGGCGCGGGCTACACCACGCATTTCGCGGCCGAGCGCTACTGGCGCGACGCGCGCCTGACCAAGATCTTCGAGGGCACGTCCGAGATCCAGATGCGCATCATCTCCGATGCGATGCTGGGCAAGGTCGCCGCCTGAGCCGGGGGCAAGCCATGACGCAAGCCACCTCGCCCCCCGCCGGTATCACCGCGCGTGCCGCCAGCCTGGCGGTTGACGATTCACTGCGGTTTTCCGCGGACGCGCTCGCAATCGCCCGGCTGTCCATCTATGACTGCCTGGCCGTGGCGATCGCCGGCGCGCAGGAACCGGTCAGCCGGACCGTGCGCGAAATGGTGCGCAGCGAGGCCGGCGCACCGCAGGCCAGCGCCTTCGGCCTGGCGCAGCGCATTCCCGCCCGAGCCGCCGCGCTGCTCAACGGGGCAACCGCGCATGCGCTCGACTACGACGACACGCACTTCGATTTTGTCGGCCACCCGAGCGTGGCCGTGATGCCGGCCGCGCTGGCGGTGGCCGAACAGCGGCAGGCCAGTGGCCGCGCGCTGCTGGAGGCCTTCCTGACCGGGGTCGAGGTGACCTGCCGCGTCGGCGGCTGGCTGGGCCGGGCGCACTACAACGCCGGTTTCCACCAGACCGCCACCTCCGGGGCCTTTGGCGCCGCGGCGGCAGCGGCGCGCCTGCTTGGCCTCGACGCGAAGCAGGCCGCCCATGCCCTGGGCCTCGCCGCGACGCGCGCGTCCGGCCTGAAGTGCCAGTTCGGCACCATGGCCAAGCCATTCCACGCGGGCATGGCAGCGTCGACCGGCGTAGAAGCCGCCACGCTGGCGTCGCTGGGCTTTGTCGCGCGGCCTGATGCGATCGAATGCGCCGCCGGGTTTGCCGCGACGCATGGCGCCGGGCAAGGTTGCATGGACGATCCGTTCGCCGGCCTGCCCGAAACGTTCCGCTTTGTCGACGTCCAGCACAAGTTCCACGCCTGCTGCCACGGCACCCACCCGGCGCTGGAAGCGCTGAAGACCTTGCGCGCCCGCCACGGACTGCAGGCGCGGGACATCGGCGCGATCACGCTGGCCATCGCACCGCAGTGGCTGCCGGTCTGCTGTATTGCCGAGCCGGCAACGGGGCTGGAAGCGAAGTTTAGCCTGTCGCTGACGGCCGCGATGGTGCTGGCCGGTGTCGACACGGCCGCGCTCGCGTCGTTCTCCGATGCCAGCTGTCGGGTTCCGGCACTGATGGAACTGGCGCGTCGCGTCGGGATCCGCCCCGACCCGGCCGTTGCCGATACCGCCTGCCGGGCCACCGTCGTGACGACCTCCGGCGCGTCGCTGAGCTGCAGCGTCGAACTCGGCGATCCGATGCCCTACGCCACCCGCGCCACCAGGCTGCGCGGCAAGGTCGAGGCCCTGCTTGGCACGCAGCCGGCGCAGGCGCTGTGGGATTTCGTCGAAACCCTGGACACGCAGCCGGCATCGGACCTGTATCCGCGCCTGCACGCGTGGATGGCCGGCGATGCCGCCTGACCAGCCAATGTTGGAGTCAACCATGCAGCCTCACGCCCCGTCCCACGCCCCGTCCCACTGCAAATCCACCGGCGCCCTCGCCGGCCTGCGCGTGGTCGACCTCACCCAGATGCTGGCCGGCCCGTTCTGCACGCAGATCCTGGCCGACCATGGCGCCGACGTGATCAAGGTCGAGGCCATGACCGGCGACGGCACGCGCGTCACCGGCCCGTTCCGCGCCGACGACACGCTGAAGGACTTCGGCGGCTATTTCCAGAGCGTCAACCGCAACAAGCGCTCGATCGCGCTGGACCTGAAGACCGGCACCGGGCGCGAGATCCTGCGCAGGCTGATCGACGACGCCGACGTGGTGGTGGAGAACTTCCGCGCCGGCGTGATGGAGCGCCTGGGCCTTTCCTACGAAACCCTGCGCGAGACCAACCCGCGCCTGGTCTACGGCACCGTGCGCGGCTTCGGCGACCCGCGCAGCGGCGCAAGCCCGTATGCGCAGTGGCCGGCGTATGACGTGGTCTCGCAGGCCATGGGCGGGATGATGGGCATCACGGGTCCCGACCGCGACACGCCGACCAAGATCGGTCCCGGCGTGGGCGACACCGTGCCGGCGCTGATGCTGTGCATCGGCATCCTGGCCGCGGTGAGCCGCGCGCGCGCGACCGGCCAGGGCCAGTTCGTCGACGTCGCCATGACCGACGCGGTGCTGGCCATGTGCGAGCGCATCGTCTACCAGACCTCCTACACCGGTGCGGTGCCCGCGCCGGAGGGCAACCGCCACCCGCTGCTGTGCCCGTTCGGACTGTTCCGCGCGCGCGATGGCCATGTGTCGATTGCCTGCGCGACCGACGCCTTCTGGGAAAAGCTGGCCGACGCCATCGGCCGCCCGGAGCTGGCGCAGGACCCCGCCTTCGCCACCAACGCTGCGCGCGTGCGGCACCAGCAGCTGGTGATCGACGCCATCGAGGCCTTCACCGCGGTACGCAGCAAGGAGGAAATCGCCGAAGCACTGGGCGGCAAGGTGCCGTTCGGTCCGGTCTACACGTCCGCCGAAATCTTCGCGGACAGGCACTACGCGGTCCGCGAAATGCTGGTGGATGTCGAGCAACCGGGCTCGGCCACCCCGGTGAAGATCGCCGGGGTGCCGATCAAGCTGAGCGATACCCCGGGCGCCGTGCGGCGCCGCGCCCCCCTGCTGGGCGAGCACACCGACGAGATCCTGGGCGGGATCGGCCTTGCCGAAGACCGGATCCGGGCGCTGAAGGCGCAGCGTGTGGTGGCCTAACGCCCTGCCGAAAGCAAGCCATGAACCGCCACGCTGCCCTCCGCGCAGCGCGGAAAACCAGGGAGACAAGCATGAAAAGATGGATCGTCGCCGGCGTGCTGGGTGCGCTGGCAAGCCTTGCCGGCGCATCTGACAACTACCCGTCGCGGCCGGTCAGGCTCATCGTCGGCTACGCGGCGGGCGGCCCCGTCGACAGCGCGGCGCGGGTCTATGCGCAGCATCTCGGCACTGCGCTGGGACAGCCGGTCGTGGTCGACAACCGCGCCGGCGCCGGCGGTGCCATTGCCGCGGCGCTCACCGCCAAGGCAAGCCCGGACGGCTACACGCTGTTCTTCGTCGGCAGCCCGACGCTGACCATGGCGCCGCTGGTGCAGAAGACAGCCACCTACAAGCCGCTGCAGGACTTCACGCTCGTGGGCCTGCTCAATACCTATACCAACGTGCTGCTGGTCGCGAACGATTCCCCGCTGCACAGCGTGAACGACCTGGTCGGCTATGCGAAGGCGCATCCCGAGGGGCTGGCCTTCGGTTCGGCGGGCGTTGGCGCATCGAATCACCTGGCGGCCGAACTGCTGGCCCAGCGCAGCGGCGTGCGCTTCCTCCATGTGCCGTACAAGGGCAATTCCCCGGCCGTCACCGACCTGATCGGCGGCAAGATCGGCTTCATGTTCGACGTCACGGGCACCGCGATCGGATACGTGCAGGGCGGCAAGCTGCGCGCGCTGGCCGTGACCTCGCCGGTGCGCAACGCTGCCCTGCCCGGCGTGCCTACCGTTGCCGAGTCCGGGATCAAGGGCTTCGACGTCAGCGGCTGGTTTGGCCTGATCGGCCCGCCGGGCCTGCCGCCGGCGGTGGTGGACCGGCTAGTGGCGGCGAACCGCGAGCTGGGCAGCAACGCCGCCTTCCGGCAGAGCCTGGCGCGTGCCGGCTATGCCCCCAGCATCAGCAGCCCGGCCCAATTCACCGAGCGCCTGCGGCAAGACCTGGCGCTCTGGACCGACGTCATCACGAAGGCAAGGATCGAGGCGCAATGAACGCCATGCGGGCGGCATCCCGCCGCCGGCCAAACCAGACCACAGGAGCAGGAACATGAGTGCAACGATGCAGGACAAGGTAGTACTGGTCACGGGCGCAGGCGGCGGCATCGGCCGCGGGATCGCGCTGGCGATGGCGGCCGCCGGGGCCAGGGTCGTGGTCAACGACCTGGGCGTGTCGATGTCCGGCGATGGCGCCGATGCCGGCCCCGCGCAGCGCGTGGCCGAAGAAATCCGCGCCGCCGGCGGGCAGGCCGTGGCGAACACCGACAGCGTGTCGAGCTGGAACGGTGCCCACAAGATCGTCCAGTGCGCGCTCGACAATTTTGGGCGCATCGACGCCGTGGTCAACAACGCCGGCAACCTGCGCGACCGCATGTTCTTCAAGATGAACGAAGAAGAATGGCGCGCGGTCATCGACGTGCACCTGCACGGCACCTTCTTCGTGAGCCGTGCGGCGGCCAATTACTTCAAGGACCAGGAAGGCGGCGCCTATGTCCACATGACTTCCACCTCGGGCCTGATCGGCAACCTGGGCCAGGCCAACTATTCGGCCGCCAAGCTCGGGATTGTCGCCCTGTCGAAGTCGATCGCGCTGGACATGCAGCGCTTCAACGTGCGTTCGAACTGCATCGCGCCGTTCGCATGGAGCCGCATGACCAGCTCGATCCCGTCCGAGACGCCGGAAGAAAAGGCGCGCGTGGCCAAGCTGCAGAAGATGGAAGCCGGCAAGATCGCGCCCATGGCGGTGTTCCTGGCCAGCGATGCCGCGCGTGAGGTCAGTGGCCAGATCTTCGCCGTGCGTGCGAACGAGATCCTGCTGATGAGCCATTCGCGCCCGGTGCGCTCGGTGCACATGAGCGAAGGCTGGACGCCGGAAGCCATCGGCGAGGTCGCGATGCCGGCCATGCGCAACAGCTTCTTCAAGCTGGAGCGCTCGCCCGACGTGATCGGCTGGGACCCTATCTGAGAGCGCTGCCATGACCATCAAAGGCAAGGCCTATATCGTCGGGGCCTACGAGCACCCGACCCGCAAGGCGCCGGACAAGAGCGTGGCGCAACTGCACGCCGAGAGCGCGCGCGGCGCACTCGCGGACGCCGGCCTGTCGCTGTCCGATGTCGACGGCTACTTCTGCGCGGGCGACGCGCCGGGGCTGGGTGCCGTCAACATGATCGACTACCTCGGCCTCAGGGTCCGCCATGTCGACTCCACCGATACCGGCGGCTCCGCCTACCTGGTGCACGTCTCGCACGCCGCGCAGGCGATTGCGGCCGGCAAGTGCAATGTGGCGCTGATCACGCTGGCCGGGCGCCCGCGCTCGGAAGGCTCCAGCGGCACGCAGGCGCGCAACTGGGGCGCCAACCTGCCCGACGCGCCGTTCGAGGCGCCGTTCAATGCGGTCACGGTGAACCTCTATGGCATGGTGGCCATGCGCCATATGCACGAGTTCGGCACCACGCCCGAGCAGCTCGCGTGGATCAAGGTGGCGGCGTCGCACCATGCGCGGCACAACCCGCATGCGATGCTGCGCGACGTGGTCACGGTGGAAGACGTGCTGAATTCCCCGATGATCTCCGACCCGCTGCACAAGCTCGACTGCTGCGTGGTATCCGACGGCGGCGGCGCGCTGATCGTCGCGCGTCCGGAGATCGCGGCAAGGCTGAAGCGCCCGAAGGTCCGCATCCTCGGCGCCGGCGAGCACGTGAAAGGCCAGCTTGGCGGCGAAGTGGACCTGAGCTGGTCGGGCGCGCGCGTGTCGGGCGCGGCGGCTTTCGCCGAAGCGGGCGTCACGCCGGCCGACATCAAGTACGCGTCGATCTACGACAGCTTCACCATCACCGTGCTGATGCAGCTCGAAGACCTGGGCTTCTGCAAGAAGGGCGAAGGCGGCCGCTTCGTGGCGGACGGCAACCTGATCTCGGGCGTGGGCAGGCTGCCGGTCAATACCGACGGCGGCGGGCTGTGCAACAACCATCCGGCCAACCGCGGCGGCATCACCAAGGTGATCGAAGCCGTGCGCCAGTTGCGCGGCGAGGCCCACCCCGCCGTGCAGGTGCCCAACTGCGACCTGGCGCTGGCGCAAGGCACCGGCGGCTACCTGGGCAGCCGCCACGGCAGCGCCACCCTGATCCTGGAACGCGAGCAATGATTCAAGCAGCGGGAGCTATCCGATGACCACCCCTCATGTCCCCCTGGCCTACAAGGCGCCGGACGAACAGCCGGACAACGCCGCGTTCTGGCAGGCTGCGCGCGCAGGCCGCCTGCTGGTGAAGGTCTGCGAAGCCTGCGGCAAGCCGCACTGGTACCCGCGCGTGCTGTGCCCGTTCTGCATGGGCGACACCGCCTGGAAGGAAGCCAGCGGGCGCGGCACGATCTACGCCTTCAGCGTGACGCGCCGCGCCGGGCCGAACCCGTTCTGCATCGCCTACGTGACGCTGGAGGAAGGCGTCTCGATGATGACGCATATCGTCGACTGCGACCTCGACAGCGTGCGCATCGGCCAGAAGGTGCGGGTCAGGTTCTCGCCGAGCGACGGCGGCGCACCGGTTCCGACCTTCACGCTGGCCTGACGCCCTCTCCCAGACAAACCCGATCTCCGCTGATCCCATGACCACTCCTGTCTTGCCCGACATCCTGCTCAATCCCCGTTCGGTCGCCGTCATCGGCGCGTCGGACGACCCTGCCCGCATCGGCGGCCGTCCGATCGCCGCCATGCTCCAGCTCGGCTTCGCCGGGCGCATCCTGCCCGTCAACCCGAACCGGCGCGAAGTCCAGGGCCTGCCCGCGTATCCGGCCGTGGCCGACCTGCCCGAGGTGCCCGATGTCGCGATCGTGGCGGTGCCCGCTGCGCAAGTGCTTGACGTCGTGACGGCGCTGGGCGAACGCGGCACCCGCGCGGCGATCCTGTTCAGCGCGGGCTTTGCCGAGGTGGGCGGCGACGGCGTGGCCCGCCAGGACGAACTGCTGGCCGTGGCGCGCCGCACCGGCATGCGCCTGCTGGGGCCGAACGCGCTGGGCCTGATCAACGTCCATAGCGGCTTTGTCGGCAGCTTTGCCTCCAGCATCGCGCTGGGTCCGGTGCGTGCGGGCGGCGTCGGCATTGTCAGCCAGTCCGGCGCCTATGGCGGCCACCTGGTCATGGCGGCACAGGCGGCCGACATCGGCCTGTCGAGCATCGTCATGACCGGCAACGAGGCCGATATCTCGCTGGGCGAAGTGGTGCGCCTGCTGGTGGAGGATCCGCGCACCGGCGTGATCGCGCTGTACTCCGAAGGCATCCACGATGGCGATGGCCTGGTCGCCGCCCTGCAGGCCGCGCGCCAGGCGCGCAAGCCGGTGGTGATGATGAAGGTCGGGCGCAGCGAAGTCGGCGGCGCGGCGGCACGCTCGCACACCGCCTCGATCGCCGGCGACGACGCCGTGGTCGACACCGTGCTGGCCGAGCTTGGCGTGGTGCGCGCGCGCAGCACCGAAGAGATGCTGGATATCGTGCGGCTGGCCACGCGCGGGATCTATCCCGCCGACAACACGCTCGGCGTGATTACTGTCAGCGGCGGTGCCGGCGTGATCGTCTCCGACGCGGCCGAGGAACTGGGCCTGCCGATGCCCGCGATGCCGGCCGCCACGCAGGCGCGCCTGCTCGAACTGCTGCCGATCTGCGCGCCGCGCAACCCGGTCGATACCACGGCGCAATTCGTCAACGACCTGTCACTGATCCGGCCCTTTACCGAGGCCATGGTCAGCGACGGCGGCTACCGCTCGGTGCTGGGCTTCTTCACCTATGCCGGGGCCACCCCGGCCGTGGCCCCCACCCTGCGCGAGCAGCTCTCGCGGGTGCGGGAACGCTACCCGGACCGGCTCTACGTGCTCGTGCTGCAAGGCCCGCGCGAGGTGCTGCGCACCTATGAAGAGGCGGGCTTCACGGTGTTCGAGGACCCCACCCGCGCGGTGACCGCAATTGCCGCGATGGGCCGCTTCGGCCGCGCCTTTGCCGCGCGGGATGTCCTGCCTCCCCCGGCCGTTCGCGCAGTCTCGCTGCCGGCCGCGACACCGAGCGAAGCGCAGGCCAAGCAGATCCTTGCCGAAGCCGGCATCGCCTGCGTGCCCGAGCGCGCCTGTGAGCTGGCGGAAAGCGCCGTGCTGGCGGCGCGCGAGTTCGGCTTCCCGGTCGTCCTGAAGATCCTGTCGCCGGACATCCTGCACAAGTCCGAGATCGGCGGCGTGCTGCTCGACGTGCGGGACGAGGACGCCGTGCGCGAAGGCTTCGCGATACTGACGGCGCGTGCGCGCCAGGCCGTGCCCGGCGCGCGCATCGAAGGCGTGCTGGTCGCGCGCCAGGTCAGCGGTGGCGTGGAATGCATCATGGGCATCAAGCGCGATCCGGTGTTCGGGCCCATCGCCATGTTCGGGCTCGGCGGCGTGTTCGTCGAAGTGCTCCGGGATGTGGTGTTTCACCGCTGCCCGTTCGGCGAGGACGTGGCCGAAAAGCTCATCCGCTCGATCAGGGGTGCGCCGCTGCTGCTGGGCGCGCGCGGCCGGCCGGTGGCGGACATCGCCGCGCTGGCGTCCACGCTGTCGCGCTTGTCGGCCTTTGCCGTGGCGGCCGGGCCGCGCCTGCAGGCGGTGGACCTGAACCCGGTCTTTGCCATGCCTGCCGGCCAGGGCGCTTTCGCTGCGGATGCGGTGATCGAGGTCGATCCGCTCCCGTCGGCATCCCGCTAACCCCCTAATCCGCTAACAGATAAGACGCCGGGCCCCGCAGGTGCCGGGCCTGGACAGAACAAGGAGACTTGCCCCATGAATTTCGAGATCCCCAGCGAATGGGTTGAATTCGGCGATGCCCTCATCAAGTTCGTCGACCGCGAAGTGGCGGCGCTCGAGAAAGAGCACCGCGCACTGCTGGCCAGCGAGCGCACCGTCTACACCGAGGACGGCCGCTATGCGCCCGAAGTCCTCGCGCTGCGCCGCCAGGTCCGCATGCGTTCGGCCGAACTGGGCTTCTACACCGCGCTGTCGGCCGAATCGCTCGGCGGCGGCGGGCTGGGACCGCAGGCCGCGGTCTATATCCAGGAACGGCTGAATGCCCATTGCGGGCCCGACCGCCACCTGGTGCAGACCGTGGTGCTGCCGTCGCCCTTCACCAACGGGCTGTCCCCGGTGCTGAAGCACCTCGACCCGGCTGTGCTGGAAGCGGTGCACGAGGCACTGGCCAGCGGCGACAAGACCATGTGCTTCGGCCTGTCCGAGCCTGACGCCGGCTCCGACGTGTTCGGCATGCGCACCCGCGCCGTGCGCGACGGGGACCACTGGGTGCTCAACGGCACCAAGCAGTGGATCACCAATGCGCCGTATGCCGACTACGCCATGATCTTCGCCGTCACGGACGAGGAGAAGGCACGATCCGGCAAGGGCGGCAAGGGCGGCATCACCGGTTTCTTCCTGCCCACCCAAACCGCCGGTTTCTCCGTACCGAGCGTGATCCCGACCATGGGCCACCTGGGCGCGGACATCGGCATCGTCACGCTGGAGAATGTGCGCGTGCCGGACACCCATCGCCTGGGTCCGGTGGACCGTGGCCTGACGGTCGCGCTCGATGGCGTGAACGCCGGCCGCCTGAGCATGGCCGCCAGCTGCCTGGGCCTGGCCGAATGGGCGCTGGAGCAGGCCGTCGCCTATGCCAAAGTGCGCAAGACCTTCGGCCAGCCGATCGGCGCGCACCAGGCGGTGCAGATCATGCTGGCCGAGTGCGCCATGGACATCTACGCCACCAAGTCGATGGTGCGCCATTGCGCGTGGCTGGTGGACAACAACCTGCCGGCGACCAAGGAAGTGTCCATCGTCAAGGCCTCGGCCACGGAGATGGCGTGCCGGGTGTTCGACCGCGCCATGCAGGTCCACGGCGGCATGGGGCTGACCAATGAGTTGCGGCTCGAAGCCGGCTACCGGTTCGTGCGTACCATGCGGATTCCGGACGGTACATCCGAGATCCAGCGCCGCACCATTGCGCGCCGGCTGCTCGACGGCGACACGGCATTCTGAAACACCCCCTGATCCCTTGCCTGCCATGACCATGACTCCCTACCTTCCCGGCCCGGGCGATGCGGTTGCTTACCCCAGCGGCATGCTGTGCGTGGACAAGTCCGTGACGCTGGGCCCGGTGCCCTACGGCTTCCACGTGCCGCAGACGACCCTCTTCGAGAACCTGGAGATCTCGGCGCGCCGCTTTCCGGGCAAGACCGCAATCCAGTTCTACGGCAACGCGATCTCCTACGCGGCGCTGCTGGACGAGGTCGAACGGCTGGCCGGCTACCTGCAGCAGGCCTGCGGTGTCGGCCGCGGCGACCGCGTGGTGCTGTTCAGCCAGAACAGCCCGCAGTTCATCGCGGCTTACTTCGCCATCCTGCGCGCCGATGCCGTGGTGGTGCCGGCCAACGCCATGCTGCTGGAGGACGAGTTGCGCCACATCGTCACCGACAGCGGTGCCGTGGCGGCGTTTGCCGCCAGCGAGCTGCTCGGCCAGATCGCTCCGCTGGTCGGCACCACGCCGCTGCGGCAGGTCATCGCCCACAGCTATGGGGACGCGCTCACCGAGGAAGACCTGGGCGGCGGCGCCCGCCTGGCCATCCCCGACTGGGCCCGGCAGCGCGCCCGGGATGTCCCGCTGCCCGCCGGCGTGGTCCACTGGCTGCAGGCCGTGGCCGCAGCGCACCGGCCCATGCCCCACCGCAGCACGCCGGACGACCTGTGCATGCTGCCCTATACCTCCGGCACCACCGGCGCGCCCAAGGCCTGCATGCATACGCACCGCACCGTCATGGCGTCGGTGGCGGGCTCGCAGTTGTGGCGGTGTTCGCATGCCGAGTCGAGCTTCCTGGCGGTGGCGCCGATGTTCCATCTGCTCGGCCTGCAGAACGGCATCAATGGCCCGGTCTACGTCGGCGGCACCATCGTGCTGCTGCCGCGCTGGGACCGCCGCACCGCCGCCGAGCTGATCGCGCGCCACCGGGTCACCTTCTGGGCGGCGCCGCCGCCGATGCTGGTGGAATTCTTCGCGCAGCCCGGCATCGAGTCGTTCGACCTGAGCAGCCTCGGCTGCGTGGTGGGCGGCGGCGCGGCCATTCCGGAAGGCACGGCGCGGCTGATGAAGGAGCGCTACGGGCTGACCTTTGTCGAGGGCTACGGCCTGACCGAAACGGCGTCGTTCATCATTGCCAATCCGCTCGCGGCGCCCCGCAACGGCCATCTCGGCGTGCGCACATACGGCGTGGACGCGCGCGTGATCGACCCTGCCACGCTGGAGGAGGTGCCGCCCGGCGAAGTCGGCGAGATCGCCGTGCACGGCGCCCAGGTCATGCTGGGCTACTGGAACCAGCCGCAGGCCAATGCCGAGAGCTTCATCGTCATCGACGGCAAGCGCTTCTTCCGCACCGGCGACCTGGCCAGCGTCGATGCCGACGGCTACTTCGTCATGCGCGACCGGCTCAAGCGCATGGTCAACGCGTCGGGCTACAAGGTCTGGCCGGCGGAAGTCGAGGCCATGCTCCACACCCATCCGGCGATCCTCGAAGCGTGCGTGATCGCGGCGCGCGACCCGCATCGCGGCGAGACCGTCAAGGCTGTCATTGTGCTGCGCCCGGACGCCGGTTCCGTCGGCGCGGACGAGATCCTCGGCTGGTGCCGAAGCCATATGGCGACCTACAAGGCGCCGAGGATCGTCGAGATCGTCGAGCGCCTGCCGCGCTCGGCCACCGGGAAGATTGCGTGGAGGGAGTTGCAGGAGAAGGAGATGGAGGGAGGGGCGTTGCCGAACCTGAAGGGATAGGAGCCACTTTTTAACGGGGATTGAGGGGGTGTGGTTCCCGGCGGGCGCCAATGGTGGACAATATGGGGACGCCCCACCGGGCAAGACCTGGCCGGCGAGGCAACGCAACAGAACCACGCAACCGAACGAAGGGACCTCAACCATGACCACACAATCCGAAATCGCCCTCCTGGCCGGCGGCTGCTTCTGGGGCATGCAGGACCTGCTGCGGCGGTATCCAGGCGTGCTGGCCACGCGCGTGGGCTACACCGGCGGCGACGTGCCCGATGCCACCTACCGCAACCACGGCAGCCACGCGGAGGCGATCGAGATCATGTTCGACCCGCGGCAGATCAGCTATCGCCAGATCCTGGAGTTCTTCTTCCAGATCCACGATCCGACCACGAGGAACCGCCAGGGCAACGACACCGGCACCAGCTACCGGTCGGCCATCTTCTACCGGGACGACACCCAGAAGCTGGTGGCGCAAGACACGATTGCCGACGTCGATGCATCCGGACTCTGGCCGGGCAAGGTAGTGACCGAGGTCGCGCCCGCCGGCCCGTTCTGGGAAGCGGAGCCGGAGCACCAGGACTACCTGGAACGCTATCCCAACGGATACACCTGCCATTTCATCCGGCCAGGCTGGAAACTGCCCAAGCGCGGGTGACGGCGAACTGGCGTGCGGAGCTCACGGCGATCCCAGGCGACCTAAGCCACACGTGTGTTGAGCGAAGTCCCCCGCCGCCACGCTAGCGCGACAGCGTCCACCTGTAGCTGAAACGGTCACCCCGGAAATAGAGCTCGGCGCAGCACAAGGGGTGGCCCTCGATATCGTAGGGCGTGCTGCGGATGCGCAGCAGCGGGAACCCTTCGGGCACGTCGAGCCGCCGGGCGACCTCGCCGCTGGCGGCAACGGCCGTCGATTCGCAGGACAGCTCCTTCAGGCGGAAACCGAGCTGCGTTTCCAGCAGCGTCATGATGTCGTTGGTTTCCAGGTCCTCTTCCGCCAGGCGCCGCATGCGCGCTTCCGGGCCCATGACCTGGAAGTACCCGACCGGCACATCGTCCCAGAACCGCAGCGTGCTGACGCAGAACACGCGCTCGCCCGCCTCCAGCCCGAGCGCCGACACGGCAAAAGCCGGTGCCTTGGCCATGCGCGCCGATACCAGCCTGCCATAGGCAAGCTTGCCCCTCGCCCGGCCCGCTTCGTAGAAGCCGCTCAGCGGCCCCAGGTCCGGCCGTTCCGAGGGCCGCCTGACGAAGCTGCCCTTGCCGTTGACCTTCTCGATCAGGCCCGCATTGTGCAGCCCGGCAAGCGCCTGGCGCACCGTGATGCGGCTGACGGCAAACTCCGTCGTGAGCTCGGACTCCGAAGGCAGCTTCGCGCCCGGCGGCCACTGGCTGTCAATGATCCGCTGGCGAAGCTCCTGTTCGATCTCCTTGAATCTGGGCAGCGTCACGGGCAATCCTCGGGTTGGTGCGGCGGTGGCGAATAGGTGCTCAGGGATTATACCTATCATGACAGGTTCTCCGGAAAATCGGTTGACCTGTCATAACAGGTAATGTCACTATCCTGTGGCCGCGCGTTGAAACGGAGAAGCATCCCGGCATCGCGCAAGGACCCAGGAGACCGCAAGTGAGCAGCAACGCAGCAATCGGCCGTGAAGCGGCGGCCGCAGAATTCGACTACATCGTGGTGGGCGCCGGATCGGCGGGATGCGCCGTGGCGGGCCGACTGGCAGAGGACCCATCCGTTACCGTGGCCTTGCTGGAAGCGGGCCCCGACGATCACCACTACACGGTGTGGACGCCGATCGCGCTGGCCAGGACGGCGATGAACGCCGGGCCGCGCAACTACGCCTATTACTCGGTACCGCAGGCCGGCCTGAACGGCCGGCGTTCCTACCAGCCGCGCGGGCGCGGACTGGGCGGCAGTTCGTCGATCAACGGCATGGTCTATATCCGCGGGCACCGCCATGACTACGACCAGTGGCAACAACTCGGCTGCGAAGGCTGGGGCTATGACGATGTCCTGCCCTACTTCCGCCGCAGTGAAACCAACCAGCGCAGCACGATGGGCCACGCGGACCCGCTGCGCGGCGACAGCGGCCCTCTGCATGTCGGCGACCTGCGCAGCCCCAACGTCTTCTCGCGCCGCTTCGTCGATGCGGCCCGGCAGGCCGGCCTGCCGCTGAACCATGACTTCAACGGCGCGCAGCAGGACGGGGCCGGCCTCTACCAGGTGACGCAGCACAACGGCGAGCGCTGGAACAGCGCGCGCGCCTACCTGCACCGTGGCGATGCGAGCGGCCGCGGCCTGAATGGCGGCCGCAAGGGACTGGTGGTGCTGACCGGCGCGCAGGCCCTGGGCATCGAGTTCACCGGCCGTCGCGCCACCGGCGTGCGCGTGGTGCGCGGCGGCGTGGAGCAGAGCCTGCGCGCGCGCCGCGAAGTGATCATCAGCGCGGGCGCCTTCAATTCTCCGCAGCTGCTGATGGCCTCCGGCATCGGGCCCGCGGAGCATCTCCGCAGCATCGGGGTCCAGGTCGTGCACGACCTGCCGGGCGTAGGCGAGAACCTGCAGGACCACCTGGACGTCACCATCCAGAAGGCGGTGAACTCCACCGACCTGTTCGGCTATACGCTGCGCGGCGCCGCGCGCATGGTGTCGGAAATCGTGCGCTACCGGCGCCACCGCACCGGCATGGTCAGCTCCAACATCGTCGAGGCCGGCGCCTTCTTCCGCAGCCGCCCGGACCTGGCCGAACCCGATGTGCAGCTCGCTTTCGCACTGGCGCTGGTCGGCAACCGCGGCAGTGCCAAAGCGCGGCCCGGCCATGGCTATAGCTGCCACGCCTGCGTGCTGCGGCCGGAAAGCCGCGGCCATGTGCGCCTGGGCTCCGCCGACATGCGCGACGCGCCGCTGATAGACCCGCGTTTCCTGTCGGCCGAAGCCGACATGGAGGGCATGGTCGCCGGCGTCCGCATGATCCGCCGCATCTATGCGCAGGACGCGTTGATGCAGGCCGGCGGCAAGGAACTGAAGACCGATGCGTTCGGCCCTGGCGAAGGCGACGAAAGCGCGATCCGTGACTTCGTGCGGGACAACGCCGACAGCATCTTCCACCCCGTGGGCACCTGCAAGATGGGGGTCGACGAGATGGCCGTGGTCGACCCGAGCCTGCGCGTGCGCGGCGTGGAAGGACTGCGCGTGGCGGACGCCTCGATCATGCCGACGCTGGTCGGCGGCAATACCAATGCGCCAGCCATCATGATCGGCGAGAAGGCCGCCGACCTGATCCGCGCCAGCGCCTGACAAACACGATTCCAAGAGAACCATAGGTGCATCTCATGCTCTCCTCATCCCGCCTGAACCTTCGCCCGCTCGTGGCGGCGCTGGCGCTTGCCGCCACGGCCGCGGTCGCCGCGCCTGCCGGCCCGGTGCCCAATCCCTACCTCGCGCAGTCCTACAACAATCAGACGCACTGGAACGACGGGGCGACCGACAGCGTGGAATTCGCGGTGCCGCGCGGGCATTTCGAGGTCACGCCCGAATCCGTGCAGGTGGTCGCGAACGAGTCGGCTAGCCTGCCGCTGGTGGCCGACCGCGTTGCCGGGAAGGATATCTACTGGTGGTGGGCCGGGTTTTCGCTGCGCAAACTGGCCGTGGAAGACGGCAAGCTCGTTGAACTGGGCCGCTCCGACCTTCCGGTACGCCTGCCCGGCTATACGCCGATCGGCACGCAGCAGCGGCACGAGCAGGCGCAGGCGGTCAGGCGCTTCCTGGACGCCCGCGACGAGCAGGGCCTGCTCGACTACCTGAAGTCGCAGCCGAACCGCCTGATGACCTCGACCGAGGACCAGGGCGTCAACGGTTCGGTCTATGCGGTGCTGGGGCGCGACGATACCTTCTATGGCTGCAACGGCCGCCAGGTCTTCCGCATCGCCCAGAGCCATCCGGGCGACCCGGCTTCCGCCATGGCGGCGCCGGTCGCGGTCACGCTGCCCGCCACGCTGTTCGACAACGACAAGGCGCGCAAGGGCACGCGCCTGCCGGCCGACATCCTGTTCGGCATGGGCATGACCTACAACGGCTATCTGGTCGTCAACACGGCTTCCGGCAAGGTCATCACGCTGAACCGCGAGACGCTGGCGCCGGTCGATGTCTTTACCGTGGCCGGCAGCGACGAGCAGTTCCTGAACAGCTTCGCGACCGGGCCGGAAGCCGGCGGCGGCGCGGTCTACGTGGCGTCCAACACCACCATGTATCGCCTGGTGGTGGACAAGGACGGCAGGATCCACAGCGACGAAGGCAGCGGCGCGTGGCAGGCGGGCTATGACCGCGGCGTGCGCATGCCGGCGCCCAAGCTCGGCGATGGCACCGGCTCGACGCCGACGCTGATGGGCTTCGGGCCGGATGAAGACAAGCTGGTGGTCATTACCGACGGCGCGCGCAAGATGCGCATGGTGGCGTTCTGGCGCGACCAGCTTCCGGCGGGCTGGAAGCAGAAGCCGGGCACCTCGTCACCGCGCGTCGCGGACCAGACCGAAGTGGACATGGGCCCCGAACTCGAATCCGTCCAGTCCGAGCAGTCCGTGTCCGCTTATGGTGACTACGCCTTCGTCGTCAACAACATCCCGAGCCGCGATGCCCCGCAGCTCAGCCCCGCCAGCTTCTACGTGTCGCTGATCAACGGCGCGACCCGGCCCGGCCCCGCGGGCGCCGCCGCGCTGAAGTGGCAGCAGAAGACCCATCGCTGGGAACGCCTGTGGACCCGTCCGGACGTGTCGTCCATCTCCGTGGTGCCGATGATCAGCGGCGCCGGGCGCATGGCCATCGTGGATGGCTACTTCGTTGGCCGGTGGAATGACCGCTACCACATCGGCCTGGACCTGGACACCGGCAAGACCGTCATGACCATCCGCACCGGCAGCGACCCGACCTTCAACGGCCTGTATTCGCCGGTGAAGGTCGATCCGCAGGGCCACATCTTCTACAGCGGCGCGTTCGGCCTGATGCGGCTGGATACCGCGAAGATGAAGCAGGTTCCGTTTCAGGACGGCACGCTGACAGCGCGCCAGCGCTGAGACCCATCGGCCGGGCCGCGGGGCCCGGGCCGCATCAAGACCAGCTCACAGAGCGAAGGAGACTAGCCATGCAAGCCGAAGCCGCCACGGCCACACGCGCCGCGCACACTGAACCCTGGCCCTTCACCGTCAGCCCCTGCACGCCTGCCATCGGCGCCGAAGTCGACGGGGTCGATCTGGGCCACCTGGACGACGCAAGCTATCGCGCGCTGCGCGACGCGCTGCTGAAGTACAAGGTGCTGTTCTTCCGCGACCAGGACATCACGCCCGCGCAGCACGTGGCCGCCGCGCGCCGCTTCGGCGAGCTGGAGGTCCACCCGATGATCCCGCACCACGCGGACCATCCCGAGCTGGTGGTGTTCGGCCGTGGCGGCGAAAGCCGCGGCCGCGAGAACCTGTACCACTCCGACGTGTCGTGGCGCGAGGCCCCCTCGATGGGATCGATGCTGCGCTGCCTGGAATGCCCCGACATCGGCGGCGACACCATCTGGGTCAATATGGTCGCTGCCTATGCGGCATTGCCTGACGACATGAAGGCGCGCATTGCCGAACTCCAGGCCGTGCATGACGCCATGCCGACCTTCGGGCAGAGCGTGACCGGCGCCAGGTACGACGAGATGCGCAAGCGGTATCCGCCGATGGCTCACCCGGTGGTACGCACCCATCCTGAAACCGGCGAGAAGATCCTCTACGTCAACGAAGGCTTCACCACGCATTTCGCCAACTACGCGCGCGTGCAGCCTTATCGCATCGGCTCCGACTTCCGCATGGCCGAGATGGACCTGATGCAGTACCTGTTCCGGCAGGCCGCCGCCCCCGAGTACCAGGTGCGCCTGCGCTGGCGCGCGAACACGGTGGCGCTGTGGGACAACCGCGCCACCCAGCACTACGCGGTGCAGGATTACTTCCCGGCCGTGCGCCACATGAACCGGGCAACCATCATCGGCGACCGTCCGGTGTGACCGCCAGCGGAGATCTACCCCATGAAGACACTCAACCAGTTCTATATCGACGGCCAGTGGGTCGACCCGGCACCGGGCGCCACGGAAATGGACATCGTCAATCCGGCCACGGAAGCGTTGGCCGGCAAGGTCATGCTCGGCACGGCCGCCGACGTGGACCGGGCCGTGGCCGCCGCGCGCGCGGCGTTTCCGGCGTGGTCGCAGACCAGCCGCGAGACCCGCATCGCGCTGCTCGAACGCATCACCGGGCTGTACAAGGCGCGCATGGCCGACATTGCCGACGCGGTGCGCACGGAGATCGGCGCGCCGGTCGCGTTGTGCCAAGCGCTGCAGGCCCCGATCGGGCTGGCGCACCTGGCCGCCGCCACCGAAACGCTGCGCAAGTTCGAGTTCGAGACTGCCTACGGCAACAACTACGTCAGGCATGAAGCCATCGGCGTGGCCGCGCTGGTCACCGCATGGAACTGGCCGCTGAGCCTGATCTGCGCCAAGACCGCCGCTGCGCTGGCAGCCGGCTGTACGGTGGTCCTCAAGCCCTCGGAAATCGCCCCGCTCGACGCCGCGATCTTCGCCGAAATCATGCACGAGGCCGATACCCCGCCCGGCGTCTTCAACATGCTCTATGGCGAAGGCAAGACCGTGGGCGCGCGCCTGTCGTCGCACCCGGACGTGGACGTGATCTCCATCACCGGCTCCACCCGCGCGGGCGTGGAGGTGGCACTGAGCGCGGCGCCGACCGTCAAGCGCGTGCACCAGGAACTGGGCGGCAAGTCGCCGCTGCTGATCCTCGACGATGCCGACCTGCCGGCGGCCGTGACCACCGGCGTGACGCAGGTCATGATGAATTCCGGCCAGACCTGCATCGCCCCGACGCGCATGCTGGTCCCGCGCGAGCGCTACGCCGAGGCGGTCGCGGTGGCGGCTGCGGTCGCCAACGCGATTCCCGTCGGCGATCCGGCCGATCCGGCCACGAAGATGGGGCCGATCTCCAACCGTGCCCAGTACGAGAAGGTGCAACGCCTGATCGGCGCGGGCATGGAGGAAGGCGCACGCGTGGTCGCCGGCGGAACCGGGCGGCCCGAGGGCGTCGAGCGCGGCTTCTATGCGCGCCCGACGGTCTTCGCCGATGTGCACAACGGCATGGCCATCGCGCGCGAGGAAGTCTTCGGTCCGGTACTGGCGATGATTCCGTATGACGGTGAAGAGGACGGCATTGCCATCGCCAACGATACGCCGTACGGACTGGCCGCCTACGTGGCTTCGGGCGACACGGCGCGCGCCCGCCGCGTCGCCGCGCGGCTGCGCGCGGGCTCGGTGCGCATCAACGCCGCCCAGGTCGACCTGGCCATGCCGTTCGGCGGCTACAAGGCATCGGGAAACGGACGGGAAAACGGCGCCCACGGCCTGACCGAATTCCTTGAATGCAAGTCTGTGATGCTCTGATGGCATCGGGATCGGCCCGGATGTTTTGGGGTTTTCGCCGGATTGCGGGGAATGAGTGATGATGGGGTGTCGTGCTTGGCAGGCGCTGCCGTTTCGCCGGCGTAGCCGGCAGGGGTTTGATTGGTGTGTCGTGCTTGGCATGCGCTGCCGTTTCGCCGGCGTAGCCGGCGACCTACTTATATGAACGCGCTCCGGTTTGCAAGGCAAGTTGAGCATGAGGCATCGAACGGTTGGTTGCAGACTTATATCCGGCCTTGTGTGGCAGGCAAAGCCTGCAGGCCCTGATGGTATTCGCCGGGAACGTCCCTCGCTTTTGGGCGTGCTTGTTACGCACCAGTAGGTCGTCGGGTTTCGGCTCCCGCGGTCTAACCTGTTTTGCCATCACTCTCCACTTACCGTCGCAACCTGTGGACGGATTTCCTGCTTGCTAGCTCGGCCTGCCGCTAGGCAGGCCTGACCGAGACGTAGTCGCGATCATAAGTCCGGTTGTGGGCCAACACGGCCCAGGCCGTGCGCGCCATCTTGTTGGCCATGGCAA